>CAZPAM010000005.1:0-82724 GCA_964584595.1 uncultured Candidatus Scalindua sp. | reverse complement strand
TGGGTGCACCTTTAATGCATGACCATGTTACCATAAGCCTGAGTGACCTTCTTACACCATGGGATGTAATTGAGAAAAGGATTGGACTTGCCGCAGAGGGAGATTTCGTAGTTGTCCTTTATAATCCAAAAAGCTCTGAGAGGAAATGGCAGATTGAAAAGACGGTGGAGATATTATTAAGCAAGAAATCATCAGATACCCCGGTTGGCATAGTCAAAAGTGCCATGCGTGAGGGGGGATCATTAGTAATTACTACCCTTGGAGAAGTGTTGGAGCATCCGATTGATATGACAACGATACTGATAGTAGGGAATTCCACAACATTTGTTTATGATAATTATATGATTACAAAAAGGGGCTATAAAGTTTGATATTAGTAATGTCCGGGACTGAAGAAGGTAGGGAAATAGTTGAAAGGCTAAATGACAGAGGAGAAGGCGTAGTTACAACCGTAGCTACAGAATATGGACACGAAATTTATGAGAAAATTGGTTTAGGCCATCTGTGCCTACAGGGAAGGCTTGACATAACTGGCTTGTCTGAATTAGTGCGAGATAAAAAGATTAAAACCCTGATTGACGCGACCCACCCATATGCAGCTCAGGCATCACTTAATGCAATAAAGGTTAGTGAAGAGTGTGGAATTAGGTATATCAGGTTTCAAAGGCCTTCCACAGTCTCGGGCCCAGCATGTACGGATGAGACGGCTATAAATGAACTTGAGTCAATGTATTATGTTAAAAATGTGAATGAGGCTGTAGAGTGGTGCCGTAAATCAGACAGAGAAAATATATTATTAACAACCGGCTTCTCCTCTGTTGAAAAGTTTGTGAAGCTAAAGGATGAGAAAAACATTTACGTCAGGATGCTGCCTATGCCAGTGCCTATTGAACAATGTGTTAAGATGGGCATTAAATCATCAAACATACTAGCCCTTCAAGGGCCTTTTTCACTGGAACTTAACAAGGCAATCTTTAGCCAATATCATATAGATGTAGTGGTTACAAAGGATAGTGGTAAGACCGGTGGCGTTCCGGAGAAAATTCAGGCTGCAATGGAGATGGGAATAGACACTGTGGTAATTCAAAGGGAAGAGATAGATTATCCTGTGATATGTTCATCAATAGACGAAGTCTTTTCCATGTTGGGAGTGGAAACTGTCTGAGTCTAGACACGAATTAGTGGAATTCGTGTCTGAAGTTGCAAACTGATATAGAAATATTGTATAATCTGCTTCACGAAGGAGAAGTAGTTTCGACAGTAGAAAAAAAGATTGGAACGTTAAAGTAGAGTAATGGTTCTATTGGATTAAAAACTTTGTAAAAAAACCATTATTTTACTATGATATGGCACTTTGTATTACATAAACAGCAAAATACTTAATTAAATGAGAGGAGATGTTAATGAAAGTTATAGCGAAGGTCAAAATAGTTTTGACTGTTTTCTCTATGATATATATTTTCTTTGCAGGTGTTGAAGGTTTTAAATGGAAAACAGTTCATGCTCAACATACCGACGTCTTTAATCTTTACCAAGATAAGGTTCCCGGTAAAGAAGAGCGTATGAAAAATGTAAAACCTGACGCACCGGAGGCGGAATGGATTAAAGTAGAAGATAACTACAAATATGAAGTTTCAGTGGAAAAGAGCAAATACGAAGCAAAAGAGCTTACAATGGCAGATATAGAATTATGGGAGATTACCGATAAATCACCGTTTGAGTGGCATCAGGTTGATTACTACCTTGAAGGTGAGATAAGGGAAACACACACGAGAACCTTTGGTAAACAAAAGTGTGACCGTGTGCGAAAGGGAACGCTGTTCTGGCTTAAGGACGGCAAAAAGTGTGTTTATTGGACAAAATGGACAACTTGGGACTGCAGGCCTGAAGGTGAAAGAGATACTGAAACATATATATATCCTGATGAAAAGCCCTGAAACCTATTTTATAAAGAAATGAAATTAAAATATAAAATTTCCTATTGACTTACACAGTAAAAAGTGATATTTTCTAATCTGTAATGATTATTGATTAGAAATTGATTTATTTTGTGGAAAGGAGAACTGGTATGAGTGTGTTAGTTACTAAAGAAGCCCCTGATTTTACGGCTGCTGCCGTGTTAGCGGATGGTACCATCAATGAAGGCTTTAAGCTGTCTGATATGAAGGGAAAATATGTAGTGCTTTTCTTCTATCCGTTGGATTTTACATTTGTGTGTCCGACGGAGTTAATTGCTCACGATAAGCGTATCGGAGAATTTAAGAAACGAGACGTGGAAGTTGTCTGTGTCTCTATCGATTCACAATTCAGCCATTTTGCTTGGCGAAACACGCCTGTCGGGAAGGGTGGTATTGGAGCAATTCAGTATCCTATGGTAGCGGATGTTAAGCACGAAATTGCACAAGCTTATGGGATTGAATTTGCAGATGCAGGCGTTGCACTGCGTGCATCATTTTTGATCGATAAGGACGGTATTGTTCAACATCAGGTAGTCAACAATCTTCCTCTCGGTCGCAATGTAGATGAAATGCTTCGTATTGTTGATGCCTTACAGTTTCATGAAAAGCATGGTGAGGTTTGTCCTGCGGGATGGCAGAAAGGTGAGGACGGTATGACACCGACAGCGGATGGCGTAGCAGGCTATCTTTCTTCACATTCAGAAGAACTTTAATTGCTTTACTAATGGTTAATCGGAGAGTTCCTTAAATTAAATTGTGATTATAATTTTGGAGGCAAACAATGGCAGAACTAACAAACGAGAACGTACTTGGTGTTGCAAAGGGAACTGAAGTAGAAGATGCAGTAAAAGCGAACTTTCAGGGTGAAACCGCTGAGGTTGGTCTTTATCTTGCGATGTGCCGACAGGCACAGAGGGAAGGGCTCCCGGAGATAGCAGAAGCATTGAAATCTATCGCTATGGATGAGGCATGGCATGCAGCTCGCTTTGCCGAACTAAACGGATTAATAAGCGAATCAACGAAAGAAAACCTTGAGAAAATGCTTGCGGGTGAACAGGGAGCTAACAAGGGTAAAAAGGCAGCAGCCACAAAGGCTAAAGAAATTGGAGTAGATGAAGCACATGATTTATTCGATGAATCCTCAAGAGATGAAGGACGCCATGCAAGGACTCTTGAAGGTCTACTGAAAAGATATTTCTAAGCAGTAGAAAACACAAATACACACATTGAAGAGGACAGGAATTTCTTCTTGTAAGAAAGCCCTGTCCTTTTTTTATTGATTAATTGAAGTCTCTATCCATCACGGTCTTGCGCCTATCTGCCTTCGCATTCTCGATTGCCTGTGCACACAGACTGCGGATGATATTAGACAATGCAGGGGCAACGTTAGCAGCCGTACTCATTCCAGCCGTTGAACGAATGTGTTTCTTCAGCTTAGATGCAACCACCAGTATTTCATTTCCGTCACTAGAATCACTCATAATATTCTCCTTGTTAAAAAATTCTAAAATTGTTCACTGTTTAACACTTTGGTTCTAGAGCACTAAACGTAATAAAATAAAACCACTAATATATTGAAGGCGTTCAAGCCTTTTACTTACTCATGCGATGGAAATTTTGGTGATAGGATATGTAACATGCGCCCCTCTGCTATCCTTTGCCTGTACATGAGTCCATGGTTCATCGCCATCTGTCATTCTTACAAAGTGAAAAGGTGATGGTTGTCTTTGTTTGGGCCCGGTGCCGGGATTTACTATAAGATTAATGATTAATATATTTTCATTGGTTGCATGTTGCTCATCCTGTTCGGCAATCACTTCGTCATCAAAAGCATCGACCATTATGATTCCTTCAACCTTCAGGAATTTAGTTTTTGCTCTTAAATCCCATTCAGCTTTTATTATCTTGATTTGCAGAGTATCCATAAGGTCTATCACCTTGCTTGTTATGAAAAATAAACACCTGACCTTGCAGGAATATAGAAATTACATTAACAGATACAGAAGTAATTGCAAGTGTAAATAGCTCTGGTGCTATTTTATAATTTAATATTAAGTGATGATTTTCAGAGTGTTTTGTTATAGAATAAATATTATATAAAATAACTTGTATCAAACATTGTTGAAGGGGGAACATGATGTACGTTACTGGAATTGGCAGAACAAAGTTTGGAACTCTAACAGAAACTATGCCGGAACTGATATACCAGGCAATGTATAATGCCATTAACGATAGTCCGATTGCAATTGAAGAGATTGGAGCTGTTTACGTCAGCAATTTTCTGGGAGGACCATCCGAGAAGCAATTACACCTGAACTCTGTTGTGTCAAGTTTACTGCCTGAGTTAAGACTGCCGATTATTCGAGTTGAGACTGCATGCGCATCAGGAAGCAGTGCACTCTTTCAGGCCGTAATTGCTTTGTCACGATTTGAAAATATTCTGATTGTTGGTGTTGAAAAGATGAGCAATGCGACTACTGAGGAGAGTTCTCAGAACCTTGGAATGGCAGGTGATCGAACGGCAGACCAGATGCAGGGATTGATATTCCCCGCTCATTATGCCCTTGTTGCCCAACAACACATGCAGAAATACGGTACAACCCATGAGGATCTGGAATTGGTTTCATTCAAGAATCACTGCAACTCCAGATTAAATCCGTTAGCTCATTTCAGTCATAAGGATGTCAGCCGTGAAATGATAAAGAATGCGGCCGTAATAGCTTCACCTTTGAATCTGTTTGACTGTTCACCCATGTCTGATGGGGCGGCGGCTGTCGTAATCTCAAAGAATAAAAAGAGCAATCGTGATGTGACGATAACCGGATCAGCCCTTGCCACCGATCACATTTCTTTATCACATCGAAAAGAACACACATCTCTTGAGGCGGCAAAGGTAGCCAGTAGAGAGGCATACGAACTGGCGGGAGTCACTCCCAATGACCTTGATGTAGTAGAGGTCCATGACTGTTTTACCATAAATGAGCTAGTGGCCATGGAAGACTTGGGGATATGTAAACCTGGTGAGAGTAAAGATTGGGTTAGAGAAGAGAGGACAGCTATCAAAGGAGACATGCCTATAAATACTGACGGAGGTTTAAAGGCTGACGGTCATCCTATTGGGGCTACCGGTCTTGCCCAGGTGTTCGAAGTTGCTACTCAGCTGCGGGGTGAAGCCGGCAAGCGCCAGGTTGAGGGAGCTGAGATTGGCCTCACACACAACATTGGCGGTGTTGGAGGAACAGCCGTTATACATATTCTTGAAAGGAGGAGTTAACGTGGTATATGAGTGTGAAGGTTGCCATAAGCATTGGTATTATGACGTTAAAAAATGTATCTTCTGCCAGGGGGATGTTAAGGAACTGGAATCAAGTAAAAGTACAGTCAGGGGATTCACCAGGATTGAGATCCCGTCTCCGGGGCATACAAGAGTTCCATATTGTGATCTTTTGCTGGAGGATGAATATGGAAACTTTGAAATAAGAAAATCTTTCTCTGATCATGAACTAGGAGACTTAATAGAGGCGGAGCCGAAAGAGTCTAAAAAGGTGGCCAAGAGTAGAACGGTTGGAATAGTTGGTACAGGAATAATGGGTAGTGGTATTGCACAGATTTGTGCCCAAACAGGGTATCATGTAATAATGATTGACAGACACGAAGATATCGCCAGGAAAGCGCTGACAAGGATCGACAAAGCACTTTCTAAAACGTTAAAGGAAGAGTTGAAACAGGAGATTCTCGGCAGGATTAAGATAACTGCGAATCTGTATGAATCTGAACATGCAGATCTTATGATAGAGGCGCTGACAGAAGATATGGAACTTAAGAAAGAGGTGTTCAGGGAATTGGACAATGAGTGCAATGTTGATACAATATTTGCAAGTAACACCTCATCACTTTCTCTAACCGAATTATCTCAGGCTCTTAAGGACCCCGGCAGGTTGGTAGGCCTTCATTTCTTTAATCCGGTACCGAGGATGAAACTGGTTGAAATTATAAGGTCAGAACACACATCTGATGCAGCTGTTGAATATGCGAAGGAGGTTGCATTCGAATTGGACAAAACACCTGTGTTTACCGGTGATGCACCGGGCTTCATCGTTAATCGTCTTCTTCTTGTATTCTTGAATGAAGCGATGGATAAACATGCTGACGGTACTTCCACTGCAGAGGACATTGATAAGGCCGTAACATTGGGACTTAATCACCCCATGGGACCATTAGCACTATCAGATTTAATTGGCCTTGACGTATGTAAAGCCATTCTGGATGTGTTGTACGAAGGATATAAAGACCCCAAATATAAACCATGCAAAACACTCTGCGAGATGGTTGATAAAGGCAATCTTGGAAGAAAGACAGGCGAGGGTTTTTACAAATACTAGGAGGATGTTAAATGGGTGATAACGAAAACCTTGTTGAAGATATTTCAGGCAAGGTTAAAACCGGTGAGATACAGCCTTGGAAGGCAGAGTCGGTTTTACTGGAAGAATACGAAGCAAGTGCTCCTGAGCATTTTCGTACTGCAGCCTTGAGCAGAAGGAGGTGCATAGAGGAATTAACCGGCCTTAAGTTCAATTATTTAGAACTGCCGGACAAACCTTACCTGATGCAATGGCGTTGTCCAAAGGATAACTCTGTATGGCATCTGGAAGCAAGGGATAAGGACACTGTCTGTGCCCATTGCGGTTCTGCCCTGGAACCTCATGGAGCTGAAGCAGATAGATTTCGGCCTCTGGTAAACAATTATATCGGTGGGAAAGAAGAATACTACTCCTATGCCGGCCAGATAAAGGTCTTTGGCGATGTCGAAAGAACATTTACAAATTTATTGGCCTATGGCCCAGGGTTTGGGTCTATTGGGATCAGTGTAGGCTGTTTTCGTATCAATAAATTGGGTGGTGCGGAGGTAAGAGTTGGGAAGTGGGCAGGAGCTGCGCGTAATTTAGGATATGTATTTGAGTGCGAAGAAGAACGTGAAAAAGCGGTTGCTGTAGCAAAAGAGATTTTACCTGCCTTGAGAAAAGAGATGAAGGAAAAATATCTTGCAGAATTCAACGGAGAAATATATGAGGTAGAGTTTGTAAGAAGACAGCATCACGGGCAGTTTTATGTTTACATCTGTTTTTATACCAGGTTTGAAAATGCACGTGGACATGGTGATACGTCCTCTGCTGTAGGATTTGCCAGGGGACGTTTGGATGCAGAATTTAACGAGATAGGCGTTGCATACACACAGAGCCTCATTGCCATGGGATTTGATGGAGACCTGAAGCAGTCACCTCGCAACCGACGAGGACGTTATGTTTCTGCTCAAGTGAAGGTTCCTATACCCGCTTACGAGAAAATGAGCAAAACCGGTATAGAAAAATTGCTGTCATATATGGAGATTGACCGGCAGGGGGTTATGCAGGAACAGGGAGGGTTTGTTTATTCAGGAATGGGTGGTGAAATAATTCCCGCACTTTACCGGGGGACTAAAGTGAACCCGCGTCCATACAACGTTTCATGCACCGAAAACGTATACGTTGAGATCAAGGGAGAAGATGTAATATTCGGGGTTGAATTGCCTAATCTTGAAGTTGGTGCCGCTTCAAATAGAGAAGGGCCGATCTGCCCGACAGCAAGAGAAGTCCTTAAGTTTATGGGCATAGGTACATCAAGGGAATTTGCTGCAGCTGCAGCCGCTATAACACTGGCGGGAGAGTTTAACTTTGCATTGCTTCACCTGCGTGGAGAAATGTATGCGGGTAAATAGCAAATGCCATAATGGCAGCAAAAAAAGTGGATCATGAATTTGTGTGCCAATGTGGCAGAGGTACCGTTCCTACTGTATTTCTCGTAAGTTTTTTCTTATATATTGCTTACGTAAATTTAAATTGTACCTTATCTTATAAAATAAGTTGGCATTTGTTTTGCAATTGAATACGACTTAATTTTTACCTGTGGAGAAGTAATTATGATGACACTATTGAAACGTGATAAGGTTAATTACAAAATCTTAATAACCGATGATGACGATGATTGTCGATTTGGCTTGAATGAAATATTTGAACCTGAAGGCTATACGACATACCTGGCGAGTTGTGGGAGAGAGGCTGTTGAAATTGCGAAGCATGAATTATTACATTTACTGATTTTGGATGTACATATGCCGGATTTCAGTGGTTTCGAAACATTTGAATTCATCAAAGAAGAAAAGAAGATACAAATTCCGTGTATTTTTGTATCAGCTGATACCTCCAAGTCTCTGAAGTTTGAGGCAATTGAGGCAAATGCTTATACTTTAATTTCTAAGCCCATAAACAAAGAGATTATTAAATATGCTGTAGAACATTCACTTGAAAAGTATTATTGGAAATAAATTCTAAATTATTGAGTTAATCAATTCATAGAAAGGATGATAAACCATGAAGACAAAACCGTTAGGTGAAAAGATTTTGGTAAAGAGATTTGAAGCGGAAGAAAAGACTGCCGGAGGAATCCTGTTGCCGGATGCAGCCAAAGAAAAGCCAAAAGAGGGAAAGATTATTGCATTGGGTGATGGTAAGTTGCTGGACAGCGGTCAAAGAGCAAAGTTTCAGGTCAAAAAGGGGGACAAAGTAGTCTTTACATCTTATGCGGGAACTGAGATTGATATTGATGGTGAAGAATACCTGTTAATGTCTGAGGATGATATTCTTGCTATAATTGAATAATTAGGAGAACAGAATGGCTGGTAAAAAGGTACTGTGTGGTCATGATGCAGGTATGGCCATAAAGAGCGGGATAAATAAATTGGCTGGGGCAGTCAAGATAACAATGGGGCCTAAAGGAAGGAACGTCATAATTGAAAAAAGTTTTGGCTCTCCAACAATAACAAAAGATGGTGTAACCGTTGCGAATGAACTGGAGTTTGAAGATACATATGAGAATATTGGCGCACAGCTGGTAAAAGAAGTTGCGTCTAAAACAAGTGACGTTGCAGGTGACGGTACTACAACTGCAACTGTATTGTCTGAAGCTATATATACAGAAGGATTAAAGTGCCTTGTGGCAGGGTCGAATCCGCTGGGAATCAAACGTGGAATCGAGAGGGCGGTTAATGCTGTTACAAATGAGCTTGTTAGTATGAGTATCGGCGTTTCAGGAAAGAAAGAAATAGAACAGGTAGGCACTATTGCGGCAAATAATGATCCGGAGATTGGAAAACAGATATCTGATGCCATGGAACAAGCTGGCAGGGATGGTGTAATAGCTGTTGAGGAAGGTAAGGGACTTGATACATCGGTAGAATTAGTTGAAGGAATGCAATTTGAGAAGGGATATCTATCGCCTTATTTTATTACAGATACGGAGAAGTTGGAGGTTGTTTACGATGATCCGTATATTCTTGTACATGAGAAAAAGATATCTGCTATAAAGGATCTTTTGCCTATAGTGGAAAAGGTGTCTCAATCAGGAAAACCGTTATTGATAATTGCTGACGACATGGATGGTGACGCCCTTACGACTCTAGTGGTCAATAAGATGCGGGGAACATTGAAGTGTGTGGTAGTGAAAGCACCTGAATTTGGAGACAAGCGAAAGGCTGTGCTTGAAGACATTGCTTCGTTAACGGGTGCTAATGCAATATTTGAAGATTTGGGGATGGGATTGGATACTCTTAAGCTGTCTGATCTGGGCGGAGCTAAAAAGGTTGTTATAGACAAAGACTCCACAATGATAATAGAAGGTAGTGGCTCAAGAAAGGAAATTCAGGGCCGTGTCGAACAGATAAGAAATGAGATTGAGAATTCAACTTCAGATTATGATATAGAGAAATTACAGGGAAGACTGGCAAAATTTGCTGGTGGAATCGCGAAGATAAATGTTGGTGCTGCAACAGAGGCAGAGATGAAGGAGAAGAAGGCGCGATTAGAGGATGCGATGCATGCTACTAAAGCTGCTGTTGAAGAAGGGATCCTGCCGGGAGGAGGAGTAGCACTTATAAGGGCAGAAAAGGCCTTAAAAAAGCTAGAGGCAGAGCTTGATGAAGATGAAAAGGTTGGATTAAACATCATACGAAAATCCCTGGAAGTACCGCTCAGGCAAATTGCGGATAATGCCGGCCTTAACGGGATTTTAGTTGTTCAAAAGGTAAAGGAATTAGAAGGTAACTCTGGTTTTGATGTAGCCAACGAGAAGTATACAGATCTGGTTACGGCAGGTGTGATAGATCCGACAAAGGTTACAAGATCGGCACTTCAAAATGCAGCAAGTATTGCTGGGTTATTACTGACTACAAATGCTATTGTTAGCGATGCTCCGGAAGAAGAGGAAAAGAAATAAAAAAAGAAGTAGACGTTGAATTAATGTAAGAAATTTTATATTATAAAAGCCATCTTTGCAAGAAGATGGCTTTTTTTATTCCAGCTTACATTAAATTTTGTACGTTATGGACTTAAAACAATTGGGCAGGGAAATAATTGAGACATCATATAAAGAGGGAGAGTTTACATTAAGCTCCGGCAGGAGTAGTACATATATATTCGATAAATATGCATTTGAAACCCGACCAAAACTGTTGGATGCTATTGCAGAAGGCATGGGGAAGATGCTGAATAGTGATGTTTCGAGAATAGCCGGGATGGAATTGGGTGGTGTACCTCTTGCAACTGCACTCTCTCTCAAGACAGGCCTCCCTTTCGTTATTGTAAGAAAAGGTAAGAAAGGGTATGGTATTGATCGTCCAATAGAAGGAGACCTGATTACTGAAGACAGTGTTGTTATTGTTGAGGACATTGCAACCACCGGTAGCCAAGCACTATTAGCGGCAGAGGCCGTCGAGCAAGCAGGAGCTAAAGTATCGAGTATTCTTTATGTAGTTGATAGGGAAGAGGGTGCAAGAGAGGGGATTGAGAGTAAAGGTTATAGATTTGAGGCGTTGTTTACAAAGTCAGGATTAGGCGTGGGATGAAGAAGAGAAAGAAAATAAATAGTAAATATGCTAAATACCAGAGTCCGTTGGCAGAGAGATATGCCAGTGAAGAGATGAGCTATAATTTCTCAGATCAATTGAAATATAGCACATGGAGAGAACTCTGGATTGCGTTGGCAGAAACAGAAAAAGCTCTTGGAATTAAAGCAATTTCACGGAAGCAGATTGATGAAATGAAAAAATTCCGGGACAAGATAAATTTTGATGCGGCAAGGAAACATGAAATCAGGGTGAAACATGATGTAATGGCACATGTTCATGCTTTTGGTGATCAATGTCCTTCCGCAAGTTCGATAATTCATTTGGGTGCAACAAGTGCATTTGTACAGGATAATGCGGATTTGATTCTCATGAAAAATGGCATGAATATCCTGTTGAAAAAACTTGTTAATGTCATCGATGCACTGGTCGTCTTTGCCAGCAAAAACAAAAACTTGATTACCCTGGGATACACACATTATCAGCCGGCTCAGCTTACGACTGTTGGAAAAAGGGCATGTCTGTGGATGCAGGACTTTATTCTTGATATAGAAGATCTGGAAAACAGGATAGATAATTTAAGGTTCAGAGGTGCTAAGGGTACTATTGGCACACAGAATAGCTTTATGGCTCTATTCAATAGAGATGAAAAAAAGGTAAAGCAGCTTGATCAGCAGGTGTCAAAAAAAATGGGATTTGATAAAATTCTTCCTGTCGCCGGCCAGGTATATACCAGAAAGATTGACAGTCAGATTTCAGATGTTTTATCGGGTATTGCTCAATCTGCACACAAGTTTGCAAATGATCTCAGGCTTCTGCATAATTTGAAAGAAATTGAAGAACCGTTTGGTAAAAAGCAGATAGGTTCTTCCGCCATGCCGTATAAACGAAACCCTATGCGATGTGAAAGGGTAACCGCCTTAGCCAGGTACATAATTTGTGACAGTGTGAATACAGACCTTACGAGTGGGGCTCAGTGGTTTGAGAGAACACTTGATGATTCTGCAAATAGACGGCTTGTATTGCCGGAAATGTTTATTGCGACTGATGCAATGCTGGATATTGTTCTTGGTGTTGTCAGAGGCTTAACTGTTTACCCAAAGGTGGTTGGGAGGCGTGTTAACGAGGAATTACCCTTTTTAGCCTCGGAAAGTATATTGATGGAGGCCGTTAAGGCAGGTGGAAACCGGCAGAAACTACATGAAAAAATACGTAAATATTCAATGGAGACAACTACACTTGTCAAAGAAAAAGGTGCGGAAAATGATTTTATGGAGAGAATCAAAAGAGATGAAGATTTTGCAGCGATTAAAGACAAGTTGGCTGATATCTTAAATCCAAAGAATTTTATTGGCAGGGCACCCAAACAGGTGACTGAGTATAACGCAGAAGTTGCTAAACCTCTACTTCGAAGGTTCAAGAAACTACTCGGCGTAAAGATTGAATTCAAGGTATAAGAATGGCGATAAGATTAAACAAGGGATTAGAATTTATTTTGATAACTAACAGGAACATCTGCGAAGCAAAACTTGTTGACATTATAAGCCAGGCCATTGATGGGGGAGTTGAAACCGTTCAGTTGAGGGAAAAAGACCTGAGCAGTGTTGAATTATATAATCTGGCAACTGATATTCGCGAAATAACAAGGGAGAAGGGTACGAACCTGGTAATTAATGACAGAGTTGATATAGCGCTTGCCGTTGAAGCAGACGGTGTGCATCTCGGCTGGCAGTCTATGGACATAGAAACAGTACGAAAGATGATAGGACGTGATAAGTTGATTGGTTTTTCTGCGCATAATCTACAGGAAGCAGTAGCGGCAGAAAACTCAGGTGCAGATTACGTTACTATCAGCCCAATATTTGATACAGCGTATAAAGATTACTATATAGAGCCGTTAGGAGTAGAAGAAATAGGAAAGATCAAGGAACAAATCAATATCCCTGCTGTTGCGTTAGGTGGTATTAGCGAAAACAACGTGAGCAGCGTTCTGGAAAGCGGTGCTGATGGTATCGCCGTTATATCCGCCATACTTCAATCTGAAGATCCCAGGCAATCTGCAAGCAGGTTATACAATGAGATAAAAGGAAATGAATCAAAATCAGAAGAGAAAATATTAACCGGGAGGGAAGATGCAGCTATTAACTAATGTGAAATTTGACGATAAAGGCCTTATACCGGCCGTTATTGTTGACGTGACAGATAACAGGGTTTTAACACTATGCTTTATGAATCAGGACGCCCTGGAGAAGACTATCGAAACAGGCCAAGTACATGTGTTTCGACGCTCAAAGAATAGATTAATGCTTAAGGGCGAGACTTCGGGTCATACACAGTCAGTTGAAGAGGTTTTCTTTGATTGTGAGGGTAAGTCACTCGTTATTAAGGTTAAACAAAATGTTGCTGCCTGTCATGCCGGCTATATGTCGTGTTATTACAGGAAGTACAACAATAAAACCGATAATATCGAAATTATTGATGAAAAGGTCTTTGATCCGGAGAAGACGTATTAAGGCATGCGAATAGCCAAAAATTGCTTGCAAAGGGTCTTATCAAGTGTTATATTCAGAACTTAAATTATATTTATCTTTACTTACTGGTTTTCAGAAATAGCGGGGGAAAGCAAAACATGAATATATTTATCAGGCGTTTTGGACTCGTGTTTTTAGCTTTGTCGGTCTTTTTAGTACAGGGATGTGCTGAAGTGAGCGAACTAAGGAAGCTTAATAATCGTCAGGCAATTACTATTCGTGATCAAATGTCTGAGCTTGATAAGTTAAGGACTGAAATTGGTTCCGCTAATAAAATAAACAGGGCATATGAAGAACGTGCACAATCTGATGAGGAAGTAAAGAGAAGGCTTCGTGCTGATTTAGAGAACCTTGCAAAATCTATTGGTGGTGGTGCTGTAGTCAGGGATACAATAGAAGGTCCCGTGATTCAACTTCCAGAGACAATTTTATTTAGTTCAGGTCTGGCCAAATTAAAGTCGAAAGGCGAGGCTGCTCTAAAAAAGATTGCCGCGCACCTAAATGAAAGACCTGATGCTTTGGTAAGGATTGATGGCCATACAGATACTGATCCCATAGTTAAATCAAAATATTTGTGGGATTCGAATCATCATCTATCGGCAGGAAGAGCGTTGAGTGTTTTGCAATATCTTGTTAGTAAAGAAAAAATAGATGAGAAAAGGATACATATAGCAGGCTACGGCCCAAACAGGCCAATTGCCTCCAATGCTAACAAAAAGGGTAAGGGGAAGAATAGAAGAGTTGAATTTCTCATCTTGCCTCCTGCAGCTAAGACAGGTAGTGAATAGCATAGCATTTTTAACTAATTAATTTGAGTTTAAAACACTTCTTACAAAACTTAAAAGCCTTGCTGCTATAAGTAGTGGAAGATGTGCTTGAATAAAAAAGAAGATATTACAGTAAGGCAGTATGACAAAGGCAGCAAATTCACAAGACAAAAAGGCAAAAAATGATAGTAAGGCTTGGCAGTTTTTATGTTCTGTTAAGCTTGCCGTAATCATTATAATCATTCTGGCGGTTGCATGTATCTTGGGCACGTTAATTCTTCAGATGCGGCCTCCTGAAGATTATGTGAACAGGTACGGTGAAGGCTTTGCATCGTTTCTTTCAGCAATTCAACTCACAGATATATTTCATTCCTACTGGTTTTCTTTTCTTCTGGTATTGTTGTGTGTAAATCTGGGTTGCTGTACAGTAAAGAGGTGGCGTAATACAGTCCTCCAGATCGGCTTCCTGGTTACACATATCAGCATAATCATGATACTGATTGGTTGTGTTATCGATATGATGCTGGGAGAAAAGGGTGGTGTGAATGTTTATGAGGGAAAGTCGGTAGATTATTACCTGAATCGTGCTGATTACAAGAAGATCCCGTTAGGTTTCAAGGTATATTGTGACGACTTTATGATAGAAAGACATCCGCCGAACTACAAGTTACTTACTTTTGTAAAGAATAAAGAACTGGAAAAATTTATTCCTCCAAAAGTAGGTAACAAGATTAAAATTCCGGGCTCCAACTATGCGGTTACTGTTAAAGATTATTATCCGGATGCAGAATTCCGAGCGGAACCAATCAATACGTCTAATGAGCCAAATAATCCTGGTATATATGTTCAAATGCTGGAATCTAACCATGTTACCGCTGAAGGTTGGCTTCTTGCAAAAGACCGTAACTGGTACAATGATCCTAAACGTGATTTAAAGATTGAGTATCTGTGGGCTGATAATGATGCGGCTTATGAGAAGCTTGCTAAAGCTGCAGGGGTGATCGCAAAACCAACGCTGGATATTATTATAGAAGGAAAGAATATTTCCAGAAGTGTGCCGGTTGAAGTGGGTAAAAGCATCTCTATTGACGGTACTGGATACGTGGTTGAGATTAAGCAATTGGCGCTTGATTACGCTAAAAGAGATGTACCATTAAAAGAGCAATCTTCAGACAATCCGGCTATAAGAGTTGAGGTTAACGGCCCACAGGGTAAAGAAACCCGCTGGACATTCTCAAAGTACCCTGATTATTGGGATAAAGCCCACCAGGCAAAATACAAGGATGTTAAGCTGACGTGCTATGTTCCGGACAATTTTTCTCAGACTGCTAATAGTTTAAGAATAGTCCAGAATAAAGATGGAAAACAGACACTTTCATATTTAAGTAATGGTCAGCTGGTCAGTATTACAGATTGGGAAGTTGAGAAGAGATATGATATTGAAGAGACAGGGCTGCAAATGAGAATACTTAAATATTTCCCTTCGCATAGCATAAAAAAAGAGGTTGTTGAGAGGACTGGTGGTCATGAGGGTCATAATCATGGGCCCGGTGAACATATAGGTACTCCTGCAATATTTGTTGAAATAGAAGGCCCCAGAGGTACAGTGTCTGATTGGATGCTCGCAAATAATCCCCCGAAATGGTATCCTGATAAGAACTTTGCGCTTTTATACGAACAGGCCGGTATGGCAATCAAAGATTATAAAAGT
The DNA here is from genome assembly GCA_964584595.1 of uncultured Candidatus Scalindua sp. Taxonomy (GTDB): domain Bacteria; phylum Planctomycetota; class Brocadiia; order Brocadiales; family Scalinduaceae; genus Scalindua. The sequence goes on along the minus strand of CAZPAM010000005.1, from coordinate 66,822 downwards.
ATACTGAGGGTTGTGGAAGGCGGAAAAACTGTGATGACAAAAATTATTGAAGTTAATGACCCTTTGAAGTATAAAGGGTATGTGTTTTACCAGTCAAGCTACGACCCTGAAGGTGAGAGGTACACCGGGCTTCAGGTAACCAGAAATCCCGGTCTGATAGTGGTATATTCCGGATTTATTCTTTTGTGTATAGGTGTTGTCTTTATCTTTTATGCAAAGCCGTTCTTAAGACGAAAATTGAAGAAAGGGCAAAAGGTGGAAGATTATTATTCAGATGATGAGATTGCAGCTGAGCATATTGAGTAATACATACTATACGGATAGAATTTCAAATTTAAATTATAAATTTATGATAAATAGTTTTCATTTAACAAAATACAAAAGAGAGGTGTGTTAGTCATGGATTTCACGCTGAATATTACTTTTTATGTCTATATTGCCGCTATTGTAGCTTACATTGTCAGAGAAGTATGGAGGGCGAAAACCTTACGTTGGATTGCATTCGGTGTATTTTCAAGTGCCTTTGTATTGAATACTATACTGGTAATTACAAGATGGTTTGAGGCAAATCATGCTCCGATGTCTGACAAATACGAATCTTTTGTCTTCTTTGCCTTTACTATTGCCGGTGTGTATCTGATTATGGAACTTGTTACGATATTTATTGCTCGTGTACATGAATCTCGTCTGGGCATTGTTGGTGCACTGCAATCTCTTTTGGCTCTCTGGATGATACACTCTGCAATGAATACTGACAGTACTATAAAAGAATTACCTCCGGCGCTTCAGAGTAACTGGCTGGTTGTGCACGTAATAAACTATTTCGTATCTTATTCTGCCCTGAGTATATCATTCACTGCTGCTATAGTTTATTTAATATATAGAGCAATATATCGTGGAAGAGCCCAGGAAATAGTTATGTCCGGTTCTGACAGTCAATTAAAAAAGGACGTAACCTTTGATAAATTGGCCTATATTTCCGTCACCATAGGATTCCCATTTCTAACTGTTGGTCTGATTACGGGTTCGATCTGGGCGAAGGGGGCATGGGGTACGTACTGGGGATGGGATCCAAAAGAGACATGGTCACTGATCAGCTGGCTTGTTTATCTTGCTTATTTACATTTACCAATGATTTTACCCAAGACTAAGATAAAGAAGACCTTTGCTCCTATTTTACTCTCAATAGTACTATTGATCGCTTTCCCCATAGTTTTGTTTACATTTATGGGTATGCATAAACTTCCTACTGCTTCAGATAGTGACCATATTTATGCAGAATAAGCCTCGAATCACTATTTTTCTTTAGAAATGTTTAAGGGTTTTGCCCGGATGACATAAAGTAAAAGAAATACTCCGTAAAAGAGTTTTATTTATCATATCTCCATAATCACTCCTTTAACAGGAATATCATAATATTGTACAGTTAGGGTGTAAGGTCCTCCCCGCCTGCCGAGCGGGCAGGGGGCGCTGTTTGTCCGGGGATCTCTTTACACTTCTGCATTCTTAATAAGGATGGAAAAAGCAAGATTGCATGTCGTTATCGAGGGACGAGTTCAGGGGGTCTTCTTCAGGGCCAGTACAAGAGAAGAGGCATGCTCGTTAGGTTTAAGCGGCTGGGTAAAAAATTGTTGGGATGGAAACGTTGAAGCAATCTTTGAAGGTGAGAGGAATAACGTTGAACAGATTTTAAAGTGGTGCCGGAAAGGGCCACCGGGGGCAATGGTTAAGAGTGTTGAAGTAAATTGGGGAGATGTGACTGACGAGTTTGATACTTTTTCAATAGAATATTAGATTAGGAATTTATTGTGATTGATTTGAATAGTGAATTGAAAACCGTTAAGAAGATAATAGAAAATAATTTGTCGGATTTACAAGACCACATAAATTCGGCTTGTTCACGTTCCATATACAAACAGGAATCGGTAGAATTAGTAATTTCAACAAAATACGTAGAGGCAGGCATTATAAGAATATTATCTGAATTGGGTATTACATGTATAGGTGAGAATCGATTACAGGCCACTGAGAGCAAAAGAGAAGAGCTGAATGATCTGGATTTAAGGTGGCATATGTTTGGCCACCTTCAGAGAAATAAGGTCAAGAAGGCCGTCCGTCTCTTCGATTTGATACATTCTGTGGAGAGTGTAACTCTCGCAAAGGAGCTAAATAAGGAATCTGAAAAGCTGGGTAAGAGTATGAGGATATTAGTAGAGGTTAATGTAAGCGGTGAGGAAAGCAAGTACGGCCTTTCGCCCGAAGAAGTTATTCCTTTTTTGTGCGAAATAAATAACCTTGAAAGAATTAAAGTAGAGGGTTTAATGACGATGATGCCCATTGTTGATGATCCTGAAACATGCAGGCCTATGTTTAGGGGGATGAGGGAATTAAGTGAGAGAATCAGAGACGAGAACATTCAGAATGTCGAGATGAATATTCTGTCCATGGGAATGACTCAGGATTTTGAGGTTGCAATAGAAGAGGGTGCAAATTTAGTTCGTGTTGGATCGGCAGTATTTAAAGGGATACAAAATAAAGACATTGTCTGGCCATTGACAACTAAATGATCTGTCGGAATAGATGATTAAGACAAGAGAAATGGAAGATGGGATAGTTGTATCTGTTAAGGTGCAGCCAAATTCCAGCAAAGACCGGTTGGTAGGAGAATATGCCGACCAGATAAAGATTGCTGTTACTGTAGCACCTGAAAAGGGGAAGGCAAACAAGGCCGTAGTCAAATTATTTGCAAAATGGTTGGGCATTAAGAGTTCAGATATTCAAATAATATCCGGAGTAACGTCAAGAGACAAAGAACTGTATATAAGAAACATTACAGAAGAAGATCTATACAGGCTGGTTTAGAAAAATGAGTTATAAAGATACTATCAATTTGCCAAAGACAAAATTTTCCATGAAGGGAAACCTCGTTCAGAGGGAACCTGAATTTCTTAAAAAGTGGGAAAAAGATGGCCTGTACGCTCAAATACGTAAGGCTAGGGCGGGTGGGAAGAAATTCATTCTCCATGATGGGCCTCCATACCCTACAGGAGACCTCCATATAGGTACCGGATTAAACAAAATACTTAAAGATATGATAATTCGGTTTTATACCATGAGGGGGTATGATGCACCGTATATACCGGGCTGGGACTGCCATGGCCTGCCTATTGAACACAGGGTAATGCAGGAACTGGGTTCAAAGGCAAAGGAGATGGAAAAGCTTGAGATTCGCAAGAAGTGTAAGAAATATGCTGAAAAATTCGTAAAGGTACAGATGAAGCAGTTTAAAGCACTGGGAGTATCGGGTGATTGGGACTCTGCATATCTAACATTCACACCTCAATATGAAGCCGGTATTATTGAGGTATTCGGGAAGCTTGTTGAAAAAGGGTATGTCTACAGAAGCCTGAAACCCATACATTGGTGTATGCAATGTGAGACTGCTCTTGCTGAGGCAGAGTTGGAATACCATGATCACACCAGCCCTTCAATTTACGTCAATTTCAAGCTGATAGATAATCCAAAAGATAAGTTTGACGGACTCCAGGATGAAGATGTTTATATGCTGATATGGACAACTACTCCATGGACATTACCGGCAAATCTTGGAATCGCATTGCATCCCGAATATCAATATACAGCAGTTAGATATATAAATCCAAAAACACAAAAGAAGCAGGTTTCAATACTGGCAGAAGATTTAGTGGATTCTGTCATGAGCCGGCTTGAAATTGAGAATTACGAACGTCTGGGTACGGCCAAGGGCAGTTCCCTGGAAGGATTGAAATATCAGCATACTATTATGAAGCGGGAAGGATCTGTAGTCCTGGCAAATTACGTTACTCTTACGGACGGAACAGGGTGTGTGCATACTGCCCCCGGCCATGGACAGGACGATTACCAGACTGGTTTAAGGTATGACATGCCGATTGTGAGTCCGGTTGATGCAATCGGGGTATTTACAGAAGAGGCAGGGGATTTTGCCGGGCAGAATATATATGACGCAAATAAATCAATAACAGACAAACTCGATGAGTTGGGCCTTTTATTGCGTATGGAGAAAATAGGCCACTCTTATCCTCATTGCTGGCGTTGTAGAAAACCGGTGATCTTTCGGGCAACTGAACAGTGGTTTGTAAACATGGATCATCAGGATCTCAGAAAAAATGCATTAGCTGAGATAGAGAAAACAGAGTGGATACCGCAATGGGGAGAAGTAAGATTATCAAATATGATAAAGGATCGCCCTGATTGGTGTATCTCCAGACAACGCTCATGGGGTGTGCCTATACCTGCTTTCTATTGTAACAGTTGTAAGGAATCACTCCTGGATGTGAAAGTTGTGAACCATGTGCGAGATATGTTCCTGCAGCATGGTGCAGACAGCTGGTTTTATAAAGATACAAAGGAGTTCCTGCCGGACGGCACAAAATGTCCGAAGTGCAGCTCTTCTGACTTCGAAAAGGAGAACGACATCTTTGACGTATGGTTCGAATCAGGATCCAGCCACAATTCTGTAGTGAAGAAACGGGATGAATTATCATTCCCTGCGGATATATATCTTGAAGGAAGCGACCAGCATCGAGGCTGGTTTCAGCTCTCTCTGCTTCCTTCAGTTGCGGCATGGGGATGTGCGCCTTTCAAAGCTGTAATAACGCACGGTTTTGTAGTAGACGAACATGGCAAAAAGATGTCTAAATCGCTTGGCAATTTTGTATCAGTTGGAGACGCCCTGAAGGACATGGGAGGGGATATCGTAAGGCTGTGGACGTCTTCCATGGAATACAGGAACGAGATGAACACTTCTCACGAAATCATTTCAAAGCTGTCAGATTCATACAGGCGCATCAGGAATACATTCAGATATATTCTTGGTAATCTATTTGACTTCGATCCAAAGCAAAATTCTGTAGAGTACTCTCAACTGTTGGAGATTGACAGGTGGGCACTTCACAAAACAGAGGAGCTCATAACTACAATAACATCTGCATTTGAATCATATCAATTTCACCGTGTCTATCATATTATTCACAATTTCTGTGCGGTTGAGATGAGTTCTTTCTATCTGGATATTCAGAAGGACAGACTATATACCTTTTCGAAGAACACTATTGAAAGAAGGTCTACACAGACTGTTCTTCATAGTATAAATTCTGTGTTGGTAAGGCTCCTTGCCCCAATTCTGGCCTATACCTCAGAAGAGGTGTGGTTGGAGATGACGCATGATGATGACAATATCACATCTGTGCACCTGGCTGATTGGCCGGTTAATAATGAAAAGTATATTGATAAAGAGCTTAACGATAAGTGGGAGAAGATTATCAAGATCAGGACGGATGTGGCAAGAGAGCTGGAAGGAATGAGGGCGTTTAAACAAATCGGAAACTCCCTTGAGGCGTCTGTAGACCTTTACACTGACGATCCTGAGATGCTTAATCTTCTAAAGGAATACGAAAGTGATTTCCCGATGATATTTATAGTCTCAGACGTAAATGTAAGTGAAGAGCCACTGGATTCATCGAATAAAGGAGAGATATTTGAAAATTTATTTATCGGGGTAAAAGTTTCAGATAGTAAGAAATGTGACAGATGTTGGAACTACCGTAAAGAGGTAGGAAAGATAGAGAAATATCCGACACTATGTAACCGTTGTGCTGAGGTTATTGAAGAAGTTGAGGCGCAGAAATGATAGGTATGTTCTGAATTTCCATTTTCATTAGCCACGGATACGCACAGATAAAAGTGAATAATGAATACTGAACAAGAAATTTTGAATGTTGAAGGAAAAAACTTAGTTCTTTAAGAATCCGTGTTTGATCTGTGTCAATCAGTGGCTGGATTATATGTTTTTGTGCATGACGAATTCAACATGGCAATTCAGGATATAATCTCCAAATAACACTTGATTTTTGTTAACAATTTTAATACATTCCCAAAGTCTTAAAAAAACAATTTCCTGTCATCTATCATCGACCAAGCTACAAGAGGGGAGCTATGCGATTGACTTCTGGCGATCAGTACCGACAGCAGCAAGGGTACACACTCCTTGAATTGATTTTAATTGGAGTTCTTCTTGCGTTGCTTGTGATAGGGCTCGCTGCAGTGTTCTGGGGAAAAGGCCCAGCCACACCTGGAGCCGCCCCAGCTACGCCTCCGACGCCCGCAACCACACCCCCGACTACATCATCCGCCACGCTCCCGACAGACCCGCAGCACATGAAAGACTTTTACGACATCGTTGACAAGCTAGCGAAGGAGAATAGAACACCAACCGCTGAAGAGTGCAAGAAATTGGATGAGCTACTGAGCAAGATCCAGGCCGATCCGAAGATCAGCTCAACGAGAATTGATGCTGCCCAGAAACTCTTCAAGGTGTTGGGCTGTGGATAGGCTTGTGGAGCCCAGCCCCCATTTTATTGATATAAGATATACCAATGAAGAAATTTTACTCTCTTTCCGACGAATTCAACATTGCAATCTTCGTGAATATATTTTCGACCAGTAAATTAATATTCAGATTGTAATCAATGTATTTAATGGATTCCAGGATATCATTAATTATATCAGTAATATGTTTTTGGTTTAAATAACCGGCACACCTTTGTAGTGTATTCTCGTGATCTTCATTGAAAAGGGGAGATACTTTTTTGCCGGTACCGTATACATTCCTGATTTTAACTACCAGAAGATCGCGGTAGAATTGCAGTATGCAGTTTAAGACACGCTTGAGAGCCTGCCTTTTCTCTTCTAAGGTTTCACTCGAGCTCAAATAGTTATCAATGACTTCTTCTGCGAGGAGAAGATTATCTATACCTGATACGCCAATGCGGTTAACAATATCGCTGTTCTTTTCGTAAAAATCGTCTTCCAACAGTTCAAATGCATTTCCGAGGCTTCCGCTGGAAAACCTCGATATCCATCCAACCTTGCTTGTATCAGCATCAAACCTTTTTATCAGCTGGTCTTCGATTATGTGTGCCGGTATAGGATGAAATCTGATTATCTGGCATCTTGACTTGATTGTCTCCTTAACTGGCGTAAGCGAGTTGGCTATGAGGATGATTATAGTGCTTGCAGGGGGTTCTTCAAGTGTTTTGAGTAGGCAATTTGAGGCCTCCTCATTCATCCTGTCTGCATCCTTAATGATGAATATCTTGTAGGCAGATTCAACAGGACTTAGTTTTACTGAGTGCTGTAAATCTCTGATATTATCAATCTTCAGAAATTTGGCTTTTTCCTCTATTGCTATCCAGTGAATATCAGGATGATTACTGTTTTCTATTCGAACGCAGTTGCTGCATGAATTACAGGAATCGTCTTTTTTTTCGCTGCAAAAAATGGCCTTTGAGAACTCTTTTGCAAGAAGTGTCTTTCCAATTCCATCTTGTCCGGTAAAGATATATGCGTGGGATAGATGATTAGAGGTTATTGTTTTTCTGAAGTGGTCGGTAATATGATCCTGGGCCAGAATATCTGAGAATGCCATAATGCTTTACATAAATATTGGTTATTTTAACTGTCTTCTGTATCTATTATAGCAATAGCATCACCCGGTTCTACATCGTCACCTTCTTGGACTAATATTTCAATCAGTTTTCCGGTACTGGGTGCTGAAATATTGAATGTTGCATTGTCTGTAGAAACTTCCATAAGGTCGTTTCCCTCAACGAATTCTTCATCTTCTTCAACATGCCAGAAAGCCACGACTATTTTATCGCCTGCTTTTGCTCCGATATCCGGCAATTCAAATTCTACTCGCACTTTGCCATTACCCCGGTTTACAAATAGTTGTTTACAGTGATTTTGACACTACTTCGATCCAAATTAATATTGATTTAGGAATAGTGCAAATAAATTATACAAACGGTTATATTGTTGTCAATAGTCTGCTGTACAAAAGATGTTTTCTGGACATTATTGTTGCAAATAATATGATATTTCTAATATAATTACTTTATCATTGTTGCCGATAAGTTGTTGTAAATTGTTGTTGGCATTAAACAGAACTATAAATATCGTTTTGCGTGACAAGTTATGTTAAAGATGCGCTTGCATCGACGATAATAACAAACTGAAACGGGAGCTGACGTAAATGTTCAAAGAAGGTATGATGAAAGTGGAATTAGTTGAGCGTGTATATTGGCTAATTCTGTTACGCTGGATTGCGATCTTTGGGTTGTTTGTTACAACCTATGTTGCCAGTAGTGTTTTTAATGTCGTAACATGGGTTACTCCTCTATACATAATTGGAGTAATCTTAGGGTTGTCTAATACGGGATTTGCTTTCTATTTAAAAGCTCTCCGCGCAAAAACATTTACATCTGTACAGATGCATGCGGGTATACAAATCATGTTTGATCTCTTGTTCCTGACATGCTTAATATACTTTGCAGGCGGTATTGAAAACCCATTTATTTTTTACTTCATATTCCATGCCATCATAGGCGGGATATTATTAGAGAAAACGTATAGTTATCTACAGGCATCGTTTGCTGTATGCCTCTTTGCTCTAATGCTGTTGCTGGAGTATTATGCAATAATACCGCACCAGCCATTAAAAATCTTTTCTGACTATGGATTTGGCGATGAGCTCTGGCACTCTGAAGTGTATATACTGGGTATATTTTTCGCCCTTGCAAGCACGATCTTTATTTCAGTTTATTTTGTGACATCTATTATGGATAGATTGAGAAAGAGCAGAGATGATGTGTTGTTTGAGATAAGATCAACAATAGAAAACATGGCCGAGGGAGTTATCTTTATAGACACTGATGATAAAGTAACAATGTGCAATAAGGAAATTGAAAATGCATGGAAGGTAAAGAGGGAAAACATAATTAACAAATCAGTGAGAGACGGTCAGATTCCGTTTATAGGAGGAGTCGCATCAAAAATCACGCAGAAATTTAGAAAGGGGATTGAGACTTCACAGCATCAGGAAATTAGAATTGAAGGTGGTTTTTTATACATTACGTATTCTGCGGTATCTGACCACAATGGTAAATACTGGGGTACTGTTCTGACAAGCCATGACATCACAGAAAGGAAAAGACTGGAGCATCAGCTTCTGCACAGTGAACGTTTGGCGACTATGGGTGAAATGTCAGCAAAGGTCGCTCATGAAATCAGAAATCCTTTGAGTTCTATAAGTTTAAATACAGAGTTGTTGTGTGATGAAATCAGTAACTACAATGGTGGGAAAAATGGAGAGGCTGAAAATTTGATACAGTCTATTCTGAATGAAGTAGATAGTTTAACTGAGATGAGTGATGAATATCTACGTTTCGCGAGGTTTCCCAAATTAGAAACAAGACCTGCGTACATTAATAACGTATTGATAGAGCTTACGAAATTCTTCAGTAAGGAAATGTCACAGAGAGGTATCACGTTGAAGGAGAATTATGCGCCTAATTTACCACAAATATTACTCGACACTAACCAGATAAAGCAGGCATTTCTTAATATACTGAAGAACTCATTTGAATCAATGCCTGACGGTGGTAAATTAAGTATTTCAACAAGGCTTAAGGATGGAAATGTTGAGGTAAATATAACTGATACCGGTTCGGGCATCAACAGGAGCGATATTCGAAGAGTATTTGATCCGTTTTATAGTATGAAGGCTAAAGGCACGGGTTTAGGCCTTGCCCTGACGATGAAGACCGTCGAGGGGCATGGAGGTGATATTATTTGTAAGAGCGCGATTGCAAAAGGTACAACTATGATTGTTAGTTTTCCAGTTGAAAGTTGTGGAAAGGAAATAGTTGAATAACATAGCAAAACAGACAGTCTTAATTGTTGATGATCAGGAAAGTATAAGACTTGCATTATCAAGAATGCTTTCTAAAGAAGGCTACGAAGTCCTTTTGGCAGATGAGGGTGAAAAGGCGTTAGTCATTTTGCGGGAAAGGAAAGTCAATGTAATGCTTTCTGATCTGAAAATGCCAAAAATGGATGGATTACAGCTGCTTAAAGCCTCAAAACTGGTCAAGCCTGAGGTAGAGGTAATACTGATTACTGCACACGGAACAATAGAGAAAGCTGTGGGTGCCATGAAAGATGGTGCTTACGATTTCATCACAAAGCCTTTCAAGAAAATAGTAATTGCCAATATGATTAAAAAGGCCATGGAAAAACAGGCTCTTGTTGTAGAAAACAGGTATTTACATGAGCAGCTGGCACATTCTGGACACGATAAAAATGCTGACATTATCGGTCAAAGTGACATCATGAGTGATGTTATAAAATTAGCTGAGCAGGTTGCACCCAGCCAGGCGTCTGTTTTGATTCAGGGGGAAAATGGCACGGGAAAAGAGTCTATTGCCTCCCTTATTCATAGCATAGGTGCAAGAAGCGATAAGCCTTTTATAAAAGTGAGTTGTGCTGCTTTGCCGGATACTCTACTTGAGTCCGAGCTTTTCGGTTATGAAAAGGGAGCATTTACTGGTGCCGTTAGCCAGAAAGAAGGACGTTTCGAGTTGGCCAATGAGGGGACGTTATTTCTGGATGAAATAGGTGAAATAACTCCCTCTATACAGGTCAAGTTGCTTCGTGTCTTACAGGAAGGTGAGTTTGAGCGATTGGGAGGTACTAAAGTATTAAGAAGCAACGTACGTATAATTTCGGCAACTAATGTTAATCTAGAAAACGCTATTAAACAGAAAAGATTCAGAGAGGATTTATATTACCGCTTAAACGTGATTACCATGAATATACCCCCTTTAAGGGAGAGAAGGGAAGACATTCCTTTGTTGATAAGCCATTTTCTTAAAATTTACCAGGAGATGAATAACAAGGTAATAGACGGGATTTCTGAAGATGTTTTAGAGATTTTGACTGACTATCAATGGCCGGGAAATGTGCGTGAATTAAAAAATGTAATAGAAAGGGCAGTGGTGCTAACACAGGACAGGATAATTACACAAAAGGACCTTCCGGAGAACATCTCCAAGGAAAAGGTTGAGGAGAGAAAGTTAACTATACCATTTGGTACGCCACTTCGCGAGATTGAGAAGAAGATAATTCTTGAGACTTTGAGAAGGTCAAAGGGAGATAAGGAAATTACTGCAAATTTGCTTGGTATTACACCAAGAACTATATACAGAAAGATGAATTCCCTGGAAGAGGAAGAAAAGCAGGATGAAGGAAAGAGACAGGAAGAAGATGTTAATATAAACGGCTGATATGTTTTCTGCCCTCTAAGCAAAACCAATAACCGTGTCCGATTGGTACTTTTGTGTATACAGGGGTAAGTCTGTGATGTATAGATGGTTACGGCAGCTGCCATGTATTAAATAAAATGACACAATGTCAAATATTTTTTTCTGTTCATAGGTGATATGACATTATGTCACATTATAATGAAACTCGGTATGTAACACAAAGTTACATATGCCTTACTCATTATCATATGCCTTTATATCAATGGACGTTAATGTGTTGATAGTAAAGAGAAATTTTTAGTGGCACATTTATTGCGATATTTGGGCGGTAACATGGAAAGGGAAACATGTCATAAAGCATTACAGCACGCAAATTGCTGTACTATTCTTAACTTTCCCATCATGACTTTTGATTGTCAGTATTAAGAAGTTCTGTGGCCGGAACTAACTGGCCGTGCATTTCGTTATAATTTATGTAATTTCACTGGAAAGCAACAAAAGTTTTTTGAGTTTTGTGATTTTGATGTTGAGTTTTTCATTTTATAGATTTATAATCTGCTTTCCAAAAATACGTACGACAATTAGTTCAATAAGGTAATCACCCTATCTTTTAATGAAAAATATATTACAAATTTCTCTCTATAAGAATATAAATCCAATTTAACAAAAAGTGGAGGTAATAGAAATGATGAAATGCCTATTGCGAAGGTCAGTTTTCTTTGGAAGCGCTCTTGTTGCGTTGTTTTTCCTATGTAGTGGTATCGCATTTTCACAGGGCCTTGAGGCTGAAATCTCAATGGAAGAAAATATACCCACTGAAGAAGGGTTAACTGTCAAGTACATAGATGGGAAGGTAAATTTAGATGATGCTCACACGAACTTGGGGCGTCATGCAGAACCATATAAATTAGAATTGCAGATGCAGGACAAGGCATTTCCTAACGGAGGTGGTTCTGTGAAAGAGGTAGAGGTCAGGAGCTTCCATAACGGAGAAACAATTTTCTTTCGTATTAGTTGGAATGATGAAAGCAAGAATGAATGGACGATCGAACATGCGCAATTCAGAGATGCCGTAGGATTGATGTTTCCTTTAGAGGAAGTTAAGGAAATATCGCCGGAAAAGCCATTTAGTCCAAGGATGGGTGACAGAGGTAAGCCAGTAAATATATGGCACTGGAAGGCTGACTGGGAACATGATTTAAATGCAGACGGTGGATATATACATATGGAAGATCAGTATCCTAACATGTGGCATGATTTTGATTCGGATCCAAATCCTTGTTTATTTAACAAAGAAGTACACGATAGTGCTGACCTTATGGCCGGTGGAATTGCTGCTGGTTCATTGCTTTCGCTTCCCAGGGGACGAGCAGTGGAAGACCTGAATGCTGTAGGATTTGGAACCTTGACATCACAGCAAAATCAGGATGTAAATGGTACAGGCGAATGGAAAAATGGTAAATGGGATGTAGTAATCTACAGACCTCTGACAACAGAAGATGAAAACGATGTCCAGTTCGTACCGGGTACGTCAACGTTCTTTAATATGGCGGTATGGAATGGAAAAGAGGGTGATAGGAATGGACAAAAAAATATAAGTATAAGATGGCGTCCTTTGACGTTAGAGGCCGCAAAATAGATAGAATAGACACTGGATATAAAATTCAGAGAAATTCCAGATAACTAGAAATTAAGGAGGATAATTATGACGCTTGTTCACAATTGGCATCTTGGAAGAACGATGGAATATCCATACTTCGAGTCAAGGCCAGAACATCAGTTTGCAGCGGTCTTTAATACAAACAGGTGTATTGCCTGTCAGACCTGTACCATGGCACATAAAAGTACATGGACATATAGTAAAGGCCAGGAATATATGTGGTGGAACAATGTTGAGACCAAGCCTTATGGCGGTTATCCTCAACATTGGGATCATAAGATATTACAATTACTGTGGGATAACGGCAATAATCCGATGGAGTGGTATACATCTGCTGAAGATAAAGATGAAACTAAAGCCCCTTACGGTCTTTACAATGGAGACACTATCTTCGAATTGGCCAAGACTAAAGGACTTAATCAGGTTGCTGTTGGTTACGTTCCTGACGATAAGGAGTGGAGATTCCCTAATATTTACGAGGATACTGCATCAAGCGAGCAAACAAACTATGAGACAGAGGCGGTAAAAGAATCTTCAGAGCTTCCGGAGCACAAGAGATGGTTTTTCTACTTGCAGAGAATATGTAACCATTGTACTTATCCGGCTTGCCTGGCGGCATGCCCAAGGAAAGCTATATATAAACGAAAAGAAGACGGAATTGTCCTTATAGACCAGAAGCGCTGCAGAGGATACAGAAAATGTGTAGAACAGTGTCCATATAAGAAGCCGATGTATAGAGGTGAAACAAGGATGTCTGAAAAATGCATTGCCTGTTTCCCCAGGGTAGAAGGTAAAGACCCTATTACAAAAGGCAGAAGGATGGAAGCTCGATGTATGGCTGCATGTGTAGGTAAGATAAGGTTGAATGGTCTCTTATCAGGAGATTATAAGAAACCTGATCCAAAGAATCCTATGGATTGGATGATTCACATACATAAAGTCGCACTACCTCTTTATCCACAGTTTGGTACAGAACCAAATGTATATTACATTCCCCCAAGATGGGCGCCAAGAGGTTATTTAAGGCAGATGTTTGGCCCGGGTGTGGATGAAGCACTTGATAAGTACGCTGCACCATCAAGAACTCTGATGGCGGTACTACAGCTCTTCAGGACTACACAAACCATGTTCGCACGATTTGAAGTCGAGGATGGACCGAAGATTTATGAGTCTGAGATAATGGGAAAGAAGGTCGAGGTGTATGATGATACCGTGATTGGCTATGCTTCTGACGGTACTGAGATGGTCAGGATAAAGGTTGAAGAGCCTACCTGGGAGAGTGACGAGAAGAGGATGGTCACCTATTAATATAATCGGACTTTTAGATATAAGCATAAACAAGGAGGAATTGAAAAAATGAAATACCCGAAATTGCTTTGTGTACTTAGTATCTTCTTCTTTGTGGGTATAGGTGTTACAGGGCTTAATTCCACAAATGTTGTAGCAGAGGAAGAATGGACTGCCAGTTTTGAGGCATTTAAGCCGGCGGATGATCCTCAGTATCATCAAAGACACACAGGTGGTATTCATTGGGATTTATTCCAGGAACAGCCAAATGAAGATACCAAGTCCGGCAAACCACTTTATTCGGATGTTTACTGGATACAGGGAGAAAAAAGCTGGTTTAATAGAATAAAGCAGGCGGAAGGGCAGTCCAGGGTGAAACATTTAACCCCCGCAAATGTGGAAGATTCCAAATACCAGAAACCATGTTCGTTATGTAACAAGCCTACGTATTTCTGGCTTGATAGCAAAAGCATAGACGACGCTACTACCGGATGCATAAAGGCCGACTATTCAAGTTGGAGTGAAGGTGACGGTGCTTGCCGCAGATGCGTTGAATGTTATTCGGTCAGGGCAGGTAAATTTTATGATGGAAATCTGGCCAGTAGTACTGACGAATACGTAATCGGTTATAACAAATCTGCTAACATACTGGACTATTTTAGTAAAGTGAAATAATAATTTCTGGTTGTAGCCGTACCTTTTCGGCTACACAGTTTATAAGAGGTACTTTATGGAAAACAAAATCATTGAACTTGAAAGTGTAGATGAACTGCTTGCAGCGAGTCAGATATATCAGTTCCTTTCAACATGTCTACTAGAGCCAAACACAAAGGCTTTAGAGATGCTTAAAAACAAAGACTATGTATCAGAAGTGAAAAGTTGTATATCAATCAGTGGTAACGATGAAATGCTGGAAACCTTTGAACTTTTACAGAAAGGGTTGGAAGGCGCAGACGCTGAGAAATTAGCGATAGCCTATCGTGCTACATTCGGTGCCGCGACTGTCGCGATGGATTGTCCTCCATACGAAATGTATTACAGCGGCTCTCAAATATGGCAGCAAACTCAGGATCTAGCCGATATATCCGGAATCTATAAGGCATATGGGATTGAAGTGGAGCAGAACTCGACCACAACCAGGTGGGACCATGTAGCAGTCGAGTTGGAGTTTCTGCATTTTCTGACTTATAAACTGGCATATGCAATAGAAAACAGCAGCGAAGAGGAACAGGAATCCTGTATCTCTGCCAAGAAAAAGTTTTTATATGCTCATATCGGCAGATGGATTAAGGCATTTTCAGTGTCTGTTGTTAAGAAAACACCTGAGGACTTCTATCGTCAGGCAGCAACACTGGCAACTGCTTTTGTACATATAGAGATGACCAAATTGTCTGTAGATGCAGAAGAGATAGACGAATATATGGGCAATGAACCTGATTACCTGCAGCGACTTGAGGGTAAGAGTGCTATGGCGTGTGATTCTTGTATGGATGAGGAGAAATATGACTGAGCTACAGGAAGAAGAAACTAAAACTCTTGAAATAATCTACGATCACCAATTGGTTGATGATATAGTACACAAGGGGCTGGCAAAACAGGAGGCAGCTGGAGAACTTACGTTATATAACGAGTATCATGAGAAAAGAGATGCGATTTATGAGATGGAGCTGGAAAGCAGGCCAAAGAGGTTCAGGGAATTGGACAATGACTTTTTTAGCCGGTTAGGGTGCGATGTCTACATAAAAGAGATATTTGATGAGTATTCTGATATTGAAGAAAAGATTGAATCGGTGCACATCAGGAGAGCGACGACAAAACAGAATGAAGGCTCTAATGTTGTGGACGAGGGCAGGAAGGTCATCATCAGGTTATACCCTGAACTTTTTATTGAGGGAAGTAATGAGATACGCAAGGTTATCAGGCACGAGCTTGTGCATATATCCGACATGATGGACAAGGATTTTGACTATGATGTGAATGAGGAATTTAGCAAGTCTCCTATGGAAGAGCGTATAATGAGGGACAGATACAGGCTTTTCTGGGATATTTCTGTTGATGGACGTTTAACTAACAAAGGTTTGGAAACTACCGCAACCAGGGAAGAAAGGAAGAAAGAGTTTGATTCTTTCTTCAGTAAAATTTCTGAGGAATCAAGAGATCTGATATTTAGTGGAATGTGGGAAGCTGATAAACCTATGACGCATAACAGGATGGTTGAGTTGTCTAAGGACACAAACAAGGTCTTGGCATTGGCGGCGGGAAGCCGTTCGGCCGAAGAGCTTATAGAGGATACAAAGAAATTAGGCCCACTGCCCGGTACTACATGTAAACTATGTGGATTTCCATCATTTGATTGGGTAGAGGAAGTGGCTGAAGATGAAGATGTTATGAAAGTCTTAAAAGAAGATTTTCCAGATTGGGAACCACAGGATGGTGTGTGCTCCAGGTGTGCTGAGTATTATAAAATAAAAGCAGGTAAATGGTAAGATAATTAACTACGAAATAACATAGTATTAAATTTCCATATTTAAGGAGGATGTTTATGAAGCTAACAAGAAGGACGTTTATGAAGGTTGCCGGAGGGGTAACTGCTGCAGTTTCGATACCTACGAGAAATGCACTGGCCTTTACGTCTTTGAAGCCGGCAGTAGAGGTAGATAATCCTCTTGATGCCTATCCTGACAGGAACTGGGAAGATGTATACAGGAATCAGTACAGGTATGACCGTACATTTGCTTTCTGCTGCTCACCTAATGATACCCATCAATGCAGGGTAAGGGCTTTTGTTAGAAATGAGGTTGTTGTAAGGGTAGAGCAGGATTATGAACATCAGGATTACGGTGATATACAGGGAAGGAAGCCGCAGAGGTCATGGAACCCGAGGATGTGCTTGAAAGGATTTACATTTTTCAGGAGGGTATATGGGCCACACAGGCTGAGGTATCCACTTCTAAGAGCTGGCTGGAAGCAGTGGGCGGATGACGGTTTTCCAGAATTAGACTGGGCTAACAGAGAAAAATATAAATTTACAACCAGAGGTACTGATGAGCAGTTAAGGATGTCATGGGATGATATAGTTGATTACGTTGCCAGGGGTATGATTCATATAGCCAAAGCGTACAGCGGTGATGAAGGAAAGAAAAGGCTGCTTGAGAGAGATAAGTATGCGCCTGAGACCCTCACACACTGGAACGGTGCCGGAACAAGATGCTTTAAGAATCGCGGCGGCATGGGCCTGTTGGGGGTTATTGGAAAGTATATGGGGATGTATCGTTTCTCAAACATGCTTGCCCTTCTCGATGCTAACATAAGAGGTGTTGGTCCTGATAAGGCTATGGGAGGCAGAAGATTCTCTAATTATACATGGCATGGTGACCAGGCTCCTGGACATCCATATTCTACAGGATTGCAGGCTTCTGATGTAGATTTTGCAGACCTTAGATATTCAAAGCTGACTATACAGGTGGGAAAGAATCTTATTGAGAACAAGATGCCAGAGGCACATTGGTTGACTGAAATCATGGAGAGGGGCGGTAAACTGGTGCTTATTACTCCTGAGTACAGCCCTTCAGCAACAAAGGCTGATTACTGGATTCCTTGCAGGACCGGTATATCTGACACGACAATATTCCTGTGTATGTCAAAGATTATAATAGATAACAAATGGTATGATACGGATTTTGTCAAGAAGTTTACAGACTTCCCGCTCCTGATCAGAACAGATACACTTAAGAGACTCAAAGCTGATGAGGTCTTTAAAGACTATAAGGCTCCACACCTGGATTACTCTCACGATGTGCAGGGCCTGAAGGATAAACAGAGGCAGGATCTGGGTGACTATGTAATATATGATGAAAAATCTAAAGATTTTAAGGCCATTACCAGGGAAGATGTTGGTAAGAAAATGGTAGCCAAAGGTGTCGACCCGGCTTTGGAGGGGACATTCAAGGTTAAGACGGTAGATGGCAAAGAGGTCGAGGTTGTAACTCTTTTTGATCTTTACAAGATTCATCTTAAGGATTTTGATGTAAAGACCACTTCCGAGATTACCGGTTCACCTCCTCATCTCATTGAGAGGCTTGCAAAGGACTGTGCAACTATCAAACCGGTTTCAATACATTACGGAGAAGGTATCAACCATTACTTCCATGCGACACTGCATAACAGAGCCACATATCTCCCTTTAATGTTAACAGGTAATATAGGATATCATGGTTCAGGTTCGCATACCTGGGCAGGTAATTATAGAGCCGGTAACTTCCAGGGCTCTTCGTGGTCCGGTCCCGGATTTAAGGGCATAATTGCAGAGGATCCTTTCCGTATGAATCTTGATCCACATGTCGATGGTAAGCAGATCCACGCGCATAGTTATGCAATGGACGAAGAGGTTGCATACTGGAATCATGGCGATACACCTTTGATCGTTAATACACCTAAGTTTGGCAGAAAAAGCTTTACAGGTGAGACACACTATAATACTCCCACTAAGGTCATGTGGTTTAATAACGTCAACTTGATTAATAACGCTAAGTGGGTCTATGAGATGTTTAAGAATGTTAATCCCAGGATTGACCTTATTATATCCAGTGACATCATGATGACATCATCCGTACAATACGCTGATGTTGGCTTCCCGGTAAATTCATGGATGGAATTTGAGCATTATGAGGTTACCTGTTCTTGTTCTAACCCATTCCTCCAGGTATGGAAAGGTGGAATAAGACCGCTTCATGATACAAAGGATGATGTTATGGCTCCTGCACTTGTTGCCAAAAGAATGGGTGAAATCCTTGGTGATGGAAGGTTTGCAGACTACTGGAAATTTGCGTTAGAAGGCAGGCCGGAGATTTACATGCAGAGGCTCTTTGATGGCAGTGTTCCAACAAGAGGTTATAATGTCAACGATATGATTGCCGGTAAGTATGGTTTGCCGGGTGGAGCGCTTTTGAATTTCGGTACATATCCAAGGACACCATTCTATGAACAGGTTGTCTATGACCGTCCGTTCCATACAGACGATGGAAGAGTTCATGCTTACTGTGATATACCGGAAGCGATTGAATACGGTGAAAACTTCATATGTCACAGGGAAGCTGTTGAAGCAACACCTTATATGCCAAATGTGATTGTCAGTACAAATCCTTATATACGACCTGAAGATTATGGAATTCCTAAGGACCATATGGGTGCTGACGAACGACATGTAAGGAATATAAAGATGCCTTGGAATGAGGTAAAGAAGACGAAGAATCCTCTGTGGGAAAGAGGGTATAGATTCTATTGCGTAACCCCCAAGACAAGGCACAGGGTTCACTCACAGTGGAGTACGGTGGACTGGAACCTTATTTGGAATAACAACTTTGGTGATCCATATAGGATGGACAAGAGGGCTCCTGGACCAGGTGAGCATCAGTTACACATTAATCCTGCTGCTGCAAAGGATTTAGCAATTAATGATGGTGATTATGTATACGTAGATGCAAACCCTGTTGACAGGCCGTACAGAGGCTGGAAGCCGAATGATCCATTCTATAAAGTTGCAAGGCTTATGGTAAGGGCAAAGTATAATCCATCATATCCTTACCATACAACAATGATGAAACATTCCACATACGTAGCTACAGAGAAGAGCGTTAAAGCACACGAGACGAGAAAGGATGGAATGGCGATGTCAAAAGATGGATACCTTGCTAATTTCAGGTATGGATCACAGCAATCAATTACGCGCTCATGGTTGATGCCGATGCACCAGACTGACACCCTCTTCCACAAGAAGAAAGTTTTCATGGGTTATATGCATGGTGGAGAAGCTGATAATCACGTTGTAAACACTACTCCAAAGGAAACCCTTGTAAGGATTACTAAGGCAGAAGATGGAGGTCTGGGAGCAAAAGGAGTCTGGGAACCGGCAAGGACAGGATTTACTCCAGCGAACGAGAGTAACTTTATGAAACTGTATCTTGGTGGTGGTACTACGCAAGTCGAATAATATAAGTAGCACACGATGCAGTATCTTTAAAAGATTAGAGTAATAAGAAAAGCCCCTGACGATTACGTTAGGGGCTTTTTTACTTTGTAGAAACAGAAAATACATTTATAATATTATTATATTAACCAGCAATTCATAAATGTATATGCTGAGTAACAATTAGTTAGGAGCAGTTTTGCAGGTTTCACTAATATTTCCACCTTCCTGGATTCCTTCTCAGCCATTCTTGAGCTTGCCTTCTTTACAGGGTTTTCTAAAGAAAGAGGGCGTTGAGAACGTTTCAATACGTGATCTGAATATTGAGATAATGGATGCCCTGCTTTCTTCTGAACAAGTAAAGAAGACTCATGCAAACATAATAGAGAGACTCAGCAACATCGCAGAACCACTTGGACATGATAGTAACGAGGCTGATGTATTTTCAAGGCTAGAGTGGGCAAGAGACGCGATAGAGGGTGAGAACCTGGTCCGGAAAGTAGAAAGTGCGAAGGCGACATTGAAGACTGAGGGATTTTATGATCTAAATGAATATGTAGAGAGTTGGAAGACGGTTGATATATGGCTGCAGGCTTTTGGCATGCTGTACTACCCATCTGAAATATCGATTGCTGACAATTCAATGAGATACAGTGTGTATTCATCAGTGGATGTTATGAAGGCTTCAGGTGATGAATATGAGAACCCGTATCGAGACTTGTTTAAGGAGTATATACTCGACTCTATTGTCAGTCAGGAGCCGGGTCTCGTCGGAATATCAGTAACTGCAACATCACAGGTTATGCCTGCATTTGCACTGGCGAGGCTGCTGAAGGAGGCGAACAGTGACACCCATATAACTATGGGTGGCAGCGTTTTCACGAAGCTTATTGATAACCTTAAGGACAATCATACACTTTTTGAACTGGTAGATAGTTTCATAGTATTTGAAGGGGAACATGCGCTTTTAGGATTAATAGAACAGCTTGACGGCAAAAAGGATTTCTCTAAGGTTCCTAACCTTGTCTATAAAGAAGGTGACCAGATTAGAGTTAATGAGCCGTTCTTTATTGAGGAAATAAATTCACTGCCCACTCCTGATTATGATGGATTCCCACTGGATCAGTATTTGTCTCCAATGAGGGTTCTACCTTTACAAGGTTCAAGGGGGTGCTACTGGAGAAAATGTACGTTTTGCAACCTCCATGTAGATAACCTGCGTTTCCGATTAAGAAATCTTGATTTAGTGCTAGAAGATATAGAAAAACTGAAAGAAAAGTATAATACAGAATTCATGTTCTTCAGTGATGAGTGCATGCCTGTAAAACAATTGGAAAATGTTAGTTCCAGATTGATTGAGAATGGTACTGATATAAAGTGGATGGCAGGAGTCAGGTTTGATAAAGGGCTGACAAAAGATGTATTAAATAAGGCAAGGGATGCAGGATGCCTTAAGATGGTGTTTGGCCTTGAGTCATCTAATAAAAGGGTGCTTTCCTTAATGGACAAGGGGATAGAGACAGAGATAACTAAGAACATAATAGATTATTGTCTGGATGCAGACATTGCAGTACATATGTATGTTATAGTTGGCTTTCCTTCAGAAACCAGGGAGGAAGCACTTGAAACGCTTGATTTTGTAATATCTAATAAGCGATACATGGAATCTAAAGGTGCGTCATGTCTTGCATGTCTGTTTGAGCTTGAAAAGCATGCTCCTATAATGCGTGATCCAGGAAAGTATGGATTGACAAAAATAGGACATCCAAAGCAAGACGATTTAAGTCTTGGCTTCTTTTACGAGACAAACGAGGGGATGGTCCCTGAAGAGGCAACCAGTGTATACGAGTACGTAAAGACGGAGATTGACAAAAGACTGCCTATATTTCCATACAATTTCTCGATGTCAGACGGGTTGTTATATTTAGACCACTTTTCAGATAAGATACATGAATCTGCTGAACGTGGTACACATAGTGAGGTTATATAAATGGATGATGAGATAATAGACCACGGAAGAAGAGCGTTTTTCAAGGAAACATTTTCGTCTATAGGAAATGTTGTGGGTGATATAGTTAAAACTAAAGTCACTGCAATAACTAATCCTGGCTCTGATCCTGACATCAATTCTAAACCAAGACGTTATATCAGACCACCTGGTGCTTTGAAGGAAAAAGAGTTTCTTGCTATGTGTACAAAATGCGATGAATGCATTAAGGCGTGCCCGCATTATAGCATACGGAAACTTAATAAAGACTTTGATATCGCAGACGGAACTCCCATTATTATACCGGAAGAAGCTCCCTGCTATATGTGTGAAGGTTTTCTGTGTATAAGTGCATGTAAGGACGGTGCCCTTGTAGAAGTAAAAGACAAGGAAGACGTTGCGATGGGCAAGGCGTATATCAATGAAGATAATTGTATGGCATATGGTGTACAATTTTGTGAGCAATGTGTAAAGAATTGTCCTATCCCGGATGCAATGTATCAGGAAGACAATAAACCTATGGTAAGACTAGAAAAATGTGTGGGCTGTGGTATATGTGAAACTGTATGTAAAACTGTAAATCAACCAATAGCCATTAAGATAGTTCCGGAACAGTAATGAATTTAAGAATTTCTTAATTAAGTATAAAGGTAAAATATATGAACGAATGTAAGAAACTGTCTACGTGTGAGTTCTGCCGCGATTTTGAAACATGCAAAAAGCCCGAAAAAGGGCTGAAGCATAATGAATGGGCCTTAAGTAACAGGATGGCCCTGATAAAGAAGAAGATTTTGGTTATGTCTAACAAGGGTGGTGTTGGTAAGAGTACGGTTACAGTCAATCTGGGAGTGTCCCTAGCCGAAATGGGTTATAAGGTAGGGATTGCAGATGTTGATATGCATGGGCCCAATATTCCGAAAATGCTCGGAGTGGAAGGTGGAAGGCTTAAGGACAATGAGAACGGTATCGACCCATTATCTGTTGATGATAATCTCAAGGTCGTTTCACTGGCTTTTCTCATTGAAAGCCCCGATCAGCCTGTTGCATGGAGGGATACTGCAAAGTATGATTATCTTCGTGAGCTGGTGGGCAGTATCAATTGGGGCGAGCTTGACTATTTGCTGGCCGATTTACCTCCGGGTACAGGTCATGAGCCTATTACCATGATTGAACTGATAGGAAAGGTAGATGGTGCCATCATAGTTACTACGCCTCAGGATGTTGCTTTGTTGGATGCGCAAAAAGCGATACTGTTTGCAAAGGATAATGAGGTGCCTATTTTAGGGATTATTGAAAATATGAGCGGCTTGACCTGTCCTCATTGTAATGAAGAGATAGATGTATTTAAGTCAGGTGGGGGAAAAAGAATTGCCGATAAGATGAAGGTACCTTTTCTTGGCAGGATACCCCTGGATCCGGAGATTGTTTCCAAATGCGATGAAGGAAAGGCCTTTGTGGCAGGTGATAATGGTTCAAAGAATACATCCGCATTTAAGGAAATTACTGAAAAGATTGTCAATTAGTATGTGGATTTTTAGTAAAAGTTTTTTATAATTATAACAAGATCATATGTATTTTGAATAAGGTGTGATTTAAGATGATTGATAAACATTCTAGAAAAATTAGCTATCTGCGGGTATCTGTTACAGATTTGTGTAATCTGAGATGTGTATACTGTATGCCGGCAGGTGGATCAGAACTAAGCAGTAAAGAAGAGATTCTAAGTCTTGAAGAGATTCTGAAGCTTATAAAGCATGGGGTAAGCCTTGGCGTAAACAAGATAAGGATTACTGGTGGTGAACCACTTGTCAGGAAAGGCATTATTTCTCTGGTTAGAAATATTGCTGAGATTAATGGTATTGATGATATTGCAATGACCACTAATGGCGTGTTCCTTAAGGAATTTGCATCAGAATTGAAGAATAGCGGACTATCCAGACTGAACATTAGTCTCGATACCATGAGAGAAGACAGGTTTAGCGACATAACAAGAGGGGGCAATATTGAGGACGTTTTCGACGGGGTTGAAGCAGTATTAAAGGCAGGCTTCAAAGGTACAAAGATGAATGCAGTGGTAATGCGTGGTGATAACGATGACGAAATACACGATTTTGTCAGATATATCATGGAGAGAGATATAGAGCTGAGATTCATTGAACTTATGGCTTCCGGATGGAAGGATATGGTTGATGAAGATCGCTTTATGCCGACTTCAGAGATAATGGAGAGGGTCGGGGAGGTTGGTGAGCTGGTACCGGATAAGCAGCGTGTTGGAGGTGGCCCTGCCACTATCTACAGGATAAAGGGTGCACTGGGGTCAATAGGATTTATCTCAGCAGTCTCAAAGCCATTCTGTAAGACCTGTAATCGCCTGAGGCTTACATCTGACGGCAAACTTCGTTCGTGCCTTCTGAGTGGGGGAGATGTTGACGTAAAAGGTATCCTGCGATCTTCCAATTTAGATGAAAAAGAGATGCAGTATAAGCTGACAGATGCTTTCATTAGGGCCACCGACATGAAGCCAGTCGTACATTCCGGAAGGAACAGTGCCGTAATGAACCAGATTGGCGGTTGATAATCAAATTTACCTAATCAAGACATATCATGTCAAAAGAACCAAAACTATCCCATATCGATGAAACCGGAGCTTCACGGATGGTAGACGTCAGCAGCAAGGAAATCACTGAACGTATTGCAGAGGCTCATGCTAAGGTTACCATGAAGCCGGAAACATTCAATCTGATTATGGACAAGAAAGTAGTAAAAGGAGACGTCCTTGGAGTAGCACGTGTGGCAGGCATAATGGCAGCGAAAAAAACAAGCGAACTAGTCCCGATGTGCCATCCGCTTAATCTGAATTCTGTCAAAATAGACTATACAAACAACAACCTTGATTCCTTTGAAATTACTTCAGAGGTGAAGATCACTGCAAAGACAGGTGTTGAGATGGAGGCTCTTACGGCTGTGTCTGTTTGTGCTCTAACTATATATGATATGTGTAAATCTGCAGACAAATCAATGCTCATAAGCGATATATACCTGATCAGGAAATCTGGAGGAAAGTCAGGTAGCTTTGAAAGAGATTAAAAGTGACTTACTTCAGTAACCAGATAGTCTGTCGACTATTACTCTGCACATTTCTCACCAAGAATGACTGTAATCTTGGGATTAACGCGGGTCCTCGGGTGAACGCGTAAGTGTTCCAGCATACCGGGCATTCCACACATGTCATTAGCTCCACCGCTGCAAATTATGTTAAGCTTATGTAATTGGAACAGTGTTACCAGATCAGGTGGACCTACCATAAATGTAAGACTTCCCGGCAGTATCGCATCGGCTACTTCCTTTACAATCGCTTCACAAACTGATACGTCATTGTACAGATCGAAAGGTATCCAGCGATAGATAAGCTCGTATTTCTGCTTGTATGCAGAAGTAAGATCTGTTTCTTCCGGTATAAACTCTACGTCCTTAACTGCATCAAAAAGATTCTCTCTTGCGGCTTGATCCCAGATTGCCTGGGCATTCTTCTGAGCCCATACAGGGAGATTGTACAGGACTGTATACTTACGAGGCAGGTTATCCGGATTAACAAAGCCTGCGCATACCGGATCAAAATTGTGAATTAATACATGCCTTGTCTTTGCCATTCTGGCTGCCAGGTCAGGAATCTGGTTAATATAATCATAAGCCTGATCCAGAACAAAGAGTTGAGTTGAATCCTCTGCTGCCTCTGTGTCATCATCTGTAAAACGGAGTGATGTTGTCCAGCCGGCTACAGGATCTATCTCTGGGGGACTTTCGTTAAAAAACTTCCTCCATCCGAATGGATAAACAGGGAGTTGTTGTTCATGTGATGTATCCATTATAGTGCCGCATCTATGATAAAGAGGTATTTCAGTCGTCTTATCTCCGTCACGTAACTTTATAGTTTTTCCTTCGACGCTAACCGTTCTGTCGCAAAGTCCAAACTTCTTCATTCCGAAATAATAATATGGGACCGCTGTCGGATCGTCTGTCACGGTAACTTTTTGAATCTTTTGATCTTGTACAGTGATACAGATTCCATTTTCCTGGTCGAAAAAACGCCATGGTGGATCAGGCCTCAGCAACCATTCAATCTCGTAACCACGTTGTGTATCCATAAATAAATCGTACGGATCCTCTGGACCCTCAACTTCCGGATTATAGTAAGCACAAAACAGACCATACGCCTGCTTTATAGGAAACGTTGGGATACCCCTGTAACGCAAAGGGATTGAGCCATCTGTAATCCGCTGGTCATCGCACAACCCCCAGATCATGTCAAAGGCCGCTCCTCCTGTCCCGGTTAATGTAGATTGGTAAAGTTCCACGACATTTAATAGATCAATACGTTCCCAGGGAATAGGACCCATGTAGCTGACAAATAGAGTTTGATTGAATGTCCCATCTAGCAATATGTAAACGCCGTCTTTCAAGTTGCTTATTAAAATATGCCCACTCTCGTTTCGTGAGAAATTCTTGTCGGGGAAAAAATAGCGCATGTCATCTAACGGCACGTCCCATGCCTGTGCAGCCATTTTGCGAAGGTCATCTGGTGCAGGTTCTGTTCCTTCCTCGTTAGATGGTAATTCCAGCTCTGTCACCTGGTCTGTATCCAGGGCTATTATTCCACCCCATTGCTGACAGTCCAGTTGAACACGCGTTCGTGTCATCTTGATATTGCCATCTTCGTTACTCACCCATTCGCACTCGTGGAGTGGTGTTCCATCAGGATCGGCACCGAGGATTCGACGGCCGTGGGTTCCATAGAAGGCTAAGTGACCCATTGGAAAGACCTTGATACAGGCAGAAGTGCCAAATTGATCGCCGGCGAGCTGCCAGGTACTTATCTCTCCAACTACCTCAACCTGCCTGGTCTCAACAAAGTTAGAGACGTTATCTTTCAGGAAGCTAACACTCTCCTGATTCCCTTCAAGTACGAAATTCTTTGGTTCATTCAATACTTCCATAAACAGTTTAGTATTACTCATTTAGATATAATAAAGAAGAAATGGGACGAATGCAACAATTTTATAAGAAGGGGACAACTGTGGAAATATACTTGAATATAGTTAATTATTTTACTACGCTATATGTTACCTAAAGTACTATTTCTTATCATCAATCTATCGAGTTCCGCTTAAAGTAGAGATGTTCGCAGGCTAAGCAGTGTATTATGGAACCGTTAAATAGGAACATATAATGAGTCGCCAGAACCTGGGACTGATACTAATAAACAAGAAATATTGGTGGGCGCATTTTCTAATCGTCGCCGCAATAAGCATAGCCGGGTTAATATATCTTGGCGGAGCGACTTATACGGGAGCGCCACCGCTGGTAGATTTTAAGTCATCTACCGGGCAAACCGTAATATCCCTTCAACAAATCCACCGTGGAGAGAAAGTGTTTCACCTCAAGGGCCTGATGAGCTATGGTTCCTTCTGGGGCGACGGAGCTACACGCGGGCCGGATTTCACTGCCGATGCTCTGCACCGAACGACTGTATCCATGCAATCCTTCTATGAAAATGAGATGAAGGATCGTACTGTACCTGTGGGAGTAACACAATACGACAAGGATGCAATAGCGGCGAGAGTACAACGAGAGGTCCATACAAACACATGGGACAAGGAAGCCGGGCATATCCTCATCAACGACGCCCAGATTCACGCATTCCGAGAGTTAATCGATCATTACACAGCGGTGTTCAACGATCCCGAATATCCTGAAGCATTTGATCCGGCTGGTTATATCTCCGACCCGGAAGATCTTCGGGATTTAACAGCATTCTTCTTCTGGGGAGGTTGGGTTTCTTCAACTAATCGTCCGGGAGAGGACTATAGTTATACACACAACTGGCCGTATGATGAGGCAGCCGGCAACACACCTACTGATGCGACTTACATCTGGAGCGTTATTTCGATTCTAGCACTGTTCCTTGGAATCGGAATAGTCCTGTACGTATACGGTCAAATGAAGACACAGCCCGCTGATGTTTTCGACACTAACAACGGGGCGTCGCTTACTACGCATGACCTTGAAAACGAATACGTTCGCTCTACCCAGAGGGCTACATATAAATTTTTCGCTCTGGCAGTCATCCTGTTTGGGATTCAAGTTCTGGCGGGTCTCACCAGCTACACCGATTTCATCCGTCCTTATGGAGTTTCTTTAGGCGATATTATTCCCTTCACCGTTGCTCGGAGCTATCATACCCTGATGCAGATATTCTGGTTCTTTATGTGCTGGGTCGGTTACACCATTTTTTTTCTTCCCAGGCTTACCAAGAAAGTTCCGAAAGGACAGAAGTGCCTGATCAACGTACTGTTTACCATGTGTGTCGTCATGGTTATAGGCGCACTGGGAGGGATTTATATCGGACAGACAGGAATCTTGACCGGCAACCTTGCGTACTGGTTTGGGAGTCAAGGCTGGGAGTTTATGGAGCTCGGCCGATTCTTTCAGATTGTCATGTTGACCGCGTTCGTACTCTGGATAGTAATAATTTACCGCGGCGTGAAGCCGTGGCTGACTAAGAAAAATTTATGGTCCGTTCCCTCATGGCTTCTTTACGGCAGTGGAATAATGGTTATGTTCCTGTTCTTTGGACTTCTCGTGGCCCCGGAGACGAATTTTGCCGTTTCGGACTATTGGCGTTGGATGGTCTTACATATGTGGGTTGAAGTAACTTTCGAGGTGTTCACAACCGTCATAGTTGCGTACTTGCTTGTCCAGATGGGTCTTATCACACGGTTTATGGCAGAGCGAGTCATCTTTCTTGCAGTGATGCTTTTTCTTGTCACCGCACTTATTGGCATCGCCCACAACTTCTACTGGCTCGCCAAACCGACAGGGATAATCGCACTCGGAAGTGTTTTTTCCACCCTTCAGGTGCTGCCACTGCTACTGATTACACTGGATGCATGGAAGATGCGTCAGGAAGGAATCAAAGCCAACGAAAACCATACTCAGGGAAAACAGAAATTCGTGATGGAAGGTGTCTGGCTGTTTATCCTTGCCGTCAACTTTTGGAATATTTTTGGAGCGGGAGTATTTGGCTCACTGATCAACCTTCCAATCGTAAACTATTTCGAGCACGCAACTTACCTTACAGGCAATCATGCTCATGCTGCCATGTTTGGGGTAAAAGGAAACATTGCAATAGCCGGAATGCTGTTTTGCTGCCAGCATTTATTCCATAAATCCAGCTGGAACCCGAATCTAGTTAGAACAATCTTCTGGTCACTGAACATCGGAGTAGCGATGATGATGTTCCTCGATCTGTTTCCGGTAGGGGTGTACCAACTCATGGTCGTCTTTAAGGAAGGGTTCTGGTACGCCAGATCTCAGGAAATTATAACCGGCCCCGTGTTCTATGTATTGACTTACTTCAGGCTGTTCGGAGCGTCTGCATTTGTAATTGGAGGTGTATCACCTCTTATCTGGTTCATTTTGTCGAGGGCACGACGGCTTCACCGCAAAGAAGTCGAAGTAGATGAAGGCGAATGGTCGGACTACGAGAAGAGTTGGGCGGCTCAGTAGGACTAGATATTGCGAGAGGCTGTTAGTGATATGATCTGATCATGATTTCAGACGTTCGATTTCATCTTTTAACTCTTTTATTTCTTCCTTTAAAGACTCAACCTCTTTACTTGAATCCATTTTATTTTCTGCAGGAACAGCATTAGGCTGTACACCGACCATAAATGAACCCTTCTCAAACTCAACATTTGTCATGACCCAGGAAAAACTTGCTTGAGAGTCGAGAGCAAAATCAACGCCGCCACTACCACCACTCTTTTCAGGAGAAGCAATAGTTAAATGCCTTCCCGCTATTACCCATGGAGTCAACAGGTGCATATCTCCCAGTGTATCTGTCAGCTTTACCTTAGCAACTCCTGCAATCATATTGACAATTTCACCCATACCGTCTTTAATTTCTTCATTCACCTCTGTCGTTTCAGTACCAAGCATTGCATTGGCAATATGACACGCTACACCCCCGGACGAGAATATTGCAATCTTTCCCATGTATTTATCACCAAAGAAATGAAGAGAAGAGATCAAATCAGTACTGACATTTTTTTCATCTTTTACGAATGACTCTTGAGTCTTTACTTCCATCATCAGCATTGTAGAGAATACTTCATCAGTGGCTTCATTTAAAGCCTTTGTAATGCCTCCCTCTAATTCCTTAATGTCCATTATGTCTGCCCTTTCAATAGGAAATATTTATTTTTGATAACAGTGCTATACGGCGAGTATACTAATACATAGATAATATGAATGCAACCTTTATGTTAAACAGATAAACTACGAATAACGACGATATTATCCCTTATTTCCCCTTTTTTTTTGTACTTTTGCCCATGTGTCACGGAGAGTTACAGTTCTGTTGATTACCAGATTATCCTTCGTGGTATCAGTGTCCACGCAGAAATAACCGAGCCTTTCAAACTGAATCCGGTCAAATGGCTTTGCGTTTTTAAGACCGGGCTCTACCATGCAGTCTGAAAGAACCTGAAGTGATTGCGGGTTCAGGTTTGATCTGAAATCTTCTCCCTCACTTGCCTCTTCAGGGCGCTCCTTTGTAAACAGATGGTCATACAATCTGACTTCTGCACTTAATGCATGTGAAGCTGATACCCAGTGAAGCGTAGACTTGACCTTGCGTCCGTCAGGGGCATTACCTCCCTGCGTAGCCGGATCATAACTGCAGTGCAATTCAACTATCTCTCCATCATTGTTCTTAACCACATCAGTACAGGTTACAAAATAAGCGTAACGAAGCCTGACTTCTCTGCCTGGTCCTAGGCGAAAGAATTTCTTGGGAGGGTCCTCCATGAAATCCTCCTGTTCGATGTATAAAACCCTGGAGAATGGGACTTTTCTCGTGCCGGCACTCTGGTCTTCAGGATTATTTACAGCGTCCATCCACTCTTCCTCACCTTCAGGATAGTTATCGATAACTACCTTTAATGGCCTTAAAACGGCCATTACGCGGTTGGAAGTCTTATTCAGATCTTCACGTATGCAATGCTCCAGCAGGGCGATATCAATAGTGCTGTTAAACTTGTTTATTCCGATTCGCCTGCAAAATTCACGAATTGCCCCCGGGCTGTATCCTCGCCTGTGCATGCCGCATATAGTCGGCAAGCGGGGATCATCCCAACCATTAACGTGTTTCTCATCAACCAACTGCAAGAGCTTCCTTTTGCTCATTACGGTGTAGGTAAGTTCCAGACGGGCAAACTCAATCTGCTGAGGATGATGAACTTCCAGTTTATCAAGGTACCAGTCATACAGAGGCCTATGGTTCTCAAACTCCAGTGTGCATATCGAATGCGTAACACCCTCAATAGAGTCTTCCAGACCATGAGCCCAATCGTATGTGGGATATATACTCCACTTGCTGCCTGTACGATGGTGTTCTGCATGCAAAATACGGTACATAACAGGATCACGCAAGTTCATATTAGGCGAAGCCATGTCAATCTTTGCGCGAAGCACACTGTGACCGTCTTCAATCTCTCCCTCTTTCATTCGTCTGAACAGATCCAGGTTTTCTTCAACACTGCGATTCCTGTAAGGACTGTCTTTGCCGGGTGACGTCAGGGTTCCACGGTACTTACTTGTCTGTTCAGCATCCAGATCACAGACATAAGCGAGCTCCTTTTTGATTAGCTGAACAGCATAATCATACATCTGCTCGAAATAGTCCGAAGCGTAATAGAGATTTTCATTCCAGTCCCAGCCCAGCCAGCGCACATCTTCCTGTATAGAGTTAACGTACCGATCTTCTTCTGTAACAGGATTGGTATCATCAAATCTCAAATTACATTGTCCACCTCTGTTCTCAGCCGCTATCCCAAAATTCAGACAGATGGATTTAGCATGTCCAATATGAAGGAAACCGTTTGGCTCCGGAGGAAATCTTGTGACTACCTTTCCGTTCCACTTATTCGCACTTATATCCTCGGCGACAATTGTCCTAATAAAATCTACCGAACTCTCTTTGTTTCCCTTAATTTCTCTATTTTTATCGTTACCTTGCTGTCCCAATTAATTTGTCCCAAATATAAATTGTCGGCTATTTTGTAATTAACTTGAATATATTATCAAAAAAGTCAATTAATTACAGTTTAAAGTTATAGAATATCATTTTTGATGCAAGCTCTTGACATGTACGTATTTGTCAGATAAATTACATATTATATTGATTGTATATTTAGTAAATAGGGGAGAGATGTTATATGAAGAATGTATTGATAGTTGGACACTGTGACCAGGACAATCCTCAAATCACTTCATTGATTGAGAAAAATTTTTCCGCAAAGGTAACAAGGGAGAAGCTCTTAAAGAGGACAATAGGTTGTTTAGAAAAGCAGGAATACAATTTGGTTATAATTAACCGGATAGGGGCGTTTGATCAGGAGGGCGGCCTGGAACTGATAAAGGAGATAAAAAAGGACGGCCGCTTTAATACCCCATTGATGATGATTACCAATTTCAAAGATCAAATGGACGAAGCTATTAAATGCGGAGCGGTACCTGGATATGGCAAAGAGAAGCTATATGATGAAGAGACTGTTAAGCTACTGAGTAATTATTTATCATAATTCAACGTTTCACCTTCGGATTTGGCGATTACCACTGCACCGCAGCTGTCACTCCATACGTTAACTGATGTCCTGAACATGTCGAGTATCCTGTCAACTGCCAGTATTAATCCTACACCCTCCAGCGGTAATCCGACTGCAGATAGAATTATAGAGATCATTACAAAGCCGGCCATTGGGATTCCTGCCGCACCGATAGAGGCGAGTAGGGCGGTTGCAACTACAATCGCCTGTTGAACGAAAGTCAGCTCTATCCCATATGCCTGAGCTATGAACATGGCAGCCACACATTCATACAATGCAGTACCATCCATATTAATAGTGGCTCCGAGAGGTAAGACAAGACTACTTACCCTGTTGGAAACTCCTGATTTCTCTTCCACTTCTTCCAGTGTTAAAGGCAGGGTTGCAGACGATGATGAAGTCGAGAATGCCGTGAGAAGTGGAATCCTGAGGGCTTTAAAGTGGGTATATGGATTTATCCTCCCAAACAGGCTCAGGATTAATGGAAGGACTACAATCGCGTGTATAAACAAACCGGACATTACGGCTATCATGTAGAGGCCCAGTCTGCTGGCAATATTCAGTAACGCCGCAGTGTCACTAGCCTGTCGTGATACGGTTAATGCAACTATTCCAAAAACACCGAGTGGGGTAAATTTTATAATTAGGTGTGTTATCTTCATCATCAGTTCAAAGCCGGCATTGAGAGCAGTGACGCAAAATTCCTTATGTTTTACTGATATTTTTGTAATAAAAATACCTACCAGGATAGAGAAGAAAATAATAGGCAGCATCGTGCTGTTAACAAATGCTACGAAGATGTTTTCAGGAATTATACTTATTAAAGTGCTCCTGAAAGACTCTTCAGCACTTGCAAGTCCCTCTATGGGTTCTGTAAAACCCATGTCTGCACCCACACCAGGTTTTAAGAGGTTTACCATTAACAATCCGGCAAGAATTGCGAATATGCTCGTGCTCACATAATATGCGATAGTTTTCAGGCCGAGTTTGCCGAGTTTGCCGGAATTGCCTATATTTGCAATGCCGGATGCTATTGAAGTAACTATTAATGGTATTATCAGCATCTTGAGTGCACGCATGAATATCACACCCATCCAGCTGATATAGCTCACATATTCAGTCAGATAAAGGCCGTATAATATGCCTGCTATTAACGCCGTTAGAATTTGCCAGTGTAGTGGAAACTTTTTCATAATGAATGCAATAAATTGCAGGATCTAATATTGATATCAAAATTAGGATATCTGCAAATTTGCATTATCTTACGTAAAAGTGGATATATAATCAAGAGGGTAATATTGCTGAAAGAATATTAGTTATATTCCGGCAATTATTGAATGCTAATTTGACCAATTTTTATTGGTAGGTGAGTTTCCTTATTTTGAGAACTTTGCCGGCACGACCATGACAGGGCAGGGGGATCGGCGTACCACACGCTCTGCTACACTTCCCAGTAGAAAGTGCTTTACGCCGGTTCTTCCATGAGTTGACATCACTATCAGGTCCACCTTATGAGTTTTTGCAAAATTAATTATTTCCTGGTATGTAGCTTTCTTTGGTTTGATGACGACGGTATCTACAGGCAAACCGGCAAAGTATTTTTTTGCTATTGCAAGGATTTTCACTGAAGCCCTTTTGTATAGCTTCTGCAACATTCCCTTCTTGTCAGCAATCGCCAGCCCATATTCAAACTTAATACCTGCCGGTGGAATGACATCAATCACCTTTAAAAGAGTAATTTTGTTCTTCTCTATTCCCACCAGCTTGAGTTGATCCTTTGCATAATTATATGCTGATTCCGCCGCTTCTGAGAAATCAGTCGTTACTAGAATATGTCGCATGTCGTTTCTCCTCTATTATTTTAACAGTCTAATTCACTTCTCCTTAACTATATTGAGGCTCAAATTCTATGGTTGGACGGCCGTCCTGCCAGTAAGGTGAGATTGAGCGGAGTCTTTCTATTACCGGAGGGAGATTCTCTATAACGTAATCTACCTCTTTCATTGTGTTGTACCGGCTTAAGGAAAATCTAATGGAACCATGTGCCGCAGTAAAAGGCACTCCCATTGCCCTTAAGACAT
Organism: uncultured Candidatus Scalindua sp.; assembly: GCA_964584595.1. Taxonomy (GTDB): domain Bacteria; phylum Planctomycetota; class Brocadiia; order Brocadiales; family Scalinduaceae; genus Scalindua. Next base: position 32,013 of record CAZPAM010000005.1, on the reverse strand, counting down.
GAGAAGGTTCTAATGAGCCGGAGGTGCAGGCTGAGCCTGAGGACGCCGCTATACCAAGTTCGTTAAGGAGAAGGAGTATTCCCTCACCCTCGATAAATTCAAAGCTTATATTAGATGTATTAGGAAGCCTCTTCTTCTTGTCTCCGTTCAGAATAGTTCTTGGAACTCTTTTGAGGATTTCATCTTCCAGTCTGTCTCTCATCTCCTTGACTCTCGTGTTCTCCTCATCGATATGGTTTTGAGCAATCTCTACGGCCTTTCCAAGTCCGATAATAGAAGTAACATTTTCAGTTCCTGACCTTCGGTTTCTCTCCTGATGGCCTCCTCTTAGAAATGGTCGAAACCGTGTGCCTCTCCTGAGATAAAGTGCCCCAACACCTTTCGGGGCATGGAGCTTGTGCCCTGATATGGACAGCATATCTATCACGCTGTTGTTCATATTTATCGGGACCTTTCCTGCTGCCTGGACAGCGTCAGTATGGAAAAGAACCCCCTTTTCCTTTGCCATTTGTGCCATCTTCTCTACTGGAAATATAACGCCTGTTTCGTTGTTTGCAGTCATGACAGTAACGAGGGCGGTGTCTTCATTAAGGTAACGATCATATTCGTTAAGGTCAAGGTTGCCATATTTATCCACCTTAAGCTGTACTACTGCGATACCCTGTTTTTCAAGATGTGGTGCTAATGACATGATTGCCGGATGCTCAACCCTGGTTGTAATGATCTCCTTCCTGTCCGGATAGGCCTGAAGGGCAGAATAGACAGCCGTGCTGTTACTCTCTGTACCGCAGCTTGTAAATATAATTTCTGTTGGATATTGAGCGCCAATCAGTCGTGCAACCCTTTCCCTGGCTTCATCAATTTTTTTGCCCACTTGCCCGCCGAAGGTATGCATGCTAGATGGATTTCCGTACAGGCTGGTAAAATACGGTTTCATCTCTTCAAAAACTTCTTCGTCAACCTTTGTAGTGGCATTGTTATCCATGTATATAACATTCTTCACTGAAAGGACTCCTCATTGTTAATCGTTCTGTAGATGTACTACTATGTCCGGTGAAACCATTTCTCTCAATTTTACTTCTACGTTTTCTGTTGTGTAGGTTGCGCTGGTACATGAAGCACACTGTCCTCTTAGAGCAATAAAGACCTCATTGCCAACTATGTCTATCAGCTCAAGGTCACCTCCGTCCTGCACCAGGCTGGGTCTTATCTCCTTATCTATAGTCTCTGTGATAAGGGAAATCTTCTGCAGATTTGTCATAGCCGGTTTATGTTTCGGAGCCTCTTCTCTGACATGAAGATACTTTCCCTTATCCTTCCACACTTTTTCGATTATATCCTCTATGGCCGGATGACAGGATTGGCATCCTCCGCCTGCCTTGGTATAGTTTGTAACCTCCTCTACGGTTTTCAAGCTGTTTTCCATAACAATCTTTTCGATAAACTTTTCATGGATACCAAAGCACTGGCAAACAAGCGGGCCCTCATCTTCTTTAAGCTGTTTTAGATCGATACCACGATAATTGGCTATAGCAGTTTCAAGGGCCTCTCTACCCAGTACCGAGCAGTGCATCTTCTCCTTAGGTAGTCCTCCTAGATAATCTGCTATGTCCTGGTTAGTTATTTTCTCAGCCTCTTTTATCGTCTTTCCAATTATCATCTCGGTTAGAGCCGAAGAGGATGCTATCGCGCTGCCGCACCCAAAGGTCTTGAATTTAGCATCAATGATTTTCTCTGTACTATCTTCGACCTTTAACATCAGTTTAAGAGCATCTCCACAGGTTATTGAACCGACATCACCAACTGCATCAGCGTCCGTGATAACCCCTACATTTTTAGGATGCATGAAATACTCTTTTACTTTGTCTGTGTAATTCCACATAGTATTCTCGAAAAAGTAATAAAGCTATATCTTAATTTTAAGCCGATAAAAGTGAAATTGCAAGATGAATGACTACGAATAGTTGTATGAGGACGTAGATATGAGATTAAGAAGGGTGTTTCTCAAATGCAGCTGAAAAAGAATATGTAGAGAAGAAGGTTGTCAGATGCTGTGTTCCAACAAGATCTTTTCGATTGTCTGGCGAATAGCCGTATCTGTGGCAAGTACAATTACATTATTTACAGTAATTTCCGGATAGGACTTAATGCCGCGTTCCATTGCGTGTTGCTGGTCCTTAGCGATCTGTTGATCGATCGTAATACTGTTAATAAAGTCATTAATATTACGCGGTATCTGATCGTATTTGGCAACAAGATCAATGAGAGTACGCCAATCCCATGGCCCATTATGATTGATCAGGGCTTCCTGGATTATGCTGAATTTTCCACTAAAGCGTGCATACTCTGCGATTTTAATAGCGCGCTGAGCCTCCCTTGTCAAACCCGGCGGGCGTAGTACAACCCTTCTTTGGTGAAGTTCAGAAGAGACAGTTTTAGCAAGATTCCATAATTTAGATACATTTGGGTCTGTGTAGTCAGCAAAGATATCAACTATGATGGGGCTGTCAAGGTTCAACAAAATTTCATCTTTATTCTTCCCGGATTCAAGGCTTTCCAGCACATAACTGATTTCGGCCTTACCGGCACTGCACCCAAAACATGCAGGTAGATTGGGACTGTTAGGCAGGTATTTGCCGCATTGGCAGGGACATTTGCGGTTGGCGAGAATTTCTTCGACTAACGCAATGATTTCATCCTCTTGGCTTGTGGTTGTTTCCTGAGCTTCACATTCCGGATAGATTGATTGTGTAACCGGCATTGCTTCAAAGATGAAGATGACGGAAATCAATAATAAGAAAGTGCGTAAAGAATGCTTTACCAGAGTACTTAAGAGATTGTAAGATTTAATCATCATATTAAACTTGTAGATTTCATTATGTTTGTTCCATCTTACTCAAAAGTGGATATATAATCAAGAAGGTATTATTGCTTGAGAAAAGGCATATTTAACGCAGAGCCTGCAGAGAAGAAAACCTTTAGCTGAGGAAAGCATGAATTCAGGAAAAAACTGAAGAAAATGTTTTAACGGTAGCCAATCCTTTTTTTCGGCTTTTCAGGTGGTTCTATTAAAACCCTCAAGGCGTCAAAGACAACCTTGAATTGTTTGTCGTACTTTTCTTCTATCGACACAATTTTCTTCTGTAATTCCTTATACGACATCATCATTTCTCTTAATTTAGTAAATGTTCGCATAATTTGAATATTGACCTGGATTGCTTTTAGGCTATTGAGCACGCTTGAGAGCATAGCAACGCCATCTTGAGTAAATTCTTGTGGTAAATATTTTGAATGCTGTCCTTTCTTTAAGATTCCAAATTGGAACCTTAAAGAATCGTACTCGTTTTTTGAAAGTTGAAACATAAAATCCTCAGGAAATCTATCAATGTTCCTTCTTACCGCTTTATTCAAATTACCGGTTGTGATGCCGTATAGTGATGCCAGGTCTCTATCCAGCATCACCTTTTTACCTCTGATAAACAGAATCTTGCCTTCTATTGCTTCCTGTGGTATTAGACTGGTTTTTGATTTTTTCATATTTCAAATTCATCTTTTATCCGTGTTATGTCCTCGGCGTTTTTTGTCCGAGGATCATCCGTGTAGATCCGTGGCAAAAAGATTCTTTTCTTCATATACATTTATTGAGGAATAGTCAGCAGGGTAATAGTGGGTACAAAACGGGTATACTGTATACTTGGTATCTATGGGGAAGGGGTTAAAGGCAAAAGGTTGGTTTCACAAAAAGCCACTTCACGGACTTGGCGCCTTAGCGAGAAAACTTTATTATTTTGTCCTTTCAATCAACAATCATCCCGACCGAGTCGGATCTGCGAGCAGGCCCAGGGTCGTCCTCCCGCCAGGGGGCGGATCTTGAAGCTACTTATAGGGTCGCCTCAGGCGACAATCTCAAATCGACAATCGTGTCACGCCAGTGTTTCTTTCAGCCGTTCTCTAGACACTTCATTCAGGAGTTGGAGGATGTCGTCTATCGCGAATGGTTTTTCTATGAATTCACTTGTTAACATGGTTTTATCGATCAGTGATTGGAATTCCTTCTTATAGGCGGACATAAGGACGATGGCACATTTATAGCCTTTCTCCTTGATAGCGTTAGCTACCTCCAGTCCGTTCATTCCATTAAGTTTTATGTCCAAGAGAATAATCCCATACTGTTGGATGGAAAAGGATTCGATCGCCTCCTCTGCATTGTGAACGACCGTTACATTATGACCATGAAGCTCAATAGCATTTTTAAGAGAGTTGCAGAACGCGATGTCATCATCCACCATGAATATTGTCTTTAATAGTTCATACTTTTTCAAGAAGCCTAAAATTTTGTCTATATCAAGAGGCTTCGATAATATTTGCAGTGAACCTTCTTCTCTTGCCTGGCTTACAAGTTCGTCATCCGCATAGGCCGTAATCATGACTACCGAGGTCAGGGGGGATAATTCTTTTATATACCTGAATGTCTCAACTCCATTCATATCCGGCATCCTGATATCCAATAATACGACATCATATCTCCTTTCCTTAATAATACTGAGAGCCTCATTGCCGTTGCTGGCAAATCTTACATCGTAACCCTTGACTTCTAATATGTCATATAATGAGTCACCTATATTTGTATCATCATCCACAATCAGTACTGATAGTTTCTTGTTCATACCGCTTCATTTCCTTTCTCTGTTTTCTCGTCCGTGTCGTTTAGTTGTAAAATTGGAGGGAATAACAATTTAAACGTACTCCCTTTCTCGTCTTCGCTTTCTACTGATATATATCCGTCATTAGCCGTGATAACTTCATTGACTATAGAGAGGCCAAGTCCTATTCCTTTGGACTTCGTTGTATAGAATGGCTCAAATACTTTGTCCAGGTTATCTCTATGAATGCCGCTGCCGGTGTCAGCAAAAGCGATCTCTACAAAGTCTCCAGCTCGCTCCAGATTCCAAACGCTCTGCGTCTTCACGGTGATAGTACCGCTTTCCGGCATAGCACTTATTGCATTTGATGCCAGATTTGTAAGGATCAGCATAAGGTGAGATCGATCAACCATAATATCAGGGCATTCGTTATCAAATTCAGTTACGAGCTTTATATGTTCCGGCAAAGAGTATGACGAGAAGAAATTATTTACTAATTCGTTGATATTGGTCTTGTTCATTTCTGCTTTTTTTGTTTCCGACAGGCGCATGAGACTCGTAATAATTTCATTTGCAAAGAGAACTTCATTGCTGATGAGCTTGAGGTGCTTTTTTGTCTTTTCATTGGGCTCCTTTAGTGTCATGTCAAGGAAATAGGCAGAGTTCTTAATAGTAGCCAGGGGATGTCTGATGTCGTGCGCAATAGAGCCTGATATACGGCCAATAGTGGCGAATTTCTCTTTCGTTACAAGTTCTTCCTGCGCTTGTTTTAGAGAGTGAATCATGGTATTAAAGGAATTTGCCAATTTCCCAATCTCATCTTTAGTCAAAATATCTATTTTGTGTGTTAAATCACCTCCAGTTGCCAATTCTGTTAATTTAGTTAATCTTAAAACAGGAGCTGTAATGCTTCTGGTGAAAACAATCGCAAATACAATCACTAAAGCAAGTGAAACACCAAATAGCAGATACATCATCTTTAATGCTTCTTGTTCCACATCTTTAACGGTGTCGTATAATTCCTTAGCCTTGCCTTGAGCAAAATCACTAAGGGACTCCATTGCTTTCTCAATTCTTAACACATGAATTGCACCTATGCCTTTCGTGATATTGGCTGCTACCAGATTTTCCCCGTCACGCTTCAAGGAAAGTACCCTATCACGAATAACCTTCCATTCAGAAAATACCTTTAAAGCCTTTTCATACTTTTCATTTTCACCCAGGAATTGCTTATCTATAATGACGAAGTCTTTGTAAACATTTTCTTCACATTTGTCTACTTTACGGGATGCAATTTCAATACCGGCCTCAGATTGGGCAAGGGCAACGTCTTTCATATTACGGTGAATTCTTATAATATTGGTATTGATCCTGAGCACAGCATTGCTGACAGCTAGCGGGTGGTCATGCATCAAGGTAGTCTGTTTTGCCAGCAGATTCATACGGTTCAATGCAAACCCTGCCAAAAGAATAAGAACTAAAACCAGCAGCCCAAAGCCGATGCTGAGCCGATAACCGATTCTTATATTTCTTAACATTTTAAAAAGTTATGTAAAAGTTCTTGAATTTAAACACAGAAATAAACTCAACATGGGAAGCGAACGATGAATGTAGTATCCTTTCCTGCTTCTGAGTGAGCCTCTATCTCACCGCCATGTTTCTCCATAATTGTTTTACATAAAGCAAGACCAAATCCAAACCCTGACGTCTTTGTACTGAAAAACGGTTGGAAAACCTTATTCAGGTTTTCCTGCGTAATATCAGGGCCGGAATCCTGGAACGAGATATCTACCCATTTGTCCCCTGATTGATGAGCAGTAATCCGGATAGTGCCTTCGTTATCCATTGCCTCTATGGCATTGGCCAGGATGTTCTTAAATACTATTGAGGCCTGTTTCGTGTCTATGGTCACAATGAACTCCCCGTCCGGTACCTCATTAATTACATTGACGGTCTGTGGTACTTTGGAGCTGTTTATTCCATCCGCTACAGCAACGGCTATGTCTACCTGAGCCATTGTTAGTTCTCTCATCTGTGTAAGGTTCTGCATGTCCTGGATAATATCGTTGGAAATATTAACCTGGTTGTTTATGCGGTCGAGGTGAGATTTAGTTTTTTCATCAGCATCTTTTAGTTTCTCTTTCAGATAATAGGCAGAAGCGCTGATTGCTGAAAGTGGATTGCGTATTTCGTGAGCGATACCACTTGATAGCTTTCCCACCATTGCCAGCTTTTCAGCTTGAATCAGCATCTCCTGAGAGACCGTTAATTCATCTTCAGCTTGCATCCGTCTGGAGGTTTCACCTGTCAGAGCCTGTTTTGTTTTCAAAACTTCTCGCTTATAGGCAAGGTAAGCTGACAAAGTTAAAGCTATGGCTAGTAGTACACCTGCAATCAGGCCAGTTGTAGGAAAATGAGGGAACCCTGTAGATAGATCATTCTGTTCACCTATCTTATAAAATTCAGATTGAACTGCCTGCCAAAAACAGATAGCCACAGACAATGTACCGATTGCAGTAAGAACAGGCAACCAGCGCGGAATTATTGCTCCATCTGTAAGATCGTTGCACCAGGTAAATATCAGGTAGCCAACGCTGAGGACAACAAATCCAATAGAAGTATGCACAGCCATTCGAGTAAGGCTGCCCCAGCCATAGGCCGTCTCAAGTTGAATTATGTATCCGAATAGAGCAACTATACTCAGGCCCAGTACGAGTGATACAAGTACAGACTTAAAAATAGATTGGTATGTTGATTTCCTGAAGAGAGTAGAAAAAGTCAGAATCGAACCGATAAGGACAAAGCATGTGGCCGTGTTCGGGGCCATTCGTCCGGGGTGTGATGTCTTAACAGTGATGGTATGTTTCATAAATAACTCATCAATAAAAAGATTCAGTCCCGTTAAATATTCAAGAAGTGTCAAGCCTCCTACAATGATGATCAATATGCCTATGACAATTGTACTGTACCGGCTTTTGAATATATCCAGGAGCATGCCTGACCCACACAGAATAAATCCAAGTGCCGTATTGAACTGCATGGGTACGAACAAGGGCAGAATTTGTATTAATGTTGCATTGCCGGTAAACCAACCCGTTACTACGACCAACCCTAACACTATAGAGAAAACAGAGGCACCGATTGCAAAAATAAATAAGCATGTAGATAATAGGTTTGATTTTGTGTTTAACGCTCCGTTTGCCATCTGGATTTATGATATTCTATTGTTGATTGAAGATTGCTTATTAATGGATTGTCAATCAGTATTGAATAGGGCATTTATATGATTTATTAGTACCGGTAAATCAAATGGTTTCCTGATAATAAAGTCAACCTTCATGTCCTCTTTATCCACAGCCTTGATCTCCTCTCCCCAACCTGTGATTATGCCTATCCTTGGTCTCTTATCCAATCCATTCAAAGCCTTTATTACATCATTACCGGAAACTTCCGGCATGGCTATGTCACATAACACAAGATCATAATCGTCATTACTGGTAAGTATTATAGCCTCTGCACCATCGTCAACCGTCCTGACCAGGTGGCCGCGTCCGGAGAGATATTTATCAAGAATATCGCATATAGAGGTTTCGTCATCTATCACCATGATGCGGAGGGGCTTGCTTGTTGTATTTTCCATCTGTTCATGGAGCTTGTTCAGGCTGTCTACTTTAGTGGTTATCGGGAATTGCAGGGTAAATATACTGCCTCTATTGACCTCGCTCTCCACCTCTATCTTGCCGTCATGTCTGTTTATAATACCGTAAGCCGTACTCATGCCCAATCCAGTCCCGACTGCCATCTTGGTGGTGAAAAATGGATCAAATATGCTTTCCTTTACTTCCCCGGACATACCCTCTCCATTATCGGAAATCCTGATGGATACTGTGTCTTTATCACTCCATGTACTGAAGGTCATACAGCCGCCATCAGGCATGGCATCAAGGGCGTTGTTTATTATATTTACAAACACCTCCCTCAGCTCTGTGGGGTTACACAGTATGAGCGGTATTTTCTTCATGCCTTCAGTGTCCATGTCGTAGTTTATGCCGTTCGAATGAGCCATGTTCTTCCATCTGGGCATTGTGAAATCGATAGAGTGTTTGATTATATCCCTTATATTAGAAGGCGTATGCCCTGAGGTATCTTTTGCTGTTCTGGTAAATTGAAGCATCTTGCTGGATATTTCCGCACCATCATTGGCTACCCTCTTAATAGTGCGGAGTGCATTAATCAATTCTTCATGGTCTTTATAGGTGTCTTCCAGCAGCTGTACATTACCGGAGATGATTGCGAGGACATTATTAAACTCATGAGCGACCCCTGAACTTATCGTACCTATGGACCTTAGTTTCTCTGACTGTAAGAGTGACTCTTCCATCTTCTTGCGCTCTGTGATGTCTTCTGCAATTCCAACGATGTGGTCAGTTGCCCCGGATGCTGCCTTGACCGAAAAAGCACGATCCAGTACCCAGCGTATTGACCCGTCAGGGCGGATAATTCTATATTCTTCTGCAAAGTTCTCTTTGTCCTGCACATGCTTCTCAAGAGCCGTAATAACCCTTTTACTATCATCCGGATGAATATTGTCAACCCAGGACTTTGGCTGTTCATACAAACTTTTGCATGTACGACCCCAAACAGTCTCGTATGCAGGGCTTATATATATTATACGTTCGAAATCAGGTGAGGTGACCCAGAAGACTTCAGGAATGTTTTCTGCCAACTCTCTAAAGCGCTCCTCACTCTCTTTTAACTTCTCTTCTGACTCCCTGCGCATAAATACCTGGTTTATGGTTGATATAAAATGGTCTAAATTTAATGGTTTAGTCTCGTATGAAATTATATGCTCTTGTTTCACCGCTTCGATAGCACTCTCGAGCGAAGCATGTCCGGTAATATAGATGAATTCTGTTGAGGGCAAAGTTCTTAAAATTTCACTAACAACCTCGGTACCAGGCATGTCAGGTAATCTAATATCGATAATGATTATGTCATATCTGTTTCTCAGGGCCAGTGCAATTGCATCCTTGCCATTATGCAGATACTCTACGGAATAGCCTTTCTCCTCTAAGATATCATTCAGACTGATACATAGCTCCTTGTTGTCATCTACAACAAGTATATTGGGAATTGTCTTCATAGAATTTTTAATAGAGTTTTAACTTTATTCATTAGAATCAAGCCTGTGAAATCCATGTCTTAAATCTTTTGACTACCAACTTTGAAAGAGATATCTTGCTAGAAAGGCTACTTACTTCTTGCTATATCATGCAGAAGATATGGAAGGTTCAAATTTAAAATCTATCCACCAGAAGACGCCAGGAAATACACTTTCCTTACCGTTCCTTTTATGAAATTTCTGAGTGAAAGTAAAATATCAGAAATTCCGAACGGGCTTCTCCTGCATGATTAAATCACTATAAATCTGAAAGTGGGAAGTTATTAAACGATAAATATATACTAAGTACATTTAATATCAAGTATAAATAATGCATCAACAAAATCTAAATCTAAATATGAATTGACTTTACAGGATATTCGTATAATATATAGGCCATATGTAATTGAGACTCGTTCTCAATTTATCTTGTGGTATTATAACTCTTTGACAGATTAACACTTATATGTAACAGTTTTAGAAATGCATGATACAAAAATAAAAATTCCTGATTCCAAGGCAATTGATTATCGAATTGCGCTTGTTGGTAATCCAAATGTAGGGAAGAGCGTACTGTTTGGATTGCTTACCGGGAAGTATGTAACCGTCTCAAATTATCCGGGGACAACAGTAGAGGTTTCCCGTGGTATGTATGTGGGCTCCAATGAAACGGTTGAGGTGGTTGATACACCGGGAGCCAACAGCCTGATCTCACACTCGGAAGATGAGAGGGTTGCGCGCGACATTCTTCTGAGAGATGAAGAGCAGAAGATAATCCAGATAATAGATGCCAAGAATATTCAGAGGGGATTATTGATAACTACTCAGTTGGCAGAAATGGGCCTTTCCGTATCGATAGGTTTGAACATGTGGGACGAGACGCTGGACAGGGGTATGACCATCGATACCGATAAATTACAGAAGACACTGGGGGTGACTCTAACAAAGACGATTGCTACTCAGAAGTATGGAATCAACACATTAAGAAACTCAGCTGACTCGGTAAAAGTTCCAAAGACAGGTATTTATTACGGGGATGATATCGAGGAGGGTATAAAGAAGATTGAGGAATTACTGCCGGACAACCTTACGGTCAAGAAAAGGGCGGTGGCCATAATGGTGCTGTCTTACGATGAGGATTTGGAGAAGACTTTAAAATTTGATAAGCAGCTAATCGACAGTATTCACAAGGTCCGGGACGATGTGCAAACCAAATACGGCCATTCTTTAAGTTATGTAATAATCAGGAAGCGCAGTGAATATGTAGATAATCTATTGGAGGGGATTGTAAGCTACAGAGGTAAGGAGGAAAAATCAGGTGCGATAGCAAGAAATGCATTCTTCTTCTTTATAATGCCTCTGATCTCCTTCTTTATCGGGTTAAAGGTTATGGATCTGCTGATGTTTATGATTGCAAATTATGTGGTGGCAAGCGGACAAACGGCCATGATATTGAGGCTTGCGGGCGGCGGAGTATCAGTCGGTTTTTATTCATTTTATCTGTTCGCAAGAGAATACAAGTCAGGCCGGAAAATAACCAGTATCCTTGGCACTTTAACCATGCATCCCGGCCTTGCATGGCCGATGCTGCTTGTGGTTTTATGGGGTATTTACAAAATAGTGGGGGAGTTTGGCGCCGGAGAGTGTGTTGATTTTATAGAGAGCAAGATTTTTGGTTCATCACTGGCAATGTCCGGCGGGTTTAATTTCAGAGTGTTTATACCATTTACTGACATTGAATATGTGTTTACACATGTAAATTTTCAGGGAATCAATTATTACCTCGGATTATTTTTTCAGAAATTTATGAGCGCCGACAATATAATTTTCCAATTGTTCATGGGTGAAGAAGCAGGCATAGTACAGGTAGGTGTGACCTACTCAATAGCTATAATACTGCCCATTGTCGGCTTTTTCTTTGTAAGCTTTGGGTTGATGGAGGACAGCGGATATTTACCGAGGCTGGCTGTGATGCTAAACAGGTTTTTCAAGGTAATCGGTTTAAATGGTAAGGCGGTTCTTCCCATGGTGTTGGGACTGGGCTGTGATACCATGGCCACCTTGACTACACGTATACTCGATACCAGGAAGGAAAGAATTATATCTACTTTGCTGCTTGCGCTTGCTGTGCCGTGTTCGGCTCAGTTAGGGGTGATTGCGGGGATACTGGGCAGTGTATCCGGAGTGCACTTGACAATTTATTTTGCTGTTATATTTTCTCAAATGTTACTGGTTGGCTATATCTCTTCAAAGGTTCTTAAGGGGGAAGGGTCGGACTTCCTTATGGAAATGCCTCCATTCAGAAGGCCGAAGTTGACTAATATATTATTGAAAACATATTACAGGACTAAATGGTTTCTTAAGGAGGCTGTGCCTTTATTTGTATTAGGCACATTTATATTGTTTATACTTACAAAACTTGGTATTTTAACGTACATTGAGTTGGCGGCCAGGCCTGTGGTAAAGCACTTTCTGGGCTTGCCGGTTGAGACTACGAGTGGTTTTTTACTGGGTTTCCTGCGCAGGGATTATGCCGTTGTGAGTATTTTCAAGGCATTGGAGGAGAAAGCCGGCGGCCTTACGATTGACCCGAATCAACTTATAGTGGCACTTGTTGTTATCACGCTTTTTGTGCCTTGCCTGGCGAATTTCTTTGTTATGATAAAGGAAAGGGGCGCTAAGACTGCATTTTACATGCTTGCTTTCATTATACCGTTTGCTTTCCTTGTTGGTGGAATCCTGAGATATATACTACAGTGGCTGTCAATTTGAAAAGTTTATATTAATTAGGAGTTGGTTTAAATGGCTGAAGAGATACAAATCGAAGAGATGCTTGAGTATATCTGGATGCTTGAGGAGGATCATGGCAAGGCTGAAAGTACGCGTATGGATGATAAGTTTGGCAATGAAATAGCAAAAGATTATTTGAATAAAATGGTTGAGAGGAAGTTGATTAATTTAAGTGATTCCAGGATAGTTTTTACAGATAATGGGAAAAATCGGGCAAAGTTGATTATCAGGCGTCATCGTATTGCTGAAAGACTCTTAAATGACGTACTGGAGATGACCGGTGATGAGTTTGAAGCCGGCGCCTGCCAGTTTGAACACTTTGTAAACGAAGAAATTATTGCAAGTATCTGTACGTTGCTTGGCCATCCTGCTGAATGCCCTCATGGAAAAAAGATTCCACCCGGTGAATGTTGTACGAGTGCAAGAAGGAAACTGGGGCCGGTAATAAATCCATTATCTGAGACCAAATCCGGTGAAAAGGTAAAGGTGGTATACGTCACAACCAAATCTCATGCAAGCCTGGACAGGCTTTCGGCAATAGGAGTGATCCCCGGACTTGAACTTACGATACACCAAAAACGTCCGAGTATTATTATTCAATATGGTGAGACACAACTGGCACTGGACAAGGACATTGCAGAGAATATATTTGTAAGAGCAGTATAAAATCCCTGAAGTTTCTATCACCCACAAATTCTAGAATGCCTAACCTGCCTTTCAGAAGTTAATCAGTCGGTTCACCATTCTGTTTTAACTTGACATCAAAATCATGCTGTGTTATTTTCCGGCAACTCCAGAAATTGACTTAAAATTTATTACATTGCAAAGTACCGGAGCATCATAAAAGGAATCTGAATGAAAAATCTGACTTGCAGAATAATCATAATAAACCTGTCCTGCCTTCTCATCTTTCCCTGTTTTAATATAGCAGAGAATGTCTATGGCGAAGGGGAAAAAGGATTTATAACAGAAGGCGATATAATCATTACGACAGATGACCTTGATAAAGTACCCGACGTGGAAGTTCCTGAAAAGAGTGTTGCTCCAGACGTTAAGAAAGAAGTCAAGAAAGAGGTAAAGAAGGAAGAGAAGAAAAAGAAGGATAGGGGGGAGAAGGGGTTTTCGTATAAGCTTGTTTCCGAGTATCTCAAGAATGGGAAGAAGTATGAAGCAAGAAATGAGTTGTCAGATTTGTATTTTGCAGAAACTGATAAGGCCAGACAGGAAGAAATAAAGAGTAAACTTAATGAATTAAACGCAGAACTTGTGTTTTCCAAAGAACCCAGTCAGGATGCATTTGTTTACGTGGTAAGGCCAGGTGATTCGCTGATAGAGATTGCCTCTAAATTTAATACTAATTACGAATTTATTATGCGCATAAACAATAAACACCGTACAAGTATTAGAGTGGGTGAACGTTTGAAAATCCTGAAGGGTAATGTAACAGTATTAGTAGATAAGAGTGATTACACGTTGACACTTCTATTAGATGGCCGCTTTATAAAGCAATATCCGGTTGGCACAGGCAAGTCTGACAAAACGCCGGAGGGAAAATTTGTTATAGATAATAAATTGGTAAATCCCGTATGGTATTCACCGGATGGAATATATCAATTTGGCGACCCGAAGAACGTATTAGGTACACGATGGATAGGTTTTGAGGATAAGAAGGGGCTCTATGGTTATGGAATCCATGGCACAACCGATCCTGACTCGATCGGTAAGGAGATGTCGAATGGATGCATACGGCTGAGAAATGAAGATGTTGAAGATCTTTTTGACTATGTCAGGGCAAAAATGACTGTTGTAATACAGAGATAAGAGAGGATTCGTTTAAAGATGGAATGGTATATTAATAAGGGTTCGAAGGTCTGCTCTCTATGTGAAAGAACGTTTGCAGAAGAGGAGGTCTACCTCTCAGCACTTTATGATGAAGACAACGCATTTGTAAGGAAGGACTTTTGCGAGGGGTGCTGGGATAAGAAGGGGGAGGGGGACATCTTCTCACACTGGAAGACGAAAGTACCTAAAAAACCGGAAACAGTGCAGAAGTATGCAAATATCGATGTTTTCTATGACTTGTTTAATAAACTTGAAAACGAAAATGATGTATCAAGAGTGAATTTCAGATATGTGTTGTCCCTGTATCTGATGAGAAAAAAGATACTGAAGCTGAAGACTTCACACAAATCCGATGGGAATGAATGCCTGGTGCTTTATAACGTTAGAGAAGACAAGGATACAGAAGTTATAAAACCTCAGTTAAGCAAGGAAGAAGTGTTGGCGGTTACAGACGAAATAGGCAAGCTGGTTAATTGTGAACCGCAGGTTAGCGCCGGTAACGCATAGCTTGCTACAACTTCAGACATACTTCTTATGCAGTTGCTTCTGGTACCGGAGCTGCCGGAGCCGCTTCTGTAACTACATTGTACGGACAACCTTCGCAGTCTACTGCAATCCCCTGATTCTTTTTCTGCTTTAACCTTACACGTAACTTATCAATTGTCTCCTCAGTAATAGAGGGGTCTCTCTGCAACCTGAACAGATCACGTCTTATTTGCCTGGTCTTCTTTATGCTCGGACACTGAGACCTTGCAACTCTTGAAGGGCAGATGCTTACTATTTTCTTTTTGTTTATTCGTTTTTCCATGTTATTTTCCTTTATTAATTATTCCATGCTTACGGCTAGATATTCTAATGTCTTTTTGGCTGCTACCTGTTCTGCCTCTTTCTTGTTGCTTCCTAATCCTGTGCAATGTTCAACAGTGTTGATCAGGGTTACTACTTCAAAAGTTTTATCGTGATCCGGCCCACTTTGCTTGATTATTTTGTATCTTGGTATATATCCCTGCTGCCTCTGGCAATAGTGTTGGAGAATTGATTTATAATTTTTATCGTGTTTATTATCGCATACGATAGCTATCTCTTTTTTCAGACTTTTCAGTGTAAAATCATAGGCAACTTTTAAGCCTCCATCCATATAAATTGCAGCAATGATGGCTTCAAATACGTTTGCTATAAGTGACTTTGGGAATGAAGTGCTTTCCTTTAGCCCCTTTCCCACAGAGATATACTCTTTCAAACCCATCTCTGTTCCAATCTTAGCAAGCGTTGCACGACTCACTACTACGGACTTTATTTTTGTTAATTTCCCTTCTGAATAATCTGGAAACTTCTTAAACAGATGCTCAGAGATTACCATTCCAAGTATGGCATCACCAAGGAATTCCAGCCTTTCGTTGCTTGGATTAAAAGGCGTCTTAAATGATGTGTGCGTCAGTGCGTTCTCTAGCAGTTTAATGTTCTTGAAAGAATAAGCCAGTTTCTTCTGGCAATCCACCAGTTTATCCGCCAATTCCTTTTTTTCAGTTGCTAGCACCATTTTTAACGAATTTCTTTTCCTTAAATAACATTGATTCTTCTATTGCCGTATACTGGGTTGATGCCTCGATTAATTCCACTGCAGTGCTTTTACGAAAAGATACTACTTCAACACGGCAGCCATGTGCCTTTAGCATTTCTACCAGGGGCACGAAGTCTCCATCACCGGACACGAGCACTATTGTATCAAGTTTAGGAGCTATTGCAATGGTATCAATAGCAATCCCCATGTCCCAATCACCCTTGGCAGTTCCGTCCGGTCTGAGACGTAATTCTTTAGACTTTATTTCGTATCCTAATCGTTTGAGTGCATCCGAAAAGCCGGATTGGTCAACATCAGGTTTATGTACTGCATATGCCACAGCCCTTATAAGTTCTCTATTTGCAACTACTTCTTGTAGCAGTTTGCTGTAGTCAATCTTTGATTGGTGTAGAGCCTTTGCCGAATAGAACATATTCTGTACATCAACAAATATCCCCAATCTCTGCCGGTTCATCCTAACTGCTTCACCTGTCATATCTTATGCCTTTGTAATATATTTTATCTTTATGCTGAGAATTAATAATTAATAATAATGTCTTCTCAAAACCTCATTTCTTTGGAAATGGTTATGCACTGTTAATAACTCACAGTGGGTAACTGTTGATGTGCGGGGTAACCGATTATGACCTTCCCTTCATATCATAAACAGACTGGGAAAGATCTTTAATCACAACAGGTTATAAGAAATTACTGATATATTGCAATCTCATATTTTATACAGTTTTACAGAACAGTCAATTAAAAAAATATTTAATGAGCAATATGCTTATTGGATCGTTATTTTATTGACTTTTTGCGTATGTTATGTTATAGTGCCGAGTTATATAACTTACTGAAACTATATACGTTTATGTATTATTCTGGACAAAAAATTCCAAATGAATCTTAAAAAATTGAGGGGAAAAATTGATGCCTTAGATTCGAAGATTATAGAGCTTTTCAATGAAAGGGCAAATGTTGCCAAGGAAATCGGGGCAATCAAAAATCGTTCAAATGCGCAAATCTATGCGCCTGATAGAGAAAAAAAGGTATTCGATCGGGTTTCTGCAAAAAACAAAGGCCCTCTAAGCGACAAATGCTTGTTTGCTGTATATAGAGAACTGATGGCAGGGTCTCTAATGCTTGAGAAGCGTATAAAGGTGTCATTTTTGGGGCCTGTTGGTACATTCAGTTATTTTGCGGCAAAGGGAAAATTTGGTGATTCTGTTGAATATTTGCCCTTGAATGGGATTGATTCGGTCTTTAGAGAGGTTTCATGCGAACGTGCGGACTATGGTATAGTTCCTGTAGAAAACACGTCAGAGGGGGGTATCAGAGAAACCCTGAATATGTTCATTGAGTGTGATGTGAAGATCTGTTCAGAGATTATTATGCCTGTGCATCACAATCTAATGGCTAACTGCAAAATAGGCGACATTAAAAAAATATATTCAAAGCCTCAGGCGTTTGCTCAATGTAGATTATGGCTGGCCGATAATTTTGAGAAGATTGATCTCCTGGATGTCGGCAGTACGACCGAAGCGGCAAAGATTGCGGCAAAAAGTAAAAATGCTGCTGCGATTGCCCACTCTGAAGTCGCTAGGATATGCGGTTTAAAAATACTGCGACGTAACATTGAGGATTATACCAACAATATAACTAGGTTCTTTGTCTTGAGTCGTGAATTTCCACCGCGTACCGGTACTGATAAGACTGCCATTATGTGTCATACAAAGAACGAGTCCGGTGCACTTCTTAAGGTATTAGAACCATTCAAGAAACACAAAATTAACCTGACAGATATTGAACCATTGCCGACAAGAAAGAAGGCTTGGGATTATTGCTTTTATATTGATTTCGTTGGCCATGCTTCTGATGAAAAAGTTAAGCGTGCGCTTAAGGATGTCAGCAAGAGATGTATTGATATGAAATTGATGGGTTCATTTCCTGCAGACAATACAACCAGATGAAGAAGCAATTTATAGCCGGCAACTGGAAAATGAACCTGACAATGGATGAGGCTTCAGGCCTGGCAAGAAAGCTTTGTGACGAATCAGTTAATTCAGACGCTGTAGATATTGGAGTGTTTCCTGCTTTTGTTTTTATAAGGGATATATGTAAAATCCTACGTGACAGTAAGGTGTATGTAGGTGCTCAGAATATGTATCTGGAAAAGAGCGGGGCATTTACCGGAGAGGTCTCAGGGGAAATGCTCAGGGATGTTGGCTGCACACACGTAATAATTGGGCATTCTGAACGAAGAACAATATTCTGGGAAACGAATTCAGTAATAAACTCAAAGATTAAGGCAGCCCTTTCATGTGGCTTGAAGCCAATCATGTGTGTTGGAGAGAAGCAGGAAGAGAGGGATGCTGATAAGACTTATGAGGTTGTTGAGGATCAGTTGACAGAGGGACTGGAAGGGCTGACATCAGAGGAGGCTAGGGAACTGACAATTGCTTATGAGCCCGTCTGGGCAATAGGCACCGGGAAGACTGCGACACCTGAACAGGCCAACGAAGTACATGCATTCATAAGGAATACGATTAAAAATAAGTACGAAAGTGACACGGCGCAGAGCATCAGAATTCAGTATGGAGGGAGTGTAAATTCCAAGAATGCTGACGAGCTGTTAGGGCAGCCTGAAATTGATGGCGCTCTTGTTGGTGGGGCAAGTTTAGAATCTGGTTCATTTTTAGATATAGTCTCTGCGGCAGGCAGGTCGTCATAGTTTTAGTATCCATAGTAACTTTATTTTATCTGTATATTTTATTGTTTGATTTGGAAGAGGTACATCTTTATGAAATTTAAATGGATTGCGACGGTAGTGATTATTTTTGGTTTACTGGCTATGTTTTATATAAATAACTGGTCAGGAGCTTTGAAAGTTACGTTAATTTTCTCATGTGTTGTCTTGATTGGATGCGTACTGTTACAGGCAGGAAAGGGGGGTGGTTTGGCTGCTATTGGCGGTCTGGCTGACGAGTCTGCCATGGGATCGCAGCCGGGTGGTATTCTGGCCAGAATTACTTACCTGGTAGGTGCAATATTTATTGTTTCTACACTCTTACTTACAAAACTGACATTAACGTCAATACATGGAACAGATACTCTTAGAGGTGAAATGTCTACTTCACTTCAGCATGCAGAGCACGATCATTCCGAACATGAAGGTGCTGCTGTTGATGAACATGCCGGCCATGACCATGCACCAGGTGCACATGGAGCCTCTGAAGGAACGGGAGAGACTTCTGTGGGGATGAAAGCGGTTGAAGCTACCAAAGAGGAAGAGCAGAGTAAATAAGAATCATATCTGAGAAAAAAAATGATTAAGAGTATGACCGGTTTTGGAAGAGCAGAAATAAAAGACGAGGAGAAGACCATTCTCGTTGAAATGCGTTCTGTAAATAATAAATATTTGAAGATTAATACAAGAATACCGGAATCGCTAATGGTTTACGAAGACAAGATCGAGAGGTTATTGAAGAAGGAATTGGTTCGAGGAACTGTTAACCTGACAATTGAGTATAAAGTGAGTGAAGATGCGCCAAAATGTGTGATTAACAAAGATACACTAAGAGAGTATCATAGTATGATAAGTGAAGCAGGAAATGAAATATTTTCGAGACAGGATATCTCATTGGATAATCTTATCTCTCTTCCCGGTGTACTGGAGTTTAAGAAGGACACAGGGAACGGAAAGATGCAGGATGATGATTTCTGGGATGAGTTGGAACGTTTAATCAAGCTTTCAGTTGATGATCTAAAAAGTATGAAAGTGGCTGAGGGTAAAAATCTGCAGATAGAAATTGATAAATGGAAAGACAGGATTTCCGAATTACTGGATGATATAGAAACCATGGCTCCAAACGTTGTCATGGAGTATAGCAAGCGCATTCAGGAGAGGGTTTCTTCTCTGTTGGAAGGCACGGAAAATAAAATAGAAAGAAATGATTTAAACAGGGAAATCGCAGTCTTTGCTGACAGGTGTGACATTTCAGAGGAGTTGGGGAGGCTGAGAAGTCATATTTCGTTGCTTGATAACGTGATGGAAAATGAAGAGCCGAATGGTCGGAAATTAGAATTTATTGTACAGGAAATGTTCCGCGAGGCAAATACAATTGCAGCCAAAGCAAATAATGCTGACATAATCAAAGACGTAATATCGATAAAGACTGAGATTGAAAGAATAAAGGAACAGGTATTAAATGTAGAGTAACAGGGTGATTTTTGAATTTATGTTTGAGGATATTATTATTGGTGAAGAGGAAAGAGGCAA
Source organism: uncultured Candidatus Scalindua sp. (assembly GCA_964584595.1). Taxonomy (GTDB): domain Bacteria; phylum Planctomycetota; class Brocadiia; order Brocadiales; family Scalinduaceae; genus Scalindua. Next base: position 11,737 of record CAZPAM010000005.1, on the reverse strand, counting down.
GTTAGTAATTATTTCAGGTCCATCAGGGAGTGGCAAGACATCAATTTGTAAAATACTGACAAAGAATCCTAAAGTTAAACAATCGGTTTCTTATACAACGAGAAAGCCCAGGGATAGTGAAAGAGACGGGATTGAGTATTGTTTTATAGAAAAAAGGGAATTTGAGAAACTTATAGAAGAGGATAAATTCTTAGAATACGCTGAATACTGTGGTTATTTGTACGGAACACCTGTTGCACTCATTAAGGAAGCAATTGATAATAAAGAGATACTAATACTTGCTATTGATGTAAAGGGGGCTTTGCAGGTTATTGACAAAATGCCTGAGGCAATATCCATATTCATAAATGCACCCGATGACGAAACGCTGAAACTAAGACTGAAGAACAGGCTTACAGATGATGACTCAGCTATTGATAAACGATTTATTGTTGCCAAAAAGGAGATGGAATATAGCAAGTATTATGATTACTGTGTTGTTAATGACAGGTTAGACGATGCCGTAAGAGAGATTGAAGGTATTTTAAATATCACCTAAAACAAGGAATCCAAATGTCTAAGAATATAATATACGGTGTAACCGGCAGTATTGCTGCATTTAAAGCTGCTTCAATAGTATCCAAGCTGAAAAGCCAGGATTTTGATATTACGGTTGTAATGACTAAGTCCTCACAAAATTTCATTAATCCGTTGACTTTCAGGACACTTTCTCAAAACAAGGTTATCACAGATATATTTATTGATGAAGACGAGTATGATCCTCAACATGTCTCCATTACAGATAAAGCAGATATAGTCGTTATTGCACCTGCAACTGCTAATATTATTGGTAAGCTGGCGTCTGGTATCGCAGATGATTCACTGACCAGCATTGTAATGGCATCAGATGTTCCTGTTCTGATTGCTCCTGCAATGGAAGAGAGGATGTACACTAATCCTATAACGCAAAAAAACATAAAGGTTCTCCAAGAAGTGGGATTTAAGTTTGTAGGGCCGGAAGAAGGCAGGTTGGCCTCAGGCAAGACAGGTGTTGGACGGATGGCTGAAGTAGAGTTGATAATTCAGGCAATAATTGAAGAAGTTAATATTTCCGGTCAAAAACGTAGCAATGCAAAAAATAAAACTGAAGATAAAGAGAAAAAAAGGTTGCGAAGACCTGCCATTACCAGGTTATATGAGTCAGGCAGCAAGCGGCATGGATCTCTACGCAGCAGTTGATAGTCAAACAGCCGTAGAAAGAAATGAAGTAATATTAATTCCAACTGGGATTTTTATTGCGTTGCCTCTTGGTTATGAGGCACAGGTTAGGCCAAGAAGCGGCTTGGCATTAAAACACGGCATTACAATTGTCAATTCGCCCGGTACAATCGATAGCGATTATAGAGGTGAAATTGGCATTATATTATGTAATCAAGGTAAGGACAAGTTTGTAGTTGAAAGAGGTATGCGAATAGCGCAGTTAGTTGTACAGCCTGTTATCCATGCTGAGTTGGAAGAGGTAGAGGAGCTGGAAGAGACTCATAGGGGAGAAGGTGGGTTTGGGCATACTGGTCATTGAACAGTTGATATTGGTTATGAAAAAAATATCTTAAATCTTTCTACGAGCTGATAAGGAAGTGTATTAATGCAAAAGACAAGGGTTTTTCATTCGGCATATTCAATGGTCATCTTCACTATTGGAATATTTGTTCTGATAAGCATAGTGACATTCTCACCTAATGATCCTCCATTTGCAAATTATCCTGTGAATAACCCTGTTCAGAATTATTGTGGTAAGATTGGTGCAGGGATATCAGGCTATCTGATAACATGTATTGGAATAACATCCTATGTATTTGCTTTCTTGATTGGAACGTTGGGAGTTGCACTCTTTCTTAAGAAAAGGATTGAAATCCTGTGGGTGCGGATACTTGGCGGCGTATTGCTCATTTTTTCGGTTTCACCGATACTCGGCATACTTGATAATTTTGCAAACCTTAAGCTTCCACTTGAAACAGGCGGCATCATTGGCATGATTGCGTCCTTCAGGTTGGCAGAATATCTTGGCATTCCCGGCGCTTGTATACTGCTGGCTACGGGATTCTTCATCTCTATAACACTCATTTCCAATAAATCTTTGGACTCTTCAATTGGCTGGGCATATAGAAAAATGAAGAAAATATTCACTTCGAGGTCTTTGTTGGCTGACAATACACAGAACATTCTAGCGATGGACTTTGGAGAGGACATAAATGTAATAGAAGAGAATACGTTGGAGGCAGAGGAAGATGCAGGTACTGTAACTGTTGTACCCAAATCCTATGTGGAGCAAAAGCCCAGAAAAAGGGAGCCGGCAATTAAGGCAAGCAAACATGTTTTGCATAAAGGCAAAGGTTATGTTCTTCCTCCGATTTCGCTACTGGATGAACTTACTAAACATAAGTTTGACAGCGATGAGCATATCATGGAAAAAGCGTCCATATTGAAGGAAGCGCTGGCACAGTTTAAGGTTGTTGCTGAGGTTGTCGGAATGGAGAAGGGGCCTTCTGTTACCATGTATGAATTGGAACTGGCACCCGGTACAAAGGTAGGGAAAATCTCTAACCTCCATGATGATATTGCAATAGCTCTGAAGGCACCAAGTGTACGTGTAGTTGCTCCTATACAGGGAAAGTCTACTATTGGTATTGAAGTGCCAAATACACATAGAAAGCCTGTGCAAATGCGAGAATTATATGAGACAGCGTATAAAGACATTAATAAACGTACCATACCTCTTTTATTAGGTAAAGACATTGCCGGATTTCCTTTAGTCTCAGACCTTGCGGCTATGCCTCACTTATTAGTTGCCGGTACGACAGGTTCCGGAAAGTCTGTATGTTTGAATTCTATAATCTTGAGTATCCTTCTCTTCCAGAGACCGGAAGAATTGAAATTAATACTGATTGACCCGAAGATGGTAGAATTTTCTGCGTTCAAGGATATTCCACATTTGATTGCTCCTGTTGTTACTGACATGAAGAAAGCGGCGGGAATATTGGAATGGGCTGTCAGTAAGATGGATGAACGATATACGCTTCTTGCAAGGGCCGGTGTAAGAGATATTACCGGATATAACAGATTGGATGAGTCAGAGAAGGAGAGGAGACTGGACCCGGAAGGAGATGCAAGTCTTGATGACGTTCCCTTCTTGTTACCACATATGGTGATTGTTTTAGATGAATTAGCTGATTTGATGATGGTTGCCTCAAAAGAGGTAGAGGCTGCAATCATCAGGCTTTCTCAGAAGTCGAGAGCAGTTGGTATACATCTTGTTGTTGCAACTCAAAGGCCGTCAGTTGATGTTATCACAGGCTTGATAAAGTCTAACCTGCCATCGAGAATCTCGTTTCATGTTTTTTCAAAGGTTGATTCACGTACGATTCTGGATCAAAACGGCGCAGAAAAGCTTTTGGGCAAAGGCGACATGCTCTTCCTGCCGCCAGGTACTTCAAAGCTGGCAAGAGTACAGGGAACATACGTCAGCGATAATGAGATAAAAAATGTTGTTGATTATTTAAAACAAATGGCTTTACCGGAATTCAGCCCAGAGCTAAAGGTATGGCAGGCTTCACTAAAGGGAAACGATGCTGCTGCCAAGGATGAACTTTATGAAGAAGCAGTAAGAATTGTATTGGAAACACAGCGAGGGTCTGTATCTCTGCTGCAGAGAAGATTGGAGATCGGTTACTCGCGTGCTGCCAGGCTGATAGACTTGATGGCTGAAGATGGTATAGTTGGAGAATATAAGGGAAGCCAGGCAAGAGAAGTATTTGTAGCACTTGAGGAGTGGGAAGCACAGAATAAATAAACTGTCATTTAAATTATGGTTACTGAATATAAGAAAACCGATGACCCGGCGGAGGAGATTAATTTAAGGAAAAGTGCTGTTTTTAATCTCCCGAACAGAATAACACTATCGAGATTGTTGCTTGCCATTGTTTTTTTTGTCCTTTTAACATACAGGCATTTTAACTTGGCTTTGATTATCTTTTTCGTTGCAGTTGTTACGGATTGGCTGGATGGATATCTTGCCAGAAAGTGGGACTTATCAACAGATCTGGGTCGTATAGTGGATCCATTTGTGGACAAAGTTATTATCTGTGGAGCATTTATTATTTTTATTAATATAGCAAAGGATCTTATTGCACCATGGATGGTAATTGTAATAGTGGCCAGAGAATTCTTTGTAAGTAGTATAAGGGGGTTTTCTGAATCTAAGGGAGTCAAGTTTGCCAGTAATATGTGGGGAAAGACTAAGATGTTTATACAATCATGGACTATCTGTGCATTGATCCTCCACTATGCATACTTTGAAAATGTAGGCTGGGCTGAAAACCTGGTCTCTGTTTTCATGTGGATTACTGTTGTAGTCACCATTGGTTCGGGGATAACCTATGTACTCTCAGCAAAAAAGACTCTACTGGCTGCCTAAGGGACAAACAGCCAGTAGATTTTGTTATTGTGTCGGAACCAGGACTTATTCTTCTTTTACAACAAACATACCTTCATAATCACCCAGCAGTACCATTTTGACCCTATCGTGCCATAGATCACCGAACTCTTTAATCTCCTCATCGGTACCTGTTCCACTAACTGCAAGAGGCATTAGGTCTCCCATCTTTGGATTACCTGGCAGCATACTATTGTTATAAGAAACCTCTACCGATTTTCCACTGTCAGTCCTCTCAAAGATTGCTGCGCATATTGAGCCTGCAGGTGCCTCGCTGCTTTCATCAAAAGTCAGTAGATTATGCCTGTTGAATCTGCCGCCTCCTAATCCGTGAAATCCATTATCTCCGGCAGCACCGGTTATAAGCGTAACTACCTGAGAGATTGGCCCATTTACCCTGTAATCTATACCGCCTTTAAATGTTACCTTTATATCACCTCTGGAAGGAATTTCATCTCCATATAGGTGATTTATCGCAGTCTGAGTTAGTCTATATGCACCTGAAACAGCGAGACATGAATGACCGGCAGTTTTCACAGCATCTTCATATCTATATATAAACGGCTCATCCTTGTCCATGGCGCCCAATGCCACAGCAAGTGGATCTTTCATTTTAATTGGTTTTACCTGATCAAAGAAATCCTTGTTAAACTTAGTCTGTCCTTCTGCCATTATTTTTCCTCCACACACTATAAATAAAAATAAAAAAGATAAAAATATTTGTAGAAATCCGAAAAACCTCATTCTTCGTTGTCTCAATATAAACCTCCATTAGTTTAATTGCCTTTAAGTCTTGACCGAAACCCTTTTACGATCATTGCGTAACACCCTAATCCAAGCAATATGTTAAATAAATTCAAAAGTATCGGTAGCATTTTGAAGCCAAGAAATATTGTTTCCAATAAAAGTATCGTTCCCAACAAAAAGTAAAAATTTATCAAGAACCAATTTAACTTGACTATCGTTGTTTTACAGTCTGTACATTCGAATGTATTCTTATTACAAGAGGGGATAAAGCCATAAACAATACTTGTCATTGCTTTAAATTGTAATGGCTTCGAACAGCTTGGGCACTTGTTCATAGACTTTTCAAGTATAAAGAAATATCAAACTTCTGATTATATGTTGAGGGATGTCAAAAATCAACTTATAAAAATTATGTGGTATTGTGTGATTTGTGGCGGTATGAGTGGTTGAAATGTTTGTCGTAAAGTTTTGAATATTCGAAGTTTTTAGACAGAACATCACCTACAATAATTATAGCAGTCTTCTTGATGCCATTCCGGGTTATTTCGTCTGCGACATCGCTAAGCTTGGAGATGATAACCTTTTCATCCTTCCAGCTTGCTTTGTACACAATCGCAACTGGGCAATTGTTTCCATAAGCAGGGCTGAGAATGCTTACAACTTTATCAATCTCATTAACGCTCAAGAATATGCAAAGTGTTGCTTTCGATTTTGCGAGAACCTCTAATCCTTCTGCTTCAGGTACGGGTGTTCTACCCTCAATACGCGTTATAATTACAGTTTGCGATACACCCGGTAAAGTAAGTTCCTGCTTTAATGTTGATGCTGCCGCCAGAAAAGAACTCACACCGGGAACCACTTCATAATCAATCCCACGCTTATCCAGTTCTGACATTTGTTCCTGTATTGCCCCGTAAATCGATGGATCGCCTGTATGGACCCTGGCAACATCTTTATTATTGTCTCTTGCTTCTTCTATTATATCTATGATTTCTTCCAGGGACATGGATGCAGAATCATATATCCTGGTATCTTTACTGCAATACTTAAGGATGTCAGCATTTACCAGTGACCCCGCATATATACAATATCCGGACATTTCAATTGTTTTCTTTCCCTTTACGGTTATGAGTTCCGGGTCACCAGGGCCGGCGCCAATGAAGTATACCTTCATACTGTTTTCAGGAAAATGAATATTTGATTATAAAATAGAATACTCCTGTTAACATTGCAGCGGCAGGGATTGTAACTACCCAGGAGATGGCTATTTCTCGAATGGTTCTCAGGTTTAATGAGTTTAAGCCTCTGGCGAGCCCTACACCGAGAACGGCACCTACCAGAGTATGAGTAGTGGATACCGGCAAGGCAAGTTTAGAGGCCAATACAATAGTTATGGCGGCACCAAATTCAGCAGCAAAGCCCCTTGTTGGGGTTAATTCTGTAATGTATTTTCCTATGGTTTCGATAACACGCCATCCCCAGGTGGCAAGTCCGATAACAATACCCAGGCCTCCTAACAAAAGAACTAATATGGGTACCTGCGCCTTCATTCCTACCACTCCATTCTCTATTGCAGACAGAACACCCGCCAATGGCCCAATAGCGTTGGCGACATCGTTTGCACCATGGGCAAAAGCGACAAAACATGCACTCAATATTTGCAAATAAACAAATATCTTTTCTACTGTTATATATTCGGTACTGACATGTTTTACATGAGTGTATTTCTCTAACCGGTTAGATATATTTTCTGATTTATCCAACACTTTGGTGATTTCCTCAGAAAGTTCTCCGGTTGCAGATTCTTTTACCCTTCTAAGATGCATCACAGCCTTCTGCATGCTCTTTTCGACTTTCGGATCAATATACTCCTCTTCACTTTCAGCTCTAGTAGACTTGACCCTTCTGACCAGAGGTATACTAATAAGAGCGCCTAATAATCCGATCAATGCAGCAAGTGTCAGAGCATGATATAGAGGTAGATCAAGGTGAAGATTCTTTAATCCCTTGAAAACCATCACTAGTGTCAGTATTCCAATAACAAAAAACACTAAAAATGGTGTCATCCTTTTAGCTGAATCGACCGGAGTTTTCGAATAAAAAATAATCCTTCTCAAAAGAATGAATATCGTGAAAGAGATTGCCCCGCTTAAAACAGGTGATACCACCCAACTCGCGGCAATCTGTGATACTTTGTTCCAGTGAATAGCGCCGAAGCCGCTGAATAAGATACCAAATCCCAAAACGGCTCCAACGATTGCATGAGTGGTAGAAACGGGCCAACCTTTATAAGAAGCAATGTTCAGCCATGCACCGGCAGCCAATAACGCTGCAATCATCCCATATATATAGCTGTTTGGATCTGCAGTAAATATGGCGGGTTCAATAATTCCTTTTCTGACGGTGTTTGTGACGTGTGAGCCAACTAGAAATGCCCCTGCGAATTCCATGAGGGCGGCGACAAGTATAGCCCATTTAAGAGTTAAAGCCCCTGAGCCGACAGAGGTACCCATGGCATTTGCCACATCATTGGCACCAATATTCCAGGCCATATAGAAACTGATGCACAGGGCTAAAACAATGAGTATTGTTTCAGGGCTCAAGTAACTCTCTCTTTATCTTAATCATTATTCCAGGTCAAGTAGATTACGGATACGGTGGGCTAACTTTTCAGATGTGTTAGATAACGTTCTAATTTCTCTCAGTATTAATAACCACAATTGAAACTCAGCATGTGTAAATTGGTCTTCATTTTTGAAAATATTTTTAAGTAGCTTTCGTTGAGCCAGATCGGTCTCATGTTCCTTCAGGGCTACATTGCTAACCATAGTCTTGACTTTTTCAGCCTCACGGCCTGTAAAAGAGGTTTCAAGTAGATTATCAAACTCATCTATAATCTCTTTGATAAGTTCATAAGTCTCAAAATTCTTGCTTAAGAAGCCTTTGAAATCATCCTTGATTACATCCTTTAGTGTAATATCTTTAAGTGTAAGCAATACTCCTATATCTTCACAATCGTCCGCAATATCATCCTGTAATGATAAGATTTCCAATAGTGCAGTCTTGCTGATTGGCATAAACAGGCCACCAGGAAGATGATTGCGCAATTCATTTTTTGTAGTATCTGCCTTCGCCTCAAGCTTTGATATTTCTCTGGATATTCGTGAGACTGACTTGAAATCGTTTTCCTCCATAGCCTCAAAAATCTCTTTCACTTTCTTGACACATTCGTTTACATCGTCCATATGCTTTTGAAGTGGGGCAAATGGTGATTTCGCAAATAGTTTTACAAGAGTTCTCATGATGGTCTGTTAAAAAATGATAAATTGAAATATAATTATTCTTGTCAGGTCATTTTAAAGGATGTTGTATTGCATTAAAACAAAAACCCGTAAGATTTCAACATTATTTTCCTTGTTATTAAATTATGCTGAGATCATGTTGTTAATCTTATATCGCAAATATACGATAAAAGACTATAAAGTCAAGAAGAATTTAAAAATGTTTATAAATAGCGGCTATGCAGTTACAAATTTCCTGGCATCGTCAATCATCTCTTTTGCCTGTTTTCTTGTGACTTCGGTCTTTTCCGTACCCCTTATCATTTCCGCAATCTCTTCGAGACGTTCTTTTGTTGAAAGTATATCGATAGTTACAAATGTTTTAGTATTTTCAACAAATTTGTTCACCTTAAAGTGCTGTTCTGCATAACTTGCTATCTGGGGCAGGTGGGTAATACAGGTAACCTGATGTGACTTCGAAACCAGTCTTAGCTTTTCACCAATGATTCGTCCCATCCTGCCGCCAATATTAGCATCTATTTCATCGAATATAAGGACAGGAGTTTGATCGGCAGATGCAAGATGCCGTTTCAATGCCAGCATTATTCTGGAGATTTCACCGCCTGAAGCAATTTTCCTGAGCGGCTTAAGCTCTTCACCGGGGTTGGACGAGAACATGAATTCGATATGATCAAATCCCGATCTACTGCCATCTTCTAAATTAAACTGTTCTGTATTAGTTATATCTAGCGATGAGATATCTATATCAAATCTACCGTTAGCAATACCCAGATCTGACAGTTCTTTTTTAACAAGGTTAGATAGCTTTGTACTGGCCTTTTCGCGTAATTTCGTCAATTTTCTGCCGGAATCAATGACAGATTTTCTTAATTCTTCCAACTCTTTCTCGGTGCTGCCAAGGTCTTGATTTTCCTTCAGGAGTTGCTCCAGTTTTGTTTTTGATTCCTTACAATATGAGAGTATCTCTTCTATCGTTTCGCCATATTTACCTTTAAGACGGTGAATGGTTTCAATTCTGCCCTCTATCTGTTCTAGTCGTTCAGGGTCAAAGTCATGTCCTTCTACGCATTTACTTAGCGTAATAGCCACGTCTTCTAATTGAAAAAGAGATTGATTGCAGACTTCCAGTGGATTTTCAAAACTATCGTCAATATCTTTTATTTTACTCAATTCATTTGAGATCTCTTTCAACCTTGAAATTATAGAATTGTCAGATTCATACAAACTGTCAGTGCAATATGACAATGTATTCTGAATCTTCTCTGAATTTGCAAGGATGAAACGTTCTTTTTCCAGTATGTCGAGTTCATCGGTTTTTAGGTTGGCGCCTTCAATTTCATTTACCTCAAATTGGTAGAGCTCTATCTGCCGTTTTCTAGCCTCCTGATGTTCGTTTAATGACTGTATTAACCTCTCTTTCTCGATTGCCTTGGTGTAAACATCTGTGAATTTATCCCGATAGGTATCTAACTTACCAAAACTATCCAGGATAATGAGCTGGTTTAGCGGTTTGGTCAATGACTCGTGTTCATGTTGACCGTGTATAGTCACTAATAGTTCACCAATTTCTCTCAATAGAGGGACAGTTATAGGTTGATTATTAAGCCTGCAACGATTCCGGCCATTTTGGTCTAAATTTCTCTGAATGATAATCTCTTCATCATCAAAGTTGTCAATGTGTTCCCTTAACTTTTCACGAATATGTTCATTTTTGATAATAAACACACCGCTTACGGAAACATCCTTCTTGCCGGTTCTGACAATGTCACTTGTTTTCCGGCTACCGAGGAGAAAGTTTAAAGCCCCTATTATTAGAGACTTGCCTACACCTGTAGTACCGGTAAAGATATTCAGACCTTTATTGAATTTTACTGTAATATCATCAATCAGAGCAAAATTGGAGATATAAAGTTCACTTAACATAGTTTATGTCTGGAAAATTAAATTTTAAACAGGATTAATCCCGGAAACAAAAAGCACCGCTAGGAACTTGAATCCACACTAAGGAAGGCCCGGATAGTCTTCCTTTCGACTTTGTCTGTGATGGCACCTGACTTAATCTTTTCAAGCAGAAACTCCTTGATTTTCACTGCAGGCACGGCGTAGTTAAGATCCTTCCATATTGCCGGGCTATTTTCTTTGATCATGTTGTCTAAGGATTGAGAACTTTGCACTATAGGGGTTTTTGGGGCTGCCCCCCAGAGAATACCAATGATGTCCCCGGTATCCCGAGTAACGATTGGAGATCCGGAGTCACCGTCAGAGGCATCGCATCCGACTGCAAAGGCCCAAGTACCTACGACGGCATCCTTCATACCTAGTCCATACTGAATCTTAAATTCATTATCTCCTGAGAAGACCTTACAATCCGAATCCCAGGTGCCCACCATATCACTGTAGTGATTTTTGGCCCGGCCAAATCCAACTGTCAAAAGCTTTTGATTCCTGGTGATTGGGTAGTCAAAACTAAAATTTTTTGCAACAGATTGCAGTTCTTTCCGATCCCATTTGCTTTCCACATCAATAGCAAAGAGCGCAAGATCGATCTCCAACCAGGCACCAAATGTTCGCCCAAAACTGAAACTTAAATCAAGAAACGGAAACTCAATTACCTTATAGTCCTCAGGCTCGTTAACTAACCGTATGTGGACATGATAATTGGTCGCTATCAAGTGAAATCCATTGAACTGACCCAAATAGAAACCTGTACCTCTGGCGACTTTAGCCGTCGCTTTGGCTGTCCGGCTAAGTTCCTCAACAAACTTAAGATTTTTATTTCTGAGGTCTCTCTTGCCTAATACTTTTCTACTCCACTCATCTCCCACCCGGTAGACCAAGTCAGCAACTTCGTCCTTAATGGCATCAAGGTCATCAGCGTTATCTATCTTTACCTCTTCATCTTCAGCGAATAAATCATAAGAAGCAACAACTAGATTCCTCTCGGAAAGGTACTCCTGGTTAAGTGTTTGTGCGGACGCTGGTGCAGTGTAGAGGTGAACAAGAGTAAGACTGAGAAGTATCGACAACAGTGGGAGTTTATTCATATTGACTCCACGCCTCGTTTCACCAGTGCAAGGCATAGGGAATGAAGGTGGTCACACCTTGATTTGTGATTATGGAAGAATTAATGAAAGACACTATTTGAGTCAACAAATAGAATCTCCTAGTCTTTTCCAGCTTTTAATGATTCGTTTAAATCTATTAGTAACTGGTCTAA
>CAZPAM010000004.1:70488-90573 GCA_964584595.1 uncultured Candidatus Scalindua sp. | reverse complement strand
TCTCAGATAATTATGGGAGACACCACTGTATCCGTTTATTACCTCGGCCACATCTTCTATTCTGTCCTCCGGGACCTGCATCGCCGCAAGTGTCGCAGAGTTTCCAACAGCCTGGGTATTTATGATAGGGGCAAGACGGCGAACGTATTTATCCTCAATCATGGACTTTACCCTGTCAATAATCAGGTCTTCATCAAGCTCCAGTTCTTTGGCAAGGTCAAGAAATGGCCTGTGTGTTAACGGAAGATTTGTTTGAAGCCTCTGAAGTATTTTCTTATCAGTTTCGTTTAATGCCATTTTATTATATTTTCAACCTCAACTATGCATTCCGGAATGCACAACCTCTTTATCGTTTACATTCTTCTGTGAAATATTATTTTTATCCCTCAGCCTTTTTTTGAATTCATCAATACCAATTTTCCTGACCAGTTCTCCAAAACGCTTTTCTCTCTTCTCATTCAGTATTGCCTCTACACAGACATCAAGGGCATTGAGTACTTCAGTCTCATCTGCAAACTCTGTTAGATCTTCTGCAAATATGGGATGCCTGCCCAGCTTTCCGCCAATCATCACACGGAAACATTTCTTCTCTGTTTTTATAGTACCGGTAGGACAAACCTCGGCACAAAGGCCGCAGTGTACGCAACGATCGTAATTGATCGTGACAACCCTTTCCTTGTCTTCAAGTTGTCCGGTATTTCCCTCACTGGCCTCCACCTTACTTTCATTTGACATTCCCGTGATCCTGATTGCACCTTCCTTACAGGCCCTTAAGCAATTTCCACATCCATTGCATGCAAAATTCTCATCAACGTATACCTTTGCCCTAACGTGTAAACCAAAATCCCTTATCTGAGGCATGGAACAGCAATTCGGGCAACTGGCTATCGCAATCTTCAGTCTCTGGTGAGGCAGGATCTTACCATCAATCCTCTTTATCAGCTTCTTACTGAAGTCTACCTCTTTGAGCCTGTCCTTTATTTTCTGTGAAATCCCTTTGATTTCTGCTATCAGAAACGGACACTCTACATCCTCTCCACGGCATATATCAACATGGTACATCGCGGGATATCCATCTTCCTCTTCATATTCATCAGACCTTTTCAGGATTTCAAACTTATCCTCGCCTTCCTTCGTATCCAAAGAGAACGGATTTGCATTTATTGTACCTTTGTCACTTTTACCACTTCCGGTTCCCATAAAGCTTGCCTTTGCATCCTCTACATCTTCTACAGTAACAACCTTCTTTCCCTTTTCAGTGGCATGCTTCTCTATCTTTGAACGAGCAAGTCTTCGCACGAATATTGGTATTTTCTCAAGTCTCAAACTCGCTTCTTTATCCCACTCCATAAAGCTACGGCTCCCTTATTAAAACAGAAAATTACAGAAATAATATCTTTTGTGTTCCGTGTAGCGAAAAAAGCAAAACCTTAATTATATTTTAAACAAGATTTTAGTCAATCAAAAACTAAACATCATTTTATTAGAGAATTTCTTCAAGACAGGAAATAATGTTTCTTGCTATCGCCTTTTTACCATTTAACGGTTTTGGTATTTTACGGTCACCTGTAACTATGTATGCAATATGGCGATTACGGGAGATGTGTTTATAATCATTAGCCACTACCAGATCAGCCTTGCTTTTTGTTAAAAATCTTCTGGCTATTCTTATTATCTCATCTTTTGTTTTGTTTACCTCTAACTTGAATCCCACAAGAAGCGCTTCCGGCCATGAAGCCCTTATAATGGCTATAACCTTTGGAGTCTTTACCAGTTTTACCAACCATTCTTCCTTTTGCGAAGACGTCTTACTCTGTTTAGCCCTGGCCGGTATATAATCTGCCACTGCCATTGCATGAATAATTGCATCAAATTTTTTATTCTTCAGTTTTTCCTGAAGAACTTTCATCAGGTCGCTATTAGTTTCAATCTCGATTAGCTTAAGCTGTGAGGCCTTCATGTCACTACGGTCATGGATTACCGGAAACAAGCTGTCGGCTCCATATATATACGTAACAACCGCTCCACTACCCATTGCCTCCAGTGCTATCTCACTACCAAGCCTCCCTGTTGATGTATTCGTTATGTAACGAACTGCATCCAGATAACCGCGTGTTGAACCTGCAGTAATAAGAATATTTTTCTTTTTAAGGAGGGACATTTAGCGTCTCTAAGTTAAAGAGGATTTTTGATGTTAATGCCAGCCCCCCTAAACCATTATTGAGTAGCCGGTCGTACCTTAGGCAGATTCGCCTGGGCGAACATTAAGTAACGGATAGTTATTCCAGTTCTATAGTATTTACTTCGCCAAATTCGCTCAACGGCTTATCAAACTGCTTCATGTCGCCGATAACGAGTAATTTTATCTTGTCAGGATGTAAATACTCTTTTGCCACACGCGCTATATCTTCTTTGGTTATAACCTTTATGTTATCTACATAAGTATCAAGATAGTCTAAGGGCAACCCCTGATATTCTATTTCAACCATCTGGCCAACAATACTGGCACTTGATGTAAATTTAAAGATAAATTGATTTATATAGGTATCCTTTGCTAATTCTAATTCACCGTCTTCAACATACTCCTCCCTTATTTTTCGCACCTCATCCAGAGCAAGGGTTATGGCCCTTACGGTCGATCCACTCTTAGTCTGGCATGTTACAAAGAAGAAACCAATATCTCTTGGTGCATGAAAAGCACTGTAAGCTGAATACGCCAATCCTTCATCTGAACGTACTTTGCTTGGGATTCGGGCCGTAAAACTTCCACTTCCCAGTATAAAGCTTAATATTTTAATCGGGAAGTAATCCTTACTCAATCTATGTATACCATGATGACCAAAAACCACATTGGCCTGGTTAATATCCTTGTAAATGTAGTTTGTTGATTTCTGGAATTCCTTCTCCACCGATGGCACTTCTGGAAAATCTATCTCAACTTTTTCCCATTTTGCAAAAACTGTATTTATTTTTCTTATTATTTCTTCGGTATTAAAATCTCCTGAAATACCCATAATGATATTACCTGGGTGGAAATACTTTTCATGAAAGGCTACCATGTCTTCTCTGGTTATTTTCTCAATAGTATCTTTATACCCTATTGTTTTTCTGCTATACGGATGATCTGCCTTGTATAATATTTTTCTGAATTCTCTGAATACAATCTGCCTGGGAGTATCATTTTCCCTTCTGATGTCTTCCAATATTTCATCTTTTTCCTTCCTGATCATGTCCTCCGGAAATGCAGGATTCATCAGTACATCTGCGAAAATCTCCAAGCCCTTATCAATATCTTTCTTCATTGTAAAAAGCGAAGCGCTTCCAGATTCTCTTCCAATCGCTGTCTCAACAGATGCCGCGATAAATTCCAGCTCTTCATTCATCTGTTCAGGCGTTCTTGTCTTTGTGCCGCCCCTTCTCATCACATTACCAACCAGATTTGCAAGCCCTGCCTTTTCTTCTGGCTCGTAAACGGCACCGGTCCTGAAACGGGCAGTAATCTTGAATAAAGGCAGATCGTGGTCTTCGAGAAGGTAAATGATCATGCCATTGTCCAGAACCATCCTTTCCGGCTTCGGAGGCGTAAACTCAATTGATTTGTACTCAAATTCAGATACTATCCTTGCTCCTTCCGATTGAGGCTCAGTTATCACAGGTTCAATCGTCTGTCCGCCATGTCCATCATAAGCAAAAAGCGATTTTGCCTGCACAATAGAAAGACTTGACAATATGAGTATTAAAACAAATAGATTGCTTAGTGAGAATTCAGCCTTTATCTTTTTCATCAGTTGATTCCTTTCCTTTATTCTTTTTCACTAAGATTGCAACCGTTCTGTTGGTCTTTGTAAAATACTCGTTTGCAACACGCATAATGTCCTCAGGAGTCACGGCTATTGTCTTTTCAACAAGAGTATTTATGTATCTCCATCCGAAGATCGCCTCATAAGAAGATATTTCGCTTGCCAGTCCTGATGCGGATTCCAGGCTTCTTATGAAACTGGCTTCAAGCTGGTTTTTAATCTTTTGTAATTCACGTTCTGTTACTGGAGTCGTTTTCAGTTTTTCCAGTTCTTCGTATATTGCTTTTTCAACCTCCTCCGCCGTATGTGGATGCCGTGGAGAACAGAAGAAGATAAAGGAATCTGCATATTTGGATGGCCCTCCATACGCATTTGCCATTACTGCCATGCGCTTCTCTTCTATCAAGCTTTTATATAACCTCGAAGTCCTTCCATTCGAAAGAATTGCCGATATAACATCAAAGACATATTGATCCGGGTGGCCGACTGCAGGTTTGTGGTAAGCTATGGACAGTACGGGATTGGCATCATATTCTACATAAACTCTACGTTCTCCTCTTTGCTCGGGTTCGACAGTCGTAACCTCCGGTGGAGGTGGCTGGCGCTCAACATCACCAAAATATTTTTCTATAAGCTTGATAACCTCATCAGGGTTCATATCACCAACAACAACTATAACTGCATTATTTGATGAATAGAATTGTTTAAAATATTTAGCAACCTCTGCTTTCTTCATATTTGCAATATCTGACATCCAGCCTATAACTGGCCAGCCATAAGGATGGGCCGTAAAGGTGGCAGCATTAAGTTGCTCTATCAACAGGCCAAATGGGCTATTTTCAGTACGAAGACGCCTCTCTTCCATTACAACATCCCTTTCAGAATAAAACTCTCTCAGGACTAGGTTCTTCATACGGTCAGATTCCATAAACGCCCATAATTCAAGCTTGTTTGCAGGCAGGTTACAATAATAATATGTTGCGTCATTACCGGTAGATGCATTGAGACCGGTAGCGCCATTCTTGAGATAAATTGACCACATTTCATCTTTAACTATCAACTCCTTTTGTTTTCTCCAGACTTCTTCCAATTCATCCTTTAATTGTTTTATTAGTTCTTTATCAGCATTATTGCCTTTGGCCTTTTCAACTGCAATTCCGGAAATCAGCTCATCTTCCATTTCCAGAAGAGGCTTTTCGCTCTCATAATCCTTAATCCCGAAGATTTCCGTACCTTTGAACATCATATGTTCAAACAAATGAGAGGCACCTGTAATCCCCGGGTGCTCATTCACAGAACCAACTTTGTAAACGATACGGAGTGAGACTATGGGAACATCGTGTTTCTCCAACATCAATAGTTTTATACCGTTGTCGAGTGTGTGTTCCCTTACATCAAGTTTTAACTTCTGGCCCTGGCCGTATGCAGTCGTACAAAAACAGAGTACTATGGAAACTAACAGAAATTTCATTTTAAAGGCCTTCATCAAAAAAAGCTCCTCTCTATTGATCTTAGACTAAGTTAAGCCAACACTGAATTCTGCCAGCTTTACAGGATGAATATGAGTATACATGAATTAACGCTTCATTTGGCTTATCTATACAGTAAATATTGGTACAATAATTTCACTAAAATAGTTCCTGAGTATACCTTAGTATAGTACCACTTTGATTTTCATTCTAATAACTTTGTTGGTTAAATCAAATGAAAATTGCAAACCCCACCCTTTTACTGCTAAATTACGAGCTAACAATAATAAACCAATAATAATATTGACAAATTTTAAAAACTATGATAAATAAGATGTTTCTAAAATTATGCTAATTAACACGTTATAGACATGATAAAGACCTTTATAGCAAAAAAAGAAACCGTTGAAAGAGATTGGTATTTAATTGATGCCAAAGATAAAGTCCTGGGGAGGATGGCAAGCCGTATTGCTATGGTACTTCAGGGAAAAACAAAGCCTATATATACTCCGCATGTTGATACCGGTGATTTTGTCATAGTTACTAATGCAGAAAAAATAAAATTGACCGGAAATAAGATGAATGACAAGGCTTACTATACTCATTCAGGATACCCGGGAGGTTTTAAGGAAATTCCCGTAAAAACCGTGCTGGAAAGGCATCCGGACAGAGTAGTAAAAATGGCGGTTAAAAGAATGATGCCGAAGACAAAACTCGGAAGCGCCATGTTTAAGAAATTAAAAGTTTATTCAGGCCCAGACCATTCTCATGAGGCTCAACAGCCTAAGGTTCTGGAAATCTAGTTCAAGAAAACAACAAAATGGCTGAAGATACAAAATTTATATGGGGCACCGGCAGACGTAAGTCATCTGTGGCAAGGGCTAGAATAAGAAAAGGCACCGGAAAGTTTCTCGTAAACCGAAGAGAATTGGACGAGTACTTTGGCAGAGATCGAGATACGTCTATAGCACGGTTGCCATTAAAGACCACAAAAACTTTAGGTAAATATGACGTGTTTATAAATGTTCAAGGCGGCGGCCTGACCGGCCAGGCAGGGGCAATATCCCTGGGGGTTGCAAGGGCCCTCTATAAAGCAGATGAGTCACTTGCAGAAGGCTTAAGGGGCGCAAGCCTCCTGACTAGAGACAGCAGGATGAAAGAACGGAAGAAATACGGCCGAAAAGGCGCAAGGGCAGGCTTCCAGTGGACAAAGAGATAAATCTTACCAGTGCAAGGTTCTTCAATTCATACCAATTACTGCCTTCTTTCCTTATAGAAATTTGTTGTTAATTTTATACCTTCCTGAAACGCCACTCTTGGACTCCAATCCAACTCTTTTCCAGCTTTCGTATTATCGATGCAAATGCGGTCAATCTCCCCCGGTCGTTTCTCATCAAAGACCGGCTTTACGTCAAGTCCCAAAGCATCTCTAACCGATTCAAAAATCTCTATATCTTTTATTTCCTTACCCCAACCAAGGTTATAAATCTCTTCGTGTGAGCTTGTGGACTTAAACATAACATTAATGTTTGCCGCTATAATATCAGCCACATAAACGTAATCCCTTGTCTTTGTTCCATCACCGAAAATTGTTGGTTGTTTGCCATCAAGCATCTGTTCGGTAAAGATAGCAACAACTCCTGCTTCTCCATGGGGATCCTGCCTGGGACCGTAGACGTTTGGATATCGCAAAACTGCATAATCCAGGTTGTTGGTTTGCTTGAAGACAAACAGATAATGCTCAACAGTATGCTTGCTTACGCCATACTGCGATTGAGGATCTATGGGATGTTTTTCATCTACCGGCAAGTACCTGGGCTCTCCGTATACAGCACCACCAGTAGAGGCGTATACAAACTTCTTTACATTATACTTACTCGATAAATTTATCAGGTTTAAGGAACCCAGTATGTTTATCTGTGCATCATATAGGGGCTCATTCACAGATCGCCGCAAGTCCACTTGAGCAGCATGATGGTTGACAATGTCAGGTTTTTCTTCTGAAAATATTTTATCCAGGCCATCTGCATTACATATATCCTCTTTAAAAAAGGTTGCTTTTGGATTAATATTTTCTTTTTTACCCGTTACCAGATTATCAATTATTACGACATCATGCCCCTGCGATATTAAATTATCAACAAGGTTGGATGCAATAAATCCGGCACCACCAGTAACCAGTATCTTCATAATCAGGCCTATTTATCACCCGGTTCTCTGCCTTTATAATACTTGTCCATTGCCACACCAAAATCTGTATCCATGTTCATTCTGTCCCACTCCTTGCGGGTCAAACGGTGGCAGTAACTGCATGTTTTTTTGAACAAGTCCAATTGAACATCTGCCTTATCATGGTCTTTTTCCCGGCATACCTGCGACATTTTTACCAGAGAAGCATTAAACATGCCTTGAAGCTCAAAAAACTCTTTTGGAATTTCATCACTGTCAAGGTTAAGTGAATTAAAAGTCTTTTCTATCTTAGCACATAGCTCCTCAGCGTCAGCCCAATCACCTTCCCCCAGTCTGCGAGTCATAAGCATTGTATCCTCTTTCATCTGTTTCATATTTTCACTAAACCCAAGCTTTTCATACCACTCAAGATGTTCACCTTCCTGCAACCCTACCTGTTCTTCTGTCTTTCCACAAGACAAGATGAAAATTAAACCAATTAATGAAAACTTCAGCAAATTTCTCGTAAATCTCTTACTATATATTTCCATGATATAAATAAATCCCTTCCTGCTAAAAAAAATACCCTGTTTTTACAAGAAGGGCTACATCTTGCTTATCACAAAATATAGCCCTTTTACTTTAACAATTATCTAACATTGCTTAATCATATGCCAAAAACCCGTCCTGCCTAGAAAAGCCCTTTTACTTTGCCGGTTTCCACATCAACATCTACACGTCTGTAAGCAGGATCTGAGCAGGTTCCCGGCATGAGTTTCACTGTTCCCGCAAATGGTACTACAAATCCGGCTCCTTTGAATGTTAATACCTCCTGGATATTCAATCTCCAATCCTTCGGAGCACCCTTTAGTGATGGATTGTCCGTAAGGGAAAGATGCGTCTTGGCCATACATATTCCCAGTTTGGCAACTTCCGGATCAGCTTCCATCGCCTTGATCTTTGCTAGAGCGTTCGGAGCATAATCGACTCCGTCAGCGCCATAAACCTGTGTGGCAATCATATTTATTCGCTCTCTTAATGGGGTCTCTAACTCATAGAGGAACTTGAAATTGTTCTCTTCGCTACATGCATCGACCACGGCATCAGCCAGTTCCAGGGCTCCTTCACCACCCTGTTCCCAATGCTTGGAAAGGGCAACACGTGCACCGGCATCCTCTACCACCTTTCGTACCGCCTCTATTTCAGCATCTGTATCCGTGTAGAAATTATTTATACAAACTACAGGGTTGATACCGGCCTTCTTTACCACATTAATAAGATGAAGCAGATTCGTTTCCGCCCCTTTCACAGCCCATTCAACATTCTCTTCCTTGTAAACCGGGTCTAGAGGATGTCCGGGAACAGGAATTGGAGCACCACCATGACATTTGAGAGCCCTGATAGTAGCAACCAGAACGGCCGCATGGGGCTTATTACCGGAGAAACGGCATTTTAAGTTCCAGAATTTCTCGAATCCGATATCCGCTCCAAAGCCTGATTCGGTTACATTATAATCACCCAACTTTAGTCCAAGCCTATCAGCCACAATCGATGACTGGCCAATAGCAATATTGGCAAAAGGCCCGGCATGAACCAATACCGGCTGGCCCTCTATCGTCTGCATCAGGTTCGGATTAAGCGCTTCTACCATCCACGCAGTCATAGCCCCATCAACTTCTATATCAGCAGTTGTAACAGGATTACCGGATTTATCATAGGCCAGCACAATTTTACCCATCCTCTCACGCATATCTTTCAGGTCTTTTGCAACTGAGAGTATAGCCATAATCTCGGAAGAGACGGCAATGGCAAATCCGGACTGCATCATGAAACCATCCATCTTTCCACCAATACCTATAGTGATATCCCGAAGCGCCTGCGCACAAAAATCAATAATCCACTTGAAATTAATATTATTGGGATCAATATTGAGACGTTTCAGCTTCCTTTTTGCAAGCTGTTCGTCGTTGTAGTTAAACTCATGCTGTATCCTGGATGTAAGAGCCACCATACCCAGGTTGTGTGCGTTCATTATTGCATTTATGTCTCCTGTCAGTCCCAGAGAGAAAGGAGTCAGGGGAACACATTGAGAAAGCCCACCACCTGCAGCAGATCCTTTGATATTCATGGTAGGCCCACCGGACGGCTGACGAATGGCGCCAACAACATTTTTGTCTCTTTTTCCCAGGCCCTGTACCAGACCCATAGTTGTAGTGGATTTTCCTTCACCCAGAGGAGTTGGTGTGATTGCAGTCACATCTACATATTTTCCATCCGGCTTACCCCCAAGCCGGTTAATCGCCTTGTTAAAGTCAATCTTTGCCACATAATGCCCGTGAGGAAGTAGTTCATCCTTCTCAATTCCCAACTCCTCAGCTAGCTGATAGACGGTCTTCATCCCGGCTTCAGCTTCTTCCGCTATTTCCCAATCCGCATGTTTGGTCGGATCCAACGCCATAATATTAACTTCCCCTTTCAATTTACCTGATAAATTAACTTATCTTTGTAGAATTATAATACACTGTACATTACAACAATAACTGAACCAAAAGGTTCCTGACAATATTCTTCAAAATACAGAGAAAAAGGCAGAAACTTATGCTATGTGCTGATAAGAAACTTTTTAATTATATTGATAAAATTTCCAAGGTCAAGAAAAATGATTTATGTGTTTAGTGTGATGTAACACTTTATATAAGACGTTACAGGCTTAGGACATATTATTCAGTACCTTTATTAATGAGGCAATTCAGATTCGTAGACAGTACCGGTAACGTACAAAAGTGGTGCATCTGCCAGGTTGATAACCTTTCTTTTTGGAAGTTTACGATCTTGCGAATCGAATAGAATCTCTACTGTTGGGCGTAAGGGTGAATCTTCATTAATCTCTATAACCTTGCATATTGCCCTTGAATTTAATTTTACATAACTACCCAATGGAAAGCATGATAGTTTTGTAAGCAATAACCTCTTAATCTCATTAGAAAATTGTTCTTTTTGGGTGCCTAATAACAATTTCACTGCCTCATGTGGCATATAACCCTTTCTCTGAGGCCTGTCATGGGTCAAGGCTTCGTATACATCAACTACTCCTATAATCTTGGCATAGTCATGTATTTCATCTCCTTTAAGGCCCCTTGGATATCCCTGGCCGCCCTCTCTTTCCTGTTCCTGGTAAGCTACCTGGGCAATCCACGAATATTTCTCACCAAGAGTTTGGAGTATCTTATATGTATAATATGGATGCTTTCTAATTTTCTCAACCTCTGACGCTGTCAGTTTCCCGTTCTTTTCTACGATTTCCTGCGGTATAAAAACCATGCCAATGTCATGCAGGATAGCTGTTATCCCTAGTTCAATCAGTTGCTTATTTGAGTAGTTAACACCCTTCCCCAACATCAAAGCGTAGACGCAGACGTTAATAGAATGTACTGCAAGGTTATCGGGTATATCTTTACCTCCCTGCACAGCCTTGCCATAGAGAGTACTGATGGCTTTCTCCGTATTTACTATTTCACCAACAATTTCCAATCCCTTCTCTATAGTAAACCTCTGCTTACTTTTTAAACTATTAAGGATGCCTTCTATAAAGCTATAACCACTTGTATATAAACCTTCTATTCGTTTTTGGTTTTCTAATTCTTCTGAAGATGGAGCCTCTAAATCATCTTCGCTGGGTAAAGAAATACTTTCAAGTGATCCTGCATCAGGTGTTTCAAATAGGTCCTCTTTTTTGGATTCAGTTTTAGCTTCAGTAGGTAAGTCAAACTCGCTTACCTCTTCCTCCCTGCCCTCAGTAGGCAAGTCCATCTCGATTATCTCTTCAGAAGCAGCCCCCTCTTCTTTTATTATTTCTACAACTTCTTCTTTCTCTTCCTTGAGACTTGCCAAATCTCTTATTTTAACTTCGTCCTTCTTCTTTTTTTCCGGAACTTTGCCCTGTTTAATTATATCTGATAGTCTGGCCATAACTTATTGTCTCTTATTTTTTTGTATCGTCTATTAATTTCTGAATTATTTTAGAATTGATTAATTCTGCTTTAGTACTGAATCCGTCGAGAAGGGCAAGATCGCATATATTATTAATCTCTCTCGGCACACCTTTAGTGTATGAATAAATCTTCTCAATAGATTCTTTTGTAATTATATTCTTCTTCAAGCCGGCAACCTTCAATCGAAATATTACATATTTTATCGTGTCGTCAAGATCAAGATGTTGTAAATGATATCTTATAGATATCCTGGAATCGAGTTGTTTTATCTTTGCCACCTTTTCCCGAAGTTCGGGTTGTCCTATAAGGATTAACGTTACGAGAAATTCTTCATTCAGTTGAAAGTTTAAGAGCAATCTCAATTCCTCTAAGGTTACATCACTTTCTATGGCCTGAGCTTCATCAATGACAACTATGGTCTTTTTTCCATTATTTAGATTTTCCAGCATCTTTTCATTAAGAGCGTGAAGCATGCCAGCTTTGTCGTCAACAGATTTATCAACACCTAATTGATAAAGAATTTCTTTAAGAAGGTCAATAGGAGATAGACATGGATTAGCAATAAGTCCTATTTCATATTTATCACTTGAAAGTTCCTGAATAAAAACCCGACTAAGGGTAGTCTTTCCACAACCAATCTCACCTGTTAACATTACAGCCCCTTTCTGAGATTTTGTCGCGTACAAAAGCCTCATTAACGCCTCTTCATGTTGTGACGAGCGGTATAAAAAGCGAGGATCGGGAACATTTTCAAAGGGAAGTGTATTAAGTCCCCAATATTCTTCGTACAAGTAAACGGTCTCCTTATTATACCCTTATATGGTTCAATATTTAGGCAATTTAAATATTGAGGCCCATTATGGATTTATAAAATAAAACTATAATCACAGATTTCGACATCTAATCTGCTGTTATTATTGTTAAGACAGCAAATATGTCAATTTTAACCGGTCTTTTAGATTAATAGCAATATGCGGTAAAAACCTAATTACATACCTCCTCTAATATAACGTTTTGATTTAATCATAAATGGCATATCTTGTCAAACAATTTTAACCAGTAAGCCCTTTGTTTTATTATAGATAGCTAAGATTAGCAAAGAACACCTGGAATCTGAAGAAGTTTGACTATATCTTGGGAAAGTAACAGTTAATTTTGGATTTGACGTTTTTACGAAGGATTGTTATTATTCAAAAGTAATGATATCTTAACAAGTTATGGAGCTTTAATCTTGAAAAACGGAGAATATTGTTGATCAAAGTTGGAATTATCGGGGCAACAGCGTATACAAGCTTAGAACTGATAAAAATTCTATTACGTCATCCTGAGGTTGATATAGCGTATCTTGGTTCCAGAAGAGAAGAAAATACAAAAATTTCTGATATCTTTCCGGTTTTAGCAGGTACATTTGATAAATCTTGTACACGAATGGAGCAGAAGGATGTACCAAAGGGTGTAGATATAGTTTTTGTTACACTTCCTCCTATGGTCTCCATGCAATATGTTCCGGGATACCTGAATGCGGGTATAAAGGTAGTAGATTTGAGTGCTGACTACAGATTTCAGGAGAAATCTATATATGAGAAATGGTACAAAACTAAACATACGGATCCTTCGGGATTGGAAGCTGCAGTCTATGGTCTTTCAGAGATATTCAGAGAAGAAATCAAAAAGGCAACTTTAGTTGCAAATCCTGGATGTTATCCCACCTCTGCAATCATTGGTTTAGCTCCGTTGTTTAAAAAGGATTATGTTCACACCGATGATATAATCATCGATGCCAAATCCGGAATCTCCGGCCGGGGACGTGAATCTAACGAGAATACCCATTATTGTGAATGTAATGAGAATATAGAGGCTTATAATGTGGGAGAACACCGGCATACACCAGAGATTGAAAATATACTTTCTGTAATTGGGAAGCCAGAAACGACAGTTTGTTTCACTCCGCATTTAGTTCCAATGGACAGGGGCATTCTCTGTACAACATATGTTAAAATGAAAAAGGAAATCTCTAGTAAAGAAATCACAACTCTATATAATGATTTTTATTCAGATGAACCTTTTGTTCGAATCAAGACAGATGGTAAACTTCCAAGGACCAAGGATGTTGTCAATACAAATCTTTGTGAGATTGCAATCAAGATAGTTGGTACACGTGCTGTAATCTTATCTAGTATAGATAACCTGATAAAAGGCGCATCCGGTCAAGCAGTTCAAAACATGAATATAATGTACGGTTTTGATGAAACAACCGGACTTTTGTAGAATAGATTTTTTCAATTTCTATTCCGGTTCAAAAATATTGTTTAAGAAACAGAATAAATGACTTCAAAAGTAAAGGTAAGGTTTCCTCCAAGTCCAACAGGTTTCCTGCATATTGGAGGAGCAAGAACAGCTCTTTATAACTGGCTTTTTGCCAGACACAATAACGGTGAATTTATCCTGAGGATCGAAGACACTGACCAACAACGTTCTACTGAAGAGGCAACTCAGGCGATCCTGGACAGTTTGACATGGCTTGGTCTGGACTGGGATGAAGGCCCGTATCATCAGAGCGAGAGGCTTGAAATTTACAGTGAGCACGTGGAGAAATTACTGAAAGAAGGCAAAGCTTTTCACGTAGATGATCCTGAGAAAGGCAGAGCGGTACGTTTTAAGCTGACAGGTGAGCTTACGAATTTTGATGATCTGGTTCATGGAAACATAAACTCCGACACCTCTCTCATTGAAGACTTCGTTATCCAGAAAGCAGACGGTTTTCCTACTTATAATTTTGCCTGTGTTGTTGATGACGGAGCAATGGGAATAACACACGTGATTCGGGGTGATGACCATTTGTCTAATACGCCAAGGCAGGTTGCCATTTATAAAGCTTTGGGGTTTGAATTGCCAAAGTTTGCACACATCCCGATGATTCTCGGAGAAGATGGCTCCCGTATGAGCAAGCGTCACGGGGCAACGTCTGTAACTGAATATCGCGAAAATGGTTATCTGCCGGGCGCCCTGGTTAATTTTATAGCGCTTCTTGGCTGGTCACCCGGACATGATCAGGAGTTATTAACCAGACAGGAGATGACAGAGAAGTTTACCCTGAAACGAGTCAATAAGACCAGCGCACGCTTTGACTATACAAAGCTAGACTGGATGAACGGTAAATATATTCAGGACTTACCGGTTGAAGACCTCGTCAGCAAATTACACCCATATATAAAAGACGCAAATCTGGATAATGGAACATTTACAAATGAATGGTTGTACAAGTTGGTAGAATTATATAAGGAAAGGTTTAGAACATTGCCGGAGTTTGTAACGCTGGCATCCCCATTCTTTACTGATGAAATCGAATATGAAGATGCTGCAGTCCAGAAACATTTGAAAAAATGCAATCCTTCCTTGATAAAAGATGCTTATAAGAAGCTCAAAGAGGTCAATGATTTTTCATCCATTACAGAATTAGAAGATTGTTTGCGGTCAACAACGACCGAACACAATGTTGGTTTTGGCAAATTGGCACAGCCGATAAGGGTTGCGATTATAGGCAAAAGTGCAAGTGCCGGGATCTTTGAAACTTTAGAACTGTTAGGCAAGGAAAAGGCACTAAAGCGACTGGAATATACAATAAATACTTTTTTGTAAGATTAAATGACAATCAGAGCCTTCATCGCAATAGAAATTGATAACGGGATTAAAGACAGGTTATCTGAATACCTGGATCAGTTAAAGCAAACAGGTGCTTCTGTTAAGTGGGTTGCACCTGAAAATATCCACTTGACTCTGAAATTTATTGGATATATAGAGGAGGAAGCACTTCAGGACTTGAATAAAATCATTAGTGATGCCGTCTCTTGTCAGGGCCCATTCAGTATCAGTATAGAAAATATTGGTGCATTCCCAAATCTTAAGAAACCACGTATAGTTTTTGTTTGTATACAGGATAAAGGAAATAATCTTTTAAATATCTATGAAAGGCTCGACAAGGGCATTGAAAGACTTGGAATAAAAAGGGAATCTAAAAAGTATGTCGGACATATTACACTTGGAAGAATTAAAACACAAAAAAATATATCCAAACTTACAAGTGTTTTAAATTCCGGAACAAAATGCTCCTTTGGCCTTGAAAAGGTAAGTTACATCTCTCTGATGCAAAGCAAGCTAACTCCAACAGGACCAATTTATACGAAACTAAACAATTTTATGCTAAATTAAAATGAAAAAAGAAAAACTCAAATATTCTCTAGATCACAACTGGGTTGAGCTTAAGAGAAAAGTTGTAACAATTGGTGTAACTGACTATTTTATAGACGAACTTGGCGACCTGATAGATCTTTGCTTGCCAAAAGTTAATGAGGATATTCTTCTTGGTATTTCTTATGGTGAAATAGAATCCCTTAATGTTCTTCATGATTTAATGGCACCTGTAAATGGTGAGATTGTAAAGGTAAACTCAGATTTAATTACCACTTTAAGGGCATTACAGAAGAATCCATTTGATGATGGTTGGTTTATCAAGGTTAGGATAGCAGATCCTGAGCAACTTGATGCCCTTATGGATGAAGATGAATATGAAGAGTACAAGAAGAGCATAAGAAAAAAAGGGAAAGAAGCTGTAAAGAAAAAAATAAAGGCAAAGACAAAGGAAAAAGAAAAAGAGAAAAAGAAGGCAAAAACAAAAAAAGAAAAAGGAAAAGAAGCTGTAAAGAAAAAAGTAAAGGAAAAGGGAGGAAAGAAGGCAGAGAGAAAGAAAAAGCCCGAGCGAAAAAAGAAGGTAGAGAGGAAGAAAAAGCCCGAACGGAAAAAGAAGGCAGAGAGGAAGAAAAGACCCGAGAGGAGAAAAAGGCAGTAAGTAGAGGTAAATGAGCATCATTAAGAAAAGAAATATTACTTCCATTGACAGAAGTGCTTGACTTGAAAATGCCTGACAATAAACGTTGGAATATAGGAGATATATTTAAGGTTTTCCTTTTTTATTTCTTAATGATGCTGGTTGGAATACCTGTTTTCTTAAGAGTAACAAAACAAATCTTTGGATTTGATTTATTAGAAGTATTCGGCCAGAACACTATACTCCTTAGCCTGTCTCTAGTTGTAAATATTTTGACCTGTCTTTATGTTTTCTATATTATTCGTGTAGGATATGGTTTGCCTGTAACATCATTAGGCTTTACAGCCCACAACTGGAAACGTGATGTAAAAACTGGCATTAAACATTATCTTATAGTTCTTCCTGTTATAATTCTAGCCGGCTTTGTAGTAGATTTTATTCTAAGAATATTTGGTATAGTACCTGAACAGCAAGACATTCTTAATAAAATCCTGAATGAAGACTCTTTGGGAGTCCTTACTTTCATGTTTTTCTTTGGCATGTTAGCTGCACCCGTTGTAGAGGAGATTCTTTTCAGGGGATTTCTTCAGTCTGCAGTAAGAACTGCTTTCGGCAGGTTAAAAGCCATCTTAATCAGTGGATTCTTGTTTGCTCTGGTACATTTAAATGCCCATGTGTTTTTACAGATATTTATCCTGGGACTTCTGTTAGCTTATCTATTTGAGAAGACTGAATCGTTAGTAGCACCAATA
Source organism: uncultured Candidatus Scalindua sp. (assembly GCA_964584595.1). Lineage (GTDB taxonomy): Bacteria > Planctomycetota > Brocadiia > Brocadiales > Scalinduaceae > Scalindua. Next base: position 73,566 of record CAZPAM010000004.1, on the reverse strand, counting down.
ACTGTCCATATCTGCCATAATACTGCTACATTAGCCTTTTTGATCTCTTTTAAACACATTCTGAAAAGTCATGTTTAAGGGCATTGATGAACAACTGAATATTATTAAACGCGGAACGGTAGAAATCGTCCGTGAAGAAGAACTCATCGAAAAACTGCAGAGATCAATAAAGACAAACACCCCCCTGCGAGCTAAATTAGGCCTTGATCCTACCGCACCAGACATTCATATTGGCAATGCTGTCCCGATTCACAAACTGCGCAATTTCCAGGAACTTGGTCATACGGCAGTATTAATAATTGGAGACTACACTGCAATTGTAGGTGATCCGTCTGGTGTGAATAAGACACGTCCACAACTTTCACACGAAGACATAATGAAAAATACGAGAACGTACTTAGATCAAATAGGTAAGATACTGGATATAGACAAGACTGAAATCCGTTACAATAGCGAATGGTTTAAGGAGATGAGATTTACCGATGTAATTACATTAGCCTCCAAGATGACAGTTGCAAGAATGATGGAGAGAGATGATTTTTCGAAAAGATATAGTTCCGGAGTTCCTATAAGCCTCCATGAATTTATTTATCCATTAATGCAGGGATATGATTCAATAATGGTGCAAAGTGATATAGAAATCGGTGGCACGGATCAGATATTCAGCCTGCTTGTTGGCCGTGACCTCCAAAGGGACAAAAACATAGAACCTCAGGTAGCACTCACTACTCCATTGCTGGAGGGAATCGATGGGAATAAAAAGATGAGTAAAAGCCTGGGCAATTACATAGGCATATATGAAGAGCCAAAAGAAATCTTTGGCAAAACAATGAGAATTGGTGACGAACTTATGCACAAGTATTTTGAGTTGGCAACTGACATGAAAGTGGAAGAAATAGATAGTACATTAAAGGAACATCCACGCCAAGCAAAGATTGTATTGGGGAAGGCTATTGTAAGCCGGTATTACAATGAAGAAATAGCCCGGGAAGTAGCGGAAGAATTCGACAGGGTTTTTAAAGAACATAAACTTCCGGATAACATTGATAAATTAGAAATAAGTGCATCAACAAGTGCATTTCATAAAATATGGTTAGTAAAATTATTGGTTGATCATGGCTTCGCATCTTCTAACGGAGAAGCAAGGAGGTTGATTTCTCAAGGTGGAGTAAGTATTGACAATCACAAATATACAGATCCGGCACAAGAAGTTGATATAAAAAGCGGAATGATATTAAAAGTAGGAAAACGCCGATTTGCAGAGATTATTATAACTCAATAATATCTTTTAATTACCACATTTTTTCTCAATTTTTCCAAGTATTCTTTCCTCTTTTTAACAAATTCTTCTCTAAAGAGCATATTGCGAATTTCATTTTGAGCCTGCTGAAATGTCAATGTTTGATCGGAAACTACCTCTTCTATCTTAAAGATATGGTGGCCAAACGAAGAATCTATTATTGGACTTATTTCACCTTCTTTTAAGTTAGAAATTTTAGCAACCAGATCTTTTCTAAAGTCCTTTACTTCATCAGACTCCCACAAACCTCCTTCATCAGAATGAGGACCTCGTGAATATTCTTTTGCCAGATCTCCGAATTCTTCTCCATCCTTTAATCTATTTAAAATATCTTCCGCTGCAGACTTCGCCTCTTCTTTAGTTTCATATTTGGAAAACATTAGTAATATATGCCTGAAACTCAAACTACCCTCACTTGTGAATTCATCAGTATGTTCCTGGTAATAGCGCTTAATTCCTTTTGGTGTAACTACTATCTTTCTATAAACATTATCACGCATAATTTCTTCGACCAATAAATCTTCCTTTAATTCTGCTCTTTTCTTAAGAGGGTTAATTCCCTGTTTGTGGGCCAGTTCATAAAATTTATAGACAGAACCAACATCTTCTACAGCACCCTTGACAAATGCATCAAGGTTCTTTTCAATCGCTTCTGCCTTTTCAGGATCTGCAAGCACAACCTTCTTTGCCTCCTGCACAAGTATTTTTCTATCAATTAATTCATCAATACCCTTAGAAATTATTTCGCTTTCTTTCTGTTGGAGCCCTTCTTCTCCGTACTTTTCTCTGGCAATCTGGAAGGCATTAGCCACCTCTCTTCTAATATCAAATTCCGTAATTATTTCACCATTTACGATAACTCGTACGGCATTCAAATTATCAGCACTTGTTTGATATAAGTAGAACAGTTGTAGAATGAAAAAAACTAAGCTTAATCTTAGAACCTTCAAATGTTATCTTCCTCCTGCACCGTAAAATGTAAGTTTTAACAGATATAGTATACAAACCCGTCCATGATCTGTCATCTATCATTTTGAGTATTAATCTGCATATCCCTGTGGCTAAGGTTTAGGATTTAATAAATTCGTTATGAAATCTGCTGAATCATTAGGCGACATCTTCTTTCCGGGCAGGGCAAGGTGCAATTCGTTATTAGCCACTACTTTTACCAGTTTCTTTGCATTTCTAAAGAGTGATTCTGCTTTCTTCAGATTTTCTACATGAAATATAACTGTACCATTTGTTCGCACGAGTGAACGGATATTAGAAGCCTGCGCCGCTACTCTTACCCCACTTTCTATTAACAGGTTTTTAACCTGCTGTGGTATTTGACCAAATCTATCTGCTAGCTCTTTTTCCATTTTCTTTATCTCATCCTTAGAAGATAAGCGATTTATCTTCCTGTATATTTCTATTTTCAGCTTCATGTCAGGTATGTAGTCGTCAGGGAGATATGACTCCAGATTTAAGTTTATGTGAACATCATTGTAATCCGGAACAGGCTCATTCTTCGCCTTACGTATTATGATTTCAAGCAGTCTACAAAACATTTCGTAACCGACCGCTTCAATATGTCCGTGTTGTTCTATACCTAAGATATTTCCTGTTCCCCTGATCTCAAGATCCCGCATAGCAATCTTAAATCCCGAGCCAAGTTCAGAGAAGTCAATAATGGCCTTTAGTCTCTTCTCCGCTTCCTGTGTAACCGGCCTGTTATTTGGCAACAAAAGATATGCATAGGCACGGTATTTATAACGTCCCACCCTGCCACGCAACTG
>CAZPAM010000004.1:10667-70478 GCA_964584595.1 uncultured Candidatus Scalindua sp. | reverse complement strand
CAAACCAAACATATCCGCCTGATTAATAAATATAGTGTTTACATTTGGAATATCAAGGCCGGATTCTATTATCGTTGTTGATACAAGAATGTCGAATTTGCCGTTAACAAAATCTGCCGTCTTCTTCTCCAAGAGCCTTTCCGGCATTTGCCCATGGGCTACGGTAATCCTCGCTTTCGGGACTATCTTCGCAATGGTATCTGCAATATGATTTATGTTTTTTACACGATTGTGTACAAAGTAAATCTGTCCGTCACGATTTAATTCATGAATTATTGCACTCTTTATTACATCACTGTTAAAACGCAATAAACTTGTCTGTATGGATTGCCTGTCCTGTGGTGGAGTATTCAGAGATGATATATTCTTTATGCCCAGGAGAGATAAATGAAGGGTGCGCGGGATTGGTGTTGCCGTTAACGTGAGGACGTCAACCGATTCTCTAAACTTTTTCAGCTTTTCCTTATGTTCTACACCAAACCTCTGCTCTTCATCTATGATTATCAGCCCGATATCTTTGAATGTAACATCTTTCTGGATCAACCGGTGTGTTCCAATAACAATGTCTACCTTTCCCTCTTTTAAATTCTCCAATATTTCCTTTTGTTCTTTTCTGGTCTTAAATCTGCTTAATACATCAATATTAATGGGATAGTCCGCCATTCTTTCAGTAAAGGTTCTATAATGCTGTTGCGCCAGTAAAGTTGTCGGCACCAGAACGGCTACCTGCTTACCATACATTACGGCTTTAAATGCACCCCTGATAGCAATCTCAGTCTTACCATATCCCACATCTCCGCAAATAAGTCTGTCCATAGGTTTTAATGATTCCATATCATCCTTAATATCTCTGGCAACCTGTAGCTGATCCTCAGTCTCCTGGTATATGAATTCTGACTCAAACTTTCTCTGCCATTCAGAATCTTTCGGGTAGGCAATGCCGCGTTTTGCCTCTCTGATTGCCTGCATGGAAAGGAGATCACTTGCCACATCCCGAACGGCCTCTTCAGCCATTTGTTTTTTTCTTTCCCACGTTCGTTTACCCAGCTTGCTGAGTTTTGGCTTGTGTTCTGAACCGCATACGTATTTCTGTACTAACTCAATCTTTGTGGCAGGTACATAGACCTTTGCTCCTTCATCGAATTCAAGCACAAGGAATTCACCATAACTGCCGGACTCGTTATCATTGTTAAGCATCTGCATACCCAGGAACCTTGCGATACCGTGACTGATGTGCACCACATAATCTCCCTCTCTTAGATCAAGAAAAGAATCGATGGCCTTTGCCGGTATTAACTTCTTCGGATCCCTCCTCAGCCTGTAGCGTTGGAATATTTCATGATGTGTAAGAAATGCCGTGGAGATATCTTCAAATAAGAAACCATGGTTGAGATGCCCTATCTGATACTCTGTATGATTGGAAGGTGAACGTTTGCCTGCAATTTCCTTCGCAGTTCCATTTCTATTTGAAGCAGTCTTACGAGAGACCGGTTGGGAATTAATGTCTGATGACAGGAGCTCACTCAATCTCTGCTCTTCGGCCTGGTTGCTGCAGAAGATTATGGTATTCTGGTACGAAGTCTTTATACCCTCAATCTTTTTAATTGAGTTATGGACATCATGATCAAAATTGTCCGGGGCTTTTATTTTAAACGAAAATATATTTTTACGTTTAAGCGTTAAATTAGAAAGATATATCTTTCTAAAGCACTTGCACGATTTTATTATATGTTTAAAAGAAAAAATCTTACTATAAGACTCTAAGTTAGCGCTTATGTTTTCTGCTTTATTTCCTATATTTTCATATTCCTTAAAAACAATCCATGAATTTTCTGGTATATAGTCAATAAGAGAGCCTGGGCTGGCTTTTCGTCCCGACGCTTTTGATTTGGCAGGTGTATTTAATTGTTCAGTCTGCACGCCTAGTATTTTACACTCTTTTACTTGTCTCTCTGACAATTGAGTCTCCGCGTTAAACATACGGATAGAGTCGATCTCATCGCCGAAAAACTCTATGCGGTAAGGCATTTCACCGGCGCCACTGCTTACAGTGTTACCTGATTGATGTTCTTGCAGGGAAGAAAATGGAAAGAGATCTATAATCCCTCCTCTCAAGCTGAATTCTCCAGGTAGTTCAACTATGCTCGTTCGTTCAAAACCACCGTTTATCAGCCAGTTTACAAGAAATTCCTGTTCGTATTCCTGTCCTGTCCTGATTGTAAGAATATTTTTTTCTATCGCATCAGGTGGTGGTAGATGTTGTAAGAGCGACTGGATTGGGGTTATAATGATTCGGTTAGTAGATTTACCATTACCTGTTAACAGCTTATATAAAACATTAATCTGCTGTACATAAGTGCTATTGTCAGGTTGTAACTCTGCAGAGATTGCATCCTCCGAGACTGGAAAAAAGATAGCGCTGCCGGGGAGAAAAACGTTTATATCCTCAAAAATCTCTTCCGCCTCATCTATACCTGATGTTACGAAGAGTATTTCTCCATTTCCGGAAAGTTTCTTATCATTTGCCAGGCCGGCGATTAAAAAGGCGGCCGACGAGCCCCATAATCCCTGAACATGACAGTCATTTCCGGATATCAGATCACCAGCTATCTGTTTATACTGTTTGTCTTTATGAATAAGCTTAAATATATCTTTCACAAAGAAATTATACTTATCTTTCTATAACCGGGCAAGAGTTAAGATTGAATATTGAAAAGAGAAGAAGGGCGAAGGGTGAGATACGAGGGACGAGTTACAAGTTACACGTTTCAAGTTTTGAAAATTGGAAATTAAGTATTATTAATAAAATGCCATACTGGCGAATGAAACTGTTGAGTTGGTTTGGTCTGCATACTGAGAATATTTCAGGAATTTGCCTTCTGACGCCTCAATGGTATTGAGCAGGGTATAGATTGCCGGATATCCGCATATCTTTCTTCTGTTATGGTCTTTCTGAACGGAATTGCGAAATCCCTCCGCATCTAAAAGTTCTGCATATTTCAGCATTTCTGTGTCATCGGAACGCAACCTCTTGAGATACGCCTCATCCTGAAGTTCTTGATCGCCAAACCGGTCTCCCACGTGTGCGAGGTCTACGCTGGCAATTACACAGATTTTCTTCCTGCTCTCCTTAATTGTTTGCTTAAGAGCAGAGACAAATTCTTCAAATTGAGAAATCTGTCTCGAATTATTATTGTCACCCTCCGCTTCACCAAAGGACGAACAAAGTATAGGAACTATACTGAAATTCTTCTTCTGGTGATACAGGTATTGCAGGAAAACCAGCTGAAATCCTATTGAGTGTTCGTCTCTGTGAACAAACTCGTCTTCAAAATAATCAGTCTTGTTCTTTTTATGTAAAGATCCAAGAAAGTCTTTATCAGTTTCTACATTGCCAAATGGTGTCTCGAATGTCTTATCCGTCAGTACAAAAAGGTTTCTGGTACCTGTGTGTGCAATGCCAAGTATAATGAAGAGTTCAGCGTCAGATGACTCAGCAATCTCTTTGTAAGCCCAGGCGAAACACGGCCCCCCCACTCCTATATCAATGTGTGGAGCTATTACACCCTTCAATCCTGTCGTTTTGTTGGATGAGGAGGGTTTGCCGGGGCCATCAGCGGTTGTAAAAAATCCGTCTATCTGCTCTTTTAATTTATCTCTGTCTGCCTCATAGGCAGTACCGGCATGAGCGTCTTTGCGTATGGCTGAATTTCTGAAGTCTTCTTTCAGCTTTTTAATGAAATCTCTGGATCGGTTATTATCTAAAAGTAAATTCTTGTCCAGCTCTTCTATTACCTGATGTATTGTTTGTTGAATATCACTTTCACCATGTCTCTGTGTATAAATATTCTGTATATCCGATACTGAGTGATTACCGTCAAAGTAGTAGACAATGTTGTCGAAAACTTCACGGGGAACAAAAGAGTTTTTGGTATTATACGGGTCCCTGAGACATACAGCCTGCTTCCCGGATATTTCAATCGGAAATGCGTCTATTAGTCGTAATTTTGGATGTTCCATTCTCTTAGTTAAGGCAGTATCTTCAACTCAGCAGAAATTCCTTCTGACTGTTTAATAATTATTACATATCCACCGTCGCGAAACATACCGGCGTTAAAGATAAATGTATCTTCCAGCTTATCTGTTCCCCTTGCCTCATGGATATGACCACTCAAAGAAATATCTGGTTTATATTTCAAAATAAAATCGCGAACACTCTGGCTCCCTACGTGGGCACCGGTCGTGATCACATCAATCTTAGTGTCTTTTGGTGGCATATGCGGCACCATAATCTTGAATTCAGCGGCCTTTACCTTTTCAAGGCCTTCCAGCAAAAAAGCCTCAATCTCGTCTTCACTAAATTCAGTAGGAGTATTAAAAGGTGTCAGATTTGACCCGCCTACACCAAAGATTCCTATATCATCTCTTATGAAGCCATTCCTGTGAAGGTTAATGCCTTTTTCGTCTAAATAATCATTAACTTCCGGCTGATCCATATTCCCCAGTTGAGCTAATACATTCTCGTTATACTTCATTATTTCATCGATTACTTTTTCAGCCTCACTTTTCCCATTACAATTAGTCAAATCACCGGTGGCTATGACAAGATCCGCGCTCTCTAACTCATTTTTCAACAGCCTTAAATTGCCTGAATCTTCATGAATATCGCCAAAAGATACTATTTTCATTTTTTATTGAGTTTTTTGGTAAGTGGCTTGGATTCAACATATTAACAATCATGTAAAAAATGTTCAAGTTAATCTTTTATGGCCTGTTTTGTGTTGACGCTAAAAAGGAGTTTTGATACTATAAAAATTGTGAGCAGACTATAAATAGTTTCTGAAATAGAAACTAAATATTAAACTAAATCCAGGTTGAAACCAACCTTTTCTATAGAATGAAATAATACATTAGTGTTGGTCTCCCTGAAAATATTTGAATGAAAAAATATTGGTTATCTTTCATTATAATTAATATATCAATTTACGGTTGTCTATTAGCAATTGAAAATAGAGAAGCCACTGCCAGAGATATCAAGTTTGCCAAAAAAACATCTCAGGACGCTTCACCTGAATTGAATATTAAGATTGATGAGTGGATGAAACTTTTATATTCAGAAGATCCTGCAATACGCACCTCTGCAATCATTTCATTATTGGGACTTAACATTCCTACTGTTGACGATTCACTTATTGATATTCTTAAAAATTCTGACAATGATGATGTCCGTATTTCCCTGATTAAAGCGTTTGGTTTTGCCGGCGATGACAACAGGTCATTAGATTGTATGATTGATTTACTTACAAGTGAAAATGAGGATATGAGAATTGCTTCTGCGAATGCATTGGGAAACATAGGAACAAAGAAGGCGATAAAAGGAATGATAGATGTACTTTTAAACACTAGAAAACCGATTGAATCCCGCATTCTTGTTACAGGTGCCCTGGCAAAGACGCACTCACGTGAGGCAGTGGAGCCGCTAATTAGTTTACTGGAATCTGACAACAATGACTTGCGGATTGCAACCCATGACGCATTAGTAGAGATTACAAAACAATCTAACGGTAAAGCAAAATCTTTTTGGCAAGAGTGGTGGGATAGAAATAAGGTTAAAACGAGGGAGCAATGGCTGGAAGATATTGTTGATAAGCTGGAAGAAGGATTTAAGGAGCTTAAAACAGAGAATAGCCTGCTGAGGGAGGAAGTAGTCGAAAAGACTATAAAAATCTTGAAAACAAGTAAAGAAAAAGACGACATCAAACAATTAATTGATGCCATAAAAAGCGAATATCAAGAGGTAAGGATTTTTGCTGCAGGGGAGTTGGCAAATCATAAAGACCCGGAAGTTATAAAGGTTTTTGTTGATCTAACCTCAGATGATGACCCGGAGATACGTGTCCTGGCAGTAAATGTTCTTGGAAAGATTGGCAACGTGTCTGAACTGAAATATTTAATATCGGCCTTGCAGGACAAAGAAATCAAGGTCAGGGAAAGTGCCGCAAGGGCTCTGGGCAAACAGGGTAAAAAGGAAGTGGTATATGATTTATTATCTGCTTTAAGTGACCCGGCCAATATAGTAGTGTGTGCAGTGGCAGAAGCCCTTGGGGAGTTAAGGGTGGAAGAAGCCATAGAACCATTAATAAACTTATTTTCGAATAAAGACCCTAAAATAAAAGAATCTGCAATAGTTGCCATCGGCAAGTTTCAGGACATAAGGGCTATTGATCCATTGATTAATTCCTTAAAAGATGAGGAAGAAAGGATCAGATGGTATGCTGCAGATACTTTGGGTAAAATACGAGCAAAAGAAGCTGTTTCGCATTTGATAAACTTGCTTTCTGATGATAGCGCTCGTGTTCGTGAATCTACCGCAACTGCCTTAGGGCAGATCGGAGATGAGAGTGCTGTTGAACCTTTAATCAGCCTGCTCGAAGATGGAGATAATAGAGTCGCAGAAAAGGCTGCTGACATGCTTCTATCGATAGAGTGTGAGTCTTTTGAATTACTTGACAGCATTGTTAACGCCCTTTATGCAGGCGAAAATCACGAGAGAGCTAAAAAAATATTAGAAAAACAAGTTAATAATTACGAGAATGTACCGGAGCATGCTCATGCACTGTGGCAAAGCAAGATAAGGCTGGCAAAACTATATTACTCACTCAATAATTGTCAAAAAGCAGCTTTATTATACGAAAAACTTGTCGTGCATTTTAATGATGATATTGAAATCAAGAATGAACTTGTGCATTGCCTGAAGAAGTTGAAACAATATGACAAATTGTTGAGTCATCTTTCATTATGGGTTGAGAATTTGTCAGCAAATAATCACTTGTGGTGGAAAGAAATATACGAAATTGTTGAGAATTATTTTATAGAGGGGACCTTTGATAGAGTAAGGGAGCTTATAGATAGTTTCGAGAAGAAATCCCCATTTATGGGAGGCCCTGAATTTAAATCCCGGTTTTACTATTTGAAAGAAAAAAGTATGGAAGCTGTGTTGCCTCAGAGTACCAAATCTTAGAATTTACAAAGGAAGTTTATAAATGAAAATCCTCATAATTGGAGCAGGCGCTGTAGGATTCAACATCGCCAATCAGCTGTCAAAAGAAGGCCATGACATATCAGTAGTTGAAAATAATCCCAAATTGGTCAGGCAGATCAGCGAAAAATTAGATGTTTCTTTGATTACCGGCAACGGTACTTCTCCCAGTGTACTGGAATCTGCAGGTGTACGTAATGCAGATATGGTGCTAGCCGTAACCACCAGTGACGAAACAAATATTATAGTCTGCATCCTTGCCAGTCGATATGGTAATGATAAAAAACTCAAGATTGCAAGGATTCGAAACAGCGAATATACCAATAATGACTCATTGTTTAAGCACAATGGATTTTGTGTTGATCACATGATAAACCCGGAACAGATTATAGTAGATTCTATTACTAAGATAATAGAGGCTCCGGGGGCAACATTTGCCGTTGACTTCCCAATAGGTAATATTATCTTGAGAGGTTTTCATGTCCCTGAAGATGCCCCTCTCGTTGGCAAGAGGTTTTCAGAGCTGGAAGGCATTGAATATACAGATTCATTCTTAATAGTATATGTACAGCGTGAGGAGGAAATGATTATCCCCACACACAGTACTGAAATATTACCTGATGATAATATATTCGTACTTATATCTAAAGTAGGATTACCATACTTCCTGCCAATGGTTAACAGAAGGGCAGACGAGGTAGAGAAAATAATTATATATCGAGCAAGCCGAACGGGCCTGCAGCTTGCAAAGGCCCTCGAAAACAGTTCAATTGATGTAACTATAATTGAGCCGGAAAGGGATAAAGCGGAAATGGCTGCAGCCGATTTAAAGAATGCCGTAGTTTTACACGGTGATGCTACCGAAATAGATGTACTTAAAGATGCTGCTGTTGATATTACTGACATCTTTATTGCCCTTTCCGAAAACGAACAGACTAACCTGCTTACATCACTGTTGGCAAAAAAACATGGTGCAAAGAAGACTATAGTACTCACAAATGACCCTGCGCTGGTACATATAATAAATCAAGTTGATGTAGACGTAGTTGTAAATCCAAGATTAGTAACTGCAAGCTCTATACTTCAGCACATAAGGAGAGGCCAGATATTATCAATTGCCAAGTTAGGCGACAGCGAAGTGGAAGCGATTGAACTGGTTGCTGAACCGGATTCTGAAATAGTAAAAAAACCACTCAACAAGATCCGGTTTCCCAAGAAATCCATCCTGGGCGCTGTTGTAAGAAATAATGCCATGCTTCTCCCTAAAGGTATTGATACCATCAACCCCGGAGAAAGTGTTGTTGTGTTTACCCTGCCGGATGATATTGAAAGGGTTCAGGCTCTTTTCAGTAGAAAAAAATAGAATTCCTATTACAAATATTATTTGTGACTTAGTGCCTTCTTGCCCGACTTGTCCGAATGGCTTATCCGGGCGGACGTGTTGTGTGGCGAGCGCGGCATAAATTCAAAACATGAACATACCTCTGGTGCTACACACCCTGGGAAATCTCATAATACTTCTTTTCAGTATACTGTTCATACCATTTGGAGTATCTCTTGCTTATGGAACCAGGGAAGAGATAGGGGCATTTGCTCTATCAATCATTGCATCAGGAATCATTGGTTTAGCCTTAAAATTTTCTCTGAAACCCAGGAATGAAGATATTACTATCAGAGAGGGTTTGGCGATTGTTACATTCTGGTGGGTGTCCTGTGCCGTCTTTGGAGCCTTACCTTACTGGTTTTCAGGGGCATGTGATAACTTTTGTGATTCTTACTTTGAATCAATGAGCGGGCTTACCACCACAGGCGCAACCATTTTCAGCGATATCGAAGCATTACCGCATAGTATTCTTTTCTGGAGGAGCATGACGCAGTGGCTCGGAGGAATGGGTATCGTTGTTTTCTTCGTCGCAGTTCTTCCGAATATTGGCGTTGGAGGACACAAACTGTTCAGCGCTGAAGCGCCTGATCTTACAACAGACAAGATAAAGCCACGCATAGCTCAGACTGCAAAGATATTGTGGATTATATACCTCTCTCTTACTGCTATAGTAATTCCCCTGTTCTGGTTTGGAGGAATGGGAATATTCGATGCCGTCTGCCACGCCTTCACGACGATTGCTACAGGAGGATTTTCTACAAAGAACCAGAGTATTGCGGCATTTGACAGCCTGTTTATAGAGATTGTAGTTATGGTTTTCATTTTTATATCTGCCAGTAATTACATACTTCATTATCAATTGGTCACAGGGAGAATCAGAAAAGTCTTCGTTAATTCGGAACTGCGCTTTTTTGTATGCCTGATATTATGTGTTATTTGTTTAGTAACAATTGCACTGTTTTTCTCTGAGTCATCCTCATACAATGGGGGTGTAAAAAATCACGAATACGAAAGCGTAGGCGGATCGCTGAGATATGCCGCATTCCAGGCCGTCTCTATAACAACCAGTACCGGTTATACTAACGCAGATTTTGATATCTGGCCGAATTTCTGCAGATTCTTCCTCGTCCTTCTCATGTTTATCGGCGGCTGTGCGGGTTCGACTGCCGGAGGTATGAAGGTAGCAAGAATAATGCTTCTTTTTAAGTCCAGTGTAAGAGAGATGGTCCACCTGCTCAGGCCAAGGGCCATAATGCATGTCAAGCTCAGCGGTAAACCGGTCAGCGAAGACATAATCACAAACACATTAGGATTTATTGTAATACACCTTGGACTGTTTGGTATCTTTTCTCTTATCCTGACCGTCTTTGGTACAGAGGTTATTACTTCATTCAGCGCTGTGGCATCGATGATGAACAATATCGGTCCCGCCCTGGCCGATGTAGGCGCTACCAGAAATTATGGCGAAATTGCTTATCCCTGTAAATGGGTATTGATTTTCTGCATGCTGTTGGGCAGGCTTGAAATATACACCGTTATACTTATCTTTTTGCCACTGACATGGAAGAAATAGGTTTGTAATAAACACAAGCAGTCGAAAAAAAACCAGGGAAGGTTATAATGGCAGGACTTGGAAAGGTAAAGAGTGTTGCAGCATACGGGATCGAAGCCTATGTGCTGGAGATAGAGGTATATGTTGCAAAGGGACAGTTGCCTTCAACGGTGGTCATTGGCCTGCCGGATGCTGCTGTTAAGGAGTGCAGAGACAGGGTAAAGGCGGCGCTTAAGAACTGCGGTTATCGATTTCCTGTAAAGAATATCACCATTAACCTGGCTCCTGCAGATAGAAAGAAAGAGGGACCTTCTTTTGAACTACCGATAGCAATGGGTTTCCTCATTGCTACAAACCAGATTAATACGGATAAGATACACGAATACGGTATAGTAGGCGAACTCGCTCTGGATGGCCGGGTAAGACGGGTTAACGGCTGTCTGGCAATGGCGAAAAAATGCAAAACGGCAGGATTGAAAGGGTTGATCCTCCCTGCCGAAAATGCACAAGAAGCAGCTATTGTGGAGGGCATTGATGTTATTCCCGTTAAGACACTCTCCGATACCGTAGGCTTCCTGACAAATGAGTTATCTATCCCTCCCTTCACATTAAACCTTGCAGACGTTTTCAGTGACTCCTCTCATTATGAAGTAGATTTTATGGATGTTAAGGGGCAGGAACATGTAAAACGTGCGCTCACCGTAGCTGCCGCAGGAAATCATAATGTACTTATGATTGGGCCTCCGGGTTCGGGCAAAACGATGTTGACACAGAGGCTCCCTACCATAATGCCCCTGTTAACACTGGAAGAAGCTATTGAGACTACTGTGGTATACAGTTCGGCAGGGCTTTTAGGTTCGGATCAATCCCTGATAGCAACCAGGCCCTTTCGCAGTCCGCATCATACTATCAGTACTGCGGGATTGGTTGGCGGCGGCAGCTTTCCACGTCCGGGAGAGGTAAGCCTCACCCATCATGGAGTCCTCTTCCTTGACGAACTGCCGGAATTTAACAGGAAGACGCTGGAGGTACTGCGTCAGCCATTAGAGACGGATGAGATTACGATTTCAAGGGCAATGAGTTCAGTGATGTTTCCGGCGGAGATAATGTTGGTCGGAGCGATGAACCCCTGTCCGTGTGGTTATTACACTGATCCTAAGAAGGAGTGTCATTGTACACCTCGCCAGATTCAAAATTATATTTCCAGGATTTCAGGCCCTTTGCTTGACAGGATTGATATCCATGTTGAGGTTCCAAATGTTCAGTATAGAGACCTGGCCTCTGACTCAACCTGTGAATCGTCAGAGGTAATCAGGGGAAGAGTTACAAAAGCACGCGAGGTACAGTTAAAACGATTTCAGGGACTCAAATACTCAACCAATTCCCGAATGTCTACGAGGACGCTGAAAAAACATTGCCTATTAGATAATCAGGCAGAAGCATTACTTCATCAGGCTATGACTGAGCTCAACATCTCTGCAAGGGGCTACAATAAAATACTTAAAGTCGGCAGAACAATTGCAGACCTTGACCAGAGCAAGGACGTTCACCGGGAACATATCTCAGAAGCCGTTCAATACAGAAATCTGGACCGAGATTTGTGGAGGTAAATAAACAAAAGAGAATAAGAATCTCACCGCACCCGCCTAACAGTACGTCGGGCAGGAAGGCGCAAAGATAGGCAAGAAGAGAGAAGCAGAATTTAGCCACGGATACACACTGATTGAACACAGATAAAAAAGCAAAGAAATAACCATCCTATTTTTGTAAATCCGTGTTTGATCCGTGCCGATCTGTGGCCAATTAATCCCTTTTAGATTTTCTTACTGGCTCTAAAGTATTGGTCTCAAATGCCGCAACCAGCGATATGCATAAGTCACGAATGCTATCAATACCATCTCCTGTAATTAATATATGGTCCATGATATCTGACCCTGGGGTATCCATTTCATGAAAAGTAACTACTGTAGAAATCACAACCGTTCCGATAGGCCTGGTATGTATGTTGAGTATATTCGTTGCAATAATGCCTAACTTAAAATATGGTTCAGTGTCTGTTATGTTTATATTACCCACATTACGAAGTTCTCTCTTTGTGAAACTCTCGACTGATGATTGAAGAACATCATCTTCACACTTAACTTCCACATGTACGTTATACCGTTCTTCTGCAAAAGATAGAGGGGTGAATACTAATAATACAGCGATTACAAGTCCTATATACCGTGCATATTTCATCTCACTATCCTTTCTTCCGAATCATATTAGCCAGTTTACCGTTCTCACTTATTTATTTGCCTTCTTTAGGTGGAAGAAAATACTTAACACCCTCATATTTACCAGTTCTTATATTAAGTTTTCTCCACCCCTCTAACATACTGCCTTCAGGGAGAGTATATAAATCAGCATTGGTAGTGTCTAAAATATTAATACCGCTCCCCGTTTCCCGAAAACTATACCGTCCTACCTGATTCGCAACAGGACAAAACAGATACGCTAAATAACTAAACCCTAATACCAGTAAGCCTATCTTAAATATCTTATCCATTTACTTTTCCTCCTTTTCTAAAGAAAAGACATGTTTTATTTTTAATGAATTATACCTTATTTTTATTAAAAGTAAACTGAAAATTTGTCATAAGTCCTGATTTCATAGTATATTCTTAATATTTCATGTATTATATTAAAAAAGCTTACTTAGGAAAATAGTGTGATATTGAGTTTTTACAAAACAGGAAGTTTGAACATCAGGAAGCACAGGGATATAACAGGCCTGCCCGACGGTTTGTTTGGCGGGAGAGACGTACCTTGACAGTCAATTATTTGTTTGGTAAATTAGAGTTTTCACAAGTCAGTAAGTCTTTCTCAGGTAAATATAGAATGAAGAAATTCCTGTTTCTACAATTATTCGTGGTGCTCTCTCTAACGATATCCTGCATGACTCCATCATATGGAGCCGGTGAGTTCTCCAAGCATTATAATAAGGGTATTGAGTTTTATAAACAGGGTAAATATGACCAGGCGGGAAAATCATTTGAAGCGGCGATAAAGATTAAACCTAATGATGTCTATGCCCTTTATGGTTTGGGGAATACACACTATTGCAAGGCGAAGTATGATGAAGCCGTCAAAGTTTATACACGGGCTATTAATATAAATCCTGATTATGCCAAGGTACACTATTCACTATCTCTGGCCTACAGTAAATTAGGGAAGACAGGTGAAGCCGAAAAAGAAAAAGCAATTTTCAGACAGTTGTCTCAGGGAGGAAAGGCTGGTAAAAAAACCAAAACACGCGTTAAATCTTCCCAAACCCGTGAGCAGAGTAAAAAATCACTACAGGCTGATAGTACCCTGAAAAAGACATTAACTCAAAAGAAACAGGCAGAAGCTAAAGCAACGCCCGAAAAAAAGGCCCCGGCACGCGCAGCAAGTAAAAAAGCGGAAGTAAAACCTGAAGCAAAAAAGAGTGTGCGCAAGACTCAAAAGACCCCAGCGGCAAAGAAAAGTGCAGATAAGGGTGAATCCAGTTCAATTTTTAAGGGTTATACAGGGGAAACTCAAAAAACAGACGAACGTATTTCTACCAAGAAATATAAAGGGGCATATGGTGCTTCCGAAGGACTATTTGGCAATACTAAGTTGTATGTTCAGAAAAAATGGTATGAATCCGGACTTAATAAAATATGGATTTCCATTGCAGGTTATGTTTTTGTAACTCAGATATGGCTTTGTGCTGTAACATTCTTTGTCCTGATAATTTGGAGAATTAGAGAGAAATCATAGGTAATAATATTTTCATAATTTCAAAACAATAATCATTCCTATACTCAAAAGTTGAAGATGTTTTCTCCGCCTTCCAAAACCAACATATCATTCTGGGCATCAAGATTCTCGCATATCATGTCCCCTCTCAATTATTTCTTCTTTTGAAAAAGCCAGGTTGTAAATATTAATGAATTTGTCTATTATATTTCTGCTTCTCAGAAGAATTTATATAGTCTGTAATTTGTTAAATTTCTGCCGGATTCCGGCTTGGCTTGCTATAGGATAGGAGAAAATTTGTTTAATCTTAGAAGAAGTATCAAGTTTATAGTTGCTATAATCTTCTTCTATTCAGGAATCTTTATCTTCTATAAAAGATTCATTATGAGTGGAAAGGTTACTATATTGATGTTCCATTGTGTAACTGATACCTTCTTTGACATTAGTCTGTTGACAAAGCAAAAGACTTTAGAGGAATGTATGAAATATATTGTCAATAGTTACCCGGTAATCTCAATGGACTTCATGATACAGAATTTTGACAAATGGGAAAATATACCTGAAGACAGCTTTGTAATTACTTTTGATGATGGATGGATAGATTTTCATGACATCGCTTATCCAATCCTAAGCAAGTCAAAGATTCCTGCCACGATTTATTTAACCACCGGCTTCGTATCATCAGAATGCAGTTACTGGCAGGAGAGGTTAAATAATTTGCTTTTACATACTAATCCAATACTATAAAAATCATGGACAGATTGCACAAACTTTCTTCACTCCTTTTCACCATGAAGAATTCTTATATTTATTTTTGCGTGCGATGGAGTATAAAAAGTAAAGGGAAGGTTTATTTCAAAACAAAACCAGATAGATTATATATAGAGATTAATCAAACAGATATAAAGGAAAGGGGAGTCACAGAGTGCCTATATGCACTTTCTAAATTACTATGTAATAAGATAATAAATTCGTACAGTAAGGAAAAAAATGAACTAGGTATTTGCGCTTTTAACAAGAAAACAGTCTTGAAATTTGACATATTTCACATTGGCAATATAGTTTATCTTGCGCTAAGTGCTGGTTTCTTTATTGAAGAATACGACAACGATTTTTTTCTTGTTACTGTTAAAGATAAACTCAAGTTTATGATAAGAAAAGAAATTAGATCTGATATATTGATACTGAGAAATGCTTTTGTATATGAAGAATATGGAAAATACATGCCAGATATTCAAGGCAAAATTATCCTTGATATTGGAGGGTTTATTGGTGATACAGCAATTTACTTTTCACATTTGGGCGCATCAATTGTTTATGTTTATGAACCACATCCAGTCCTTTATCAGATTATGATTAAGAATATTGAACTCAACAATATTAAGAATATAATAACTAAAGATTTTGGGGTAAGTGATGAAAATTCGATTATTTCCGTAAAAGAAAACAAATCTTTCAGTGGGCCAACATCAGGATTTGGATTAAAAGTACCCAAGGAAAGAGAAGGTAAGACTGTAGAAATTAAGGTTGTTTCATTAAGAGAAATTATAGAGGATATTGGTGAAATTGATTTTTTAAAAATGGACTGTGAGGGATATGAATTACAATCACTCCTTTCATGCAAAAGAATACATCTTGAAAAAATAAAGAAAATGGTAGTAGAATGTCACGGTAATACGGAAAAGATTGTAACACATCTTAAAAGAAATGGATTCTTTGTAAAAGTTGAAAGACAATTTTTAATTGCCTCATTATTATAGCATCAAACATCAGGCACTACAATATTTGCGACTTGAAAATGAGGTACAGTATAGCTAAACTTCGTTTCTACAAAATATTTGCTGACTGATAGAAAGTGTGTAGTAGTACACATAAAAGATGAAAATAACTTTAATATCTCCATATCCAGACCTTCAAGCATTTGGGATAAGAACTATATCGGCATGCCTCAAGCGAGAAGGACATGATGTGCACCTCTTATTTCTACCAAAATCATTTACGGAACAGTATGAAAATAAAACACTGAATGAGATTATTGAATTATCAAAAGAATCAAATTTGATTGGAATTTCATTGATGACAAATTTCTTTGATAATGCTATTCAAATCACACAAAAGCTAAAAGAGAATTATGATATTCCCATATTGTGGGGAGGTGTTCATCCAACCATACGGCCTGAGGAATGCCTTAATTATGCAGATATGGTCTGCGTAGGAGAAGGCGAAAAAGCTTTAGTGGAGCTATTAAATAGAATGAAAGGTGGACAATATTATCATGTTCACGGTATTTGGTTCAAACATAAAGAGGAAATAATCACAAATCCAATCCAACCGTTAACTCAGCCCTTAGACCAAATACCATTTCCTGATTATGACTATAGAACTCATTTTATATTGGATAAAGGGTGCATTCAAAAGATGGATATAAAACTAATAAACAAGTATTTGAACGGAACTTATACGACGATGCCTACAAGGGGATGTCCTTTTGGATGTACATATTGTTGCAATAATACTTTCAACAAAATGTACCCCAATCAAAAACCACTAAGAAAAAGAAGTATAAACAATATAATTAATGAATTGGTTGAGGCAAGAAAACTTTTACCCTTTATAGACAGTATTTATTTTGATGATGATGCCTTTTTTTGCTTTTCTGTAAATGAAATAAAGGAATTCTGCGAAAAATATAGAGAAAATGTACGTCTGCCGCTGGCTATTTCAGGAGCAACTCCTTCAACACTCAATAGAGAAAAATTATCGCCACTTGTTGATGCAGGCTTGAACTTTATTAGAATGGGTATACAGACAGGAAGTGAACGTGCAAAAAAATTATACAATCGTCGGCATACCAATCAACAAGTTGAGAGAACTGTCAAGATAATAAATGAGTTCAAAGATAAAATCAAAATGCCACAATACGATATAATTTTAGATAACCCTTGGGAAACTGATGAGGATTCAATTGAAACGCTGATGTTCTTATCAAAACTCCCAACCCCATATAGATTATCCATCTTTACTTTGAGTTTTTACCCAGGGACTGAATTATATATAAAAGCAAAAAAAGATGGCATAATAAATGATGACTTAAATGACGTTTATCGTAGACACTTTCATGATTGTAATAAAACTTATTTGAACAGTCTTTTCTTTTTACTAAACGACTATGTTTCAAAAGGTGTTAGTATTTCACCAAAAATAATGTTTTTGCTGACAAATCAGAGGATAAGACAACTTAATATACATTGGTTGTTATATTATATACTTTCAATAATGATATCGTTTCTTCCTTTAACAAAGAAACACTACAATTATTTAGTGCAAGAAGGGCTGAAGGATATACAAAAAGGGAATTGGACCAGAATGCACAGGCTAATAAATAAAGAATACTAATATCAACAGAATAACCGACCAAATAAACTCTCCATAATACTCTGAGTTTATTTGGTCGGTTATTCTGAGTGTTACTTCTCTTTCAATCCACACAAAGTCAGTCATTCAATCTTAACCCATAAGCAAACAAATATAGTTGAAGATGAAATTTGCAAGTCCAAAGAAATTATCGAAAAAGAAACAGGGAGAAATGTTCTTCATCTTTACTATCCAAACGGAAATTATAATAATGGCATAAAGAGGATTGTTTCTGAGTCGTATAGATCTGCATGTACCACCAGAGCCGGGTTTGCATCAAAGGTCTCAGATATTTATGACCTCAACAGGATTGGAATAAATGAGGAAATGATTGCTGACTGGAGGGGAAATTCTTCTAAATACGTGTTTATGTTTTCTATGTTTTTAGAATCTGCCAGAAGATAAAAAGACGCTTTACTTAATTTCTTTAAAAACATATAACTATAAATAAATTATAGCAAGTTACATAGTGTGGCAAAGCCACAGCCAAGTTTGAACTGTCCAAAGTGAAAAAAAGTGCCTAAAGTTAAAAAGTAAAAGATTTGTTTTTTACCACAACTTTAGCTCACTTCAAACTTTAGGCACTTTTAACTTTTCCTGCGACTCAAAGACCTTTCTAAGGCTTGCCCTCATGTAAATGGGGAAAAGAAGTTTTTACAAAGAGACACTATAAAGCATCATGGGATATCTAAAAAACAAAGCGGTTGTTTTACAATACCAGAATATTTCTGATGATAAGGATAATTTTCTGGAGACATGGATATATCACGAAAATTTTAAAGAGGAATTGGACTACATTTCTAAAAATAATATTTCCATCATTCCTTTGGAAGATACAGTTGCGTATATAAACGGGGACTTAAGATTAAAGAAACAGTCTTTTTCTCTCACCTTCGATACAGGATTTATTGAACTCTATACCCTCTGTTACCCATTGTTAAAGAAATACGGATATCCGGCCACATTCTTTATCCGCCCTGATACAGTTGGGAAAACGGAAAACATTCATGGCAGGATGGTACAGTACATGAACTGGGACCAGATTCGTGAACTTGAGAAGGAAGGTATGGCAATAGGCATGTACGGCTGTAAAGGAAGAATACTAACCAGTACTCCTCTGGATGAGATAGAAAGGGAGATCGTAAAGTCTAAATCAATATTCGAAAAAGAACTTGAATGAAAGGTAGTATATTACGGTGTCAGAGATGGAAATCCCACGAAACCAATGGTGAGCCTGTTCAAAAGGGAGGGGTTTAATGCTGTTCTTTGTCAGGCTCCAACTAGAAAAAGAACTCACCCTTATGCCGTTGGACGAATTCAGATAGATGATAATGACCTTAACATCTTGCTCATAAAAACCAGAAAAGCCTATATTTTCATGAAGGACTCCATATACTGGAGCCTTGGTCGTAAATGTCAACTTGATAAGGCTATCCATTTGATTTCTAACACTGTTAACCGAGTGAAAAACAAAAATATGTATTAACTCGTATGTATGAAGGTATTTATAATTCTTACATTTAAAAGGTAAAGGCCGTTTAAATGCCAACTTCTTTGATTACAGGTGCAGCAGGATTTATCGGTTCACATGTAGTTGATAATGTTTTATTGATGGGCCATGATGTGGTTGCCCTAGATGACTTGAGTGGAGGCTTAAAAAAAAACATAAACCCAAAAGCGAAGTTTATAAAAGGAAGTATCGAAGATTATGAACTGGTACAAAAGATATTTAAAAAACATAGTTTTGATTACGTTTATCATCTTGCCGCTTATGCGGCAGAAGGGTTAAGCCATTTTATTAAACGGTTTAATTACTCTAACAATTTGTTAGGAAGTATTAATCTTATAAATGCCAGCATAAATTGTGGTACGGTGAAAACCTTTGTGTTTACCTCCTCCATTGCGGTATATGGCAAGAACCAGCTCCCCATGACAGAAGAACTTACACCCAAGCCAGAAGATCCCTATGGCATAGCAAAGTATGCGGTTGAACTTGACCTAAAGGAGTCTCATGAGATGTTTGGTTTGAATTATATTATATTCAGGCCTCATAACGTATATGGAGAAAGGCAGAATATTAGTGATAAGTATAGAAACGTAATTGGAATATTTATGAATCAGATTTTACAAAAACAGTCTATGACAATCTTTGGAGATGGAGAACAAACGCGAGCCTTTTCCTATATTGGGGATGTTGCCCCGATTATTGCAAGAAGTGTTGAGAGGAATACTGCTTACAATCAAGTGTACAATATTGGAGCAGATACTCCTTATTCAATAAACTACTTGGCTAAGGAGGTGGCCAAGGCAATGGAAGCTGATGTTAAGATTAAATATTTACCTGCCAGGAATGAAGTTGTCCATGCCTACTCGACTCATACAAGAGCTTGTCAACATTTCGTAGATTTAATAAAAAATGTAACTCTCGAAGATGGGCTTAAGAAAATGGCCACTTGGGCAAAAAGACAGGAGCCAATAGAAACTGTAGCCTTTGGCAATGTAGAGGTGAAAAAAAACCTTCCTGAATCATGGCAATAGGTACAAAGTAGTGGTTACGCTTTTGAAATATAGTTATATCCTAAAACTATATCGAAATGGTAAAACAACTTTAGAAAAGAAACAGTTTATGGTGAAAAATACTTTTTAGTGCAAATTTGTGTAAAGGGGACAATTAAGGAATGCTATGGATGCTTACTAAACAGTCCATAGAAGTACCTCCTTTTGCAAGAAGGAATTTATGGATAAAATAAAACTCAAACTATAGCTCAATAATATGTAGTTAGTAAATATCTTAAAACTTGAAAAAACTCTATAGCTTCGGATCAAATGGTTTACCGGTATTAGTGAATATGTTTTGTAACAATTTTATCCTAGAAAAGGGACATATTTCTTATTCGATAGCATTAAAACCACATGAAATTATTTTATCGTTTCTCAAAAGGAATTGCACTCAAAGTTGATCAAATCCTTGGTACCAGAATCAAAGAAAGTGGGGGACGACTCTATCGATACCTATTGGTAATATGGTCACCGATTCGGCGAATCTTAGATCCAGTGGGTATAAGTTTAAGATACAAGTTGGGTATAGGAATGCAGAAAAATCTGCGCCTTCACCTGGGATGTGGATCGAAGCACTTTGATGGTTATGTCAATGTAGATCTCTGGATTACGGACGCAACAGACATCGTTTGCGACATAACCCATTTACCCTGGCCTGATAACTCAGTGTACATTATCGAAAGTTATCACGCTATCGAACACATTTCTCATACAAAGATTAAACAAACGCTTGCTGAATGGTATAGAGTTTTGAGACCAGATGGAGTATTGATTTTGGAATGCCCACATTTTGATGAAGCAGTAAAAGAATATTTGACAGGCAATGAAGATCGCCTGATTAATATCTTCGGGCGGCAAAGATCCTATGGTGACGCACACCTGTACGGTTATAACCCTTCGAGACTAATAAGCATTCTTGAACAAATTGGCTTCAAAGGTTCTGTTGAAGCATCTCCTCAAAGTTCACAGAGCCTTGATGAGCCCTCTTTTCGTATCGAATGTAAAAAAAAGACCCGTTAACGGCATAAATCAATCAAGCTTTCTTAATATGAATCTTTTATATGGAATGTGTACTGTTAAGTATTTTTAGTCAAAATTTTGGGAAATCATTAAATTACAAAGAGTTTAAAACATGAGCAAATACTCTTTACAGCAAATAAAAAGTGCGTACACACAAAAAAAAGGTTGGGAAAGGCAATATCCCATAACTTACTTTTTGATTCGCCCCATATCATTTTATATTACATACCTTGTGCTTTCAGTAACTAATTCACCCACTAAAGTGGTCTGGTGTGGTTTTGCGATTGGTCTTGGAGGCTGCACTGCTTTAATATTTCTTTCAATCTTGACAATCTGGCCGGGTATTTTCCTTCTGGTTATTTTCTCAACTTTAGATGCGGTTGATGGAAATATAGCCAGGGTAACCAAGAATGTAACCTATTATGGAAAATACCTTGATGGAATTGTTGGTAATATTATAGAAGGAGGTTATTTTTTATGCCTGGGATTAGGACTATATCAAGTGCCAGGAGATTCGTATTTCTTTAATTCATTATTGGTCAATGAGCAAAATAATTTTATTATCATAATTTTAGCAAGTATTATTATATCAGGAAGATTATTTGCCGTCATTATTGAAGGAAGTTATGATGGTAAGGTAATTCAGAAACAAAAAGATGAGGACATTCTTAAGGAAAACCTTCAAGCAACATTTGAGACTTCATTATTTAGAAAAAATATTTGGTTTCTAATATACACAAATCTTAATACAATTAATATACAACTTTTAATATTGTTGCTGTGTGCAGTATTAAATATTATAGATTTATTTCTGGTCTTCTTTACAATATATTATATTACTCGTTTCCTTGCCACACTGATCTTTTTCACATATCGTGCTCAAAGTAGGCTTTCTTAATCTTTCAACTTTTGATTTTTGTCAAATAAAAACCGACCCGGGAAAAGAGTCTAAAAGAAAAAATGCAATATAAAGAACGAAACATATATAGAAACTTTCGACTTACATTCTTTGTTCTGGCTTGTCCAGGTGAGGAGATCATTAGTGCGCATCTGTATCATATCGCCAACGCCTATTACTGATAAGACAAAATGGGGAGGCGTCCATACACACACAGAAATGCTTTGTAATATTATTACTAAATTGGGACACGAAGTCACATTGCTTACTACATCACATCCAAAAGGGTTAAACGAAGAGTGGTATAATGGTATCTATATTAGTTACATAAGAGAAGCGGAGTCAGGATTTTTCAATGGCAAAGATTTTCGAAAGGCGAAAGAGGCTTTTCTAAGTCTTCACCTGCAAAACCCTTTTCAATGTATTTTCTCAGAAGGTAATTCTGCCTGTATGCTCAAAAAGGATAAAACTGCGTGGAATTTACCATTCTTCTACTTTGTCCATATTCCTGGCTTTACACATTTTTATAATAATTGGAAAGAAGTTTGTAGTGTCAGAATACTTATCAGTTATTTATTGAAAACTGTTCCGAAGACACTGTATCGTATTCTTTTCTGGGAAATACCTCTCACACATTCTAGCACAAAGGTTATTTCCGTATCAGCACTAAAAGCCAAACAGCTTTGCAAATTTTATAATGTCTCACCAGCAAAAGTAGAAGTGCTCAACAACTGGGTGGATACAGAAATCTTTAAACTTGACAATAAAAAAAGATCTATTGCCCGCAAAAATTGGTTAGTGGCAGAAAATGAATTAGTTTTCCTGGTAGCGGGTGGAATTTGGCGACCTAAAGGATTTCATATTGCAATTCAATCTTTCAGTAAGATTGTCCGTTGCTTTCCAAACTCGGTTTTACTGATTTGTGGATCCGGCACGGAAAAAGAGAAGAAATATCTAACCAACCTCGTACAGCAAAAGAGGATAGAAAACAAAGTCCGTTTCCTTGGAAAGATCAAGCATTCAGAATTGCCACTGATTTACAACGTGGCTGATATTTTCTTAATGCCATCATTAATGTCTGAAGGACACGCGTATACTCTGGTTGAAGCTATGGCATGTGGGCTTCCATCCATTGCTACGAAATTAGGAGGTAACATCGAAACCATTGGAGATGCAGGAGTTTTAGTTCCACCGGGAGATGTAAACGCCTTGGAACAAGCAATGATTGAACTAGCTCAAAATCCTGAAAGAAGAAAAGAATTATCACAAAGAGCAAGAAAAAGAGTAATACGGTACTTTTCAGAAGAACTTGCTATTCAAAAAATATCCTTACTTCTGACTGAGAATATCCCCGACAAAATTCATTAACTCAATATGATTATTGACGAATCCCTATGGATCAAAGACAAACTGGATCAACTGGATTTACCACCAGGGAGTCGCATTATAGATATTGGCTCATCTACCGCAGAATTTCGACAGTCTGCCCAACCTCACATATTTGAAAATGTTTTTTTGCCACTCCAGAAAAGAGGGTTCCACGTTCTTCACATGGATGCAAAATCAGCAGAGGGCGTAGATATTGTTGGCAATATTGAAGACGTGAATATTGCTCAAAAGATTGGCGAGAGATTCGATTTAGTCATCTGTACAAACTTACTTGAACATCTAACTGATGTTGAAAAAGCTGTTGAAAGTATAGTTCATTTGGTATCACAGAATGGTTATCTTCTCATAACTGCTCCAAACAAATATCCGAAACACAATGACCCGATTGACACCATGTATCGTCCATCAGATAAAGAATTGCAAGAACTGTTTTCTAAACATGCTTGTATTACGGTTATCTCTTCTGAGATTATAGCGATTCGGAATCGGAGGTATTACATTTACGGATCTAGATATCCTTTCTGGGGCTATCGAAAATTCTGGTTCTGGCGATACTACTTAAAAGCCTTTAGATGGAAATTGTCTTGTTTATTGATAAAAGTTTCTTTAGACCACAATTTTAAATGAAAAACATGACAACGAAAGATGATTATAAACCAAAATTCGGTATAGATGTCTCTATTAATTTTATCACTCAGATTCTAGTCTTTTGTCTTTTGTTTGTATCAAGCATTATTATAGCCAGGACATTAGGCCCTGAAGGTAAAGGTCTATTTTCATTAGTTCTAATGATCCCTATTATGACGGTAACATTGACCAATATGGGGATTAATTTCTCAAATATTTATTTTATCGGCAAAAATAAATATCCCATAGGCGCAATCATTGGTAATGCCATATTTTATTCCCTTATTGTTGGTGGAAGTATAGCTCTCCTTCTCATTATTCTGGAGCCTTTGCTTAATAGTTATTTTCTGAAAGATGTATCCCGAATTTATCTTTATACTGCCCTGCCCCTCATTCCATTCCTCCTTATGTCAGAAAATATCTATTATGTCCTATTAGGTTATCGGATGATGATTAAACTGAGTATCTTACGTCTAATCAATCCTCTTACTTATTTAACTATACTTGTTATTATATATTATTTTTTTCAGCTCTCCGTTTACGGTGCAATTTTGGCCAATATTTCTGGGATTTTAGTTTGTCTTTTAGTAGGAATTTATTTTCTTATTAGAAGTGGGCACTGCGTTGGATTAACATTAAACAAGACGTTATACATTGAATCATTTAAGTTCGGTCTCAAACAACATTTAGGCTCCATCTTCCAACTTCTTAACTATCGGCTTGATTTGTTAATTATCGCAGCATTGTTAACCAGTATGGAAGTTGGCCAATATTCTGTTTCTGTGGTTATTGCAGAAACAATATGGTACATCCCTGGCTCCCTTGGCCTGGTATTGTACCCAAAAACTGCTTCCTCAGACAGAGAAGCGGCTAACACATTTACCCCGCTTGTCTGTAAAACTAACATTATTTTGACTTTTATTGCAATCCTGATCTTATATGGTATTTCTGGCATAATAATTCCCTGGCTTTTTACATCTGAATTTTATCCTTCAGTAATGGCTTTAAGACTGCTTCTTCCGGGCACATTTTTTCTAGGTATTAGCAAGGTTCTGGCTAGTGATCTGACCGGCCGGGGGTTTCCTCAGTATAGCACCTATTCCTCACTCGTTTCATTGATTTCTACTGTAGTTTTAGATTTTCTTCTTATTCCCCGTTTCGGAATAAATGGAGCTGCATTGGCTTCTTCAGTATCCTACATGATTAGTGCCTTTATTATCACATATTTATTTATAAAGACGACAGGGGTAAGGCCTTTAGATTTATTGATCCTTAGAGCAGAAGATATTATTGACTATCGGAGAGTGCTAAAGGTATTTTATAAATAGCACTAAACCGGATTAAAGAGCTTCAGGTTTTTTCTGAAATGAAGATTTGTGTTATTTCATTAGTAACCTACCGGTATGGATTAAGAGGAGAGATGGATTTGCATGGAAAGTATCTAATGGAAGGGCTTACTGGAAGGGGGTCACAAAATTGTCGTTATCTCTACTAAACTTCCATCAGGCAAAGAATATGAAGAGATATCTTACTATGTGTTGAAATGGATAATTGGAGAAAAGTTATATTGATAGCATTATTTTGTTAAAAACAAATTAGACGGCTAATCTTTATATAGTCCACGCTGGTTTTATTTTGAAATATTCATTAGTGAGCACTTGGTTTCTTGAAAGTTCACCTTACTACGAAAATTAAAAAGTTAATATCTTTTTTGAATTGTCTAATTATTTTTCAAAGAAGAAAAATAAAAGCTCCAATCCTATTTGATATTGGTGCACGTGAAGGTGTTTTACAGCCATGGAGATTACTTGCAGAATTCGGATGTATAAAAGTTTATGGATTTGAACCTGATTCTGCCGAAATTGAAAATCTTAATCGGCAAAACAAATTTCAAAATAACTTGCCATTTGCTTTGGGGGATGAAGAAAGAAAATCCAATTTTTACATAACTTCAAGTCCTGCCTGTTCATCATTACTTATTCCAAATGTTGATTTAATAAGAAAATATCCAAATGCACATCATTTCCAAGTAAAACGAATCGAAACAGTTCAAACAAAACGGTTAGAAAAAGTTGTCAAAGATAAGAGTCTACCCCATCCAGAATTTTTAAAAATAGATGTCCAGGGGTATGAATACAATGTATTGAAAGGTGCCGGAGAGCTGTTAACGTCTTCTGTATTATGTATAGAGCTTGAAGCTCATTTAAAACAACTATATTGTGAGCAAAAAACTCTCTTTGAAATTATCAAATATTTGGAAGGATTTAACTTTGTTCTGTGTGATTTTAGAAAACAGGGAAATTTTGGAGATGAAATAGTTGAAGCGAATTGTTTCTTTATTAAAAAGGATAATGCATTAAGTCAGGACCAACAGGAAAAAATAAGATTCTGGAAGATTGCCAATAATATGCAAAAATAAGATAGCCAAAATCATGTATATCAAAATGATTGTACGCTAATTATCATGGCGATCTTGAATCATGAAAATGATTGACAGCAATTAACAGTTTTACATGGACCACCAATTTTATTAAATTCTCGGTTTTCAAGTAGTTGAATTAATTCTTGATATTTTCTACTTTTATATATTTCATCTAGAGATTTTTCCATTACATTTCCAAGCACTATCTCATTATTTGCGTCATAACAGCAAACATACCACGCTCCATTTGGTGCAATAAACGCTTCATTTTTAATTCTTTCCAGCAGAGGGCAACAGTACTTATCATATTTTATTTTCTTTGACACAAATTGATCTCGCTCTGCCCACCCAAAAGCACAAGCTTTCTTAAAAGAATCCTTAGGATGATCCAAATAAGCTGAAAATTCTTTTTCTATATCTTCATAGTCGTCAATTAACGTCGTATTTTCATATTCTTTAGCTTTTATTGGATACACACCTAAGTTATTTTGAATTAAATTAACATAATTAAACAGCGTCATAGCATAAATATGCAATGGTACATCACATTTTAATTGCCTTCGAATACTTATAAAATACAACAAATTTTGTTTAACTGTGTTGAAATTTGTTTTTTTTACTTTAAAATAACTCTCTTCGTTTGAGCCATCAATATTGCATCCCACAAAGTCAATTAGCTTTTCTTTCAGTACCAAATTTATTAAATGTTTATCAAAATATCTAAAGTTTGTATAGCATATAATCCTAACATATGGCAGTTCCGAACGTAATAGACGTAATATTTTAATAATTTCTTTATTCAAAAAAGCATCCCCGTTTTCCCCAATTGAAATATTGTGAACATTATGGCGACTTCTAAATCTCGGCGAAGATATCTCAGTGACTATTTTTTTGGCACAATCATAAGACATAAATTTGTCTTTAATACTCTTACCTCTATTTGAAGGACAGTAAATACAATCGGAACTACATACACTGGCAATCGAAAGATTGATTTTCGTTAATACGTTTTTCGATATTTGCTTGTAGTAAGCATGCTTAACGTGGAGAAATAACACACGATAATCACTGAATCTTTTAATCTTATTTATTAATCTAACAATATACCAATTCATCCAAAGTCCTTTTGTATATTAACTGTGTTCTAATATGTCGTTCCATTAAGTACTTGACAAATATGTAGTTGGCTTTTATATTGATCTCAAAAATGGAAGACAGCATGCTAGGAGTTAGCAAAAAAACTAATAAATAGTACCTTGACACATCGTAGTTATATTACTTAGAGAAAACAGATCAATCTCGCACATCACCTCTACGAGAAGTAAAGAGAGCACCAGCACTTATTAAGAAATATCAAGAAGGACCTATAACGTTGATTCAAAAAGAGACAGGAGTAAGCAAAAAAACCATTTACAAATATATTGAAGAAGCACTAAAAGACAAGTATCATCTGCCTAAAGAGTCTATCACAGAAAGTAAGAAGTGCGGGTTGTAAACATTGCATGCACAAAACCTAAAGATTAAGAATTATGCTGTAGAGTTATGGACGCAGACCCTTTTAGTAAAACACACAGGAGAATTCTCTCCGAATGTTGAAAATTAAAATGTATATACCTTCTTTTCCGCATTTTTGTGAAAAGGCCTTGGAATCCAGTCTAATCTGATCAGAGTGATCATGGTAAAAGAAGACCCTGTCACAATAAATGTGAATCACAGAAGTTCTCTGTATTTGTACTCAATTAAAGCAAAAAATGAGACTGTATTACCGAGACAAGCGTTGAGTTTGCTTAGGCATGTTTGAAGAATTAAATAGAAAATCTCCCAAAGCGTTCCAGTAGGCACAGGCAAGCCGAATCGCTGAGTTTGGTTGCTGTCACAATTTCCAGCCGATTTGACATATCATGTTACTCGTTATGTCATTATTAAAGCGATTTTAACAAAAAATCCATGAAAAAACCAAAAATATATTTTTACATACCAACATTATTGCAACATAAAGAAATACCTCAAGATGTTAATTTAGATTGGTCAGGTTTTCAAAAAGGAGTATTCGCTTGGACATTACAAACATATATGCACCTTAAAGAAATTGGATACGATTGCCATTTAACAGATAATCTTTCAGCAGAAGGAATTATAATTTCACACCGTGGATTATTAACTGATTTTATTATTCCATCTAGAAAGCAACTATTTATCTGTATTTTGGCTGATTGGGACAGACATCCATTTGCCCTACTTCATATTGTGCAAAACAACGAACAAACTTTTCCACATGAACTGCCACGTATTGTTCGCATATTTATGCCAGGGCTAAGTTGCTTTATTAGACATTGGCTTCAGCCGGGCTTAAAACCTCGTTCTAAATCAAATAGTTTGAGATTTAAGAATTTAGCTTATATCGGACGCAAAGAACAACTGGCCCCAGAACTTTTAACTGAGAAATGGAATGAGAGAATAGCATCTTTGGGATTACAGTGGAAAATTATTGATAATTGTGAGAAATGGTGTGATTATTCAGATATAGACGCAATTATTGCTATACGATCTTTAGATAATCAGCAATACAATAATAAACCAGCAACAAAACTCTTTAATGCATGGCACGCAGGCGTTATCCCCATATGCGGTAATGACTCAGCATTTATGCATGAAAAAAGGAGTAATCTTGATTTTATACACGCTACAGATATTGAAGAATTGTATCACTCCATAATTAAATTACAAAATGATACGGGTTTGAGACAAAAAATTCTTGAAAATGCAATTAATAGAGCTGAAGAGATTTCAAATGCTTCTATTTGTAAAGACTGGATCAACTTTTTTGAAAGTACCGCAGTAAATGTGTATTTAAAATGGACCACACAATCTATGTTTAAATATTACGGATTTATTCTATTTCGGTTTTTAGCGCTAATTACTTATAGGATTATAGCTATCTTTAGAAATATTAGGACCATATATATTTTGAAAAATCTAAGAAAGGATAAGAAATAAGTGGCCTTAATTGCCTGAAAAGGTTTTTCATTGGATATCTACACTCTTAAACGATAAAAGAGTAGAAAACGTAAATTGATGCTGAAAGCAGTAGAGAAGATTTTTCATGGTTTCTTGAAAATAATATATTACAACCTGAATTGGGCGAACAGGCGTTGAAATATTGAAAACTCCGCTTCAAGAAGCTTGAGCTGATAAAGATTCAAAAAGCAACTCCTCTCATCATTTTAGGTATGTTCTTAAACTTTTTTGTTGGCTATTGCTCAATATAAACCTTGCGTACACGATAGCTTGCATACTTAAAAACACATGATGTGGGAATATAAATGTATATGGCAGTGCTTGCGACAGGAATGTTTCTTTTTGTCTCAGAATGTAGTCGCTAACGAGGCATTTCTTGGATTTCATGAAAGAAGTAAAAACAGTTGGTGTGAATAAGAGTATTTCATGTTTTAGAAGGCTTTAGAAAGCCATTTAAAATGAGATTGATGTAGACGAGATACGGAGTATGAAATGAATATTTGTTTTTCTTCGACAGTAACCTACTGGCATGGATTAAGAGGCGGGATGGATTTGCATGGCAAGCATCTACTGGAAGGCCTTTCTGAAAGAGGTCACAAAATTATCGTTATCTCTACTAAACATCCATCTGGTAAAGAATATGAAGAGATAAATGGTATTAGAATTCATTATCTGAAGCATACAACCTTCGGCTCATCAAGAAAAGGGTGGAAAAAACAAAGTATCAACAAACTTAAAGATATTGTAAAGAAAGAAACAATAGATGTCGTATTAAGCCAAAGTATATCAGGATTTGGTGTTGTTAAAGTAGCCAAAAGCATGGGAATACCCACTGCCACAATCATGCATGGTTATGCAGCAATGGATTTTCTGTCTATCTTAAATCAGGTATGGAATTTTAAAGAGAATTACTTATATTTAACTAAATCGTTATTCTCCGACGTATATTATTTTATTTCCCAAGAACTTCCAATTATAAAGAATTCATCAATCGTAATCGCTGTTAGCAATAGTGTGGCAAAGGTTATAGGGCAGAGGCCTCTCATTGACAGAAACAAAATTAAAGTTATTAATTGTGGTATTGACCTCAAATTATTTAAATTTTCGGAGGAAGAAAGTAAGAAAACCAGGTTAAAATTAAGTATATCTAACCATGATAAAGTTATTTTGTTTTTAAGTCTTCTCTCGAAGCAAAAAGGGGCAGACATTGCTATCAAGGCCTTCAATGAATTATCAAAGAACAATAAAGGCATCAAACTAATTATTGCAGGTGATGGAGAATACCTTGAAGATGCAAAATTATTGGTGAATAATTTTAAAATTAAATCAAGGGTAATATTTACTGGATTTGTTCGTAACGAGGATACGGTTCAATATTACAATGCATCTGACATTTTTATCTTCCCAACTCTCCGTTTAGAATCCTTTGGCATTGTCATCGCCGAAGCAATGGCCTGTGGCAAACCGGTTATAGCGTCTAATATCGGCAGCATTCCCGATGTAATAGACAATGGCATCAACGGAATCCTTATCCCTATAGGTGATTTTAAGGAGCTGGCCAGACAGATAAATTTATTGTTAAATGACCAGCAATACTCGGCAATGCTAACCCAAAATGCCCGAAAAAAGGCATTGGAAAGATTTGGCTTAGACAGGATGGTAGAGAAAACAATAAAGGTACTTGAATTAGCAATAACACGTAAAAAAGTACAGGGATAATAACTTGTTAAGCTTTATTAGACAACTCTATCTTCTTTGCCTTCACGCTAATTATGAAGGATGGAGGAATTACAAGGCTGTTTTGGATATTTTACAAAATGTTTCTAAGTCAAATTACTGCTTAGATAGAATTCGTTCGAAGTCTAAACCCACCACAAAAATATAAGATTAGATATTGGATTTGGAATACAATCTACGAAGAAAAGAGTTACTTAATATTCCATTCGCAATTACGCTCTTGATACTGTACCGTAAAAATAATATTTTGCATCTTACTGGCAACATAGAATTACATGCATACTGTTTTATGATTATTCCAAAAATATGAAAACCCAGACACCATCAAGATGTCCTTATTGTCATAGAAAAGGGAGGTATTATTTTAAGATTCGGTCGAGAATTTATCATCGCTGTTTTAAGTGTGACCTCATTTATATAGTAGATGCACAAAACAGTGGCACAAAAGTAATAAAGTATTATGAGGAAAATTACTACGAGAAATATACAACTGACCAAAGAGGCGGACATAGACTAGGCCTGAATTGTCATATACTCGATCTAATTGAAACAAAAAAGAGAACAGGCAAGATTTTGGATGTAGGAACAGGTCTTGGTTTCTTTTTAAATGATGCCCAAAAAAGGGGCTGGCAGATTTATGGTATTGAGCCATCAAAGAAATCATCAGCAATAACCGTAGAATTGGTAGGAAAAAAGATTTCTAAAGGAACTCTCAGAGAATACAAAGAAAACAGAGATTTTGATGTCATAACCTTTATTAATGTGTTGGACCATATGCCTGAACCGTGGCAGGAAATTGACAAAGCAATAAACCTGATTAAACCTCATGGGCTTATCTATCTCAGATTCCCAAATGGATTAATACATACATTGGCTTTCAGGATAGCCTCAAAATTCAGAATGGAAAACTTAATCAGTAAGTATCTTGTATTTCATGAATATTGCTTCACAGTAAAATACATAAAAAGAGTTCTGGAGGATTTCGGATTTGAAAGAATTGAAATTGTCAATTCAATCTCTTCTGAAGGAGACCCATACCGTCTCTTCCAAAACAAATTTTACGCCAGAAATATTAAGAAGGTTATATATTCTGTGACTAGATTGTTATATATTTTGAGTATCAAGAAGATCTTATTAGGAATATCTTTAGAAGTGACTGCCATAAAAAGATAAGGAATGGAGGTAGTGCAGACTTTTTTGCCGGAATATCTGAATATTGACCAGAGTTCCAATTTACATTTCAACACATCAATACATGTAGAAGGTGTTGGTGTAAACCCAACAAAAAGATTAATATATATACTCTTAAACGGATTTTCCGAAAACATTTGTTTGATGAGTAAACAGAACAAACTAAGTTAGTTTTTAAGTTCAATGTTCAGAAACAAAAAAAAGGGAATCGGTGATTTAAAAGGTATATATTCCCCCACAAAAATGAAAATCTTCCTTCTAACATATGCACACGAACATGGTATTCATAAGGATACTGGTGGGATAAGAAAGGTGCGGGAACTTGCCAAGGCTTTTACAAGAACAGGTCATAAGGCAGTCGTCTTTTTGCCTGAGGATGAATTTGAGGTTGAGAAAGGGATAGTATTATACAAACCGTATAGAGTTATTAATCTTCCTGGTTTAAGGCCAGTTTTTGCTTATTTAGCACAATTTATAAAACCCATATGGTTATATTTAAGCGCCAAAGATATGAAACCGGATGTAATTTACTTCAGAACCGCTCCATCTGTACTCCCGGTATTTCTATCATGGCTGACACGCGCCAGATTTGTAATAGAAATTAACGGTGACGTATTCGGTGAGGAGAGAGGAAAAGTTGCATCCATCTGGCAGGATGCTTCACATTATTTCAGGACAAAGCTAATTGTCGCTGCTGAAAGAATGAATTGTAATGCAGCCCACGTAGTAATCGCCTTGACTGAAGGCATTAAGGATGTCATCGTTAATAGATATGGAATTTCCCCAAAAAAGATATTTGTAATTAGTAGCGGGACCAATATAGACCACTGCCGACCTATGAGCACCGAACAAAGTAGAAGTGTCTTTGGGCTTAATGAAAACAAACGGTACATTAATTTCATAGGGGTTCTATACAAACATCAAGGCATTGATACTTTGATAAATGCGGCACCTTTGGTCTTAGAACAATATCCTGATGTCATCTTTCAGATAGGTGGTGGTGGGCCTATGTTAAAACTCTGGCGCCAAAAAGCAAAAGAGAAGGGCTTGGAAAAGGGTTTCCATTTCTTAGGAGTAATCCCATATGAAAAGCTTCCCAGCTTCCTAAACACTGCTGATATTTGTGTAGCACCTTTTACTAGAAACCGGGGAGAAGCCTCTCCTTTGAAATTGTTTGACTATATGGCGTGTGGCAAACCGGTTGTTTGCTCTGTTATACCTTCGCTTAGATTTCTG
Source organism: uncultured Candidatus Scalindua sp. (assembly GCA_964584595.1). Taxonomy (GTDB): domain Bacteria; phylum Planctomycetota; class Brocadiia; order Brocadiales; family Scalinduaceae; genus Scalindua. Next base: position 37,227 of record CAZPAM010000004.1, on the reverse strand, counting down.
GTAAAAGAGTGTAAAGGCATTATGTCCGTACCTCCAGACAATAGCCGGGCATTAGCTTCCGCTCTTATAAGTTTGTTAAATGATGATTCTAAAAGAATAAGTATGGGTGATGAGGGAAAGAAATATGTTGAAGAGTATCACAGTTGGGACGTAATAGCTCGTAAGACAATAGATGCTATTAAATAAATAGTTTGGTAAATCTTGTCTGATTTGAATAAAGATAGATTTTCAATCTTTGCTGTATAGTCATTGAAAAAAAGAGAGAAATAAATCATGTGTGGAATCTGCGGTCAATTTAATCTTGAGCCTGAACATACTGTAGAGAAAGAGCCGTTAAAACGTATGAAGCGCTCTCTAGTACATCGGGGTCCTGATGACCAGGGTATATGGATTAAAGGCCAGATAGGCTTAGGACACACACGTTTGGCAGTTATAGATCTTTCAGTAAATGGACATCAGCCGATGTCAAATGAAACAGGTTCAATATGGATTACTTATAATGGCGAAGTATACAACTTTCAGGACCTAAGAAAAGAGCTGGAGTCCAAAGGACATCACTTCCGTTCCAATTCGGATACAGAAGTAATAGTCCACCTGTATGAGGAAGAAGGCATCCGGTGTATGACAAGATTGAGGGGAATGTTTGCTTTTGCTGTCTGGGATGAGAACACGAAGCAGCTTCTTTTGGCCAGAGACCGGTTAGGCCAGAAACCTTTATATTATTATCAAGATAAGCATAGTCTATTTTTTGCCTCTGAGATAAAGAGTATCCTGGCAAGTGGTATGGTAGAAATGTCTCCGGATAATGAAGCCATGTACCAATACCTGTGCCTGGGGTATGTGCCTCATCCCAAAACCGGATTTAAGGGTATTAAAAAACTGCCACCCGGGCATCGATTGATAGTTCGTGACTCTCATTTCAGCCTAGATTCTTACTGGTCTTTAAAAGAAGGCCATAGTCAGGAGGAGATAGTAAATACAAAAGAGGTAAGCCAGAGGTTAAATGATTTATTAATGGAAGCTATTCGTATTCGGATGGTAAGTGATGTACCCATAGGAGTGCTTCTTAGTGGAGGTATAGATTCGAATGCTGTAGCTGCTATGATGAATAACTGCACAAGGCAGATTAAGACCTTTACTGTTGGATTTGAGGATGAACTATATGACGAACGTCGCGAAGCAAGATTTCTTGCTGACAGGTTGGATACGGACCATCACGAAATGGTTGTTAAGCCGGTTGTTTTAGACATCCTGCCCAAATTAGCATGTGCCTATGATGAGCCCTTCGCTGATCCGTCCGCTGTGCCATCATACTATGTTGCCCAAATGGCACGCCAGCATGTGACTGTCGTATTGAATGGAGATGGTGGGGATGAAAATTTTGCCGGTTATGGCACATACATTCAGGGTATAGTTGGGGGGCTGTTAGAATCAATACCCTCAAAATTGGGGAAATTCTTGTCAAAAATTCTGGATCAGAAAAAACAGGGTAAGGCCAAAAGTTTAGCCCAGATTCTGGCTCTCAGTGGTAAACCCCGCGCAAGGAATTTTAGCCATTTAAAGAGGATAGCAACTTTAGCTATTATGGAGTCATTGCTGACTGATGATTACAGGAAACTGGTTCATGGAATTGATCCTATAAGTCATTTAGTGGAATGTTATGAAAGATTAGACCGTGGAGATATAGTAAACACAATGCTGGCTGTTGACCGGGAAACTTTTTTGCCTGATGATCTTCTGTTTAAGATCGATATTGCTACCATGAACCACGGTTTAGAGGCCCGCTCGCCTTTTCTCGATCATCATCTTGTGGAGTTTGCAGCTAAGCTGCCCGGACATTTGAAATTAAATGGATGGAGGAAAAAATATATTCTGAAGAAGTCCTTAAAAGATATATTGCCACATCAAGTATTGCAACGCAGAAAAAGAGGTTTTGATGTGCCTGTAAGCCACTGGTTAAAAGGAGAGCTAAAAGATCTATGTAGAGATACCATTTCCAGCAATAACATGGTTACAGAACTCCTTCAGGCAGACAAATTAAAAGAGATGTTTAATGACCATTTGACTGGTCGTCAAGATTGGGGAAGGTTTTTCTGGGCCGTACTTATGCTGCATCTGTGGTCAGAAGCTTATATAAAAAAAGGAGTTATTATTGGTAGATAAGATACGAATACTGTATGTTATTGACGCATTGGAGTTTGGTGGTGGAGAAAGGGGTTTTAGCCAACTATCAACCGGTCTTAACAAGAAACGGTTCAAAACTTATCTGGCTTCTCACCCGGATAGTAAATTAGAACAAATGGCCAAACGGGATAATATCCCCTTCATCCCTATTGATATGGATAGAAAGGTGAATTTTAAAACTATTGCACAGTTGTTGAGCAGCATTAATCAAAATCGAATCCACATCGTTCATAGTATGGGTGCACGAGCAGATTTTTTCGCAAGGATGGCTGTTAGAAAGCTACCAAAAACATCTTTAGTTTGTACTGTAGCCATGCCGGTAGAGGGTTTTGATATAGGTTTTATTCGAAAAATTGTCTATAAAATTGCTGATCGTTTTTCTTCCAGATACGTAACACAATTTATTGCCGTGTCCAAAGCTATCAAAGAACAATTAGTCAGGAAGCGTAATATCCATTCAGGCAGAATTACGGTTGTCTATAATGGTGTAGAGCTTGATCAATATAATCAAAACGTGAATGCCTCTGAGAAAACCCGACACTCATTGGGTATCACAGATGATTATCCCATTATAGGAACCATCGGACGTTTGGTTTACCAGAAAGGATATTCTCACTTTCTTCAAGCAGCAAAACAGGTTTATGAGAAAAAGAAATATGTTAGATTTGTGATTGTAGGCCACGGTCCGGAAGAAGACAATTTGAAGAACATGGCTAAGTCCCTGGGTATTTCCCATGTATGCTCCTTTGCCGGATTAAGGCGTGATATTCCTGAGTTGTTATCTGCCTTTGATGTCTTCGTACTGTCGTCAGTTTTAGAAGGTTTGCCCCGAATAGTGATTGAGGCAATGGCAATGGGTCGTCCTATTGTGGCTACCGACATTGATGGCGTTAGTGAAGAGCTGGAAGACGGAAAAACGGGATTGCTTGTTCCTCCTAAAGACGCCGGTGCTTTGGCAAAATCTATAATTGATTTGTTAGTCGACAAGGCTAAATCATTTCAGATGGGTATAAATGCTAGAAAAACAGCAGAAGAAAAATTTGGTGTGGACATTATGCTGAAAAAAGTTGAAAAGGTTTACGAGGGGCTTTTGCCGTTTGATCGATGACAAAAAACTCCGAGGACTTTTATCCTCCCTGCGCGTAACGAATGTATGACACCAGGAAAAATGAAAGGGAATTATAATAATGAACATTTTAGTGGTCAGCCCGGATTTCTCACCTCGTAGTTGGGGAATTGGTGCTTACACAAAGGATCTATCTACTTTCCTTGCCCAGGAAAATCAGGTAACCGTTTTGGCAACCGGGATTCCCGATGCCAAAACATTTGACCACGGATGCCGTTATCGAATAATACGTACCCCATCATTTCCGATTTTACGCCACATAGCCTTTTTGATATATATTCCATGGATAATCAGACGATACCATATCGGTGCTGTCCTGCATGTGGTCTGGATTACTGCACTGACCAGCCATTTGTGGTACTGCTTGATACCGGTACCTTATTTTGTCAGTGTTTTTGGAACTGAAATTCGTGATGATAAAATATCTTGGAGACGAAGATTGAAAGGTTATTTAAAGGGGTGGCGTATTGCAGCCCTTCGTAAAGCCAAAGGGATTTTTCCGATCAGCTACTATAGTGCCCGCCTGGTAATGTCTCTGGGTATTGAGCAGAACCGGATTGAAGTAATCTTCGGTGGTATAGATACACAGCGTTTCAAACCTGTTACTAATCATCAAAAGAGTAATAAACAGAAAAAATTACTTACTGTGGCACGTCTGGATTTGAATAAGGGACATGATTATGTGCTAAAAGCTTTATTTATACTAAAGGAACAGGGGCTTACACCAAATTACACTATAGCAGGTCAGGGTCCTGAAGATATGAGGTTGAGGCAGATGGTGCAAGCACTTGGTTTAGAGAGCCAGGTGGAATTCACAGGTTTCGTTCCCGACAATCAATTACCAGCGACATACACCTCTTGCGATATATTTGTTATGGCCAGCAGGGAGATACCGGGTCGTCTTGATCTTGTCGAGGGGTTTGGTATCTCTTTCCTTGAGGCCAGTGCCAGTGGGCTTCCGGTGGTAGCCGGCGATTCCGGTGGTATTTCTGACGCTGTACAGAATGGGAAAACCGGCCTATTAGTAGATCCGGATAACCCGGAGGAGATTGCATCCGCTATAAAGCTCTTACTAACCGATGACCATCTTGCAAGACGACTGGGGAATGAAGGACGACGGTGGACTGAAACACAAATGAGTTGGGAGCATGCGGCCAGGCGCCTAGTTAGCGCTATGCAGAGAATGATGTAGTAGTGGCCCTACTGTTCAATTTTATACTGAAATCTTTTAAGATTATTCTTAAGGATAGTAAACAATAATGTGCGGTATTTGTGGTAAGCTCAGTTATGGAGGAATGCAAGTTGATGAGGCACTTTTGAAAACGATGTGCAGATCCCTTGCCCATCGTGGTCCGAATGATGAAGGTATTTTTGTCAACTCAAACTCAAAACCTCAAGACTCAAAGGTACAAATCGGTTTAGGGCATACCCGTCTCAGCGTTATTGACCTTTCAGATGCCGGTCATCAACCTATGTGTAATGAAGAGGAAACTATCTGGTTAGTCTATAATGGGGAAATATATAATTTTAAGGAAATCAGAGTTGAATTAGAGGCGAAAGGACATATATTCAGGAGCAATACAGACTCAGAAGTTATCATACACTTATATGAAGAGGAAGGAATTGACTGCCTGAAAAGGCTTAATGGAATGTTTGCCTTTTGCATATGGGATGAACGTTTACAAAAACTATGGTTATGCCGGGACAGACTTGGGATTAAGCCTCTTGTCTATTATTGGGATAAGAAAACCTTAATATTCTCCTCAGAGATTAAGGGTATACTATGTGATCATGATGTGGTCAAGGAGATTGACTGGACAGCCCTTGAATTGTATCTGACTTTCAATTACATCCCGGCACCAAAAACTATTTTCAAGAACATAAAGAAGCTTGAAGCAGGACATTATCTTCTGGCAGAAGAAAAAACTATAGTAACCAAAGAATACTGGAATATTAGTACAGATGTTAGCTCTTTGCAGAGTAAACCAAAGAAAAGTTGCGAACGAATAGATTATTATAAAGAAAATTTATATGAGTTAATGAAGAATGCAGTACAGAAAAGGCTGATATCTGATGTTCAGTTAGGAGCCTTTTTGAGTGGTGGGATAGATTCCAGTATTATTGTCGGCCTTATGGCCAGGAATTCTGCGAAGCCAGTCAAGACCTTTTCTATCGGTTATAAGGATATGCCGCTCTTTGATGAAACCAGATATTCCAGGGAGGTAGCCAGGTTTAATAAAACCGAACATTACGAGTTTAAGTTGGATTACAAAGATGTACTCAATTCATTCCCAGCTGTTTTGGAGACACTTGATGAACCTTTTGCTGACTCGTCTGCCGTTCCTACTTACACCGTTTCTCAAGAGACTAAAAGACATGTTACTGTAGCTTTAGCAGGGGATGGAGCTGATGAGCTATTTGCAGGCTATCGGATATACCAGGGGGAATACCTGGCTAAGTATTACTCAATATTACCTGATATATTAAAGGAAAAGATAATAGAACCGTTGATAAATTACCTCCCGGACTCCAGAGACAAGAAACATTCAGAGTATATCAGAAGATTCAAGAAATTTACCAGGGGTATGAGTGGTTCTCTTGCAGACAGATTTTACGGTTGGCAGGAAATATTCCCACCTGATACAAGACGAAAGTTGACCAAGCACCATCTTCAAGATAAGATATCTTTTCAAACAGGACAGGAAATTATTTCTCAAAAGCTGAATGAATTTGCAGGTGATAATATTAATCGAATGCTTTATGTAGATATCAAAAACTCCCTGCCGGGTGATATGCTGACAAAGGTTGATTTGATGAGTATGAGAAATTCACTGGAAGTAAGGGTTCCTTTTTTAGACCATGAGGTGGTTGAATTCGCCTTCGAAATGGAGGGTAATGTTAAACTTAAAGGACTGAAAAGGAAATACATACTAATGGAGACCTTTAAAGATATACTACCGCCTATGCTGCACAAGAGATCGAAATGGGGATTTGAAATGCCAATCGGAGCCTGGCTCAGAAAGGAGTTGAAATTTCTAATCGATGAATTCCTGTCCAAGGATTTTATAAATAAACAAGATATTTTTGAATATGAGGTAATAGATTGCCTTATAAAAAAGCATTTGAGTAAGAAAATGGACACTTCATGGCAACTATGGAACCTGATAGTCTTTCAGTATTGGTATAAGAGATACTTTTTATAATTTCCATTTTAAATCTTTGTGCGCATTGTGTCTTGTGTGAGGATTAGGAATTTAATTGGTTAACCGGTTTTGAAAAAAACAAGAGTCTTACATATTATAACGCGTCTTGATAAAGGAGGGTCGGCCGAAACCACTCTGCTTACGGTTTCTCTCCTGAACCGGGAAAAGTATGAGGTCTTTTTAATCCATGGTTTTACCTTAGAGTCTAACATGGGCCCTAAGGAGAATGAAGCAGTACAACATGATTTGGCCATGGCAAGGGATAAGGGTGTGAGGATATCTGTCATACCATCATTGGTAAGACGTTTATCCTTTACAAATGATATCCTGGCATTTATCAGCATCTACCGATTGATAAAACGGATCAAACCTCACATTGTTCACACACATACCTCTAAAGCGGGTGTGTTAGGCAGGCTGGCTGCCTATTTAGCCGGAGTACCAATAATTATACATACACCGCATGGCCATGTATTTCACAGCTATTATGGTTTGATTCTGACAAATATCTTTGTATTTGCTGAAAAAATATCATCGTTTACGACTGATATGATTGTAGCATTGACAGAAAAAGAGAAAGATGAACACATGGAAAAAGGGATAGCTTCTACTAAAAAGTACACTATTATACATAGCGGTGTAAAACTAGACTATTTTGCAAATATGAGAATTGATATTAAAGCCAGAAAAAAGGAATTAGAGATTCCTCCAGGTTATAATGTGGTTGGAACCATCGGCAGGTTAGTTCCCATAAAGGGTTACAAATATCTGATTTCGGCAGCAAAAAAGATTGTTGAAGAGGTTGATAAAACAGTTTTTGTGATTGTCGGAGATGGATATTTAAAGTTGGAGCTTGAAAAATATGCAGAGGCCTTAGGAGTAAGGAAAAATATTATTTTTACGGGGTGGAGGGCTGATTCTTCTGATATACTTTATCTCTTTGATATTTTTGTCCTACCATCTTTGAATGAAGGTATGGGCAGAGTAATTATTGAGGCAATGGCCCTGGGTAAACCGGTTGTTGCCAGCAGCGTGGGAGGAATACTTGATTTGATAAAGGATAGTAAGAATGGTATCCTTGTTCCTCCAAGGAATTCCGATGCATTGGGAAACGCCATATTACAACTTATCAGGAACAAGGATCTGGCTGAAGAATTAGGCAATAATGGAAAAGCCATGGTCTATCCTGAGTTTGACATATCTGTTATGTTAAAGAAAATAGAAAATTTGTATGAAAGCTTGTTGAACAAAGTTAATCAATGAGAAAAATAATAATGTTTCAAAGAATAATATGCATTCTATTTCTTGGATTAGTTTCTGTCATATTTTATATTAAAGACAGCTATTGTGACGATTATCAGCAAGTCGCCGGCCTCATTGACTTACGTACAACATACAGTGATGGTACTCACGATCTGGACTTTCTTGTTAAGTTGGCAAGGGAAAGGGGATTTGATGTTCTTTTCATCAATGATCATGATAGGATGGCCCTGGAATACGGCATTCTTCCTTTCAGAAATATTATTCGAAAAAGAGAAGAGTTGCCGTCTGTTAATAGCAGAGGTGCGGGTAAATATCTCCAAAATATTACAGAGATAGCCCGAAAATACCCGGATATGATAGTGATTTCGGGATCCGAATCATCACCCATTTACTATTGGACCGGCAGTTATTTTAAGGGAAACCTTACAGCCCACAACTGGGAGAGGCACCTGCTTGTCATAGGTATGGAAAATCCTGAGGATTACAAGAATCTTCCCGTAATTCACAATAGTTTTTCTACCAGGTATTTTCGGCAATTATTACTCGGAAGTATTATATTCTTGATCCCATTATGCTTCAGTATATTTTTAATAATAAGGGGTAATTATAGAATCACAGGTATTGTTATCCTGGTATTCTCCTTTTTCATGCTGATAGAATATCATCCGTTCAAGAGTTCTCCCTTTGACCAATATCATGGTGATCAGGGCTACTTGCCTTATCAAGAACTGATTGATTATGTTAACGATAGAGGTGGCACTACTTTTTGGACACACCCGGAAGCCGGGGCTGGTGTAAATGCTAAAAAAGGGCCCATTACAGTAAAGACACCCAAGCACCCAGAGGCACTGTTAATGACTAAAGGATACACCGGATTTGGGGCTCTTTATGGAGCCTTGACCAAGACAACAGAACCGGGCAAGGAGTGGGACAGGGTCTTGTTTGATTATTGCAGAGGTAATAGGAACACACCCGCATGGGGCATATCAACGGCAGATTTTCATGAAGAAGGGCTGGGTGGTGAAAAATTAGGCAATTTTCCTACAGTTTTTCTAGTGAAGGAAAAGACCAAGGAAGAAGTCACTCTGGCCCTAAAGCAAGGCAGGATGTATGCCTGTCGAACAGGAAATAATTTCCAGAGGTTTGTATTAGAAGATTTTTCTATCTTAGGTTCCAATACGGACAACCAGGCCAACATGGGAGAAACCATTGAGTTAAATAATAAGCCGGAAATAAGGATTAGGGTTTCATCGTCAGACCAGGGAGCTCATAATGTTGATGTGAGGATCATTCGTTCCGGAAAACTCATAAAAACTCTTTCTAAAACAACACCTTTTGTAGTTAATTTTAAGGATGATTATTTAAACCCTGGTGAGCAAATTTACTACCGCTTAGATATACCCGGAAAGTTGGTATCTAATCCCATATTTGTGAAGTTCGTCCGTAAATAATTGAAACAGTCATATCATTGCAAATTTAGCCTTATTTAACTATTATCACTTTTCCTGTCGAAGGCTTTCCCTTGCCTTTTCCATGCTTCTATCTCTCCTTTCATTCTTTTGTTTAGTATGCCATCTTTGTCTATCAGCTGTATCCTCCCAATTGACGTTAGGATATCTTTTTTTAAGTGTTTCTACATCCTGATCTGAGAGACCTCCTTGCCCCCAACGTATATCTCTCCAGCTCTTATTCAATAAGGACTCCATATTTCGAGTCCTTTCAAACTGAAAAACCTCATGAATAAGTATTAATGTCGCTATTAGACATACTACTCCTACTATTATTAAGAATATATAATTATTTCTAATCCACCACTTGAATCTCTTTCTCGGCTGCGGCAGGTCCGGTAATCTTCTTTTTGGTCTACTCATTTTAGTATATTATACTCTTTATCTATAATCATAAAAAGAGTTTTCTTTCTTCACATTTTTGTTCATCCCTGTCTTATGGGGTTTTCTCTTTCATTGTAATGTATTCTGCAAATACTTTAATAAGTTTATAGATAAAGGGAACAAGAGGAACCAAAACAAAGAAGGTTAATACATAAATAGCCACCATTCTCCTTGTTATGTGACGTATTCCCAGCCACGCCAGAGCTCTTCGCCAAAAAGGCTTTTTCTTATGATGGTGATGATGTACATGGTCGGTCATGTAGACTTTTCTTTATTCTGTATAGCTTCTGGTTCATCGTTGAACTACTGCGGTATTTACATTTGTTTCTTGCATATCTGATTCATTCTGTAATACCTCGATTTTCTTTTTGTCAATATTGTATAATACAACCGCAATTCCCATTAAAAACCAGAATGGTTCCATAATCCTGACAACAATGAAAGTGTTTGATCCCATACAATGAACGAGAAGGCCTATAAATCCAGCAAACAAACCCATAGTGAAACCTTTAGTGAGATTATCACTGGTAATACAATATGCTGTCAGTAGGAACTTGCCGATTTGGTATAACAATAATATAAATATACACGTACCTACTATACCCAGCTCAGCCAATGTTCTGAAATATTGGCCATCAATAAACCAGTATCCATTTATGCCGTATCCAAATACAGGATGTTTTTTAAAATCTCTTAAGACTCCCTGCCAGCTTGCGACTCTTGATGAAGCAGAAGAATCTAAAGCTAATGTCTTGCCTCCAACTGTGGTCTCCCAACCCTTTTCTACCTCAAATGTACCGCTGTATCTATCCTTGTACTCTTGCGGCAAAACGAAGGGGGCTATTATAATAATTACGGCAAGTACGCCTATCAATATGAGCCTTTTCTTGCTCATAATAATAAAACATATGTATATAAACGGTAATCCCATCCATGTTGCTCTGGATTGTGTGGCCATAAGTGCTACAAAACAGATTATGATCAAGCCTGTTAGAGATATCTTTACTCTTTTGGATTCACTTTTCAATACTAAGCCTATACATACACACATAAGCAGGATGAGATAACCGCCCAGGGTTCCCGGTTCGCCTTCTTTACCTTCAAATGGCGTTGATACGCGTTCGCCTAAAGGTAATTGCGACAAGGCATAAAGAGTGACTATTGCACACGTTATCAATAAGAGTATTATAAAAGTTTTTGCCTGTTTTCTGGTTTCGATAAAATTTACTGCCATGAAAAATACCATAAAGTATTCAAAATATTTCAAAACAAACATATAACCGCCCAGACTGATCTTGCCGAAAAGTCCTCCTAGAACGGTAGAAAAGAGACAGATCGCGACATAAGCCGTAATCCCACTGTTTAAGGGTGTTTTTGGGAAGAGTCCCAATTCCTTATAAAGAGAGGATTTGGCAAGCCAGGAAAACGATATTAGTACCAGGAGCAAGTCATCTAATCTTATGGTCATACCTTGTCCCTGTGTATCCCTTGCCCCAAATTCAGGTGAAAGCAACATTGAGAAGATTAAAATATAAAGAGAAATTGGAGGCCAGACAAAACATACTATAAGTGTAGATATCCCTATTGTAACCAATAAAGCAAGTGACGAAGGAACCTTTGTAATGGCAAAGGCAGCAAAAATACAAAAAAAGATTACTATTGTCAGGATTACAGCAAATTTTGCATCTATAGATCTTACACCGCTAGCCATTTTGGTCGTCTCCTGATAACTTGTATCGCTTTACCAGCTCAATACTCACATTCTTATAATTCCAAATTGCCATAGCATACCACAAAAAATAAAAGTCAATGTAACAATAATAACAATGATTTTTAACCATTTTCCCCAGGTATTCTCACCGAAAGCCTCCTCTTCTATGTCATATTCTGGTTCTTCTTGCTCTTCTCCTACTTCTTTCCCCTTTATTTTCTCAAGAAGTTCTTTTACTATTTTAGGCGTCTTGAACCATCCGCTAAACCACCTCTTGTACCACGGTTGAGGCTCTTCCTCCGCACCGTAAGAATAATAGTAACCATAATAACCATAATCTTTATATTCCCTGCCTGTTTCAGGTTTGAGACCGTTCAGGACTATTCCAATAATGTTTGCTTTCGTATTGTCGAGTTGTGCCTTTGCCCGTTTCAAGGCACCTCTGGCAATCTGACCTACTTGATTTATCATGACAACACCATCTACCTTCGCCCCTAGCACAACTCCATCGGTTGAGGGAAGGATGGGTGTAGAGTCAATCAAGACAATATCATATGCTTCTTTCATTTGAGACATAATTTCATTCATCCTTGCTGAGTTAAGTAACTCTGTGGAATTTGGAGGAATTAAACCGGAGGTTATGATATTAAGATTATTTATTCCCGGGGCAGTTGTTGTTATATCCTCCATTCCCATCTCACCCATCATAATATCAGTGTCAGTCTTTATTACCTCATCCCAATTATAATTTCCCAGAATAACATCTGATAATCCCGGCTCCCTTTCCAGTCCAAATACTTTATTTATCATTGGCTTTCTCATATCTCCATCAACCAGAAGTACCTTTTTTCCAATCTGTGCCATTGACATTGCAAAATTACTTATCGTGGTGGTTTTTCCTTCTCTCATAGTTGTACTCGTAAACGACAGACACTTAAGATTCCGATCATTTAAAATAAATTCTACTGACGTACGCAAAGCCCTGAAGCTCTCTGCCATAGTAGATTTTGGCGCAAAGTGAGAAACCAGTCGAGCATTCAACTCTAGTACCTCTTCAGGTTGTTCCAAATCTTGCTTTTGTAACAATGTATCCATTATCTCTTCTGCACTCAAGAACGGAATTATCCCAACGACCGGAACGCCAAGAAATTCTTCTATATCCTCAATTGCACCAATCGATGTATCAACGGTCTCGCGAACAAAGGCCATGACTACCCCAAGTATAAATCCTATGAGAGTGCCCACTACTGTTGTAGCTGCAGTAGTTGGCGGATTCACAGCTACGGTTGGTTCAAGTGCAGGCCTGATTATAGTTATCTCCTGTATCTTTTCAGCCTCTTGAATCAATACTTCCTGGTGTTTTTCTTCCAATTGTGCAAAGAGTAGTTGATTACTTTGAATATCCATTTCAATATCTGCAAGGTCGAAACCTATCTCCGGAAGTGAACGATACTCGGCCGTTTGTTCCTCCATTTCTACAGCAGTTAACTTCTCGATCTCTTTTAGTTTCTCTTTATCACCAGCTAAATTTTTCAGCATATTTTCAGTTGTATTATCTATCTCTAAATCTATTCTCTGCACTTCAGGATGGTTTTTGGTATAATCAAGCAGAAGTATATCTCTTTTAGACTGCAGTTCAGCTAATCGATTATTAAGGCTTGAGAAAATAGGATTTATCGTCTCTGCATAAAAGCCTTCTGTCTTTTCCTTGGGCAAAGACCTCTGAACACTCAGGTGCTCGATTAAGAGTTCAACATTTTCTAACCCCTTCTTAACCTCTTTATGTTTTATTTCTGCCGCTTCCAATCTGCGGACTGTTTGTGCAGTATGAATTTCCATAGTCACAAAGCGTTTTTCCTGCCTTAATGCCTTAAGTTTTTTCTGCGCTGCCTTTAACCGGCTACCAACTTCTTCTAATCGTGCTTCAATAAACTTCTTTGCATCAATATTACGCCGGTTTTTTTCCATAATATTCGCGTGCTGAAACATCCTGGCAGTAGAGTTGGCTATTGCCTGAGAGTACTTAGGGTCCTCAGAAACTGCGGATATATTTATTATGTTAGTCTCTCCTTCCACAAGTGTTGAAAGCTTACCCTTTAAATCGAGAACTATATTCAATAATTCAGGGTCCTTTCGAACATCTTCACTGGGTATTTCCTTATCAATTAGACCCATGTCCCTGGCAACCAATTCAACTACAGGAATACTTGTAATAATGGCTGATTGTGTCTGCAAGGTATCAGCATCAGAATATGATACGGTTTCAATATATAATCCAGCCATAGTGGTTGAGGCGTCTACCTTCACGCTTGATGTAGCTTTATAAAGTGGTATAGGTTTTATCATAGTAGCAAAGAAGAGGCTGAAGAAGCCAAGCATAACGGTGGAGAAAACAACAATAAACTTCCTCTTCCTCAATATTCTTGTGTAATCTCTTAGATTTAATTCGTATTGAGCCATTTTCTTTTATTCTCCGGTTTCTACCAGACAGAACCTTAATAAATTTCTCTTGACCATTTTTGGAGAAGCTGACTAAGCGAAACTTTGGCTTAGCGCTGCTAAATGTTTATCAATAGATCATTTTGAAAATTGTAGGCGGGTTTCCCTGCCTTGAATGACGAAGCCCCCACTCGGATGTGATCTCCGCCAAGGCGGACGAGCTTTAGGACGAGTCGGGCAGGTCTCATAATCTGTAATCATAAGGGATTGCAAACTCTTGGATTCCGGATCCCAACTGAGTCGGCTGTTTAAGAAAATCCTACTGTGCCGCAGCACCAGAAACGCCTTCTAGTCTGTCTAGTTCTCAGCACCAGAAAAGCCACCTAATCTGTCTTGTTCTCTCAGCGATTTTTCTGAAACGTCTGTATCAAGATATAAGCCGCCACCTGTAGTATAATTGTCTCTGAAACCGGCTGGATGTGCTAATATAACGCTTAAGATACTGCCAATTTGAGAAAAAAATTGTGTTGTTTTCACAAGTCCAGTTCTGGGAATAAATATTATGTCGTTATCCCTGATTGCTACATTCTGGCTCATGTCACCTTCATAATATAACTTTTTAAGATCAACATCAATGAGAACAGGATTCTCAGGAGTACCCCTTACTACCTTTGTATTCTTCAAACTAGCAGTAGCAAATGAAGGCCCCTCAGCTTTTGCTACTAGTTCTGCTACAGTAACTTTACCGGTAAACTTAAACAATCCAGATCTTTTCACCTGACCGAAAACAAATGCACGTTTCTCTACTTCCTTTTCCTTCTTAAATTGTGGTAGTAACGGAATTGTTATTTTGTCACCGTTCTCCAGTAATACATCCTGACTCAAATCTTTAAGCGTCATTGCGCTTAAGAGATTCAGTTTGTACAGCCTGCCACGCCTTATCAGCTCGACATTCTTTAAATCTGCTTTTTCAGTTTCACTACCGGCCTCCAAAAGGAGCTCTGTTAATTTCGTTTTCCCTTTCAGGGGATAAATGCCGGGACCTGACAGAGGTGTTCCGCTTACACGGTTAATTTCTCCAAAAAAGGATACTTTCTTACTTCTATACTCCGTGACCACCACATCTATCCTGGGCTGTTTAACAAACCCTTCTAGCTGACTGGTAATTAGGCTATCTACCTGTGTTGGAGTAAGCCCTGCAACCTTGATATCTTCGAAAAAAGAGAAAGATACCTTACCATCCGGTCTAACAGGAAGTTTGTGAGCAGAAACCCCTGTAGTCTTCCATTCGGTAATTGTCAGTATATCATCGGGACCGATTACATATTCATTAAAACCGGTAACTTCACTGAATGCAACATTCTCAGGATAGTTGGGAACCTCAAGAACAGGTTCTTTTTTCTCAGTTAATTCAGTTGTCAGTGTTATTGCCTTTCTTTCAGGTATTCCTTTCTTCACCGTTGCCTTTTGACTAGACACGCAGCTATTCATTAACATCATAATAACTGTGAGCATTACGAGCCATTTACCTCTATTGAACCCTGGCATTGTTTGTAACTTCTCCTTACTGTCAAGTTATAAGTTATTGTCTAAATATTAATTGTAACCGCTTTTGCGCTTGACTAGAAATTGATGATTAAGGATGAACTTTAGCTTAGACCATAAGTAATAAATATGCTGTTTCTTTACTTTTAACCACACTCTATATTGAAGGATTTCTTTGTGAATGGTTTCCTCTCCCTTTAATGAAGGGCAGATAACTATATATCCAACCTGAATTCATTTCTTGTATTTATCTATCATGCCACCATACTTCTTTTTGAGTTCATCTACCCTCTTGCTATCCATACCTTTCATATCTTTCAGGCCTTCCATGTCACCCAACTGTTTACCTAACATTTCTTCGGCCCTGCTCGCTATTTGTTTATCAATAGTTTTCTTAATAAGAGTAGGAACCTTTCCCGTAATAAAGGTTATAGTCCCTGCGATAAAAACACATATAAGAAAGATGGTTAGATATATCTTTAACTCTTTATTTCTTTTACTTTTCCATCCCATCCGTTTACTACGCCTCATATGTCTTTTCCTTCTGACTCTATTTTTATCCATTTTAACACTCTCTTATAGAAAGCTTTGTCTTAATAAAACCCAAAAAGCAGAACCAAAATATTAACGTACTGGATTTTGAGCAGATTCATCTCTTTCACATTTTGCCAGTTTTTCTGCCATAATTCCCTGTAAGTAAGGATGCAAGCGGCTTGGAGATTTAAAATATCTTTATATAAAGCTGAATTAATGAAGTGGCAGTCTTTGTATTTGTCTAAAGATCTTCAAATATTTGTTAGACAGTAAAGACCAATATTCTGGTTGTGGTTCGTATTCAACTATCTAACCGGACAAATCTCCTTACCACTAAGTACTCATTCTATCGCTTCAACTGCAAACTAAAATGATTACTTAATATTATTACATTTATAAGCTAAGATTCAATATTTCTTATTGTCCCCTTAATGCAACATCCAGGTACGAACCTTTTATAAGAAAAGAAAATGCAAGATTATATAAAGTCTTTGAATATTTTGGATCAATCTTGAGTGCGTTCCTGTACTCAAGAATAGCATCATCAAACATCCCTTTTTTAAAGTGTGTATATCCAACTCTATTATACAAGGCTGCACTTTCTTTGTCGAAGGTTTCTGTATGTTTAGTTAAGCTTATCTTATCAATTTCTTTATCATCTACGGTATCGTGAATATAAAATCGTTTTACCGTAAAACTCTGATTGTCCTCCGGATAATCTTCTCTCCTTGCTATTGCATCATCAAGATGCAGAGCTTTACTATAATAAGCATATGCAAGATTATGATGTGCATTATTACCATAAGGATTCCTTCTTATGGCATCTTCATATTCCTTTATGGCGTCATTAAACCCTATTTTTCTATTATAATTTCTGGTTACATAGTAAGAAAAAACCCTGTGGCCTGAGGTACTTTTAATTTCTCCAGGTACAATATAAGTGTTTGCAAGAATGTTATCATCCGCTTCCACAACAGGAGAGTTTGCCTGAATGGCAACAATCTTGTCCTCGTCTGGTTGGTTGAATTGGGTTAAGCTTCCTTTGGACATTTCCTTTCCCTTATTCAGGTCATAAGTATTTGAGTTTTCAGCTTCTTCCTCCCCTCTTACCTCCAAGGAAGCATTTCGTTCTTGATCCACTGAATCCAGATCACCAACTTCAGCTTTTTCGGTATCTACAGTCTTTACATGGGCAATATTCTCCTGGATTTGTTTCTTGCCCTGATCTTCATTAGATATTTCTGTTTTTAACTGCACTCTTTTATGTTCTGATTCTTTTGTATTATCTTTTTCTGCCAGTATCATTTCCTCTACAACATCAATTTTGCGAGGTATTTGCTTCCGGAGAGACTCCCCCCCTTTTTCTTCTATATGAGAACTGTCTTTTCTTTTATCGCCGCCAGTACTATTATTTACATTTTCATCCGGACGATTTTTGTCCAGCATGGCATAGTTAAGACTAATCTCCATGGTCTTATTAAACTCTATAATTGCTTTATTGAGTTCTCCGCTCTTGGCATAGTTTATACCAAGATTATAATGTGCTTTTTCAAGAACATCTCTGACTTGAGGAAACTCGGGGTTTAGCTTCAATACCTTATTAAACGCATCGATAGCATTATCATATTTCTTGTTCTCCAGGCAGGAAGTACCTAAGCTATAATATACTTCGCTTAGCGATCTTCTGGCAATTGGATGTTCTGGTTCAAGCTCCAAAGCCTTTTTATATTCCAACTGTGACCTTTTTAATCTTCCTTCCTCTTTATATGCATCTCCCAGGTTTATGCGCGCCTCAACTATGTCTGTTTTTACTTTCTGGTTTGCAGCTACTGGTAATGCATTAAAAACGATCTTCGCAACCGCTTCATTAAGATTAATACCTATTGCCTTCTTAAATTCAGATAGTGCTTCATTCGTCATGCCTTTTAATCCATATGTAGTTCCTAATCGTACATGTGATTCTAAATGATGTGGATTTGCTTTTACTGCACTCTGAAATTCCAGGGTCGCCTGGTCAATCAGCCCTCTTTCCTCGTAAGCAATTCCAAGGTTAAGATGGGCAAGGCCAACTTGACTCAGAACTTTTTCATCCTGCTGTCCTGCAGGCAGGTTGTAAATATGTTCTTTCTCACGCTCGCTCTCTTCTTCTGATTCTTCTAATTCAGCCGGCGTTCCTGTTTTCTCAATAAGTTCTTCAATAAGATTAACAGTAGTAAATTCTTCATGAACTGGATCGTTTTTTACTGTATTCGTATAATCAGGAATGACCGGTTTAGATTCACTAATGCGGTCTACAGCCTTTCGTGTATTTACATCATTTTCGCTACCGGTAGCTTTATCAGCCGCATATTTACTTTTTGTATTTACTGTTGGAGCGTTATCTTTCGTTGAGATTTCTGTATATTCTGTTTGGCCTGTCACGTTTTCTCCCTCATGTTGTAGTAGAACTTGTTGAGACACATCACTTTTTCTCACAAGACTCTGGCTTGTACAGGAAATTACTCCGGTTGATACCATAATAAGAGGTATTAATAAGTTAGTAAATTTTGACATAATCAGGACTCAAATTTTGTCTGTAACCTTGAAAAATATCCAAGATTGTACACATTGAAAATTTAGAAAGACATTTCCGGAACTTATAAACAACTAATGAACAACACAATAAAACCTAAAACGAATTTGGTAAATAAACAACTGTTAATGGATTGTCGCCCAGATTACTAGATCAGGAAGTTGTGTTTCTTCACCAAATTTGTTTCTCTCAATCTTGTATTAACAGGACAAACGGCTTGAAAATTACTTGTTGATGGTAGCAAGTGAGGTACTTTTAAATCGCAAAAGAACCTTTGCTATTGATGATTTGTTATAGTCTAAATAATAAGGAAGGTAGCTTATTCAGGTAAATCAGATTCTCAAGAGCTATTGTAGTTGTACAGAAGCGGAATTTTAATATAAGCTTTTAGTGGGTAATGCCTTATGTGTCGGTAAAGCATAAAGCAACTTTTCGGCAATGTCAACAAAAAAATACTACATTTAGTATATTATATACAAGCTGATTACACAATGTAGTGTGATAGTGTGTAATGGACAATTCAACTGGCGTTAATACTTGCCTTATAACGACTTAAGGAATGACAGCAATCTTTCAAAAAACTTATTCGTCTATTTGAGGGTTTTTGGAATCTGTATTACTATCCTTATCATTTTTAGTTAACGTGGTAAATTGGGTTTCGACAGGTTTTTTTGAACGAATATGCAGGTCTCTCTGAGGAAAAGGTATTTCGATATTGTTTTCCCTGAATATTCTGTCAATTGCAAAGTTCAGGTCGCTGATTGCCATCCATCTATCAAGTATGTGAGCCCAGAAATACAACTCAAAATTTAATGAACTGTCCCCAAATTCCGCAAAGCGTACTATCGGTGCAGGATCTTTTTTCACATCCGGATGTAAATCCATCACTTTAAGCAGGCAATTCTTTACAAGCTCAGTATCTGAACCATACGCAACACCTACAACTACCTTAGATCTTAGTAGCATATCACCTCCATGAACCCAGTTTACTACGTTATTCTCAAGGAACCTTGAATTTGGCACAACTACCGTCTTCCTGTCAAAGGTATTTATCATAGTACTTCTAATACTAATCTTCTCTACCTTGCCTGCAATTTCCTTATCTAGTGTTACTACATCACCAATTTTTATAGGTTTTTCAAAGAAGATTATAATACCGCTTACAAGATTATTGATTATATTCTGCATCCCAAAGCCCAGACCAATACCGAATGCACCGGCAAATATGGTAAGGCTTCTTAACGGAATCCCTGCAATATTTAGCCCTATAATTGCCGCCACGCCAATTATAAAATATGTTATTCCGGATGAAATTGCGTGACGGGCACTTTGTTCTAATTGGGCTTTTTCATAAACCTTTGTTCGCAGTACATTTTTTAGATATCTGGTACATATAAAAGCTGCCACCAGGACTAATATGCCGATCAGCATCTTAAAAGGCGTTGTATATCTGCCCTCGGCAAGTGTGAACTTGTACGTCAAACCGTCCTTTATTGAAGCAAACACATATAAAACATTTTCATACACGTTTCGGAACAACGCTGGAGCTGCCGGTGAACTTACAACATCTTTAAATGTGTTATCCCACATTCCAAAGATTATGACTACTGCAATAATTAAAATTCCATAACCAAGTAAGCCCTTGTAAACTCTGAACCCCACGTTTAAAGATGTCTTCTCGGATTCGAACTCCTTGTCATCAAGCTGTCTTCTTAACTTTAACTTACGCTCCTGCGATAATGACAAGCGTCTTAATAAAAACCGGTATACAGCGTAAGCAATGATTGAAACAATCACACTCTTGATGAGGGTTACTACAAAAGTATACGTTAATAGTGCATATCCAAGGCTTCGAATGGCAAAAAGCAGGATGACAAACGCAATAAGTATTGGATAGAGAATATTAATAACCTTATTAACTAACTTACCAATAGCACTCTCATAATAAGGCAACACCTTCAGCAAGAATGACCTTTGGCTCGCCGCTATCCAAACAGCAAGAGAAATCGTAACTATATTGTAAATGAACCATAATAGTTCTATAACATCTTTTTTATAACTGTAGACATTCAAAACAAAAATCAGCGTTATTGTTATTACTGAAAATAGTAGAATTGTATTTAAACCCTTGAAGATATGCCTTGCAGAAAAGTATGTAACCGGAACCCATCGTCTCCCGCCTGTATACGGACTAAAGGATTCAACAACAGTGCCTCTTAATAATTTATAAACTGATAGGATTGCAAATCCATAAATTGCAGATAGAATTACCGGCGTATTAGAGGGAATTGTCAGCGATATTGTGAGGGCTATTACGAACAGAAAAAACATTGTTAATGTATTCTGCATTATACGGAACAGTCCAGGTATAAGCTCGTATGTGAAAAATGTCTGCGGAGATACAGCTGTATATCTTTCTATCTCTCTTCCTGCCCATTTGTTGAGAATACGCCTGGCAAAGAAAGTAAAAAAGATAACAAAGACTATAATAATTACTTTTATAATGAATGCTGGTATGTTTTTAGTATCTGCCAGGTAAATTCTAAGTTTCTTTAAATTCTGGGCTGATGCTTTATAGAAATCAAAAGGTTTCTCCTTAAGGGCCTTTATATCTGTCACGCCCTCTATCACGGTATTTGTTGATATCCTGCTCTCACGCCTTGCCCAGATATTAGCCGCTTGTATCTGAGAAAGGCTCTCTTGTGCATCTGCCAATTTTTCTAATAATTCCCTGCCTGACTCTAATACCTCATTACCGCTCTCAATCTTTTTCTCTACAAGTTTCTTTTGCTCTTCGATATGCTCAAGGCGCTGACCAGCAAGCTTTACCAGCAGTTCACCCTGTGCCTTGCTTGAAAATCCATCTGCTTCTTTTTCTATATTTGATTTTTCTCCGGATACAATTGGTACGAGTTCGGCACGTACTTTCCCTAAACTCTCATCTATTATTGCCTTTTGTTTTTCTGTCGCACTTAACAGGCTTTGAATAGTCTCTATTTTATTTTGTATTCTCTCTGACTCGGCCGCAATTACATCCAACTCTCCGGCAACTTCATCGGGAGTATTTTCTCCGCCAAGTAATTCATCAATATTTCCCAGAATCTCCTTGAACCCTGCAAGGTATTCGTGACTCTCCGTACCAACAGTAATTAACTCATCTTTTATTGTCGCAATAAGTCCTTCCTGCTTATGTACGTCAGCTTCGATCTCCAGAATTCTTTTTTTCTCAGGGGATGTTTCCTCCAACCGTTTTTGTGCGGCAATTTCCGCCTGCTTTAGCGCCTTTGCCTTTTCCAATTCTGCCTTAGCCTTTGCCTCTTCCGCAATCCACCTTCTTCTATCCTCGACCCTTTTAGCTTCTTCTGCTTCTTTTTCCTCTCTCTGTACCTCTTCTTCTTCAAATTTCAGCGACAATATACCGGCTATTTCTGTCTTTATATCTTTTTCCAGTTCTAAATTTAACCTTTCTACCTTAGCAGATTGTGGCCCTAGTTTTGCCAATTCAGTCTGCATAAATAATAATTTAATCTTATCATCCAGCAGTTTAAGTTCATTCTCCAGAAGACGTTTCTTGTTATCGATTAAAATGCTCTCTTCTTCCGTTTCAGGTTTTTGATTTACTAATTCTTCGACTTCTTCCCGAAGCTTCTCTTTTTGCTCTTCAAGGCTTGTATTTAAGGCATCGTTCGTTGATTGTGTTGTTTGGAAATGTGCTTCTTTTTCGCTGGCTTTTGCAATAATCGACTCCAATTGCGCTTCAAGGAGTTCTGCTTCTTTTTGAAAACTTTCAAATTGAGATCCTGGTAATAGCGATGCTTCTTCATTAATCTTGTCTTTTCTTCCGGAAAGAGTTGTAGTGTCTTCGAGTGCTTTTTTCATATTGCCGGCTATTTCTGTCTTTTCAGTCCTGGCCTGTATAGTTTCATTTAGGATACTGATCCTTTCTTCCAGAAGCTTTTGCTGCCTGACAGTCAAATCTAAGACATCTCCCTCTATCTGGCCTTCGATTAACGTCTTCTCCATCGTTTGCAGTTTTCCTGATACGTCCTTAAGGATGTTTAAGTCTGATTCAAGCTGAGCAATATCCTGATCATGACCTCCAAGAATCTTTTCTACATCATTGAGGAAGTTTGTTCGTATAGCTGTTAAATCTTCAACCTCAGCAGTTTGGCTGCAATATCCGACAGTAGAGATTGCCAGGCATATGAAGAAAAACAAAATAATAAAGATAAATGATAGTTTCTTAATGATCATATTAAATCCCATTGTGGACTAATTAACATTTCAATAAAGCTTACAATTGTAAAAATAATTTATTATGTAAATTTGAAACCCTACACGGCTAAGGCTAATTTATGTGGGAACGCTCTCATCCAAAATTCCTTTTGGTGTGAATAGGAAATGTAGGAAAGGGGGTGATATAAGCCATTTTAGAGGCTTCCCTTACCATAAGCATATATTGATAAATACGTTAACATCAGTACACATCCCTGTCAAGGGTTTTTCAGTATACAGAACGTACCCTTATAAACGAATGGAAAATGACGTCTTCCCTCTTCCGAGCCAGGGAGTTGGATAATGTTTTCGCCATTCAGCCCACCTCCCTCGTCTATCGCACAGAAGAAAATTTCCCTTAACCTTACTTACGACCAGTTACTTCTACACCTGTTATCATAAAGGTAAATTCATAACCTTTCATATATCCACCAAACTCTATAGGCAGAACGAGGGAAAAGGTAGATTCTTTAAGCATCATCCCATCACCCTGGAACTCGTACTCTGGCAGCATACCATGGTCTAAGTACTCAATTTCCGAATCTTTAACAGTTACCCACCCTTCACCAATGTCACCTCCCGGCCCCGGCCATATATTAATCCAGATTTTTCCTTCACTTGCCGATTTTGGATCAATCTTGATGGAATTTGAATAAAGACCGTCTCTTAAAAAATCCTTCATTGCAGAAGAAAAATTCCATCCAAAGAGAATCTTGTGAGATTCTCCATTCGGATCAATATATTCTGCCTCATTCCTGACAAAATAGATGCTGTCCTCTGACATGTTATATACCGACACCCAGATATGTTCTGCAGCAGGTATAAACTGAAAAAAGACATCTTCGTCTTCGTACGTAAGATCTTCTACATTTGGATCGATAAGTGAAAAACTGTAGCGGTATGGTTGGTATGTTGTACAACCTGCAATGAGCAACAGTATTGATATGAAAAGAATCCTGTTTAATTTTGAGAACACTTATTTTACTAACCAGTTTTAGATTTTACAGCATTTGTTACTACTTGTAATACATAATCTGCACGAAATGGTTTGTTTATTAGAAAATCTACACCTTTCTGCTTTGCTTCTTCTTCTGATATATCCCACCCTGTTATAATTCCAACTACCACACCCGGCTGTATCTGCCTGGCAATATTAATTACCTCCCATCCTGATACACCTGGCATCCCTAAATCTGTTATCAGTATCTCATAACCACCTTCTTTAAATGCTTCTAATCCGCCTTTACCACTGTCAAAAACGCAGGTCTGATGACCCTGGTTTGATAGTATTTCTGACAGCACTACGCCTATTTCCGGTTCATCATCTATAATCATTATTTTCGCTTCGCTTATCTCAGCAACAGGGTTCAGCTTTTCAACTTTTTCTTCTATTTCTTCTTTTCCCTTTGGTAATACTATCGTAAACATAGTACCCTCTCCGGGTTTTGTCTTTATATCTATTGATCCATTATGTCTTTTGATTGTTCCGTACAACATACTCATCCCTAACCCACTATGATTTACACCTTTTGTTGTAAAAAATGGATCAAAAATCCTCCTTTTTGTTTCTTCAGTCATCCCAATTCCATTATCAGAAACTTCTAAATATATACTTTCGTCTTTCGCATACATTGCTAAATGTATTTTCCCGCCCTGTGGCATTGCACCTACGGAATTGAATATCATGTTTATTATAGCCTCTCTCAAATCAGTATCATTTCCAAGTATAATAAATTCTTCTTCTGTAAGAGCATCTACAATCTCTATACTAATCCCTTTAGCATGTGGGCCGTCTTTCCACATCGGAGCTGATATTTCTATAGCCTCTCTTGCCAGATCATTAAACTTGACCAGCTGAAACGGTGTATCTTCACTATTTGTCTTTGTAAATTTTTGCAATCTTTTTATTATGTTAGCACTATCTACTGCGGCTTTCTTGATTTTGGCCAACCTTTTCAAAAACATATCTTTGTTATCTTCAACCTCGGCAAGATCTATATTTCCAAATATAATAGCCAACATATTATTGAAATCATGTGCCACACCGGATGCCATCAAACCCATTGCACGAAGCTTCTCTGATTCTGCAAGTTTTTCCTGTAACTGTTTTTCCTCTTCATATCTATTTTTTAATTCATCGTAGAATCTGGCATTCTCAATTGCTATAGCAGCCTGGTTTGCAAAGATATTCAGTAACATAGCATCCTCTTCAGTAAAAGAAGTATCATCGACCTTATTTATAACCTCCAACACACCTATCATCTTCGATTTTGCCTTAAGCGGAACGCAAAGTATTGATTTTGTTTCAAACCCGCTCATTTCATCAGTTTTCCCATAAAATCTCTTATCTTTCCTAACATCAGGGATTAAAAGATGTTGTCCATTCTCAGCAACCCAACCCGCAATCCCTTCCCCGGGTGGAAGACGAAAATCCGTCAGCTTGTCCGACTTTGGCCCTGTTGGAACACTGAATACCAACTCTCCGGTCTCTTCATCCAGTAGCATCAGTGTACTTGCAACTGAATTCGTCACTCGATTTGCATACTTCATGATATTTTCTAATACTTCAGCAATATTCAGGGTAGAATTAATTATCGAACACTCCTCCACAGTGGCTCCCAGTTTTTCACTGTTCAACACCTTATACACTTCTATCATTTTATCCTGTTCTTCTATTGCCTGTTCAAGCTGTCCCTTTGTAGCAAATCCCATGTCCATTAATATCTGGCCCAGCATCGGAGTTGTGCCTGTAGCCAATCGCGCTTCAGAAACCAGTGTGGCCCTTTGTATTCGTACCGGTAACGCCTTGCTTCCATACAGCGTCATCTGTTTTGTTAACGCCTCTTCAAGTTGTTTCCTTGTAACAAACCCCATGTCGGCCAGGATCTCGCCTAATAATTTTCTTAATAACATTTATTTCTTCCCGGGTCGTTTATATATAAAAATAAACCTTATACAATATGTTAAATCGTCAAGACTCAATATGGGTATTCTAAATAAAGTGCCAAGGATATCAATAAAATAATGAAAGTTACTATAATTTGAGATCTCATAAAATGTATGGCCCCTCAGTTAATAACAAGAAGCAAAAAAAAGTCTTTCTCTGCTCACGTTTCAACGAGATAATTCTATATTGACACACTATGGTAAAATTAATAGAATAACGGCAAAATAAGCATATAAGCAATTTATACAAAGTAATCTATAGTCTTTATTTCAATACTATTCAGAGGTCATAGGGTTATCCAGAAAAATGGGTGCAAAAGGTTTATTATATACTGAAAAGAAAATACACTTCAAAGAGGGAGATACTATCTTTAAAGAAAATGACGAAGGTGCGAAGGAAATGTATTTCATTGATTCCGGCAGAATCAAAATAGTAAAAAAAGTTGGAGATACAGACGCAACACTGGCGACACTTGACGAAGGTGATTTCTTTGGAGAGATGTCGTTAATATCCGGAAATAAACGAAGTGCCACTGCAATGGCTTTTACGGATTGCAAGGTTCATACTATGGATAAAGAAGCATTTGAATACAATCTCACAAACGACATAAAGTTTATGAGAAAAATACTTGAAACACTTACCCGCCGACTGGAAGACACTGACACCAACCTCAAACGTCACATCCAGAGAATCTCCAGATTGACCAAGGTCTTCAATGTGACAGGATAGACGGTATACACGTGGCACAGCCGCAACCGTTCGTTTGAGTTCACGTCAAAGTCAAGCTTGAAGTGTCTTAAGTGAACTACAGTGCCTAAGTTAAAAAAATATTTTTCTATACAGTTAACTATCTCTGTTGGTTCAGTCAT
>CAZPAM010000004.1:889-10657 GCA_964584595.1 uncultured Candidatus Scalindua sp. | reverse complement strand
AAATGAAAAACTTGTTTTTCTCCACAACTTTAGCTCACTTTAAACTTTAGGCATTTTTAACTTTCTTTTACCCTGAATCATTCGTAGGTTTCCTGGTCTTACAATTGCGAAAGAATATTTTTTGCCGCACCAAGTATCCCGCTATTATCACCCAATTTTGCCAATTCTATCCTTAGAGATTCAGTTGCCTTTTTGAATGCCCTTTTTTTAACTTCTTCCTTCAAAGGCCCCATAAGATTTGCACCCAGATTAGTTACGCCGCCAAACAGAACAACCATTTCCGGATTCAAAAGGTTTGCAAGATTAGCGATTGCAATGCCCAGAATAACTCCGGTTTCATTAATAATCTTCAGGACAACTTCGTTGCCTTGTATTAACATTTGATCTATCTCTTCGAGGTTAGTAAGCGGTTGGCATTTACTATTATCTCCTTCCTCCAATAATGCGTCGTTTACTCTTTTTAAAATACCTCCGGAACAAGCATATATTTCAAGGCATCCTGTATTCCCACATGTACATTTTATTCCATCTCTTATAATAGTCGTATGCCCTATTTCACCCGCTATTGACGATGCACCATGCCAGACTTTTCCTCCCAACACCATACCCCCCCCCACACCAGTACCCAGGGTGATGCAAAATAAGCTGCTTGTTCCTGACCCTGCACCTTTCCACCATTCACCAAGCGCTGCCGCATTCGCGTCGTTCTCAATTGCAACAGGTACTTTCAGCTCTTTTTCGAGAATATCCTTTAAAGGAACGTTATCCCAGCCACTTAAATTAGGAGGGTTGAAGATTGTACCCGTCTCAACGTTTAAAGGACCGGGAAAACCAATTCCCATCCCACATATCTTCTCTTCCGGAAGGTTTGATTTTTCAATTACTTCCCTTGCAAAAGAAACAAGAAACCTGATCATCTCGTCCTGGCCATCTTTACAATGTGTAGGTTTTTTTAAGAGCGTATGGATGTCCCCATTTCCGGTTACGATGGCCATTCGAGTATTTGTGCCTCCTACATCTGCTGCCAGGACATGATTATTTAATGTCTTTGCCATACTTCATTCTCATTTAACCACTCTTTTTATTGTAAATCATCGAGTGACTCGAGAGTCTTCCTGCTTTCCTCCATATTGGAATTCAACTCAACCGCCTTTTCAAGAAATTCTCTTGCCTTTTCGTAATCCTTCTTTCGAAGCGATGAAACTCCAAGATTATGAAAAGCCCACGCCGAATCCTCATCGGACAACTTAAGCTTGATAGCATGATTTAACAGTTCTTCCCCCTTATCATAGTGCTCCCTGATCATTTCAATCGTACCAAGAATATAATACGCCAAACCTAATTCGGGGTTCTTTTCCCTAAGACTATCTGCAATTCTATAGGCATCATCATACTTACCTTCCTTAAAGAGGTTCCTGACATCTGCTACTCTAGAATTTGTTTGCAAATATTCGTTGAGTACCTTGAGAGCTTTCTTGCTTTTCTCCATATTGGGATCCAGCTCAACCGCCTTCTCAAGAAATTCCTTTGCCTTTACATAATCCTTTTTTCGTAACGAGCCAATTCCCAGATTATGAAAAGCCCATGCCATATCCTCGTTGGGTAGCTTAAGTTGAATGGCCCGATTTAACATTTCTACCCCTTCACTATAGCGTTCCCTGCGCATTTCAATCGTCCCAAGAATGAAATATGCCTGTCCAAAATCAGGATTCTCTCGCCTTAGATCATCTGCAATCTTATAGGCTTTATCATATTTCCCTTCATTACAAAGACTCTTGGCCTGATCGATTACATCACTTAAGCCTGTTTCAGAAGCAACCTGAACTTCTAATCGTTTTATAATTTCGTCTTTCGCTGACAGGCTTTCCTGGTATTCATCCGCAGCCGCTTTCTGCTTGTCAATCTGAGCTGTAAGCTGGTTAATAGTTTCGTCTTTTTCGGACAGACCCTTTTGATATTCATTAACAGACTCCTTCTGCCTGTCAAGCTGAACTGTTAGCTGATTAATAGTCTCGTCCTTCACGGAGAGGCTTTCCTGGTATTCACCAGCAGACTCTTTTTGCTTGTCAATCTGAGCTGTGAGCTGGGCAATAGTTTCATCTTTCGATGACAGGCTTTCCTGGTATTCATCGGCATACTCTTTATGATTATCAATGTGGGAGGTAAGCTGGTTAATGGTTTCGTCTTTCACGGACAGACCCTTTTGATATTCATCAACAGTCTCCTTCTGCTTGTCAATTTGAGCTGTGAGCTGGGCAATGGTCTCATCTTTCGCCGACAGGCTTTCCTGGTATTCATCGGCATACTCTTTATGCTGATCAATTTGGGCGGTAAGCTGGTTAATGGTTTCGTCTTTTTCGGACGGGCTTTTTTGGTATTCATCAGCAGACTCTTTCTGCTTGTCAATCTGGGCTGTAAGCCAGTGTATAGTTTCGTTTTTCACTGACAGGCTTTCCTGGTATTCATCAACAGCCGCTTTCTGCTTGTCAATCTGGGCTGTAAGCTGGAGGATGGTTTCGTCTTTCACTGACAGGCTTTCCTGGTATTCATCATCAGCCGCTTTCTGTTCGTCAATCTGGGCTGTATACTGGTGGATAGTCTCGTCTTTTCCGGACAGGTTTTCCTGGTATTCGTCGATCCTGGTTAACAGTTCATTCTTACTGTTTACCAGTTCGCCAATCTGGAAGGTTTTCTCACTTATGCTTTGATGAAGGTGCTTGTCGACAAGTCTGCTCTTGATATTCTGGCCAAAGCAGGCCAGAATTGTTCCTGCAGCTATTAAGACAACACCTAATATCGTAATCCAATGCATAATTATCTCACGAACTTATTTTTAGCATATAGAAACACCATTTATAAATAAGATATTCTGTTAATTATGCTGATTCACAGGAAGAAAGCTGAGAGGCTTTTTCTTCAGTTTTTTACTTTCCAATGACATGGAATTAATCTCAAGCTTTATTGAGGGCTTATCTTAACGGTGCTTAAATACTAATTCAAGTCTATTTTTATACAAACAATCACTGTCATTTCTCTTAAAGGAGATTATGACCTGATTTTATTTAAGGCCAATTTCTTGTTTCTGTCCCGGCTCTATTATGGCTATAATATATTAGGTGTATTTGTCAATATCTTTACCGTCATGAAAGAACAACAGGATATAACCAGATGGCTTCCTACTACAAAAAAGGAAGTGGAAATGCGGGGATGGAATGAGCTTGATGTTATTCTCTTTTCCGGTGATGCCTACGTTGATCATCCGGCATTCGGGCCTGCCGTAATTGGCAGGATTATCGAAAGCGAAGGTTACAGGATTGCTATTGTTCCACAGCCCAACTGGCAAGACGACCTGCGTGATTTTAGAAAACTTGGCAAGCCAAAGTATTTCTTTGGAGTAACCTCAGGCTGTATGGACTCCATGGTAAATCATTACACCGCCAATAAAAGGCTTCGTTCTACAGATGCCTATTCTCCCGGCGGAGAAGCCGGTTTCCGGCCGGATTATGCAGTTGCTACATACTCAAAAATCTTAAAATCTATCTATCCTGATATACCGGTTATAATTGGAGGTATAGAGGCTTCTTTAAGAAGGGTCACTCACTATGATTACTGGTCGGACAAACTGATGCCTTCTCTTCTCGAAACAAGCGGTGCAGATTTATTAGTTTATGGAATGGGAGAACAGGCCCTGAAAGAAATTCTCAAACTTCTGAAAAAAGGAGTTCCCTTTCATCAACTGACTATGGTAAAGCAAACGGCCTATATTCGAGATCAAAGCAAGGGTGTTCCAAGGAACAAGAACTGGAAAGACATTACGATTAATTCCCATCAAGATTGCCTGAAAGACAAAAAAGCTTTTGCGGCAAATTTCAAACAGGTAGAGCAGGAATCAAATAAGGTTTCTGCAAACAGGATTATTCAGAACATTTCAGAAAAAACACTGATTATAAATCCTCCTTTTCAGACAATGACCGAAAAGGAAATTGACGCCTCCTTTGACCTGCCCTTTACAAGGCTTCCACATCCGAAATACAAAAAACGAGGCGCTATTCCTGCTTACGAGATGATTAAGTTCTCTATTAACATGCACCGGGGGTGTTTTGGCGGATGTAGTTTTTGTACTATTTCTGCACATCAGGGAAAATTCATTGCAAGCCGCTCACAAAAATCTATTTTGAACGAGGTAGAGCAGGTGGTCAATATGCCCGGTTTCAAAGGCTACATTTCTGACCTCGGTGGCCCGTCTGCCAACATGTACAAGATGAAGGGGGCGGTGCAGGCGATATGCGACAAATGCATCTTACCTTCCTGTATTCATCCGGTAGTTTGCAGTAATCTGGACACAAGCCATTCTCAATTAACTGAAATCTATCGTAAAGTAGATGAACTCCCAAAGGTAAAGAAGGCGTTTGTCGGAAGCGGAATCAGGCATGATCTATTGATAAGAAGCTATAACAAAAAGGCTGATGCGTCCATTAACGATTACATGGTACAGCTTTTAACCCGGCATGTTTCCGGAAGACTGAAGGTAGCGCCGGAGCATACATCTGCCGATATCCTCAAAATTATGAGAAAACCATCTTTCGAGCATTTTAAAGAATTTAAGAAAATGTTTGATCGTATCGACAAAAAACTCGGGCTTAACCAGCAGCTTGTTCCTTACTTCATTTCCGGCCACCCCGGCTGCAGGGAAGAAGATATGGCAAACCTTGCAGTAGAAACCAAAGAACTCGGTTTCAAATTAGAATACGTACAGGACTTTACACCCACACCTATGACAGTTGCCACAGTTATGTACTATTCCGGCCTTCACCCATATACTTTAAAGAAATACTACACACCGAAATCAAAACAGGAGAAAATAAATCAGCATCGCTTCTTTTTCTGGTACAAGAAGGAGAATCGGGATTGGATAAGGAAGAGGCTCACTGAAGCCAAAAGATCTGATCTAATAAAAAAGCTCCTCAGTACTGACAAAAAAGAATTGCATCTAGGGAAGAAACCAGGCAAGAAAACAGTGTCGAAACCGCAGGGAGGACGGCGAAGAGCAAGGAATAAATCCTGAAGGGCAAGAAATCCTTTCTACTTTATCTGCATCATTTCTTTATATCTTCCCTACTTCTGCTTCAGGTATCCAGCCTATTCTGAACTCGACCTCTTTCTTGTCTTCATCGTCACGAAGGTCTTCAACGTCCACGTAGACGTATACCTTATACCATCTATCTTTTTTCTCTTCTATTCTTACCTCTGCACCTTCATGTATCTCAAACTTGGGTTCATACTCCTCGCCCGGCCCGTATCTTATCTTACTTTCATCTGCAATCACAACACCCCTTTCTATGGAATGCTGACTATATGCCTTTATGCCCAGAGATATAACCAGTACAAGAAGACATGACGCAAAGATAATAATAATATTTTTAAGCCATTGAACCCTTATAAAAACAAAAGAGAGTATGGATGCCATGAGGGCAAGATACATATATATCGTAATGGATGTAATCTCATTCAGATTAAGAAAGAAATACCAGAAACATACAATCTTAAGGATCTCCGGCAACTGGCGAATTGATGCTTTATCCACAAAATCTCTTTTTAGTAAGTTTATGTTTGCCTTTATGTCGGCATCTCTTGGAAGCAATTCCTCCGCCCTGCGGTAGTATATTATCGCCTTGCCGGACATGCCCAGCCTGTAATAGGCATTACCCAGATTATAATATATCTGCCCGTTTACAAAACCGGAACCAAGCAGTTTTTCGTATAACTGAACAGCATGCTCAAACTTTTCAACAGCTTCCTGTTCTCTCTTTTCAGCTATCGCCTTCTGCCCGGCACGGTATTCCTTATTTGCTCTGAAAAAAGCATCAGCCCCGCTGTCACGCGTCAACGCCTCAGCCAGAACCCGGCCCTCACAAAGAAACGCAAGGCATAAAATAAAAAATATCAGTATATTCGTTTGTCTCATAATTGTTTTTCCAAATGCATTATAAATTCTTCTGCAGTATCGAGTGTACTCACCATTTGATCCTTCGAATGTTGACTGGCAGAGAACCTGCCAT
Source organism: uncultured Candidatus Scalindua sp. (assembly GCA_964584595.1). Taxonomy (GTDB): domain Bacteria; phylum Planctomycetota; class Brocadiia; order Brocadiales; family Scalinduaceae; genus Scalindua. The sequence goes on along the minus strand of CAZPAM010000004.1, from coordinate 4,598 downwards.
AATCACACGATTCAAGGCATTCCTTAAGCTCTTTTATTACATCATGCGACACACCACGATTTTCCAGAATGCCGGAAATATTGTCCGATGTGATGGAGGCAGGTGCTAAATTTAACTTATCTGCAATATGATCCATGACAGTTTTGGCAAGCGTAGAATAAAACTCGGAAGGATTGTCAAGCTGCACAAGCCGTCTTGCATTTGAAAGCTGCTTCTTTGCCCTGGACAATGCGCGTTTTTTCCTGGCATAACCCACATCCGTCTGCAACAGCTCTCTGTGCCTCTGTACATAAACACATGCTATCACAACAAGTATTGGTGCAAGAAATATAAAGGCCAGGAATAAAGGCCTGTTATATACAGCAAAGCCCTGATTCTTGAATGAGTATAAATCAGACATTATGGGCAGTATATCCTTGGTCAAAATCTTAACCTGCCCCTTTACCTTTTCGGCATCTTCAAGAGAAAGGCGTATGGGAATTTCTACTTCAGAGTGTTCTACCACAATAGGAATCGGATTGTGAGTAATAGTCATATATCTCTCCAGTTCCGGATCAAAGTAGCTGAATGATATCGCCGGTATTATGTCAATATCTTCATGCTGTGGTTCAACTACCTTACTGAAAAGCTTTTCACCCCTTATGCCATCTCCTCTATCCGTGATTGTCGTATCAGTTTCCGCAGGATAAATCTTGAAATCTTTTTCGTCCCCTGGGGCAATTACCGGTTCACCTATTGTCTGTATATTTCCCTCTCCCCGAATATTTATCGTCAGTGTTATCGGATCGCCAACCTTTACTTCTGTGGGTTTTGCAAGAACGTCCATGGTAAATCTTCCTACTGTACCGGCAAAATTATCCGGTTTATCCAATTCCGGCAGTGGTTTTATTTTCAACTTTATTGGGTTAGTGCTTCTTTCCACCGGATATTTCTGTCCGCCCCTACCGGTAAACTCATCAAAAATAGAATTACTATAACCCTGTTGCCTGATTATAATATTGCAATTAAACTTTGCGGGCGGTATTTCTATATTACCGGAAACCAGCGGGAACAGCGCTGTGCGAAGCTCTATTACATTATATAATATCCCGTCACGCACTTCTTCATAGCGGCGCTCCTCACCGAGCTTTTCTGCAAGAAAACTCTTTGTAGATGCGGCAACATAATCAAGGTCATCTATCGGCAATCCCCTCTGAAAAAACAGTTTAAAAGACTGAACAATCTGTTCATATATATAGGCTTCCTTCTTGTCAGTTGCGAGTTCAACAAATATTCTTTTATTTATATCAATTCTCTTACCTCTCTCTGCATCAGGATCTACATTGCCTTCAAATGGTGTTCTTTTGACAACCTCAATCTCGACAGAATTTGATGTATATACTTTCCCCTTATATTCTAAAGTCGCCGGCCCCAGCACAAATTTACCCGTTTCTGTTGGACTGAAGCTATACGTAAACCCGCGAAAAACCGCTACAACGTTGTTTACTATAGATGTTTGAGTTGACACGCTCGGCCCATACATCAATGTAAAATTCTCTGGCGGTGTTAACTTTGGTATTTCAGTATCAAATGCCCCCTGAACACCAATAGTCGCACGAAAATAGCTGCCTGCCTCTACCACTGTTTTATCAACGCTAATGACAACCTTGATTTCCTTTGCATACGCAACAGAAACCAGATTAAGCATTAATATAAATATTATTATTGAGGAAATTCTCTTTATCATATTTTACCAGTTTTTCTCTATCATATACGGCGTAGACTCTTTTTCTTTTTCCTGCATCTCCCGTGCGGAGCGCTCTGACTGCCTCAACGCATCAAGAATCCTTTCCGCCTCTTCCTTGGTCATATCTTTTTTCTCATAAGGCTGAGAGGGAGACTTCTCATTTTCAGGTGGCGGTTCATTTTCCTGTTCACCTTTATTACTTTTGTCTTGTTCTTCCTGCTCCTTTTCTTGTTGTTGCTGCTCCTGCTGCTCAGGATCCTTTTCTTCCTGTTTTTCTTCCTGCTCTTCTCCCTGTTTCTGATCGTCCTGCTTTTCCTGATCCTGTTTTTCCTGTTTGTCCTGCTCTTCTTTTTCCTCTCTTTCCTGCTGCTCTTGTTTCATCTCTTCCATCTTTTTCTGTACAAACTCGTAATTATACTTTGCATCTTCTCTGACACCTTTCATTTCATCACCATTTGTGCCGGATTCTTTCTCAGTCAACTTAATAGCCTTCTTGTAAAAGTCCAGGGCTTCGTTAAGCTTACCCTGCTTAAACATGGTGTTACCCATATTATAATTAGCCTTTGCCTTTAAAGTAACATCCTTTGAATCCAGAATACCTTTATAAGATTTTTCAGCCTCTGGAAGTTTACCCACTTTATAATGAGTATTTGCAATGTTAAAATTTAGTGAATCCGATTCAGGCAAATGCAACTGCGCATCTGTAAACTTACTAATTGCTTCGTCATACTCTCCTTCGCCATAATGCTGACGCCCTTCTTCGTTCTTATCGGCAGCAGGGTCGATCCAGCCAATCAGGAATAGACAGGCTAATGATATTATAAAAACTCTTAATTTTGTACTGAATTCTATCATATTAATAATTCAAATTAAATTTGTGAAATAATAATTCTCAAATCCCTCTATCAATTTGAGTCTTACGTTTCCTGGTACGTTCTCCAATCAACGATTCCAACACTATAAGGATAAGTGCTATAAATAATGGAATCTGGTAGCGGTTTTCATATAATCTTATCTTCCTGCCGCCTAATCGTTTATCCTCCATCTTAGCTATGAGGTTTGTATAAATATTAGCCAGGCCCCATTTAATTCCGTATGCAGGAGAATACGCACCTCCCGTATCCAGGGCAATCTTATTTAATAATACCTCGTCAAGACGTGATTTGACAACCTTTCCTTCCTTATCTTTTAATAATTCCTCTCTCCCTTTGTTATCTTTTAATTTAATATAGGCTCCCTCTTTTTTGCCAACACCAACTGTATATATAATTATACCCTTTTCTTTCGCTGCCTTTGCCATTTCCATAGCGTTACCCTGATGATCTTCTCCATCAGTAATAAGTACGATCGCCTTGTGTTTTTTCATTTTATCACTAAATGCAGACATACTCTTATTTATTGCCTCACCAAAGGACGTACCGCCTACAGGAATCAGACGCGTATCGAGGTCGTCCAGAAAAAGGCTGAATGCACCGTAGTCAAGGGTCAGGGGGCATTGAAGGAAAGCTGTCCCCGCAAATGCAACCAAGCCGACCCTGTCGCCGTCTATAATATCAATCAAATCTTTGATTTCTCTTTTGGCCGCCTCCAATCTATTTGGCTTGATATCGTCCGCAAGCATACTCCGGGATGTGTCTACGGCAACAACAATATCAATTCCCCTCCTCTCCACATCTTCCCAATGGTATCCCCATTTTGGCTGTACCAGGGAAAAGATAAGGAAAGCTATGGCAGAAATAACAAATACTGCCTTTATTATCTGCTTCCTCCTGCTTACAGACATTACGATGCTATCAATCAATTCCGCCTGAACGAATCTCTTTAAAGCATTCTGCCTGCTCTTAAAGAACACAATATACGCCAGTACCATGACAATAACCAATGGCAGCAGATAGAGATAATTAATGTTTTCGTATTTCATAGTTATTTGTAAATCTCAAATAGCAAATCTAAATGTCAAAGCTCAAAATCCCAATCAACTCC
>CAZPAM010000004.1:0-875 GCA_964584595.1 uncultured Candidatus Scalindua sp. | reverse complement strand
GACGGCTTAAATCATTTAATCTTTAAGCATTGATTTGGCATTTGAGCTTTGTCATTTGGGTTTTTTTGCGCCTTCCCACCCGGATGAATCCGTTCGCCAGCCCAACGCATTCTGGCGGGGACGGGTGCGGCAAATTAATCCTTTCAATCTTCAATCGCCAATCAACAATCTTTTTAAGGAATCCTCCTGAATCTTGTATTTGCAAGTACAACTTCAAAGAGAAGTATTCCTAACGCAGGAATAACCAGGTAATGAAAAAGCTCATCATACTCGGTATATATAGCTTCCTCCATTTTAGTCTTTTCCAGACTATCAATTTGCCTGTAAACTTCTTTCAGGGATTTTGTATCCGTTGCCCTGAAATATTTACCTCCTGTAATCGTTGCAATTTCTGTCAAACCCTCATCATCAATATCAATCTCTATAGACCTGTACGTCTTCATTCCGAACAGGCCCTTGGTAGGATAAGGGGCAAGCCCCTTTGTACCTGCACCGACTGTGTATATCTTCATACCATACGTTTTTGACAATTCGGCTGCCGTTAACGGGTCAATCTCACCTGCATTGTTACGGCCATCAGTTAGAAGTATCACAACCTTGCTTTCAGCTTTAGAAGTTCTCAGCCTGTTCACGCATACGCCTATGGCAGAACCAATAGCAGTACCGTCCTCAACCATTCCGACCTCTACTTTTTCAAGGAATTGCAGCAGCACATCATAATCGAGTGTCAGCGGACACTGAGTATATGCCTGTCCGGCAAAGACCACCATCCCTATACGATCATTCTCTCGCCATTCTATAAAGTCCTTAACCACCTCTTTGGCTACAAAAAGACGGTTCCTTCTTTTCATATTCAGATTAAAATCCTCTGCAAG
>CAZPAM010000003.1:27519-92893 GCA_964584595.1 uncultured Candidatus Scalindua sp. | reverse complement strand
CTTGCGAGGACTAGGCCCTCAACCTAGCGCGTCTGCCAACTCCGCCACTTCCGCGTCTATACAGAAAACTATTCTAATCCCATACAGATAAAAGTCAAATACGTTTCTAAACAATTCAATATTTTAATAAAAAGGAGATGACAGATGGTAGTAAACTTCAGTATTGTGCCGATAGGCAAAGGGAGCAGTTTGAGCACACAGGTAGCAGAAGTATTAAAGATCGTCAGAGAAAGCGGAATAAATTACAAACTGCATTCCATGGGTACCATATTAGAGGGTAACTGGGACAATATATTTAAACTCATCAAGAAGTGCCACAATAAGATTCTTAAAGATTCAGACCGCGTATTAACCACTATCACAATAGACGATCGCAAGGGCAGGACAGGCCGAATCTCCGGCAAGGTTCAGTCTGTAAAAAGGAAAGTAGGTAAAAAGTTAAAAACGTAAACATGTAAGGAAAAATTTCCCGAACCTTGACACAAAATTATATTGCAATTTGCATAGGATTTTGCTTTTTTATAAAACCAAATCATTTGTATCGTTAAAAACAGTAAGTAAATTTGAAATAATATATAAAAATGCAATTAGTACCAAAAAAAGTGTTCTTCACAAAAGGAGTAGGCAAGCATAAAGAGAAGTTACAGTCTCTGGAACTTGCCCTGCGAAAGGCCGGTATAGAAAAATGCAATCTAGTTAGTGTGTCAAGCATCTTCCCGCCAAATTGCAAGATCATCCCAAAGTCGCAAGGTTTTAAACTTATACAACCCGGTCAGATAGTATTCTGTGTAATGAGTACTAATTCGACCAATGAACCAAATAGAATGATATCAGCATCAGTTGGTTTGGCAGTACCTGCCGAACCTAATCATTACGGATATCTGAGTGAACATCATGCATATGGCGAAACAGACGAAATATCCGGTGATTATGCAGAAGACCTGGCAGCATCAATGCTTGCCAGTACGCAAGGCGTTGAATTCGATCCGGAAAAGAATTACGACGAACGTAAAGAAATATACCGAATGAGTGGCAAAATAGTAAAATCCAGAAATACTACCCAATCTGCAAAGGGTGATAAAAAAGGCTTGTGGTCGACGGTCGTATCCGCCGCAGTCTTCCTACCTTAAATCTAATGTTTCTTTTCATATTATGATCAAGACAATTCGCAAAGGAGTTATTGCTCCAAAGGGTTTCAAAGCAGGTTCTGCACATTGCGGTTTAAAGAGAAGTATCAAAAACCACGACATCGGTATCATCTGCTCGGAACAGCCATGCAAGGCCGCAGCGCTCTTTACCACTAACCAGATAGTCGCCGCACCAATCAAATACAGCAAAAAGGTCGTATCAAGTGGCACTGCACATGCCATAGTGGTAAACAGCGGAAATGCCAATGCGTGTACAGGCAAGAAGGGAGAAAAGGATGCGGAAACAATGGCACAGCTTGCGTCCCGACACTTGGGCATTAAATCGGATGAAGTCATAGTCGCCTCTACCGGCATAATCGGACATCACCTTCCAATGGCAAAGATAAAATCCGGCATAAACAAATCATCTGCACGTCTGGGAGACAAAGAGACACACTTGATAAACATTGCAAAGGCAATAATGACAACCGACACCGTACCTAAACACATTGCCGTTAAGGTAAAAATAGGAGGCAAGGAAGTTACCATAGGTGCAATAGCCAAAGGATCCGGCATGATCTCACCAAAAATGGCTACAATGTTCTGCTTCATCACGACTGATGCCTCAATCTCTCTAAACACCTTAAAAACCTGCATCAAAAAGTCTGTAGAGGCCTCTTTTAATCAAATCACCGTAGACGGCCATATGAGTACGAGCGATATGGTAGCCATCCTCGCAAACGGTATGGCACACAACCGCAATATAACATCATCAAGAAAGACCGACCTTGCACTTTTCCAGAAAGCGCTGGATTATGTAACCATGCGCATGGCCAAGGCAATCGTAAAGGATGGTGAAGGCGCTACAAAATTTATTCAGGTTGAGATAAACGAGGCCAAGTCAATATCGGATGCAGAGAAGATTGCACGAACAATAGCAGAATCACTGTTAGTAAAAACCGCCATTAATGGAGAAGACCCCAATTGGGGACGTATCGTCTCTGCCGCAGGCTATTCAGGGGTTGTTCTTGACGAATCCAAACTAAAATTATCTGTTAATAAAATAACGATATACAGGAAAGGTTTGCCGGTAACACCCCTCCCAAAGAGACTCAGCAACGAAATGAAGAAGAATGAGATCACGATTCAACTACACCTTGGAGATGGTAATAAAAGCGCTACGCTCTGGACGTGTGATCTATCAAGAGAGTACGTAAAGATCAACGCGGATTATCATACGTGAACGTAACGACTCACTATCATGCATTAAAGTTTACAAAAGGCTGATTTCCAATCAACTCTAAGAATTCTTTTTAAACATTTCTTGCTTATACATGAAAAAAGAGACGATTGCATCTATTTCCACGCCTATTGGAGAAGGAGGAATAGGCGTGATACAGGTATCAGGGCAGGACTCACTTAAGATCGTAAACGCGGTATTCAAGGGAAAGAGACTGAAAGACTTGAGGATTGCCGAGTCAAAGAAAATTTACTACGGTGATATTTGTTTAAACGGTACAGCAATTGACGAGGTTATCGTAAACGTACTGAGGGAACAAGACAGTTTTACCGGAGAAGATTTGGTCGAGGTTAATTGTCACGGCGGCATACGGGCAGTAAAGAAGACACTTGAATGCATTGTAACTGCAGGAGCAAAGGAAGTTCACTGGAAAGAACTTGCTAATCGTTCTCTCACAAACAGCAAAATAGATCTTATTCAGGCAGAGGCACTATTAGAAATACCCAAAGCGACAACAAGATTATGCGCTAAAGTCCTCCTGGATCAATTTAACGGTGCATTAAGCTCTATTGTAAATAAAATAATCAGAGAGATAGAAGAATGCGATAATACCGGAGAGCAGTTAAACCAAATCAACAACCGGTTAAGAGAAATAGTGAGAACCGCTGTCTTCGGCTGTACGATCACATCACCTCAGAAGCTGATTATTACCGGCAAACCAAACGCAGGTAAATCCACGCTAATTAATGAACTCCTGAAAGAAGACAGATCAATTACTCATAAAGAACCGGGAACTACAAGAGACGCTGTTGACGAGTTGATTTCATTCGATGGTATACCATTCACAATAATAGACACTGCCGGTATCAGAGAAACAGATCACGAAGTAGAAAGGCTCGGCGTCCTGGAAAGCAAGAAACAGTTAAGAGCGGCAGATAAAATAATCATTGTGTTCGACAATTCTAAACCAGCAGAAAAAGAAGACAAAGAGTTGATTGAGTTTGTTGAAAAACTTGATCTGCATAAAGCAGACAACTCCCACAAGGTATCCATCTTTCCAGTAATAAACAAGGCAGACCTGCCGTGTAAACTAAACCTGTCAGCACTTATTGGAGATACGTTTGAACCAATATGTCAGATATCCGCCTTGAATGGCGACGGCATTTCAACACTTGAGGAGAATCTGATTTCTGAGTTTAAGGAGTTTATAAAATATACTCCTGAAAGGCCCATAATCTTCACCGAACGCCAGAAGGAACATATATCAAGGGCCTTGCTATTTTCTGAAAAATGCATTCAACCGGCCGAAGGAACAAAGAATGACTCGAATCTTTTAAATAATATAAAACAAAATCTTTTGGACTGTATTGTAGATTCTCATTAGTGGCAGAAACCTTTTTATCCGATAGTTTGTTTGGCGGGCCTTCCCGATTCATTCTGGATAGGTTATGTTTGGAAGTTCATTTCTTTAAATAATCCCGTACTTTCTTTATATCAGACCAGACTTTTTTCTTATCATTGGGATTTCTCAGCAGATATGCGGGATGATAGGTAGGCAGGAATTTTGTACCTTGATATTCAAAGAATTTCCCGCGCAGCTTACCGATAGCCTCCTTTGTATCCAGCAATGTCTGTGCGGCAAATGTTCCCAATGCACATATTACCTTTGGACGTATTATCTCAATCTGCTTAATCAAATGCGGGCTACATAGAACTATTTCTTTGGCGTTGGGATTCCTGTTCTCCGGTGGACGGCACTTCAGGATATTGGCAATATATACCTCCTCCCTCTTCAAACCTATTGATTCTATAATCTTGGTTAAAAGCTGTCCGGCCCTGCCGACAAATGGTTCTCCCTGCATATCCTCATAATAGCCCGGCGCCTCTCCAACAAACATAAGATCTGCATCGGGGTCACCGACCCCAAAGACTACATTCGTCCTGTCTTCACATAACCCACATTTTGTACATTTCTTTACCTGTTTCTCTAATTTACTAAGTGCTTTAGTCTTCTCTGATTTACTCAATTCGTCCGTTTTCCTTTCGTTATGGGTATCAATTGAAGCTAACGGCAGGTAATCTGCGCCAAATTTCCTTTCTAAATCAACTTTATCAGAAAGACCGTCAAGCAGCGACAATATCTCAGCCTCTGTTTTCTGTAACCTGGTTGATTTAGACGATGAACTCATCCTATTTTCGTATTTTTCGTGGGCTCTTTTGAAATCCTGACTCGCGCGGATTATATATAAGCGTTCAAAGCTTGTCAAAATCTCTTTTTACTATGAATTTTAACTTGCAAAAACAAGGGTAAGATTTTAGAGTGGGTAAGGCACAATATCGATTAAATATCTGTTGCCTGATTAAATAATTGACATCTTGTCTGATGTTTTCAGGTATTAAACATAAGATTAAAACCCAAAAACTTGTAAACATTTCTCTATCTTCAATGCTTAATAATACTTAGGAATATGCATGAAAAATGAAGAAGTTGTTTCACTTTTTCATTGGTGTTGGTATCATGATTGCACACTAACTATGTAATACCTTGTTAAAAAGAGCCAGACAGCGATTTTCTTACTTGCCCGAACCGCTTTATACCGAAACTGTACATGTATAAAATAATTGAAAAAGAAAAAATTTCTGAAGCAGTTTATTCCATAACGGTTGACGCACCAAAGATTGCCGCTAAGAGAAAGGCTGGTCAGTTTGTTGTATTGATAACCGACGAAAAAGGCGAAAGAGTGCCACTGACGATTGCAGGTTCTGACAGGAACAAAGGCACTATTGACATAGTTTTTCAAACCGTTGGCCATACTACCAAACTATTAGCCACTTTAGAACCGGGCGATTTTATAAAAGATATTCTTGGTCCCTTAGGACATCCTACCCATATTGAGAATTTCGGCACAGCTGTATGCATTGGCGGCGGCCTTGGTATTGCCCTGGCAATGCCAATAACAGAGGCCCTACATGAAGCCGGAAACAATGTAATCTCTATCATAAGCGCCCGAAACGAGAGTTTGCTGCTAATGGAAGATCGACTGCGTGAAATCAGCAACGAATTATTGATTGCTACAGACGACGGGTCGAAGGGATTCCACGGCTTTCCTACACAAATACTTCAGGAGATGATTGATAACAAGAAGAAGATCGACATCGTATATGCCATTGGTCCCGTACCACTCATGGGTGCTATATGCAAGGTAACACAACCGTATAAGATCAAGACAATAGTAAGCCTTAATCCGATTATGGTTGACGCAACCGGAATGTGCGGTGCGTGTCGTGTAGAAGTAGGCGGCAAGACAAAGTTCGCCTGTGTAGACGGCCCTGAGTTTGATGGCCATGAGGTTGACTTTGATACATTGATGAAAAGGTTAAGGGTTTATACTGATAGCGAAACGCAGGATACCCAGACGGACACTCAAGCAGAACCGTGTAGTATGGAGGAAGAAAAAGCCAAAACCTATAAAATGGTCGAAGAAGAGCTTTCGAGTCAATCTGTTTTATTAGAATTTGGAAAGAAACCAAAAGTTCCAAGGCAGATAATGCCACAACAAGACTCAGAAGCAAGAAAGAAGAACTTCAAAGAGGTTCCATTTGGGTATTCTATTGAACAGGCCCGGAGAGAGGCCACCAGATGTATTCAATGTAAAAAACCATTATGTTTTGAAGGATGTCCTGTTAATATAGACATACCGGCATTTATTAAGCTTATAGGCGAGGGTGACTATCTTGGCGCAGCCCGTAAGATAAAAGAAACAAACGGCCTTCCCGCAGTATGCGGCAGGGTATGCCCTCAGGAAGATCAGTGTGAAAAGGTCTGTGTAGTTGGCAAGAAAGGTAATCCTGTATCTATAGGCAGTCTGGAACGGTTTGTAGCGGATTATGAAAGAGAACATGGTGATATATTTATTCCGGAAATACCTGAGAAAACAGGACACAAGATTGCTGTGGTTGGATCCGGCCCTGCCGGTCTAACCGTAGCAGGAGATCTGGCAAAGAAAGGGCATGATGTAACCATCTTTGAGACATTGCATAAAGCCGGAGGCGTACTGGTATACGGTATACCGGAATTTCGTTTACCAAAATCAATAGTAGAATCTGAGATAGATTACCTAAGAAAACTGGGAGTAAAGATTGAACTTAATTCTGTTATCGGCAAGACTGAGACTGTGGATGAACTTTTGAATAATGGTTTTGACGCTGTTTTCCTGGGCACCGGAGCCGGACTGCCAATGTTTATGCAGATAGAGGGAGAGAATCTCAACGGTGTATATTCAGCCAATGAATACCTGACCAGGGTAAATTTAATGAAGGCATATGATCCGGAATACGAAACACCGATATTGAGAAAGAAGAAGGTTGCCGTACTGGGAGCCGGGAACGTAGCTATGGACTCGGCCAGAACCGCCATACGTCTGGGAGGAGAAGATGTTTATGTTGTCTATCGTCGATCCAGAACGGAGATGCCTGCCAGGATAGAGGAGGTTCATCATGGACAACAGGAAGGCATTAAGTTCAAGTTCCTGATGAACCCTATCAGAATCATAGGTGATGAAAATGGATGGGTAAAAGGTTTGGAATGTATAAAGATGAGATTAGGGGAACCTGATGAATCAGGCAGGCGACGTCCAATTCCTATCGAGGGTTCTGAAATTGTCCTGGATGTCGAATGCGTAATTGTCGCCATAGGTAACGGTCCTAATCCACTTGTACCCACCACAACACCCGGTTTAAAGACTAACAGGAGAGGCAACATAGTCGCAGACGAAGAAACAGGATTAACATCAAAGAAAGGCGTATTTGCAGGTGGCGATATAGTTACCGGGGCAGCAACTGTAATCCTCGCAATGGGTGCCGGTAAGAAGGCGGCAGTAGCAATTGACAATTATGTAATGGGAAAAGAACTTAAAAGCTGTACTATGTAAAGAAGAATTTTAACTAATGCAAATCAACGTAAACGGTGAAAACAAAGAATGTCCGATAGAAACCTCTGTATCTAAACTATTGGAAAGTATGGATATTGATAATAGATACATTGCAGTAGAATTAAATCATAATATAGTTCCTCGTAAACAATTTAATGAGAAAATTCTGCAGGAAAATGATAGTCTGGAGATAGTTACCTTTGTTGGCGGGGGATGAAATGGAAGATACAGCTCTTAAACTTGGTAAATATGAGTTTAACTCCAGATTATTTGTTGGTACTGGAAAATATCAAACCTTTGACATAATGGAAGAGGCCCTGGAGGCCAGTGGTTCAGAAGTCATCACAGTAGCTGTCAGGCGTGCAAACATTGGCGGCAAACCGGGAGAATCATTACTCGACCATATTGATAAAGACAAATATACGATACTGCCTAATACTGCCGGATGTTATTCCGCCGATGAGGCTGTCAGGACAGCACTACTGGCCAGGGAAATGGGTATTTCAGACCTAATAAAGCTGGAAGTACTGGGTGACAAAAACACCCTGCTGCCAGACCCTGTTGATACATTAAAAGCCACTGAGACGCTGGTTAAAGAAGGCTTTACCGTCCTCGTTTATACCTCTGATGACCCGATAGCAGCTAAACGGCTTCAGGATGCAGGTGCTACCAGCGTTATGCCTGCGGGAGCTCCGATAGGTTCCGGCCAGGGAATTCTAAACCCGAACAATATAAGAATCATTCTCGAAACATTAAGTGTACCCATTATAGTTGATGCAGGCGTAGGTACCGCATCAGATGTGACAGTTGCCATGGAACTTGGCTGTGAGGGTGTCTTATTGAATACCGGTATCGCTCAGGCAAAAGAACCGGTTAAAATGGCCATGGCAATGAAGCTGGCATGTGAATCAGGCCGTCTGGCATATTTATCAGGCAGGATTCCCAAGAAATTATATGCTAACGCCAGCAGTCCTTTAAAAGATTTCTAAACAAAACATCCACGCCCTGTTTCCCCCGCCAGAATACTAGTCGGGCTGGTAAACATAACAGTTACCTTTACTAATACTCATACATTTATTTAAAAAAAATACATATGTTAGCCAAACGCATCATACCCTGCCTTGATGTTAAAGATGGCAGAGTGGTAAAAGGAACAAGATTTCTGGAATTGAGGGACTCCGGTGACCCTGTGGAGATTGCAGAGTTATATGATAAGCAATGTGCCGATGAACTGGTCTTTCTCGACATTACGGCTTCACATGAGAAAAGGAACATTATTCTCGACGTAGTCAAGCATACGGCAGAAGAAGTTTTCATGCCGCTTACGGTTGGTGGTGGAATTCGCACTATTGAAGACATCAGGGACCTCTTGAATGCCGGCACAGACAAAGTATCCATAAATACTACTGCCGTAAAAGATCCTGATTTTGTAAATAAAGCGTCAAGGCGCTTCGGCAGTCAATGTATTGTAGTAGCCATAGATGCCAAAAGAGAAGGTGATGGATGGGGAGTATTTATAAATGGAGGACGCACCCCCACCGGCAAGGACGCTATTGAATGGGCCAGGGAAGTAGAATCAAGAGGCGCAGGCGAAATACTCCTTACGAGTATGGACTGCGATGGCACCAAAGATGGATTTGATCTAGAACTTACAAGTTCAATTTCCGAGAGTCTGGAAATACCTGTTATAGCTTCCGGCGGCGCAGGAAAGCTTGAACACTTTTATGATGTTTTTACTACAGGCAAAGCAGATGCAGCATTAGCTGCCTCTATATTCCACTTTAAAGAATACGAAGTCTCTGATGTAAAGGATTACCTGGCTGAAAGAGGTATAATTGTTAGATCAGCTTAATCACTATCAGCCAATAATCTTGAGACAAATTAGACTATAAGCAGTTCGCTTCTTTGTGCAGATCTTACCGTATTCTCTAACAGCATAGCTATAGTAACAGGCCCAACACCACCGGGGACCGGTGTTATCATAGACGCTTTTTTAGAAACAGATTCAAAATCAACATCTCCAACAATTGTACCATCATCCAACACACTGACTCCTATATCAACAACTATAGCTCCATCATTTATCATATCCCCTGTGATGAGATTTCTTACACCTGTTGCGGAACAGATAATATCAGCATTTTTTAGATGAAACGCAAGATCACGTGTTGATTTGTGGCAAGTGGTTACTGTTGCTTCCTTAGCAAGTAACATTAAAGAAAGAGGCTTGCCGGTGGCAAGACTCTTTCCGAGAACCACCGCATTTTTACCTTTTAGAGTAACTCCGGAGTATTTAAGTAACCTGATAACACCAAACGGAGTACACGGGAGGAAATTAGCAACACTCAAAATACGCCTTTCATCAGTCAATGTCGCATGTAAATCGTCATGGTAAAGTTGAAATGTAGATTCTTCGGCAGCCAACCTCCCGACAGATACCGCCCCTAAACCATCTATGTCCTTTGAAGGCGTAATAGCATTTACAACCCTTCTTGCATTAATCCTGTGGGGTAAAGGTAAAAAGATTAAAAGGCCATTCATTCTTTCATCTTTATTTATAGAATTGACCAGATTCAGGATTTCATTAATGGATACGGTTGGAGATAAAATATGTTCATATACATTTATCCCAACCTTTTTGGCAGCCTTTAAAATTGCATTGAAATACTGCCTTGATGCCAAATCATTTCCGGTGAGTATTAGGGCAAGGCCAACATCAACACCACGCTCTTTAAGTTGCTCAATATCCTTCTTTACTTTTACCTTAATTTCATCAGACAACGCCTTTCCTTCAAGGATTATTAACATAGATACACTCCTCCGATTCCTTTCATAATTTCAATATCTAAACGAATATCAAGCTTATTCCATTTGCAAAAAACACATTAATTCGTATTATAGCATAATAGTCAGAACTGAATGAACACAATATCCAGTTATTGTTTGTCCAGATTAGGATAATGATGTGGCACTCTTACCGGAGATGTGACTGTGCGAAGATACAAACTACACAAGATCCGTGAACTTGCTAGTTTTAAAAACGTCATACAATTTACCGATCAACCGGAACAGGATGATTTCAGGTATTATGGGACCTGGGCGGAAGATCATTTCAAGAACAGCAACCCAATCAGCCTGGAGTTAGCGTGCGGCAAAGGTGCTTATACCCTGGCTCTTGCAGAGAAATATCCTGATAGAAATTTTATTGGTGTTGATATGAAGGGTTCACGCCTGTGGACCGGATGTGTTGACGCCCGGAAGCGTGGCCTTACCAACGTAGCTTTCCTTCGCATAGAGATTCTAAACCTTGCTCACTATTTTACTAAAGGAGAAGTTGATGAAATATGGATAACCTTTCCTGATCCATTTTTAAGAAATAGCAAGATCAGAAAAAGACTCACCGCTGCCCGATATCTGGCTGTCTATAAGCATGTGATAAAAGGGGGAGCATCAATCCACCTCAAAACAGATTCAAATCCCTTTTTCGATTTCAGCCTCAAATCATTAATAGAAAACAGATGTGTAATCGAAGAAAAGATCGATGATGTTTATGATGATGAAAGACTACATGAAGATCTTTACATCAAGACGAATTATGAGAAAAGACATCTTGCTGATAATCGAGTAATCAAATACGTGCGGTTTTCACTTGCAGGACAACGTGTTACGAATGACAAATGATGATTGACGAATTAAGGGATTAAGATTATGGCTGCAATAAGAAGGCGGGGTATTAAACGTACCGCATTCAAATCATTCGTAAAATTTATTATCTTGCCTTTGGTAGTGGTTGATGGATACGCTTACTGGAAGATTAATCAAACTTCACAATCCTGGCTTGCCGGGTTTCTATCATTTTCAGAACCGCTGTCACAACTCGCGATAATCCTCACAATTAACATAATTGTTATAATACTCTTACTTCTCTATATTGCACTCAGGCAATAATAAGAACGGAATACGAACTAATTGACTAATGACAAATTACTTATAACTAATGACTTAAGTAATATTGTACGACAATGGAAGAATTTCCAAAGAAATTAACTACATATCTAAACACACTCAGCAAGACAGAAAAGGATGAAAAGGCCAGGCTGTTTCAATCATTAGTCGAGAAGGCCAAAACCCACAAATTCCAGAGTCCTCGTTTCTGGGCTATGAGGCAGGTTCTCTCAGGCCGCTCGCTGGAACAGATAGAAAGAAATATTAAAAAGAGAATCACAAAGAAAACAGATTTCCCCGGACAAAAGACGCCGAGGACATAATACAGATAAAAAAAGAAGGCAGGAAAGAATTTCATAACTCCTCCCTGCCTGTCAGCCTGCCCGCCGGTCTGCCAGGCGGTAATCATTAAATCCTACACGTATTCTTCGTTATGTTCCACAATCCTGTTTTCACTCGGCGACATTAATGCCTCAGGTTCTGTTACACCGTTACCGTTACCGTTACCGTCACCTTCCACATTACCGGATTCCGGCAATTGTGCATTACTGCTGTCATCCAACAATTTCTTTTCTTTAATTCCAACATGCGAGGATAACATTTCGACTTGCTCTTTCAGGTTTTGAGCCTGAGCCGACAACTCCTCACTTGCAGATGCTGTTTCTTCCGCACTTGCCGCATTTTGCTGCGTAACCTGGTCCATCTGATGCACCGCATTACTCACCTGGTTTATCCCCTCTGATTGCTCGGTAGATGCAGTAGTTATACCATTCGTTAGTTCTTTAGCCTTCATGACATTCTTTACAATATCCTGCAATGCATCTCCACACTTAACTGCAAGCTCGACTCCATTTCCTGCCTTTTGAACACTATCTTCTATCAGGACGGTTGTGTCCTTTGCAGCAGTAGCACTCCTTTGAGCCAGATTGCGCACTTCTTCTGCCACCACGGCGAATCCCTTACCATGTTCACCCGCTCGTGCAGCCTCCACTGCCGCATTTAGCGCCAGCAGATTAGTCTGAAATGCAATACCATCTATTACTTTTGTAATCTCTGCTATTTTCTTACTGCTGGCGTTAATCTCCTCCATTGAACTGTTCATTTCTCCTACAATCTTGCTCCCATCTTCTGCGGCACCACTACACATATTTACCAGATTGGCCGCCTCTTCAGCATTATCGGCATTTTGCTTAGTTACTGACGACATTTCTTCCATTGATGCCGAGGTCTCTTCAAGTGAAGACGCCTGCTCTGAAGCACCCTGGGCCAACGACTGGCTTGACCCTGATATTTGTATTGAAGCTGAAGTTACCTGTTCTGAGGCGCTGTCTAAGGATTCTACGACTGTTTTTATTGGTTTGCTTATAGCGTTACGTATAACAATGGAAAGTCCGATAAGCGCGAGAACAATGCTGACAATAATCACAAGCATTAAAGTTTTAGTAGACTTAGCGTTCCCGGATGCGCCTAATGCTTCTTCTTTTATCACTTTAGATACCCCGGATGCCTCCTCTGTCTTTTTGACAAATAAGCCAAACCCTGAGCCGAACTCTATAAGCTGTGAGTTAAAACCCTCAAGCTTTAAGCCGAGACCCTCCAGTGTTTTCACCATTGCCAGCATCTGGTTTTCTCCTGCCTGGATATTAACCTTTACTTCATTAACTAACGGCAGGAATTTCTGTTCTATTTCATTCTTATTCTCAACCAGGTCTTTTGCCATTGCTGTCATACTTTTCTTTGCATCTTCCGTATCTGAAGTAAAATAGCCCACTTCAGCCGAAAAATCATTTAGTGATTCCTCGACAATTTTTAGCTCCTTCGCACTAGTCTTAATATTGTCCTTTACGGATCGGACCAGAGGTAGGGACACTCGGTTTATAGATTCCAGCAGTGCCTGGGACTCGAGAATCATGGTGGCCGTGTCGATACCATCCCTTTCAGTCAGTTCTGTAAAATTTTTCACAATCTTTTCAAAGGACTTTTCGATTCTATCTATACCCTTCATGCTTGACTCGACTGACGAATTAATCTTCAATTCTATATCACTTGAAATATCGGCGGAAGCACCTTCGATCTCATACAAAGAGTCGACCATCTTTACCATGTTATCACTGGCCTTCGTGGCTGATTCTGTTGAGTTACCTATTTCCTCCACGATCTTCCCCAGGGAATCTCCAATCAGGCCTATACCTTCCGAGGTTGTTTTTACATTATGTAATACTTTTTCCTCCACGTTTTTAACCATGGCTTTTGCATCGTTCACCATAGCCCCTGCATCATTTACCATTACTTCCGTATCATCGGAGGCCTTTTTTGTATTGCCGGCTACTTCCACCATGCCATCATTTACAAGTTGCGCATTCTCCGTAATGTCTTCAACGTTTGTAGTTATATCGGTAAGACTTATCCATGCTACCAGGCCGACCACAACTGACGCAATAATTGACGCACCGAAGCCAAAGGTCAATAACTTGTTTACTCCCATTCGAGCAATACCGGTTATTCCTCCGCCCTTATGCTTATCCGTTTTCATAATTATATCTCCTCTCTATTATAATTAAAAACGTCCACTGAAATTCTATAACTTATTAAAGCCTAACCCGAACTAGTCGGCATGTTTTGCCACACAGAATTGGTTGATTGTTCCATCCTAAACAGCCCAAGATCCTTATTTTAGATTATTCTTTATCTATAATTTATAAATATTGGCTGGATATCGTATAGAGATAGTCACTTATTTACAATGACTCTAAAATGTATTAAGTAGTCTAAGTAAAAAATGAACAACTGTTAAAAGTGACCTTCTCGACCTATAATTATCGACACAAACACGAGATACTTTAGTTAAAATATTTTTTTATTGGATTGAATTTGCGTTGAGGAAAAGCGCAATAAACATGCCAGTTAAGTTACACAATTTTATCGGTTCATATATTCAGCGTATTACGAATCATAAGCCATGTATCTACTTAATGTTAGTCAGGTTATTTCTTCTGGTACCGACGAAATAATATGTTCTTTATATGTACAACATATGTACATTCAAACAAAAGCTATGTCTTCCTGATTAATTATTCAACGGACATGTCAAAATATACAGCACCTGTCTCGTCTGGGGAAAAGTCCTCAGTGCCTTTTGTCTGGGGATGGGGGTTAAGAGATCTATGATTGATGATTGGCGATTTAAAAGCCCAAGTGTATATTGAAAAATCGCTTGATTTATTCAGGTATTTATGTAAGTTACTAAGCAAATTACCAGATATGTCACTTTTAATTACTTCGATTATGAATTCTACAACAATTCCTATTGAAAACATCAGCCCAAGAGTCACTAAAAGGAAATATGACAAATTAAATGAAATATTGGAACACAGGCTTTCAAGATTTGATGTGAAAAGTGGTGTACTAGATACGAAATTTTTTGAAAGCACCAAGTTTGATGTACTGGTACGATTTATTTACCCTAAACAGGATAACAATGAACCCACAAAAGAGCCTGACATTAAAACAGACAAAACAGTGGTAAAGTATGGTCCAAAACCTACTGAATCTCAATCAATTGTTGCACTTAGATATAATTCTCAAACTTCTGACTTAAAAGTTAATCTCAGCATTGGAGAGAATTGTAGATTTCCAAATGATATAACAGAAACAATAAATGAAATAGCCAGGACCGGGGATTGGACTGTATTAAACAACATTTCAGTAGGTCCGGAAAAAGAGAAAAGCTTATTAAGCAAGATAGTGGAATTCTCTAATAAATATAATACCTAAAGGTTTCAGGTTAAAAGCGCCTAAAATGCCTGAAGTGTGAAGTGCCTAAAGTTAAGGAGTTCTATTTTTTTAACTTTAGTTCACTCATACCTTAGCAACTTCTTTCCTCTATTCCGTCTCTTTACAATATCATTCCATATTATACATTTAGGTGTATAATGATAGATATCTGGACTTATCTAAGTATTTGTGCAAATCATAAAACAAATTACCAGATTCACCACATTAATTACTTCTATTATGAATTCGACAAAAATTTCTATTGAAAATATCAGCCCGAGAGTTACTAAAAGAAAATACGACATATTATATGAATTGTTGGAGCACAGACTTTCTAGGTATGATGTAAAAAGTGGTGTACTGGGTACAAAATTCTTTGAAAGCACCAAGTTTGATGTACTGGTACGTTTTATTTATCCAAAGAAGGAATACAATGAATTTATAAAGGATTATATCAATAAGACAGAAAAGACTGTGGTAAAGTACGGCACAAGGCCTACTGAATCTCAATCACTTGTAGGACTTAGATATAATTCTAAAACTTCTGAATTAAATGTTAATCTAAGTATTGGAGAGAATTGTAAATTTCCAAGTGATATAATAAACACAATATATGAAATAGCCAATACCAGGGACTGGAATGTATTAAACAGCATTTCAGTAGCCCCAAAAAAAGAAGGTAAAGGTTTAATAAGCAGGATAGTGGGATTCTATAATAAATATAATACCTGAAAGTGCCAGGTTAAAAGTACCTGAAGTTAAGCCTGCCTGCCGGTAGGCAGGAGCTCACTTTTAACTTTGCAACTTCTTTCCACTACTCTGTCTCTTTACAGTATTTCTCCAATAACTCAATCAGCTCTTTTGCCTCGTCAGGCACTGTGACCTCATCATTAAATATTTCCTTTATGGTCACCTCCTCTTTACCATAAAACTTTTCATTAGCGCCGTTATCCTGTGTTAAAACCCCACCCTCCACTGATAGTCCGGCGAAAAGCCCGTTAGCCGTTGCGTAGACCAGAAAAGCGGTATCAGGCCCTATCTTCGCCTCTGCATCTCTTCCATAAGGACCCACTGCAACAGACGCATCAAGACCCAATTTACACTTTGCCTTCAGCAGGGACTCTAAACCTCTCTTATTCATTATCAAAAGTATCGTATCAATTGACTGCAATCCAGCCTGGAATCCGGCACTTCCCTCTGCACTGGTAACAAACGAAGGCGCACTCCACTTTCCGGTCTTTTTATCTCTCTTCAGAGCTACTCCCTTGCCACCCTTTATCCCAAAAATGAATCCAGCCTTATACTGACGTATTATTACAACACCGTGACTCTTTCGCAAAAGGGCTGAAGGTATCCTCGTATCAGGAATCTCCATTACATCTTCAAGATAATTGTTAGCCCTTTCAATTCTATCATTCAGCTTCCTCTTTGATGCTGCATATACATCCGGAACAACCAGAAAAGAACAGCAAATCATCAACACTAAAATTTTTACTCTCATTTCAACCCCTCCCATTAACAAATATACCTGGCTTTGACTTCCAGCACCTTCGCCAGTAATTTAATATCCTCCAGGCCTGTAATCTTCATGCATTCAACTACCACCCTTGCACACACTGACGCATCTTCTTCTGCATCATGATGTTTGAACTCTATCCCAAGGTACTCAGCAACGGTATTTAATTTATGATTTCTTAAGTCCGGCCACATTTTTCTAGCAAAATCAACTGTGCAATAATATTCAATACTGGGATATGCAATACCATAAGTATCGAGACTGGACTGTAAAACACTTATGTCGAATGAGGCATTGTGAGCCAGGACTATCACCTTGCTGAACGCAGGGATCAGTTCCGGCCAAAGCTCCGGAAATGTTCTTTCTCTTTCTACCGTAGATGCGTCTATTCCGTGGAGACTCGAATGGAATTCTTCAAACTTATTGCCCGGAGGTTTTATGAGCGCAGACGCCCTGCCGATTATCTCGGTCTTACGACCAAAGGCCAGTCCGATCGCACATGCACTGTTTCTCTCTCTTGTCGCAGTCTCAAAATCAAGAGCAACCCAGCTTTCACTGCACATAGATGGCACTTTCATTCTCTGTAAGGGTGTTTTCATTCTTTGCATATGATAAGTGATTAAGCCCATAGTGTCAATTGACGATTTGCGATTGACGAATGACTATTGACTACTGACAAATGACTAATTACTAATTACTAACAAGCAGTGCCACGGATTAATGCACTTTCCTCCTTATGCGTAAGAAACCGCCATTTAGTTGAAGGTATATCAAGCTTGACAGTACCTATCTGAATCCGCTTCAGGTCAAGAACCTTTAAAGGGGAATTAAATTGCGGGTCTTTAAGTGCTCCAAAAATACGTCGAATATGCCGGTTTTTCCCTTCTAATAATTCTACCAGCAACCGTGTCTTATGACCCGCATAACCTGAAATCTCCACCCTCTCTACCTTCAATATACCTATTGCCGTCTTTACACCTTTTAATGTCTGTCGCAGCTGCTCATCGGTGATTCTCCCCCGAATCCACACCTCATAAATCTTTGAGTATTGACCCGGTTGTGTCAGACGATTGACCAATCCTCCATCTCGCGTAAACAGCAGCAATCCTCTCGAATCCCGATCCAGCCTCCCTACCGGCCTCCACTTGTCTTTAAGCACAAACCCGGGCAGTATATCATAAACTGTTCTCCGTCCACCTTCATCTGACAGAGTAACAATAGCCCCTTTAGGTTTGTGGAACATTAGGAATTGCCGGGGTTTTGATGCAGCACGGAGAGTCATGATAGTTACACAGGATTTTTTTGGGAGTTTACATAGTCTGAAATCTCATTGGACAGCTCTATCAACATTTCTGTTTCCAACTCTTCCCCCCTGCTGTCAGGCCTGATGCCTACACGCCCTAAAATAGCCATTAAATCTTGACGTGTTTCGCCCTTCTTTATTCCATGACTTGAACAAAGCGACAACAGGCTGTTCGAAAGG
The DNA here is from genome assembly GCA_964584595.1 of uncultured Candidatus Scalindua sp. Lineage (GTDB taxonomy): Bacteria > Planctomycetota > Brocadiia > Brocadiales > Scalinduaceae > Scalindua. Next base: position 74,877 of record CAZPAM010000003.1, on the reverse strand, counting down.
GTCTTTCGTCTTGAGGAATATATTGACCTGACAACGTCCTGAAAACCTCGATAGTCACGAATCGTGTCGACATATGTGTGGCGATTGACCGTCATCTTGACTATTGCGGAATCCACCTGCGGGGCAGGCCAGAATACCTGTGGTGACAACTTCTTCAGCACCTTCACTTCAGCAAAAAGTCTGGTCATGATCGACAGTACACCGTAATCTTTAGTGCCTGGATGTGCCATTATCCTGTCTGTAGTATCACGCTGGAGCATCAGGATCATAGTCTTGATGGGCAATATTTCCTGCAGCAAATCTATAATAACCGGAGTGCTGATATAATATGGAAGATTAGCTATTACTTTGACGCATGAATCCTCTGTAGAAGAATTGGCAGTACTGACGTGATCAGATATGGCCTCTACTATTTCCGGCTGGATATGGTGTTTTGATTTCAGGATATCCCTGTTAATCAAGGTAACATTGTTAAAATCCTTTAATGTCTCTTCCAGGATTTCAAACAACTTGCGGTCAACTTCTACAGCAAAGACATGCCCCGCTTCTTGAGCAAGCAACCTTGTTAGAGAACCTGTCCCCGCCCCTATTTCAAGTACTACGTCATTACGGCTCAGCTCTGCAGTCTTAACGATAAACTGCAATAGATTCTGGTCTATTAAGAAATTCTGCCCCCACTGCTTCTTGATGCGAATGCCTCGTTCCTCAAAAAGCACCTTCAGCATTGATTTTGTGTGAGGACCATCCAACGAAACTATGTCTTCGAATAACATACTTAAAGCACCTCACATTATGGCGTTCAATCAATCTTTGTAAACATGGATCCGGGTGCGCCGCAGATATGACATTTATCAGGTGCGCTGTTTTCTACCGTATTCCCGCAGATCTGACAGACATAATAATCTACCGATTCATTATTGTCCAGGTGGTCTAAAGCTTTCTGATACAGGCTTGCGTGGATACTCTCCACCTTATTGGCAAGATCAAAACTCCGCACGGCCTTGCTTTCTCCTTCCTTTTCGGCCTGCATAATCATTTCGGGATACATCTTCGTATACTCGTGCGTCTCTCCCTCAATGGCCTCCTGGAGATTCTCTTTTGTGCTATTAATACCGCCCATCACTTTGAGATGGCTGTGGGCATGTACTGTCTCCGCTGCCGCAGCAGCACGGAAAAGCTTTGCTGCCTGTCCAAAACCTTCCTCGTCAGCCTTTTTGGCAAAGGCCAGATATTTTCTGTTCGCCTGTGATTCGCCAGCAAAGGCATCCTTCAGGTTATCCATAGTTGACATATCTTTTTATCCTTTCTTTATATTGGCCATCCACTTAACACGTGTTCTAGCAGGCAGTTAAGAACCCAGCTTTTCGCTCAGAGCCTTACCGTAATCCTGGCAAGCCTTCATGCCCTCTGAATCTTCCACTAAATGCTCTAACAGGTTGAATGAACCTAATGACGTCATATCCATTTTAAACACATGTTCCATTGTGTCGAAGATATAACTGGGAGCATCGCCACTGTGGGTGTAAGAGCCAAAGGCGCCCCCAACTTTTCCGTTCAGTCCTGCTTTTTCTACCAGGAATAGAAATGTCTTCATGTTCGCCGTCATATCTCTATGATAGGTGGGACAACCAAAGGCATAGCCGTCGTACCCTTCCAGCTCTTTCTCGCTCTTTATCTCAGCAAGTTTCTTGATCTCAGCACTGTTGCCGCTGAAACGGACACCCTCGGCAATATATTCTGCCATCTTCTCCGTTTTACCCGTCCTGCTATAGTATGCAATTAAAACCTTTCCCATATTTGAATCTCCTTTCGATCTTGCTTGTTACACAAATGAATGTTTCTGTTTTTCTGCCATCATAACAGCCGTTTTTATCGCCGCAATCATTGAACCCGGGTCCGCAACGCCTTTGCCGGCAATGTCAAAGGCTGTGCCGTGTGTGGGCGAGGTCCTGATAATGGGTATACCAAGTGTAATATTTACTCCTGAATCAAAGGCGTGCATTTTTATTGGAATAGTCCCCTGGTCGTGAAATTGAACGACCACTACATCAAACTCCCCGTTAAGCGCCTTATTAAATACTGTGTCGGATGAGAGAGGCCCGGTACAATCAATTCCCTCCTCCCGTGCACACTTTATTGCAGGTATGATAGCATCCCTCTCTTCAGTTCCAAAACGATCACCATCACCACAGTGCGGGTTCATACCACAGACGGCAATCTTCGGATCAGCTATGCCAAAAAGATTTTTAAGCCCTGTAGCCGTTGTTTGAATGGTGGAAAATACGCTTTCCCGTTTTATAAACCCGGATACATCTTTTACTGCCAGATGAGTGGTAACGAATGATACCCTCAGCCCGTTGCCAATCATGAGCATTACTACGTCTTCAGCAGACGTCTTGTCCTGCAGTAATTCTGTATGACCTGCAAACTCAAAGCCTGCCATTTTAACCGCCTCCTTACTTATAGGTGCTGTTACAATCGCATCGATTCCGCCATCCCTTGCAAGTTCAATCCCTTTCAGTATATATTCCACAGATGCCCTGCCGCTACCCGGTAAAGGCCTGTGAGAGATAGCATCCTGAACTGAAACGTTATCAGAATCTAACACGTTTATATTAGTTATTGAATCTCTATCTGCATTTAAAGATATACTATCGAGCCGTGAAAGTTGAAATTTTTTCCCCATACTGAGACTGTCAGCAACATCATGTAAGACATTATAACACCCTATTATGACAAAGTCTGTCTCAGAACCTATCTCCTGTGACGACAGTGCCTTAAGAATCACCTCCGGCCCAATCCCGCCGGGATCTCCCATAGTTATGCCGATTAAATTTCTTTCTCTGTTCTCAGATTTCATAGAAATCCTTTTTCTTTTAACATTTCCTCAGATATCCCGGATGTAGTAGTGTCATTAGTCGTTAATATTCTCTTCACCCATTTGCCTAACATATCGGTTTCTATGTTAACCTGCTCACCAGCTTTTTTGAAACCCAGAGTGGTCACCTCAAGCGTATATGGTATGAGCGCAACGGAGAATAATCCTCCTCTTATTTCTACAATCGTCAGGCTGATCCCGTCTATAGAGACAGAGCCCTTCTTAATCATCATATTGGCAAGTTCTTTACTTACAGAAAACCACACGGTACATTGTCCCGGTTCATTTTCTACTTTATTAATCGTACCAACACCGTCTACATGTCCTGTTACAAAATGACCTCCCAGTTGATCCCCCATCTTGAGCGATCTTTCTATGTTTACTTTATCAGAAGTCTTCAGCTTGCCGATAGCTGTCAAATTTAATGTCTCTGTAGAAACATCAAAATAAACATCAGAATCTTTTATCTGTGTCACTGTCAGGCAGGCACCGTTTATAGCAATACTGTCACCGGGGCTCACATCAGCTGACAATGGGCCTATATCTACAACAATAATCGCTGAGTCTGCCTGTAGTTTTACCTGCTTTATCTTGCCTAAGTGTTCAATTATACCAGTAAACATCTTAATCCTTCCCTTTCAATGTCCCAAATACCGTAGTCCCTGCAGATACCATCTCTCCCTCTTTTACTGCTATTTCAAAATCTGCATCTTCAGGAATATAGACCTCCAGCCTTGAACCAAATTTAATCATGCCGAATCTCCGGCCGCGTTCTACATCCTGCCCAATCGAGCAGTCACACACGATTCTCCTTGCTACCTTTCCTGCAACCTGCTTTATCATAATCTTTGTTTTTCCATCACTGGTGAGAATACCCAGCAAATTATGCTCGTTCTTTTCTGAAGCATCCGGAGAACGTGCATCCAGAAACTTCCCGGGTACATGTTTTATAAATTCAACTTTTCCACTATACGATATCCTGTTCACATGAACACTGAACAGAGACATAAATGTTGCAATCTTTACAGCCTTACATTTTAAATAATTGTCCTCTTGTACGTGTAAAATCTCAACTATCTTCCCATCAGCAGGAGCCAGTAATTTCTCTTCTCCATCAGGAGGATTTCTATTTGGGTCCCTGAAGAAGTAAAAGATGAAGAACAGGAATATAGAAATCGGTATAACTACCAATGGATAGAAAAAGAGGCTTAGTACTATAAGCACAAAAAAGAACATTCCAAAAAAAGAAAGCTCTTTCGAACCATATTCAGCAAAAGGAAATCTCATTAAAGTTACGCTCCTGACACTCTAATAGTATCAATATTAAATATTCCATCCTAAAGACCAGATAAACCGTAACCGGTAGTAAAACAATAACATATATTGGCTTTGTGTTTTATAATATACACCCTGGTTCGCACCGGTAAATCAAGTCTAGTTTCTAGCATATAAACATTTGCATGTCAACTTATTGCCGTGTTATTCCTTTACAGTCTTTGACAAAAATAGTAATATGTTTTATTAACATAATACAATTAATTTACTAAATACTATTCGGAGTAATCACAGAATGAAAATCATGCAGAGTTTTACATTACGTCAATCTTTTTTCGCACTGATCTTATTATTTACCATTTATGGCTGTACTACTACAAATAATACCACTGCCACAAAGGCGTCAGACTCAAATCTCAAACCGGATATAACACAAGCTGATTCCGAAGTTCCGAAACCCGCCAAACCACAATCCAGTCCGGCAGAACATGATGAACACGCTGTAGCTGACAAGAAATCCGGATTAGACAAGAAAAAAGAAATAGAGAAGATGCACAAGAGGCTTGGAGGTCTTATAACGGGTCATGCAGGAAGACCTGAACATTCTCCGACGGCAACGAAAAAATCAACCGAGAATCCGACGGCAAAATCTGGGGAGATAGAAAACAGACTTTTTATAGAGTTAGAGAAAAAACTTTACGGCAGTTGGATAAATAAAAAAGAGACAGAATCATATGAATTCTATGATGATGGAACTGTGCTGATCACTGTAATTGGAGAGAGAGACAATAGCTTTAAGTTAAACGGCAATTATATACTGGTAGGAGAAGATCGTATAAAGATAGATTTCAGAGGTGATTCCTTTGCCGGACAAATGCCGCCTAGGTATTTTAAGATTTCCATCTCCGCAGACAAGTTCACGCTAACTGACGAACCAAAAGGTCCTGATACACCTTATGGACCATCAACAAACTATAATAGGATGAATTAGTTTGCTTTACAATTATTGGATTTCTATTTTAGCGTGAACAAGCAACATTAACGTACACAACCCGTGTGTTTGGTGCTACAGACCTTATGCCAGAACCTCATAAAGCCAAGACTCAAGCTCAGGCCTAAGCTTTTAAAAAGTGACGGCTGACGTTTTAAGATCGACGGATAAATGTCATCATAGTTGTCGTTTTGCAAGCTTTTTAATAAGTAATCTCTTTGCATTGTTTTCTTCCTATGATAAAAAGTCCACTTGTATACAGGCAATGATTTGTCGCTTTCTAAAGATCGCAAAAACCGCACCATTATTTAAATATCTAGAAATATATTTCCCAATATTCTGTAAGTCCTTGATATCTTTTAAGAAGAGGAGAGAATTAAATCTATTGTGATATTCAAATGTGATATTGTTATATGGTGTCAGTTGAAGAATTGTACTATAATGTTACCAATAGAGGAAAATTGTTTCCGAAATGTGTAAAAAACAGACTTGGCCGCTCTATCTTGACCCCTGACAAGGGGAATTCAGGAGGATTTGCCGACTTGCTATTCCCTTTAACTACAGGGTTGTACACATTAACGCTGAATAACAGGATTATTTCTTCTGAATGCCCATACTATCCGGACAGAAGAGTAAGTGCCACATTAAAAGTGTATAGTATTTTAACAATCTGCTTCTAAGTTTCTCATTCTGAAACAGAGTTACCAGGTTTCCGAGAATGTTCAGAAACAGGTCTATTAATAACTTACACGGTTTCAGGATGCGAAGAATAAGATAGGAAATAGGATCTTTGTTTTTTTTGAAAAATTTGTAGAGAGATTTATAATATTCTATTTGTGACTCTCCGGGCGTCTTTTTCTTACTGTGACCTGAAAGATGAAAGACTCTAGAGTCCGGCACATGAAAGATCTTCCACCCTTTTTTGTGCATCCTGAAGCACCAATCAGTTTCTTCAAGGAAAATAAAGTAATCTTCGTCAAGGAAACCTGCATCTTCCATAGCCTCTTTCCTGACAATCATACATGCCCCTATTACTGAATCCACCTCGATTGGAGCATTATAACCCCTGGCTTTGCTTGGATATTTATTGGGGGAGATTAATCGAAGAATGCTTTTATTAAGTATTTCTGTTTCCAGGGAAGGAAAGTTATCTATTGAATTCTGCCTTGAACCGTCTTCATTTAAGAGTTGAACGCCTGCAATTCCAGCTTTGGGAGTATTGTTCATGAAGTCCAGCAGGCTCTTTATTGCACCTTCCTGCAGGACAGCATCTGAATTGAGAAGCACAGCGAATCTTCCCTGCATTACGCTCAGGGCCTGATTGTTTGCGTGGGCGAACCCGGTGTTTGTCTTATTCTCAATCAATTTTACGTCTGAAAAGCCATTTTTTACTGCATCCTGGCTCCCGTCCGTTGAATTGTTATCAACTACATATATCTCCCGGTCAATGTCCGTAACGGTCTTGTAAATAGAATTCAGGCAATCTATAAGGATATCACGGGTATTCCAGTTTACGATTATAAAGGATATATCTACCAATCTTCAGTTACATCTCCGTTGGATGAGACATAGAGTATTTTCTCTGTCTTGCTGATATTTACTATTTTTCTGAGAATTTCTTTCTTTTCGTCTATTATGCTGCATTGTCTCAAGTATTCTTTCAGAAATCTCAATCTATCTTTTGTCGAAATAAGTTTCGGTGTAGACAGGTTCATCTGTACAAGATTTTTGACCCTTTTCCGGACAGTTATTTCTTCTGCAAAAGAGACTTTATCAAAATCCAGGAATGTGATGCAGGGCAATTTGTCTTTTTCTTTCACCATGATATTACACGTCTTCAAATCATGGTGGAAAATATTCTGGTTGTGCATCCTTCCTATAGTCTCTGCAAGATTATTTATAAACACCCTTTTCTTTTTCAATTTACTCAATGATGATTTACCATGAAAATGCTTTAATATGTATCTGTCCATTTCCAGGCAATCCCTGGCGTCTTCCATAATCAGATAGCTGCTTGTAGTAATCCCCAATACTTTTTTCTCCATTAGGGCCAGTGGTTCTGGTGTGTTAAAGCTGTATACCGACAAGCCATTACCGGCAATCCACGCCTTCTTTCCTGCAGAATTAGAGAAAATATTCTTTATAAGGCACACCCCACAACTTACCTTATATTGCTTTACTACAACACTCTTGATCTTCTTGTTTTTATGAGGCAATCTGGTCAGGGCAGTCTTTGAGTCGCGTTTCATGACTGTAACATTATCACCACTCATTAGTACATTATGATGTGTCCCAATCAGCCCTTTAAAGCGGTTTGCATCATAACCTTTTCGGAAGAATGTCTTCATACCGATAGATCTTTTCTTTGAAAAAATACTGCTTTCCTTCAGACACCTTTTCATCCTGCTTCTATAATGGATATTCCTTATTCTTGAGGACTGCGATTCTATCTGCCTTACGAGTTCGCCTTCGTCCGTAATGTTACCAAGTGTATTACTCCCATACGATCTTAGAAAATCTAATTTGTCAGATTCCGTCAGTATGGATGATAACGAGTTGAAAACCTGTGCGAGATTGTACCGTCTCTTACGACAGGACATTCTGTTTAGAATTTTTACGCGGTGAAGGTCCATTAAGTAGAGGTCACAATTATGGACCAAAGAGGATTGCTTATTTTCGAATTTTATCAATATATTTCCTGCATGAAGGTCGTAGTGACAAACCCCTTTTTCATGAATATTCCTTATAAAGTATACTAGCTTACGCAGTAACTTTTTCTTTTCGGTCTCTTTATTCTCTGACAAAAGAGCACCTTCAAAGTTGGCCTGGCAAAATTCCATGAGTGATTCACTATTTGTGACTGCCTCTGTAACAAGCAAGCTGCTGTCCAGCATACCGTATCTTCTTTTTTCTGCTGTTGCAAGAGGAAGGGCAGTATTGATATTCCGGCTCAACAACTCATTTGCAACCTTCCACTCCGTCCTGGTTCTAGTTGGCACAAGCAGATACTTGACGTAATCACTATAGCCATTTTGCTTGAAATACTTGATGTATATTCCATTTTTATTTACGTTTGAACCTGGTATTGAAATTACAGACCGTACTTTAGTTTCCTTTATAGTTTTATAAGGTTTTCCATTTAAGGCAGAACTGAAATCATCAAGATTTATCTTATCCGTGATGCTTTCGTACCCTTTCCTTACAGTCCACTTTGCCCCATTCTTCACTTTCCTTGTTGATATTGTGTTATTATACATTTTTTAACTTGATAGGAATTTCCATTCTAAATCTTTAATATAAAATTGAAGTCTGGTTATGTTCTCTATTAGAATTTAATACATCGATACATGCCTTTGCGACCTTTTCGGGTGATATCCTGGTCATACAACGGTGGTCAGTAGGACATATCTTAAGCTGACATGGTGAGCAATCAACATCTTCCCTTATAACTTTGCCAATCTCATATTCAGATTCTGCATATCTGGGGTCATTAGAGCCCATCAGCACGACAACGGGCCGATTAAGCGCTACTGCAAAATGTCTTGGGCCTGAATCCAACGTTATTAAGAGCATACACCGCTTTACGACTGCTTTAAAGACATCAAGGGAGATTGAGGCCCTTGAAAGATTGATTAAGCCTTTTTTAGATAATCCCTCTATTTCATCAGCAAGCTCTGTTTCCCCGGGACCGGAAGTCAAGACTATATTACAATCAACAGATTCTTTTAATAAATCTGCCGTCCTGGCAAACCCCTCCGCAGTCCAGAGTTTTGCAGAACCGTAAGATGATCCCGGACTTATCAGGATAAAGGGTTTTTTATCAATATTGTATTTCCCTAATAACTCATTCGCACTATCTTCACATTCTCCTGAGATAAACAACTCTAACTTCTTCGAGCCTATCTTACAGCCAAGTTGAGTACACAATTTTAGATAATAATCTCCCATATAAGTTGGCAGAAATTTCCCGTTTTCACTCAGCCTCTCTATGCCATCTGTCAATAATAGAGAACGTGCGTCTCGCCTGTATCCAATACGTCTACTTACACCGCCCAACCACACCATAAGAGCTGAACTGAATGAATTAGGGAATAAAAACCCCAGCTCGAATCTTTCCTGCCTGAGCTTATAGATTAAGCTTAAGAAATCCTTTGTACTTTTACTCCTCCCGGAATCAAATTCAATAACATTATCAAACCAGGAAGAACCATCTATTATGCCTCTTAAACTCTTCTTAATCAGCAAAGTTATCTGCGAATTTGCAAAGTTCTCCCTGATACACCTGAAAGCAGGAGTTGCCATCACTACATCACCTACCCAATTAGGTGCTCTAACGAGTATTTTCTTTGCCTCAATTATCTGTTCCATTTGTTTTCTCTATTAATTTACAGAAGATGATAGTTGCTGAAATATCTTTAACATTCTTGGAGCATTTGCTTTAAGTGAATAATGTTCAATAACCCTCTTTCGCCCTTCCATTCCCATTCTTTTTCTACGGTCATGGTCGCTTATCAGGATTTCCAGTTTTTCTATCCATTCCTCCTGTGTATTTGCCCAGAAGCCATGTACACCATCTTCAACGATTTCCTTGTTGATTCCTGCCGGACTACAAACTACCGGAACTCCCGTTGAAAGGCACTGCAGTATCTTAAGCCCGCATTTCCCATGCGACCATGGATCGTCCATGAGCGGCATCAAACCGATATCAAAACTTTGAATGTCTGCAACTTCCTCTTTCTCGTTCCATAACTTCTTTTCTACAGCAATATTTTCACAATCAAAGAATACATCACATATAATCTTCAGTCTTAAGTCTTTGTATTTTTTACCGAGAGCCTCAAACACAGGCTTCATTTTCTCCAGATAATGGATACTTCCTGTAGCGCCAATCCAACCCAGAGTTATGTTATCATTTGTCTCTGAATATTTCCTTGGAGGATATAGCGTTATATCTATGGGCGATGGTATGGTTGTAACTTTATTGGTATATGGCGTTGTGTTTTTTTGTAAATATTCATTTCCAGCTATAACGTAATCAGAGGCATTAACTATATTTTTAAACATTTTAATCCGGGTGTTTGATTCAGGATTAGCAGCCTTTGAATTGCGGTACATCACAGAGTCATCAAAATCATAAACAATTCTTCTTGCATTCTTCCTTATATATTTAAGCCAGAGCACGGGAAATCTCTTTCGCTGTATAAACAGGACATCATATTCGTTTACGCTCTTGAAAGTTTTTAGTTTCGTAAAGAACCCTTTCGGGAATGGCAGGACGGTTGCCTCCACTCCGTGTTCCTTTAGATACGGAAGATATTGAAGCACCCTGTACCTGCTCGCCGCCACATCAAGACCTTGAACTAAGAATAGTATCTTCATTAGATTCTGCCACAACTTCGTTATATATTTCTAAAATCTCTTCACAGTTTTTCTCAGCAGGATATCTTTCGGCTTTTTCCCGTGCGGCAATGGATACCTTTTCCCTGAATTCATCATCGAAGAAAAGACTTATCTTCTCAACTAACGCCTTGTAATCCATTGGGTTCCTCATAACAAAGCCCTCTATACCATTATCTATTACGCCGCTTGCACCATCATACCTTGTAGTAATCACCGGGAGCCCACTTGCCAGTGATTCAGTAACTACCAAAGAGCACGAATCGTAAAATGTTGGATGCACATAAATGTCTGATGCGGCATAATATGTTTCGATATCTTTTACATGTCCCAGAAACACCAAATTCTCCAGGCAGTTGAGTTTCTTCGCAATTTTACGGTATGAAGAATCTCTACCTCTTCCTATTATTAAGGCTTTAAAATCATTACGTGATTTCTTGAGTTCTCCCAGTGCCTTTATCAGTGTGAGAAGGCCCTTTAGCCTGAAGTTATTACTTATGTATAAGATTACAAACTCTTCACCTAAAGAGAGTCTCTCCCTTACAATCTTCCTGTATTTGTTCCTGTTGTCTGGAGTGAATCTCTGAAGGTCTACACCATTATAAACTACTTTTATCTTTTGATGGTCTATATTGTAGCGCTCAATAATATCATTCTTTATCATGTCGGATATGGCGATAATCCTGGATACACCTTTATCCGTATACTGTTTTCGGTCCAACCATAAAATAAAATTCTGTCTGAGGCTGAACAATCTCGTTATGTATTTCAGGAATCTGGAAAAAGGACAACTTGCTGACAGAATATCCTGTCTCAACCATGCCTTTTCCACTCCGCAGTGTGGATTAAACACATTCATCCCAAGCGCCCTACCAACAACCTGTACTATATCAAAACCCTTGCCTGACATCATTCGCCAACTGTTTACGGCAAATGAAACGTCTTTAAGGAATTTAGGATATCTTATAACCGGAATAGAATGATAGTGCAATCGACTATTATAGTTCTCCCACTCACTGGCAAATATGTGTACTTCGTGCCCTCTCTCTGCCAGCTGATCTGCAAAATTGGAGAGATAACCTTCCCCTCCTCCTTTTACCGGCAAATATTTATATATGTTTAAGGCTATTTTCATATGTCACTTATTTGAAGAATTAGCGATGCCGTCAGGTCTTGAAGGTCAGATTACTGGTAATTCGCTTGTAGAATGGTAGATACTCACGTGCTTCTTTTTTATATTCCTTTGATTCTTTCAGTTGACCCTGGTTGTAAAGGCCTTCGGCAACCCTGATGCTGTACATGGCAATTCTTTTCCTTAATATCTTTTTCTCTTTTTCATCAAGGTCTGTATAACCGTTGTAAACCTTTTTGAAAACTCTTAGATTCTCCTTATCAAAAAGAAGATCATTTTTTGATGCATTTCTATCATGAACTCTGTACCTTGTAAGCTCTTTATCAACAAAACCGCATTGGAATCTTTTTGCTACTCTCAGAAACATATCATATTCATCTCCAAGAGCAAAAGATTCATCATATGGGCCAACGGCATTCAAGCATTCCCTTTTTACCACCACGGTTGAAGTCTGGATAAAGCTTTTGGAAAGAAGTTCTTTAAATATCCAACCACTGTATCCTTTCTCTGGTTTTGTTCTCAGTTCTTTATCATTCCTGAAACTGGTATATTTAGCATAAACCAATCCTATCTGTGGGTTACTGTTAAAATGTTCCATCTGTATCTTGAGTTTATCGGGAACCCATAAATCATCATGGTCAAGAAAAGCTATGAATTCAGAGTTAGATAAACTTATACCTGCATTCTTGGCACTTGCAATTCCACCATTTTCCTTGTAATGATACCTTATATCCTGCATATATGGAAGAAGCGCATCACGTGTACCGTCCTCTGAGCCATCATCAACAACAACAATCTCATAGTCATTGTATGTCTGCCTGAGGACTGATTCTACAGTCTCTGCAATAAACTTTTCGTTATTAAAAGTATGTATTATTACGCTTACTGTTGGCATTTATCTTTTCTCTGCCCAGATTTTCAGCCTATGGCCTTTTCTTGTAAAACGGACAAATTGAGTGATAGCTTTTTCTGATAGTTTAAGTAATGTCTCTTTTGCGAGGTTATGAGAAACATTATCTTTAACTCTGATATGAAACCCTTTTGTGCTTAAAAGTACGGTCGCAAAGCCATTTTTGTCAAGGATTTTCTCTAAAGTTGTCGGTGTGAATAAAACGATATGGTGTTGACCATCGAAGTATATCCATTCTTTACCACAGATTGAGACTGAGTAACTGTCAAAATTAGGAGTTGAAATACTTAACAAACCTCCTTTCCTGAGTAATTTGCTTACGTCTGCAAGAAATTGAGAAGGGAGTGGTATATGCTCTATAATATTATTTAGTCTGATTACGTCAAATGAAGCATGTTCAAGTTTTGCCTCTTCCAGTGTTCCAAAGAAGATGTCCAGGCCATATAGTTCTTTACCGTGTTTACCAACGTCATAAACCGCCTCAATTCCTTTTGCTTCCCAGCCTAGATTCTTTGCTGCATACAAAAATCCACCGAATGAACACCCTATATCAAGGATTTTATTTGACTCCCTGTATCTTTCCATCTTCTTCAATTCTGCGCAGAAAATCTTTTGCCTCCTGGCAGAATAAGCCCTGCGGAGAAGACTCTTTATTAAGCCTTCAGGATCTTCGTCTGAAGCATAGAAACTATCCAGATTATCTTTGGAATGCCTTAGTCTGGGGTTGACATAGATTAATCCGCATGTATTGCATTTAACATGTTTGTAATCATCCTTGGTAAACAGGAGTGTCGTTTCATTATTATTACACAAGTCACAATTTACGTATTCTAACTTCTCTTGCATCTTATAATTTGACAATAAGGTACTCATTGGTTGATCGGATAGTTTCGCACTTACTCTTTAAATGGTCCAGTACGCTGCCATCAATCTCATCCATTGCAGTTGTAACAAAATAATTTGCACCCTTCCGCCTTAAGTCTTCTATACTCTTTACTGAACAACTATATGTGCCCATTGTCCAACCCCTTCTGTTGGAATAGTACAGGATTTGAGGACCGCCCCACAAACAGCCTATAATAAGGTCGTTCTTTGGTATTATCTCATCCACAACCTTGCCTACTTTGTATATTGGATAATCCTTTGCCATCCTTTTTGCATTATATCTGCCCGTTATCTTGTGATAACTGATAATGGGAAGTGACACTATCAATGCTATATACAGTGCCACTAAAGCAACTCTTTTTATCCCCCTTATCCTGTATGCAGTAATCAATTTGAGCGAGTTACTAATGGCATATCCAATCAATATTGAAGCAGGGGCTACAATAGGTATGGTATAGTATGTATGAGCGACAACTTTATAAGCCCCAATAAAGAAGAATATAATTATCGCAAGCAGCCAATAGTGAACAAACCTGAACTCCTTCTTCTTAATCGTAATAATAATTCCCAAAACGAGAAATAAGGGACCAATATATATCAGTACTTTCTCAAATACTGCAGTATAGAACACCCTTTTGTAAAAAAAAGAGTTCAAATATGTTGAAAGAACTGGAAGCTGGAACTTCTCAAAATAAATACCGTTTAATGTTGACAGGTAGTAGGAATATTTATACCAAAGAAAAGTAACTGTGAGGCTCGATGCAGCAAAAAGCCATAGCTTCCACTGCATTATGAAATTAATCTTGTACTTTCTTAAACACAGATACAACAGAGGTAATCCCAGACAAACCGTGGGAAGTTTAATAAGGAATGCTAGTGTAGCAAACAATGTCATCAGAACAAATCTCCACCATTTTCCCTTGTCTATCCACTCTGAGAAGAAGTAAAGCATAGCGATCGAAAAGAACAACATACTGGAATCCGGCTGAAAAGACCTTGAATAAAAGAAGATATAAGGATTAAATGTATAAAACAGCAAGGCAATTAAACTGCTTGATTTGCCTACATATTTACATGACAATCTGTATAAGAAAAATGCCCCTCCACAGAAAGCAAGTATAGAAACTAATCTACCCAGGTACTCGTGTACACCAAATATCTGGTATAACATTGCAACAGTAAACGGATATATCTGAAACTCCGTCCCTCCTATATACCCCTCGGTGGCACCGCCTTGCATTACCTGAGGATAGAAGATATTCATTCCGTTGTAATAAAAGTTGCGGGCAATAGACGCGGTATCACATTGCCTCCACATGGCAACTTCAAGTATGGGCTTTGTTATATTCACCAACCTTGCCAGGAAGCCTGAGACTATAATAGTAATTGCATATATGGTATTTTTATCTAACATGATAATTACAATTTCTCAAAGTTCTTGCTCGAATGTTTTCTCAATTTCTGGAATGAGGATTTTAATATTATCCCTTTCACTGTAGGCAGGTAAGTTTATAGATAAGCTGGGTTTTAACACAGTATTAAGTGGTAAAACGATAATCAGGATAAATTAAATCTTCTATTGATTCAACGGTTAAAGAAGATGTTGGGTGTGTATTTGTTAAGATAATATCTTGTCGAATATATAAACTACATATTCAAGGTCATCTTTGTGAAGATACTGATGACAACCAATGTAAAAGGCATTCTTACCGGCATATTCTGCATTTGGTATTTTACCCTCATAATCCCCCTTAAGATAATTATATGCCGGCTGTTGAGTGGGGGCACACCCAAAGAGAGGCCTGCTCTCAATACCATTCCTCTCCAGCTCTTCCCGCAAATACTTTCTGGTAAATTTGCTATGTTCCTTTATTACAATAGGATAAGCCAGATAGCTTACGTTTTCTGAGAATGCCGGTAATTGCAAATCATCTGAATATTTATCTAAATGTTCATTAATAAAACGTACATTATTTTGTCTTTTAACAAATATAAGATCTGCTTTTTTCAATTGGCTCACTCCCAGTGCGGCCTCAAACTCCATTACTTTGAAATTATAACCTATAACATCATGAACGAAACGCGGGTCAAAATCTTCATCTTGGGGAAAGTAAGGGCAATAACCATTTGGCCTCGTGCAAACAGAACAGTCACATACTCTCCCATTAGCCTTTAATTTTCTCATCAGGTTTATTAGTTTTTCATCATCTGTCACTACTGCTCCCATCTCTCCTGCCTGTATATTATGTGCTATATAAAAGGAAAAAATAGAAAGTAAGGATAAAGACCCAGTTCTCTGCCTTTTATATTGGGAACCATGAGCTTGAGCAGAATCTTCAAGGACAACTAAATCATATTTCCTGGCAATTCTATTTATTTCATCCATATCACAGGGATAACCCATAAGATGTACGGGTAATACAATAGAATAATTTTCCGGATCATTTACGCTTTCCAGATGTTCTTCTATCTTTTGAGGTAATATTGAAAAACTATATGGGTCAACATCTATAAAAACCGGTTCCAGGCCTGTTAATACAATAGCATTTATTGTCGCAACATAGGTCAATGGTGTTGTTATTACCTTACTACCCTTTTTAATTTTTGAAAATCGAGAGTCATATATTAATGCTGACAGCCCTACTATTAAGGCAGATGTACCGGAGTGAACAGCTACGCAATATTTCGTATTTATGTAATCAGCAAATAGTCTTTCAAACTCATCAACTTTCTTCCACTCTGAAATCCTTCCAGCATCCAATACTTCATTAATGACAGCCCTTTCTTCCGTGCTGATTTTGAAATCACCCACAGAAACTCTTTTCTTAACAGAAACTTCCTTAATTGTATCTGAATATAGTTTCATTTATAGGTAAATTGATTGAAAATTTTGCTATTTATTATTATGATTCAGATTATTAAATAATTCAAGTTATATATTTGAAATACTTATATTAAATAAAGTTATTGTCTATTCAAGAATTGGAATTTTACTTGACAATATTTAATATTAGGAGTTATGTACCCAGTTATTGATAAAGCTCAATAAGCATGAAACAACTATGAATAATACCTACATAATACATGTAAAAGAGTGATTCCATGGTATTTATTATGTGATTAGTTATATTAAATCTTCCGGAAAGATATTTTTCTGGTGGAAACACATTGATTATTGTTGCTGAAAAGTAAAATGGAAAATTATTTCAAAAACAAAAAAATATTGATAACCGGGGGCCTGGGTTTCATAGGAAGTACACTGGCTCACCGGCTTGTGGAGTTAGGAGCAGATATATATCTTATCGACTCCCTGATACCGGAATACGGAGGAAATAATTTTAATATTAATGGCATTGAGGACAGAGTAAAGGTAAACATCGCCGATGTCAGAGATAAGCATAGTATGGACTATCTTGTAAAGGATAAGGATTTAATCTTCAATCTTGCAGGGACATTAAGCCATATAGACAGCATGAATGACCCGTTTACTGATTTGGAAATTAATTGCATGAGCCAGTTATCAATCCTGGAGTCTTGCCGCAAAAACAACATGGACGTCAAAATTATTTTCGCCGGCACGAGAGGACAATATGGAAAAGCAGACCAGCTGCCTGTAGATGAAAAGCACCTGATGCACCCAACAGATGTTAACGGAATAAATAATATTGCAGGAGAATCATATCACATCCTGTACAACAACATTTATGGTATAAGATCTGTTTCTCTCAGGTTAACGAATACTTATGGGCCCAGACACCAGATGAGACATCACAAGCAGGGAATAATTAACTGGTTTATAAGGCAATTAATAGAGGAACAGACAATAAAGCTATACGGCGACGGCAAACAGATTAGAGACATCAATTATGTTGATGATGTTATTGAGGCATTGTTACTGGTAGCGTGTAATGAGAAGACCAACGGCGAAGTATTTAACCTTGGTGGCATTCCGAAAAACCTGATAGATTTGGTAGAGACAATGATAGATGTTTATGGTAAGGGCAACTACGAACTGATACCATTCAAGGATGACCTTAAAAAGATAGAAATTGGAGATTACGTTGCAAATTTCGAAAAGATTAAGAGTTCCGTTGAATGGAAACCAAAGGTTTCGTTAGAAGAAGGACTTCAATCGTCATTTGATTACTATGAGAAATACAGAGAGCATTATTGGTAACATGAAAATTCCAGTTTTTGACCTTAAAAGGCAGTATGAGCACCTGAAAGAGGAACTGGATAACGCCCTTACGAACGTTTTCGAAAGTGGATCCTTTGTCCTGGGTGAAAATGTCAAACTGTTTGAAGATGAATTTGCAGATTTCATTGGGGCTGGATTTGCCGTAGGAGTGGGTTCAGGTACGGAAGCTTTGCATCTTTCTTTAAAAGCTTGTGATATCGGACCCGGAGATGAAGTAATTACTGTTCCAAATACGGCAGTTCCGACTATCTCAGCCATATCATTTGCCGGGGCCAAACCTGTATTTGTTGATATCACGCCAGATACCTACACTATGGATTTGAAAAAAGTAGAGGAAAAGATTACAGATAAAACAAGAGCTATTCTGCCTGTACATCTTTATGGTCACACCACGGAAATGGAGCAAGTAATGAAATTGGCAGAAGCGCATAATTTAAGAGTCATTGAAGACGCATGTCAGGCCCATAGTGCAAAATATAATGATAACAATGCAGGAACTATCGGAGATATGGGCTGTTTTAGTTTCTATCCAACAAAAAACCTGGGAGCATACGGTGATGGCGGGATGGTAGTTACGAACAATGAAGAATTATATAAAAAACTGATTATGCTCAGAAATTATGGAGAAGTGGAAAAGTTCACGTCAAAAATTGAGGGGTTTAATTCTCGACTTGATGAGATTCAGGCCGCTGTACTTCGAGTTAAATTAAGGTACTTAGATGAATGGACAGACAGACGAAGAGAAATAGCCACACAATACCGGCAACTACTCTATAATTCAAATGTACAACTCCCATGCGAAAGGCAATGGGCAAAACACGTATATCACCTTTTCGTAATCAGGGTAAACAAAAGAAATGATTTAAAAGATTATCTACAGGAACGAGGAGTTGGCACACAAATACACTATCCCATTCCAATCCATCTGCAGGAAGCTTATAAAGAACTTGAGCATAAAGCAGGAGATTTTCCCATAAGTGAGAGGAACGCCGAAGAAATATTGTCTTTACCCATTTACCCGGAACTGACAACAGAAGAGGTAGAAACTGTTGCCAGCTTAATCACTGAATTTCAGAATATATAGTTATAATTGGCACCAGGGAGTATCATAATGGCCAAAGCCAGAGTTTCAGCATGTGTAATGACGTTTAACAATGAAGATTTGATTCAGGACTGTATGGAGAATGTTAAGTGGGCTGATGAGGTCATCGTTGTTGACTCTTACAGTACTGACAAAACGGTTGACATATGCCGTAAATACACAGACAGAGTTTACCAGAGAAAATGGCCGGGGTTCCAGGACCAGTCTAATTATATTGCCAGCCTTGCCAAATATGAATGGATTCTCTTTACAGATGCAGATGAGCTAATCTCTCCTGAACTTTATGAAGAAATCCAATCACATTTAAATAATAATTCAAATAGCTGGGACGGTTTTTACTTCCCGCGCAGAACGCGTTATCTTGGAGAATGGATTAATCATGGAGAATGGTATCCTGCGTACGACCTCCTTCTCTATAAGAAAGATAAGGGTAAGTGGGTAAAAGAACCACATGCAACACTGGAGTTAAACGGAAAGGCAAAATATCTGAAGAATGATTGCCTTCACTATACATACAGAAATCTTTCACACCAGCTTGAAACTATCGACAAATATACAGACATGAGTGCTGTAGAAATGAACAAAGAAGGTGTAAGGCTTCTCACCTTTCAACTCATTTTTAGACCACTTTTCAGATTTATCAAAGGATACTTCTTCAAACGTGGATTTCTGGATGGAGTACCGGGTTTAGTGGCTGCAACCACTACTTCATTCTATGTCTTCATGAAATATGCGAAATTGTGGGAATTACGTATTAAGAATAAACCACATATTGACACGAATAAGCACAAATGATAATTTGCATAATTTATCTTTCGTCTCATCCTCAGTGTTCAGAGAATTCCCTGCCAGACAAGCATTCTTGCGGGTTGATTAATAAATGAAAATACTCCACCTATTCAGTGATTGGAAATGGACAGGCCCGGCAGAACCGGCGCTAAACCTTTGTGTAGAATTAAAGAAACGCGGACATGACGTTACCCTTGCATGCGGCAAGGCAATGGATGATTACCCTTTCCCACCGGATTCAGAATCAGTTGAAAAGAGCACATACGAACGAGGACTCGTGCCGGTCACCAGGTTTCATTTAAGCAAGCACTTCAGTCTTTTCAAGTACATCTCTGACATCAAGAATCTTTCGGTTTTTATGAAAGATGAGGCATATGATATAGTCCACGTTCATCGAAATCAGGACCATTTAGTTGGTGGAATGGCCGCCAGACGTACCGGGAGGAGATTGCCTGTTGTACGCACAAATCATGACGGGGTTGCGTTGAAAAAAACCCTGAGGAATAGAAAATGTATATCCGGACTCACTGACAGATTAATTGAAGTCTCAGAAGAGGCAAGGGTGGCGGATATAAAAAACTTCGGACTAAGCGAAGATAAGACAATTATGATCAATGCTTCTATTGACTGTCACCGTTTCAACCCTGGAGATGGGCCTCTCACCCACAGGCAGAAATTTGGAATGAAGGAAGACGATATAGTAGTCGGTATTATCGCCAGAATACAGACCCATCGAAGGTTTCACATACTCCTGGAAGCAATTAAGATCGCGTCTAAAGAAGTCCCAAGATTAAAGTTACTGGTTATAGGTCGAGGGACTAAGGAAAAACAACTATTGACAGAACCTACCAGGACTATGGGACTGGAAGACGTCGTAGTCCATACAGGTTACCGGACAGGTGATTATGTAGAGACCGTCTCATGTATGGATTTCAATATATTCCTGATGCCCGGCACAGATGGTTCCTCCCGTGCTGTCAGAGAGGTCATGGCAATGGGAAAGCCTGTAATTGCCGCTGACAGAGGAATGTTATCTACAATAGTTGATAATAACGTTACAGGATTTGTCATTAACGATACACCGGAAAATCTGGCAGCGGCCACTGTAAAACTAGCTAATGACATTGAACTGAGGAAGAGAATGGCCGACGCGTCACTGAAAAAAGCTCAAGATGTATTTTCTCAGGAATCCATGGCAGAAAAAGTTGAGAGAGTTTACGAAGAACTTTTATCAAAATAAAATGGGAACTAGATTCATAAAATTACTAAAGATATTAATTAAGATCGCCATAATGGGATTGGTTATGGCAGGGATAATACTTATTAATGAAAAATATATGATGAACGGAGGCTAACATGCAAGGATATTTTCTATGCCGCTAGACATCTCAATATATACTTTGATAGTAATTATCGCAACAGCAACTGTACAATCAGTTTTCGGAGTAGGAGTTTTACTGTTTGGTGCGCCTTTACTCCTTTTACAATATGAGAAACTCACTCTTGTGCTTCCAATCGTCCTGCCGATATCAATCGCTATTAATCTTTTTCAAGTAATCAAACATTACAAATATATAGATACCGGCTTTTATAAAAGGATACTTCTGATAACCATACCATTTATTATCGTATTCCTGGCCTTGGTACTATTTCTGGAAGCTAAATTCAAGAATGCCGGTATAGGTATTTTTGTAGGCATATTCATGTTATTCGTTGCCATAAAGAGTTATTCAAAGAATATAGAGCAAATGTTAACTACATTTGTGAAATATGAAAAGGTATATTTTATTGTGATGGGAATTATTCACGGGTTGACAAATCTCGGCGGCTCATTGCTGACGGCAATAGTTCATGAGAAAGGCTATCCTAAAGATACAACTAGAGTTACTGTCGGGGTTTCTTATGGAACATTTGCACTTTTTCAGATATTAACCATATCCCTAGCTGCCATAGGTATTATTACCATTCCCGGTTTTGAGACTGGAAGTATGAATATCTCTTTTAGTAATGCTATATATCTAATTGTTGGAGTGATTATTTTTCTATTAACAGAAAAGTATCTTTACACAAATATAGATAACGAGAAATACTCCAAGATATTCGCCTTATTCCTTTTTGTATCCGGGACATTGCTTATTATAAAATCAATATAATTTCTGGTAGTGAGATGCGTTTTGATGTTAACTATGGCATGAAGCAAGAATCACCAATTTGTATCATCTGAGTGAACGAACCGGACGGACATAGCGGTTCTTAACATTCCAACGTACATTACCAAGGCTGAAATAGACACTCCACACCCCTCTCGAACCATGTATGTCACCGGTCCAGATCCCCCACTGTTCACCATTAAACACAGGGTCTATGTATGGGCCACCATTCATCCTGCTAGGCTCAAGCAGTGATACTGCCTCGTCCAGAGTCGGCAATCGCCAGTCTTTATAACCTGCATATTCTTTATAGTTCAGACTTCTAATCCAATTATTTGTATTGTTCCACCTCATATAATCACTCGAACCTGACGGATGCCACATAAGGCCGGTGGCATGGTCTATTACCACACCGTCTCCATTTATAGACCTCTTCTCATAATTGTGGCGGATTGTGCTGTGCCCATAAAATCCCCACTCATCCTTTTTGCGTATAGAAATATTATGCATTGATTGCACCTGAGGAAGAGATAAATCCATGTAAGATGAACGCAGGGTTATAGCCGGCTCTTCTTTGGCCAGTACTACAGAGGCTGAAAGAAGTACAGATGATATGATTAAGACATGTACCAGTAAGTATTTTCTCATAATAAGTTGTTAGAAGTAATTCTATCACTTCCACACAAGATAGTCTTCAATCGCAAGATAATCGAGGCCGCAACCGAAAAAGGTCATTATTGCATCGCGGGGTGTGCAGACAATGGGCTGGCCTGCTACGTTAAAGCTGGTGTTGAGAAGGGCCGGTACTCCGGTTATCTTTTTGAATTCATTGATTAATTCCCAGTATCGGGGAAAAATCTCTTTCCTGACCGTCTGCACCCTTACCGTGTTGTCTACATGTGCAGCTGACGATATCTCAGAAACCTTCTCCTCAATAGCCTGAAAGGCAATTATCATGAACGGGGATTTGTAAGGCTGTTTTACATAATCAGCAGCATCCTCTGCCAGGAATGATGGTGCGAATGGTCTCCATGGCTCCCTTCCCTTTATGCTTTTGTTTACAATATCCTTCATATCCTTATTTTTCGGATTGCCAAGTATGCTTCTACCTCCAAGCGCCCTGGGGCCGAATTCCATCCTGCCCTGAAACCAGCCAACTGTTTTGTTGTCCGCAATCAATGTAGCAGTCTCTTTAGCAATATCACTACAACGCTTGAAATTATTCAGCTTATACTTCTTTAATTCAAATTCAACTTCCTCATTGGTGTAATCAGGCCCATAATATGGATGTTCAAGGACAATATCAGGCCTGTGCCCCACAACATCTTTGTAAACACTTACGGCGGCCCCTAATGCCGTGCCTATATCATGAGCTGCAGGTTGAACAAATATATTATCAACATGGTCTGATCTTAAGAGCACACCATTCATTGAACAGTTTAAGGCACATCCGCCGGATACACACAGATTTTTATAACCCGTTATATTGTGGAGATAAGAACTCATCTGGAGTGTAGCTCTTTCAAGTGTATGCTGTACGGTTGCGGCCAGGTCTTTGTGATGCTGGTTTAATTCTTCCCCATTTTTCCTTTGCGTGAGACCGGAAAGGTATTTCTTAAAACCTTTCTTATCGATCACCGGTATATCCCTGTCCCAGTCAATAAAATTATATTCATTTTCAATCGGCTGTCCATAGGCGGCCAGGCCCATAACCTTTCCTTCATCGCTATGAGATTTAAAACCCAACATCCTTGTAATTTCACCGTACAGGTGTCCCCAACTGTTTCTGTTGGGTATCGACTTAACTACCCTGAGTTCGTCACCCTCTCCAATTGCCAGGATACCGGATTCACTACCGCCATAGCCATCAAGTGATACGATATTTGAATGATCATATCCTGAAACAAAATAAGAGCTTAATGCATGAGCAACATGATGATTTACAAACCTCATCTTCTCTTCCTCATGTCTGAATGGCAGCTGTCTCAGGAGGAAGTCCCAGGGATACCTCTTCTTCTTCTTCTGACGTTTAGCAGATTCCCATCCTATGGCAATATAATCAACGTCATCCAGTGTCACCCCGGCTCTCTTGAGACAAAATTCTATAGACATGTCAGCAGACACCCTGGGCGCATGCTTAAATCTACTGAACCGCTCCTCCTCCACCATGGCAATCAACTTACCATCTACAAGGATGCATGCCCCATTGTTCCACGAAATAGGATGTGTTACTCCTAAAATTATCATAAACTATCCCTTCACACTGTATGACTGATTTCCAAGAATCCACATTTAATAAACGCGATAATATAATCGTAATGCATGTACATTGCTAGAATAAAATCAAGCACTTTTATTTGTGCTTTCAAATAACGATTAGTTTGATATTACCGATAATTTATAATATAATCTTAAATATCCTCATTTTGAGGTATTTGAAAATACACACCAAGCATAAACGATAACGCTTAGCCATCAACTCATAACATATATCTGAGACAAAATGTTAAAAGACTTCTGGAAACATCTTCGTATCTACAGCACAAGAAAATTATACAACCTTATTATGGAAAAGATTCAGTTCATATTAGGTTCTACACACCTTTATTACTTTCCGGCCAAGATTACGATAGAATCAGGCAATATCTGCAATCTTCACTGCCCACTCTGCCCCACGGGACAGAAAGATGCCTCTGCCAGTAAGGGCCTGCTATCATTCTCAGATTTCAAAAAGATTATAGATGAAATTGGGAAAAACCTGCTCTTAATCAGGCTATACAATTGGGGAGAGCCTCTGCTCAACAAAGAACTTATAAAAATGGCAGAATATGCTAATAAGCATCGTATAGCTGTTAAAATAAGTACAAATCTGAGTTTTCCTATTGAAGATGCTCAGGCCGAAGCCTTAATCAATGCCAATTTACAGAAAATATACATTTCCTGCGATGGCGCAAGCAATTCGACCTATCCTAAATATCATATTGATGGTGATTTTAACAGAGTTATGTCAAATATGAAACTTTTACTCAAAAAAAAGAGACAATTAAGAAATAACTACACTGAGATAATATGGCTTTTCCATGTCTTCAGCCACAATGAACACGAAATTAATACTGCAAAGTTAATGGCAAAGGAGATAGGCATTAAGCTGACTATCAATAAGATACGTACCGATATGGGCAAAGAAATATTTGAAACCGCTGAAAAATCTCTTGAGCGTGATTCAAAATGGCTGCCTGATAACCCGGAATATAACACTTTTAATATGACAGAAAAGAAACCAAAGAATAGATTTAATTGTGATCTGTTGTGGAAAGAAACCGTAATCAACTGGGATGGTTGCATTTTACCATGTTGTTCCGTTTATAGTGAAACATATTCTTTTGGCAATATTAAGGAAGATTCTTTTAAAAATATATGGAACAATCAGAAATATATAGCGGCACGCAAAGAGGTCCTCGGGCGCAATAATAACACAAAAACAGTATGTCATGTTTGTAAGACAAATGATTATCTATATATATGATATAAGCAAAATACTCCACATATATACGTCTCTTTTTACTGTTGACAGTGAATTTAGTTGTTAATAATATAAGGAAAATCCTATACATTTTAAGCTATGACTTTTATCGAAATAGTAGCACTAATAGGCTTCATTCTTGGTTCAATCCTTCACACAGTACTTTCAATTTTTATAGTCCAGAGGAAAAATAAGAAAGGAAGTGAGCTTGTCTTTTTATTCCTCGTGATCAGTGTGGCAGCATGGCATTATGGTAATGCTATTTCGCTTTTCAGCATAATGCTCTTTGGAAAAAACATTCCTATTATTAATCAGCTATCAAGTGATTTTGCATACATGGGAATGGGCGTAATGCCAAGTTTACTTTTGCACACTGCTATATTATTTCTTTTAGAAAGCGGCCGGAAGATCAAGAAGAAGACTATGGTAATCATAATTACCATAATTTACCTTCCGGTCATTCCACTTACGCTTACGGCAGTCAGGATAATATCCTTTGAAGAAGCTCATGTCCTGACGAGTGTGTCACCTTTTGTAAAACCTTTTATCATATGGCTGCTGTTTTCTATATTTGCATCTGCCGTTATTTCCCGCATACTTTCTGCTAAAGTGGAAGAAGTAGAGGAACAGAAATTCCACTTCTCTATCTTCTGGATCCTCATATTTATCACGTTCCTGGTTGCATTTACCGTCCTTCTTGAAGGAAGGACCCTCCCTTATGTCGGTGAATATATGGTACTGGCGACTATGCTTTCATCCATCTTTCCCAGTATTATATTTTCTTATTATGTATATCGTTACAATTACATGGAATTTGTTCTCAGGCGAAGTGTTTTCTATTCGTTCCTGGCAATACTGGTTATATGTTTCTATTATTTTGGAATAAGGCAATTAGGTAAATATCTCGAATTTAATTATTCAGTAAATGCAAAGGTTTTAGAAGCAGTATTAATTATTGCACTCGTATACTGGTTTCCAAAACTGAAAGAGAATATCCAGGGTTTAATCAGAAGATTGTTCTTTAAGAAGATTGCGGACAGTGAGTATCTTTTAAATGATTTAAGCCACCAGATTAGTACAGACTTATTAATTGACCTGTCGCTTTTACTGGAAAATGTTGTAGAATCCATCGAAAAGGCAACTGCTATCGAAGACGTTAACCTGATTCTATTCAAAGGCGGAAGCACGCAAGTTGTCGGAGGCGGCGAAAACACGCTTGTAGCCAGAGATGATATATCAAACACAATCAAATATTTTGATAAAGGTGAAATTGTAGTTCTGGACAGGCACGAAATCACTGACGCTTCTATAATAAATGAGATGAAACGATTAGAGATGTACTTTGTGTTTCCGATCTTTAAAGACAGAAAGCTGACAGGCTTGTTAACCCTTGGCAAACCCAGAAGGAGGATGCGGTTACCAACCGACAGCATTGAACAGTTGATGATTATTGCAAATCAGATAAGTTCAGCAATGGCAAAAGCCGAGTTGATACAGGAAAAACTGCAGCTGGAAAGAAAAATGTATGAAAATGAGAAATTATCCAGCCTGGGCAGATTATCCACCAGCGTCGCACACGAGGTAAAGAACCCCTTGAGTTCGATTAAGGCCATAGTCCAGGTTCTAAAGGAAGATTCTAAAAATAAGACCAGGACACAGAAAAGCCTTTCAATAATTGTAGAAGAAATAGATCGTTTGACAAAAGTTGTAAACCAGCTTTTAGTATTTGCTAAACCACAGGGAGACAGCAAAACAAACGTTAAGATTAGTGATTTAATCAATAAGGTCCTGGTCGTTTTAAGGCATGAAGCAAAAATGAATAACATCGACATACACCTGGATGTACCAAATGACCTGCCTTCAATTCTGGCAGATGAAGGATCATTGACGGAAGTATTCTTTAATATTATTCATAATGCCATACAAGCCATGTCAGAGGGAGGAAATTTAACAATCTCAATCACCTATGAACAAAAGGATGATTATATCAGAGCTGTTTTTGAAAATAGCGGACCAAGCATCTCTCAGGAAGATATAGCAAAGATTTTCGAACCATTCTATACAACTAAGCAAATGGGTACAGGCCTTGGGCTGGCTATTGTTAAAAAGAAACTGGAAGAAGTAAAAGGTTTGATACATGTGGAAAGTGAGGATTCTAAAACAAAATTTATAGTTAATATTCCATCTTCTGAAGGTGTCTTGGTAAGTAATATTTAAACAATTCTGTATACCATGAAAAAATTAATATTAATAGTAGATGATGAAAAGGCGGCAAGGTTTGGGATGAAAATGGCTTTAGAAAAAGATGGTTACAAAGTCATTGAGTCCAGTGATGGTATTTCCGCCTCGGAGGTCATAAAGACGAAGAAACCGGCTCTGGTCTTTCTCGATATAAACATGCCAAAGGTTAACGGAATTCAGGTATTAGAGGAAATAAACCAACATGAAGACCCCCCAATGATAGTGATAGTAACTGCTTATGGGTCTGAAAGAGTAGCCGTGGATGCCATGAAAAAGGGAGCATACGATTATATTGCCAAACCATACGAAATAGATGAACTCAGGCTAATTG
This sequence comes from uncultured Candidatus Scalindua sp., assembly GCA_964584595.1. Taxonomy (GTDB): domain Bacteria; phylum Planctomycetota; class Brocadiia; order Brocadiales; family Scalinduaceae; genus Scalindua. Next base: position 47,075 of record CAZPAM010000003.1, on the reverse strand, counting down.
CCCAACATGCCTTCGAAAAACTCTCTCTTGAGGAAGAAAATGCCAGGCTGCGCTCCGAGATTGACAGACTGGAATCGATGGGAGAAATATTGGCCAAAAGCCAGGTAATGAAACACGTCTTTAATAAGATAGAAAAAGTAGGGCCATCTGACGTAACAGTATTAATTCAGGGTGAAAGTGGAAGTGGAAAAGAACTGGTGGCTAAAGAAATCCATAAAAAAAGTACTCGCAAAGATAATCCCATGATAGTTATGAATTGCGCAGCCTTGCCGGAGACATTAATCGAAAGTGAATTATTCGGGCATGAAAAAGGCGCCTTCACTGGTGCCACAGAAAGGCGTCTGGGCAAATTTGAGCTGGCTGATAAGGGTACTATATTTCTTGATGAAATTGGAGATATGAGTCCAAATACACAATCGAAAGTATTACGGGTTCTACAGGAACAGAGTTTCGAAAGATTAGGAGGTACTGAAACTCTTCGTGTTGATGTCAGACTGATAAGCGCAACTCATAAAGATTTACTTAAAGAAATTAAAGATGATAATTTCAGAGACGATCTGTACTACAGGCTGAAGGTTGTTGAAATCTTACTTCCACCATTGAGAAATCGCAAAGAAGACATTATAATACTGACAGAAAATTTCATAAAATACTTCACCAAGAAACACAAAAAACGCGTAAAATCCATATCAAGTGAGGCAATAAAACTCTTTACTAAATATTATTGGCCTGGAAATGTCAGAGAGTTGCAGAATGTGATAGAAAGCGCAGTAGTAATGGCTGGCGCAGAAACTCTTGGAGTTGATGATTTTCCTGAAGAAATTAGAAATTCAAATAGTTATAATAACTTAGATTACAATTTACCTTTCAGGGACGCAAAGAAAATAGCTGTGGAAGCCTTCGAAAGGGACTTTGTAAGCAGGAAACTGGAAGAAAACAATGGTAATATAAGCAAAACGGCTGAAGCTCTTGGTATGCACAGGCAAAGCCTGCAACAAAAGATCAAAGAACTGGATATGAAATAAATATGAAAAATGATTTTGTCCATTTACATGTTCATAGCGATTACAGCCTGCTAGACGGCGCATGCAGGATTAATGACCTTGTTGACAAAACTAAGGCTTTAAATATGAAAAGCCTGGCGCTGACAGACCATGGCAACATGTTTGGAGCAATCGGGTTTTACGAATATGCAAGGCAGAATGATATAAAACCTATACTTGGTTTTGAATCATATGTCTCCCAGGAAAGCAGGTTTACAAAAGAAGCCGGTAAAGATGGAAAACAACGCATATACCACTTAACTCTTTTAGCAGAAAACAATGAAGGATATAGAAACCTGCTAAAACTGGCCTCATCTGCATACCTGGAAGGCTTTTATTATAAACCCAGAATAGACAAAGAGTTATTAAATGAGTATTCAAAAGGAATAATCGCTCTGAGTGGATGTATGAAGTCAGAAATAAATCAAAACCTGTTGAATAATGATTATGACAAGGCCCTGAATTCTGCTGCTCAATACAAAGACATCTTCGGTACTGACAACTTCTATCTGGAACTGCAGGACAATAAGATTGAACGGCAGGATGAGTTGGTGAATATGGCAGTAAGAATCAGTCAGGAGCTGGGATTGAAAACTGTAGCTACAAATGACATACACTATATAGATCCTGATGATTATTATGCCCATGATGCCCTCCTGTGCATAAACACGGGAAAGTTAATAAATGACACCAAGAGAATGCGCATGAGCACAAATGAATTCTACTTCAAGTCTCAGGAAGAAATGGAAGCCGTCTTTAAAGATATGCCCGATGCATTAATGAATACATCATTAATCTCCGATAGATGCAGCGTTGAGCTGGACCTTGACACAATGCACCTTCCCAGGTTTCACCCGAAGGAAGATACTATATGTTACAAACCGGGTATGACCCATAAACAACTCCTGAGAGAGCTCTGCAAACACGGTGCATTAGAAATATACAAAAAGCTTGATGATGTAATAAACGAGAGATTAGACCATGAACTGAGAGTAATAGAAGAGACTAATTTTGTTGACTATTTTCTGATCGTATGGGACTTCATTGATTTTGCAAGAAAAGAGCATATACCTGCAATTGCACGTGGTTCTGGCGCTGGCAGTCTCGTAGCCTATTTACTCGGAATCACTAACATCGACCCTATAAAGTATGATTTACTGTTTGAAAGATTCCTGAATTCCGAAAGGCTTTCCATGCCTGATCTTGATATTGATTTCTGTGCCGAGGGCAGAGACAAGATAATTCAATATGTACGAAACCGATATGGAGGTGACAACAATGTAGCTCAGATTATCACCTTCGGTACTATGAAGGCCAAGGCGGTTGTCAGGGATGTCGGCAGAGTAATGGACATACCATTACCTGTCGTTAACAAAGTTGCAAAATTGATCCCCCCTACTCTGGGCATTACATTAAAGGACGCTCTTGAGCAGGAACCTGAATTACAGGCCATGCATAAGAACGAGAAGCAGATCCAGGAGCTCTTCAATATTTCTTCAAAGCTCGAAGGGCTGCGCAGACACGCATCTACACACGCGGCAGGCGTGGTCGTCTCCGATGAACCATTAACCAACTACATCCCGCTGGCAAAGAACAAGGATATCGTAATTACACAATACGACGGCGAAACCCTTGTTGTGAAGATCGGCCTGTTAAAGGCTGATTTCCTTGGTGTGAGGAAGTTCACTGTTATTGACAAGGCAAGGCAATTGATAAAAGCAACAACAGGCAAGGAGATCGATATCGACAATATCCCGCTGGATGACAAGAAGACTTATGAATTGTTGTCAAGAGGCGACGTTAAAGGTGTCTTCCAGGTAGAGACAAGCAGAGGCTTCAGGGATCTGCTGGTAAAGCTCAAACCTGACAAATTTGAATATATATTACCCCTGGTAGCATTATACAGACCGGGGCCATTGCAGAGTGGAATGGTAGACACATTTATAAACTGCAGGCACGGCAAAGAAGAAGTTTCCTATCTTCATCCAAAACTCGAACCATTACTCAAGGAAACATATGGATTGATGGTATACCAGGAACAGGTAATGCGCATCGCCAACAGGCTGGGAGGCTTTACCCTGAATGAAGCCGATAACTTAAGGAAGGCTATGGGAAAGAAGAAGCCGGAGGTTATGGCAAAATTCAAAGACCAATTTATTGAGGGGTCTGTGAAGAACGACATTCCAAGAAATACTGCCAAAAAGATCTTCGAACTGATGGAACACTTCGCAGGCTATGGATTTAATAAATCTCACTCTGCCGCTTATGCCATGGTCTGCTATCAGACTGCTTATTTAAAAGCAAACTATCCTACGCAGTACATGTCAGCTCAGATGACGTGTGAGAAACAAAACAACGCAAAGATTGTAGACTATATGCATGAATGCAACAGAATGGGTATTGAATTATTACCGCCGTGCGTAAACGAAAGCTTTTCAGACTTTACAATAGTATCAGATAAGAAAGTAAGGTTTGGCCTTGGGGCAATAAAGAATGTAGGTGAGAAGGCAATAGAGTCTATCATTGCGTCAAGAAAGAGTGAGGGTGAATTTACTTCAGCATTTGACTTCTGTGAACGTGTAGACCTGCGCCTGGTGAATAAGCAGGTGATGGAGAGCCTTATAAAATCAGGTTGCTTTGACTCCTTGCCTGGATACAGGGCTCAATTCTTTGAAGGAATAGATATACTGCTGCAAATCGGAGCTAAATCAAACAGAGACCGCCGCATGGGGCAGATGAACCTGTTTGGCGCACAGGACAATACAACAAATTCAAATTCTCATCAACAATTACCCGAGACTGAAAAGTGGTCTGAGAAGCAGCTGCTTAAGGCAGAAAAGGAGGCATTGGGGCTCTATGTCAGTTCTCACCCATTAAAAAGGTACAAAGAGGCAATAGAGCAATATTCAGATGCTTCAATCGGAGATCTACCGGAGAAACTTGAAGATGCTGAAGTCTTGATTGGCGGAATAATTGACAGCATTAACCGCACAACCACAAAAAAAGGCAAACCGATTGCATATTTTACAATCGAAGACCTGGATGGAATAGCAAAGTGCGTAATATTCGAGAAAAAGCTGACAGTCCTCAATGACCTGCTTCATCCCGATGAAGTGGTTTTTATTAAGGGAAAAGTCAGTTTTAGAGATACCGAGCCGTCTATCAGGGTTACAGAAATAATCACTCCGGAAGATATGGAAAAAATAGTAGAGAAAAAATCACCCAGGAATGCTATAATACGCCTCGAATATTCGCAGATTAACGATGAAATTCTCGCCCGTTTAAAGGAGATTCTGTCAGCAAATAAAGGATCTTCTCCTGTATTAATAAAGTTTGAAATACCGGGTGAAAAAGCGGTAACGATCAAGACATCCGACAGGTTTTCTGTCTCTTTAAACGAAAGTGTACTAAGTGAAATAAAGAATCTTGTTGGAGAAGACAGCCTGGTCTCACAAAGCGTATAAATGTTGGACTCAGGTATTAGCAGCAAAAAAGTTGTATGTTTACAGTCAGGTGGCTTCGGCATTCATCCTTCAAACGCCCCTGCTTTTAATCACACATTTTAAGGTAATTTTGAAATCCCGATAAAATAAATTTAAGGAAGGTATTGGTAAAAATGAAAATGGAGTTAACTTACGCATTAATAACACCGTATAGCTTATTAAAGAGCAGAACGGGAGGTATAATCAGCAGGCTTTTATCTTTATCTGACCTGGAGCTTGTGGGCGCGAGAATGTACACTCCCAGCGACAAGTTCCTGGATGAATATATAAAAACTATCGAGACGCAGAAGATGAAAGCCGTGTGGAAAAAGGCAATGACAGATTATGTAAACAGCATGCTGAGAAAGAAGAATAAGCTTGGTATGGCAAACCGTGCCATGCTCCTCCTCTTTGAAGGCAAGAATGCGGTTGATGTTCTCCATAATAACGTGATTGGGTCAGCATCTGACCCGTTAAGAGGAAATACCATCAGGGGTACCTATGGTGACAGTATAGTATCCGCAGATGGAAAAGTTGATTATTTTGAGCCTGCAGTCCTTACCTCTGCAGACAGAGCCACTAATATTAAGCAGCTTAAGTTATTCGCAAAATATTCATTAAGTGATGGAGGTATCCTGGAAAAAGCCGTAAAATTTCCTAAAAACAAAAAGCCTGAAACTTCACTCATAATCCTGAAACCTTTTGAAAAGCATGACCCTCGTTCAGGGAATATAATAGATATGATCGCAAGGACCGGCTTTTATATGGTCGGAGCAAAGCTTCTTGACATGAGCACTAAACAGGCACAAGAATTCTATGGGCCGGTGAAAGGCTTCTTCAATAGCAGCTTCGATGATAAGTTTAAACCGAAACTGGTTGAAAACTTGAGAGCATCATTAAACCAGAAAGATTTTTCATTTGAACTGAACGATACCATCTTAAACAAAATGGCAGATCAACTCAAGGAACCCACAGTTGAAGGCGAATTCGGCAATATACTGCAGTATATGACAGGCACCGCACCATCAGCATTTGCTGAAACCAAGAAGAGTGACGGGAAGCATACTATATGCCTCGCTTTATTATATCAGGGTATAAACACGATCAAGACTATCCGGGAACTTCTGGGCGCCACTGACCCGAAAAAAGCAAAGTACTCCAGTATCAGGCGGTTTTATGGGCTGGACATACTTAGAAACGCAGTACACGCATCTGATTCTCCTGCAAGTGTAATAAGGGAAAGAAAAATCATAGGCTTCAATAAAGAGAAAAAAACCTGTGATATTATTCAAATAATAAATCGATATATTAAAAATAGTGGATCTTCACGAAAACGATAATTGCACGCAGGTTATGTTAGATATTCAGAAATTTGAGGTTGGGCCTTTGGATGCCTGTTGCTACATAGTATCTTCAAAGTGTTCAGAGGCTATGGTTATAGACCCTGGCGGTGATACAGACAGAATATTAGATTATCTGGCGGAGAACAAGCTGCATCCTGTACTTCTGATTAACACTCATGGCCATGGTGACCACATTGGCGGAAACAAAGAGTTAAAGGAAAAGTTTCCGGACATTCAAATCTGTATTCACAGCGACGATGCAGAGATGCTGGAAGACCCGTTTAAGAACCTTTCTCTTCTGGGTGGCAAAAGATATTCATCTCCACCTGCAAACCGAATCCTGAATCATGACGACAAGATTTTGTTTGGTGAGTATGCCTTAAGAGTTTTGCACCTCCCCGGCCACACCCGTGGTGGAATAGGAATATATATTGATTCCGCAGGCAATGGAGACGTTCCAATATTATTCTCAGGCGATACACTTTTTGCAGGGGGCTATGGCAGGACCGATTTGCCGGGCGGCAGTCACAACTGCCTTCTCCAATCGATTAAGCAATGCATTTTTAAGCTGGACGAAAATACAATTATACACCCCGGGCACGGCGAATCAACGACCGTGAAAGCCGAAAAAGAGAGATTTAACTTCCATTAAGTTTACTGTATTTATCACAGTCTGATAGCTCGAAAAAACCGAAGAGGAAAAAACTTCAATGATAGACGAAAAAGAGAATATTAAGGATATCCTTATCGAAGAGGAGATGAAAGAGTCGTACCTGACCTTTGCGATGAGTGTGATCATGAGCAGGGCATTACCCGATGTACGTGATGGTCTTAAGCCATCACAGAGAAGGATACTCGTTGCAATGAATGATCTAAGCCTGGGACCCGCATCAAAGTACAGGAAGTGCGCAAAGATATGTGGCGATACAACGGGAAATTACCATCCTCATGGTGAACAGGTAGTATATCCAACACTCGTGCGCATGGCGCAGGACTTCAGCTTCAGGTACACCCTTGTAAAAGGCCAGGGCAACTTTGGATCAGTCGATGGTGACCCCCCTGCCGCAATGAGATATACAGAGGCGAGGATGACCCATGCATCCACTGAGATGATGGATGATATTAAGCAGAACACGGTTGATTTCATTCCAAATTATGATGAAACCCGGCTGGAGCCGGTTGTACTTCCCTCAAAGTTTCCAAATATTTTATGTAATGGCGGTTCCGGTATCGCTGTAGGAATGGCCACAAGTATACCACCGCATAATGTAAACGAAGTATGTGACGGCATAATAAAGGTTATCGATAATCCTGATGTCACCATAGATGAACTTATGACAATAATAAAAGGGCCTGATTTTCCGACAGGAGCTTTAATATGCGGTGTTAGAGGTATACACGACGGCTACAAAACCGGCCGGGGCACTATATCTGTGAGGGCAAAGGCACATATAGAAACAGCAAAGAGTGGTAAAAAAAGTATAGTTGTAACTGAAATACCCTATCAGCTTAATAGAGACAGAATAATTGAGAGAATAGCAGAATTAGTAAAAAGTGAGGTTTTAAAGGGTATAACAGATGTCAGGAATGAAAGCGACAGAGAGGGAAGCAGGATTGTAATTGTTGTGAAGAAGGGTGACGACGAAAATGTTGTCTTAAATCTACTATATAAACATACGAAACTGCAGGACTCTTTCAGCATAATTATGATAGCGCTTGTAAACAACCGGCCTCAAACATTAAACCTGAAACAGTTAATTACAGCTTATATCGACCATCGAAAGGAAGTGATCAGGCGCCGGACACAGTTCCTGTTAGAACGTGCCGAAGAGAGAGCGCATATCCTGGAGGGATTAAGGATTGCCCTTGCAAACATTGACGAAGTTATAAAACTGATAAAGGCATCTAAAACTGTCGATGATGCAAGAACTTCACTGGTATCTAAATTTTCTTTATCTGATGTACAGGCCAATGCGATCCTTGAGATGAGACTGCAAAGGTTAACAAACCTTGAACAATCCAAGATCGAGGAAGAGTATAAAAAGGTCTGTGACAACATTAAGGAATTTAAGGCCATCCTGGCAGATGAAAATCTTGTCCTGGACATTATTCGAGAAGACCTTCATGAGACAAAAGAGAAATATGGAGATGAAAGGAAAACAGAAATTGTAGGTGATGTCAGCGACTTCGACATGGAAGACCTCATTTCTGAGGAAGATGTAACCGTGATGATCACACATGAGGGATACACAAAAAGATTACCTTTAAGTACTTATCGGAAACAAAACAGAGGCGGAAAGGGTGTCACCGGCGCCGGAATGAAGGAAGGTGATTTTGTTGAAAACCTCTTTATCGCATCAACACACGATTACATACTATTCTTTACAGATTTAGGTAAAGTGTATTGGTTGAAGGTTTACGATGTTCCACACTTTGGCCGTGTGGCCAAGGGACGGGCAATAGTTAACCTGCTGAATCTGCAGGAAGACGAAAACGTTACATCTATGATCCCAGTTCGAAAGTTTGACGATAGAAGTTTAGTAATGGCAACAAAGAACGGGATAATAAAGAAGACCATCCTCAGCGCCTTTGGCCGCCCTAAGAAAGGCGGTATAATCGCAATCCTCCTCGACAGTGGAGATAAACTTATAGGAGTGAAACTGGCGCAAGGAGGACAGGAAATTGTACTTGGATCAGAGAATGGAAAGGCCATCCGGTTTTCAGAGGATGACGTCCGGTGCATGGGACGTGCTACACGCGGTGTCAAAGGTATAACATTACAAGGTGATGACACCGTTAAGGGCATTGTTATAGTTGACAAAAATGCTACTCTTTTAACCGTCTGCGAGAATGGATTCGGAAAAAGAACGGATTATAGTGAATATTCTGTCCAACGCAGGAGCGGCCAGGGAGTTATTAATATAAAGACAACAGATAGAAATGGTAAGGTTGTCGCTTTGATAAATGTAAGTGATGAAGACGAATTCATGATGATGACTGCAAATGGTATGATAATTCGTTCCGCTATTAAAGCCATAAGATCTATTGGCCGCAATACTCAGGGAGTGAGGCTTATTTCACTGAAGCAAGGTGATAAATTAGTGTCTGTTGCACCTGTTGTAAGCGATGAAAGTGAAGACTCAGAAGGCGCAGAAACACAAACAGATGAGGCCGAACCACAACAGCCTGCACAAACCGAATAACGTTGCTCGGCATAGTAGCCCGCCTGCCAGTCGGGCAGGCAAACAAGTTATAGCTCACCTTAAATTCATCCTGCCATTCACAGAATAAATATAAATGTAAATATTAGAGTCAAAGGGTCATTAGAGGATAACGAGGAAACAAAATGGATGACAAGATTATTAAAGTTCTTTATGTCGAGGACGATATGGACCACGCTATCCTTATCAGAGAATTAATCGAAGAGATCAAGAACGTCCATTATAAACTGACACATGTGCAGCAGCTCAATGAAGCATTACTGGAGCTTGGTAATGAAAATTATGATATTGTCCTGCTGGACCTGTCCTTGCCTGACGAACAGGGAGTGGGGACAGTCACCAGGGTTTGTGAGCAGGCACCGGATACACCTGTCGTGGTAATGTCGGCTACGGATGATGAGACGATGGCCATTAAGGCGTTGCAAAAAGGCGCCGAAGAGTATCTGGTCAAGGGAAAAGTGAATGGCCATGCACTGTCACGTATATTACGATATGCCATTATGAGACATAAGGGAAGAGTAGAATTACAATCCCTCTCACTTGTTGATGATCTCACGAACTTATACAATAGAAAAGGTTTCATGCTTTTCGCCCAGCAGCAGTTAAGTCTATCGGTAAGAGCAAAGCGTGGAATGATACTCTTTTTTATCAAACTGGATGGCCTTAAAGAGATCAAAGATAAATCCGGCCATCAATCCGGAGACCTGGCTCTAATAGAAACAGCCAACATTCTCAAAGAAATCTTTCGCGACTCAGATATTGTTGGCCGCTATGCTGAAGATGAATTTACGGCCATTGCAATAGAATCCTTCGATGCTAATAATGAAATTATTATTACTCGTTTACAGGATGATCTGAATTCCAGTAATAAACAGGAAAATCGTCTATACGAGCTATCACTGAGTATAGGAACAGCATATTACGATACAGAGGAATTATGCTCTGTCGAAGGGCTGATAAATCGTGCAGAAGTATCAATGTATGAACAGAAAAAGAATAAGATGCAATCTTAATTCATTTCGTAATCTCCACTAAGACCTTCATGCGCCAAATTAATACGGAAGAAATAATAGACACGGTTGAGAAGATTTGTATTGATGCCAACTATAACCTGGGAGATGACCTCATAGCCTCATTACAAAATGCCCTGAATAATGAGGAATCACCTTTGGGCAAAGAAGTAATAGCACAGATACTGGAAAATGCAGAAATCGGCAGGAACAAACAAGTCCCGGTCTGCCAGGATACAGGTTTTGCAGTAGTATTCGTTGAAATTGGCCAGGAAGTCATAATTGAGGGACAAAGCCTGCAGGAAGCAATCAACGAAGGCGTCAGGCGTGGTTACAAAAATGGTTATTTACGTAAGTCAATTGTAAAGAGTCCATTGGACAGGGTAAATACCGGTGACAATACACCGGCAGCTATTCACACAGATATAGTTCCCGGTGACAAGTTAAAGATTACATTCATAGCAAAGGGCGGTGGGTGCGAAAACATGAGCCGCACTGCAATGCTTACACCGGCACAGGGACGTGATGGTGTGATAGATTTTGTGGTAAACACTGTAAAGGACGCCGGAGCAAATCCGTGCCCGCCCATAATTGTTGGTGTTGGACTCGGTGGAACTTTTGAATACGCAACATTATTGTCCAAGAAGGCAATCCTGAGACCTGTCGGCAGTCAAAATAACGACAGCAATACAGCTAATCTGGAAGCTGATTTACTGGACGGAATCAACAAACTTGGGATAGGCCCGCAGGGATTTGGGGGAAAGGTAACGGCATTAGCAGTACACGTGGAAACTTATCCCTGCCATATCGCCAGTCTTCCGGTTGCAGTGAATATAGAGTGTCATTCACACAGGCCCAAAACTATTGTGATCTAACGAATATCTATTTATGGCAGAATACATTAATCTGAAAACACCACTAAATGATTCTGATGTCGAAAAGCTCGAGGCCGGCGACAAGGTCAGAATTAGCGGGACATTATACACTGCAAGAGATGCCGCCCACAAAAGGCTTGTAGAAATGATTGAGTCAGGCAAGGACCTGCCATTTAACTTGAAAGGACAATTGCTTTATTACGTTGGCCCTACACCTGCCAGACCGGGACAAGAGATTGGCTCTGCAGGCCCGACAACAAGCTACAGGATGGACACATATACTCCAACTTTTATTAAGATGGGGCTTAAGGGTACAATCGGGAAAGGCGGCAGGTCTGATGAAGTAATCGAAGCAATGAAGAAACACAAGGCTGTTTACCTTGCTGCAGTCGGAGGTGCAGCAGCACTGATAGCAAAGAGGATAAAAAGAGTCAGGATTATTGCCTTTGAAGACCTTGGGCCGGAAGCCATTCGCGAGCTGGAGGTAGAAGACTTTCCGGCAATAGTCGTAAACGATACAAAAGGTAATGATCTATACAAAACAGGCTCAGACAAATACAAGGTACCGTCATAAACCTTCACTATTTCAACAAATAATTAAAAATGACTATTGGGCTGATTCCGGATCACACATTTCGAACAGTGCTACTATGGGCTTGTATATCTACTTTCACTCTCAACCTTAATCATGTTTCTTTAGCCGTTGAAGATACAAACAAGGATGCAGGATACAATGTTATCAATGAACTCGTAGTTAACAACAAGAACCAATACAAAACCGTAATATATGAGAACGAAGAAGAAGGAATATTAGAAATGAGGAAGCTCATAGAAGGCTCACAAATAGAGGAATCCTGGGCATACTTACCCCACCGGGAGAAATGGATCGAAATAGGTTACAACGAAGAATCAGAAAAGAAGATAGACGAAAACTATATAACTAAAACAAAACTTGATATTCAGTTCCTGGACGAATTGATGAATGAAAATAACAATATGATCTTATACCATTTCCATCCGTCTTATTCCCTTTCTTTAGAAGATAAAATCAAAAGACGGGAGAAGAATGGCTCCCCCATGAATGACAATGAAATTGAGAAAGAAAGAATAAGATTATTAATCAAAAGCGCTTATCCCTCAAGATCAGATCTGATGAATATGATAGGAAACTCAACGGAATTCTTCGAGAGAAACTCTGATGGGAATATTACATTTAAAGTATGTTCACATTATGGAATTACGGAGTACCGCCTTACTGACGAGGGGATGGCATACCTGCACGCTGACGATTCCCTCAAGCAGATTTTAAGGATAACAGGCATAAGTTCGTCAGCAAATATTAACGCAAATGTCAAAGGAGAAATCCTGGAAATGAATCCCAGGGAAACAAGGAATCCATTAAAGAGAATCAAGATGAGCCCTAAACGAAAAAGGAGTTCGTTTTCCAGATATATAATAATTGATCCACTGTCCAGGATTCAGAGAGCTATTGAAGCAATGAATGACGAGCATATAAAGGTAACTTTCACACCGTATTAGTCAAAATTTACCCGAATCATTTTCGGTCGGTTATCAGAGTTTCAAAAAGAACAGTTGAAATCCGGTAGCTTTGTGTTTTAATGTCAATATGTTTAAAAAGTAATTTACTATGTTATTTCACAAGGAATTTTCGAATTTATGTCAGATACTTTTTTTCCAAAAAATGTAAATACAATCCTTTATTGCAGCAAATGGCAGGAAACAGTTGATTTCTACAAAGATTGTTTAGGACTGCTAATCACCCATAATACAGACTGGTTTATAGAATTTAAGTTGACTGAGACGGCCCGCATAAGTATTGCCGATGAAAGCCGGGCGTCCATTAAGAGTCGTGGGGGTGTGGGTGTGACATTGGCACTGCAGGTTGAAAGCGCCGAAGAAACCTGGCAATATCTGCGCAAAAATGGCCTGGACATCGAACCGGTTAAGGAACATCCCTGGGGCGCTCATGTTTTTTACTTCTCTGATCCCGAGGGGCATCGGATTGAGGTCTGGTCGCCAAAATAGAGACAACTGCAGGAGGGTGAAAATAGAGTCACCTATTGAGATAAAAACCAGGAATGATAATGTGTGGCAATTTCATTATTGTTTCTAGGCCAGTTCACATACCTTTTTTGTTTCCGTACTCTCTCCCAGTATTACGATAACTGTTCCGTCTGTGATTATGGATTTATCATCAGGATTGTATACAAAATCTTTATCTTTTTCTTTCATTGCAACTATAAGCACTCTGGTACCCTTCACTAAATTTGCTTGAGACAAGGTCTGGCCTATGAATTTTGAGCCTGCGGGTATTGCAATCTCCTCAATCCTGTAAGACTTGCCCTTTTGTGTACGAAGCATCTTATCTAGAAAGCCTACAGCTGCCGGCCTGATCAGTTCTGATACCATCCTCATGCCTCCAATAGAGTTTGGCCTCACTACAGAAGCAGCCCCTGCCATTTTTAGTTTTTTGATCGTATGTTCTTCCACTCCTTTTGATACTATTCTTAAATCCGGATTCAGCTGTTTGGCAGTCAGTGTGACGAACAGATTGTCCTTGTCATCCGGAAGGGTAGTGATCAGGCCTTGAGCCTCATGTATTCCGGCGTTTACCAGGGCCGAATCATTAGTCGCATCGTCGTTGATATAAAGTATTTTGTCCGTTTCGCTCAGCTTTTCAAGTTCTTCTAAATTTGTATCAACAACAACAAAATCCCTCTGAGTCTGCACCAGTTCTTTTACGACTACACAACCTGTATTACCTATACCACATACAATAAAATGGTTCTTAAGACTTGATATTTCTTTAAGCATTTTCCTTCTCCCAAAAACGTTCGATAGTTCACCTTCTACAATGAATCCGGTAATGGAGCTCACTACAAAAAGAATACTTCCCATCCCAAAAAATATTATAAAGATGGTAAGTATCCTTGCATAAGGATTGTCCGATAAATCCTGAATCTCCCCGAACCCGACAGATGTAAGCGTTATAATGGTCATATAAATAGAATCAAGAAGAGACCATTCGGGACCTCCAAGTATTTCATATCCTGCTGTGCCCACAGCAATCGTAACAAGGGTAAGAATCAGGCCTTTAATTACTCGTTTTCTGAATCCCATAATATCTTCCTGTTAATTAATTGAGAATCAAATCCTCCATCGGATTCTTCCCTGATTTTATTAACTCTTCCACTTTTTTAACCCGCAATATCCTTTCGGGACTTGCCGGATGACTACGAAGAAAACTCTTTGACCGGCTCTTGGGAATTTCTAGCGCAAAGCGCTTCCAGAGCGCTGCCCCCTTTTCAATATCATAGCCCGCATTATGTGCATAGATAAGTCCAATATAGTCCGCCTCTCTCTCGTTTTTCCTGCTGTATGGTGCGTACAGGGCCTGAGTTGTCCACGGCGCAAAAGGACCTGTAAGGCCGCCCAATGTCCCGCACAGTGCAGCCACACTCATATTCTTAGGCAGGTGCTTTGAGGTAAGATGGGCCAACTCATGCCCCATTATAATGGCAAGCTCATCTTCATCCTCTACAAAGTGTACCATCCCGGACGTAAATTCAATGCCCGTAAATTTTGCATACGCATTAATCTTACTGGTCTGCTTAAGGCGAATTCGCACGTATGGCATTTCTTTCGGTATTACATTAAAAGAGAGTCTTGCACCGGCCCTTTCTACAATAACTGTAGATGTTTTGCCAGCCTTAAAATCAACATGGCCGCTGTCCTTTATCTTCTTCCCATCTACCTCTTTTATGATATCACCCTGCCGGATGCCTGCCAGATCTGCTATATAACCATCCATTATTCCGATTACAACACACCCCTCCTCTGTTGGAAGCCTATAATACCTGGCAATTTCCTCTGTATTATCGACGGACAATGCACCTATCACCGCACGCTTCTTAAATATTCCCTCCGGCATGATGCTCAGAACATTAAATCCACACTTCCATACCATGACTGAATCATTGATATATATTTCTGTAGCCAGCAATTCAATCTCTTCTTCAAGTTTCTTTAATTCATCTTTAGAAAGCGGTGGGCCTGTGTTGGTACTGGCACAGCCGGTTACCAATAAAAATGCTGCCAGGATAATAGATAATATAATTTTGTTCTTTTGTTTATACATATGAATAATCAATCAGTTTTAATCTAAACGGACATCCTTCCCGCTGACT
This sequence comes from uncultured Candidatus Scalindua sp., assembly GCA_964584595.1. Lineage (GTDB taxonomy): Bacteria > Planctomycetota > Brocadiia > Brocadiales > Scalinduaceae > Scalindua. Next base: position 31,893 of record CAZPAM010000003.1, on the reverse strand, counting down.
ATGAAGAATGGGTTTAACAGGTTTTTTTTGTTGTATATTAGCGGTTCCCTGGTCTGTGTATCAATTACACGCCCTTTGGCCTGTTCGACAATTGCGTGTCCGGCTGCGGTGTCCCACTCCATTGTGGGGCCAAATCTCGGATAAACATCAGCTATTCCTTCAGCTACAAGACAGAGCTTCAGTGAACTACCGGATGTTATAAATTCAACTTCACCATATTTCTTATTTAATAGATTTACAAATTCTGTGAATTCTTCGGATGTATGAGAACGGCTGCCAATAACTGTAAACGAACTCTTGCTGTTATTGGTTAATGGTAATCTTTGTGATTTACCCAACAATTCATTTATTGATAAGTTATCAACCAGGCTTTCGCTATTTTCTAACTTATATGTACCAAAACCTTCAGCAGCAAAGTAGAAGACATCCTTGACCGGTATATAGACAATGCCGAGAACCGGCGAGTGCTTCCGGATGAGTGCGATATTTACGGTAAACTCTCCGTTTCGTTTGACAAACTCCTTTGTACCGTCAAGAGGGTCAACAAGCCAGAAATATTCCCACTCCTTCCGTTCATCAAATGTGATACCTCTCCCCTCTTCGCTTAAAACGGGTACGGTGCGGTCATCAACTGTTACAGTCTGCTCTAAAACATCCACAATGATTTCGTGCGACCTTTTATCCGCTAATGTCAGCGGGGATTTATCATCTTTTTGCTCTACCGTAAAGTCTGAACCGTATACATCAAGGATTGCCTCTCCCGCTCGTTTTGCAGCAAGGAGAGTAGTAAGGATAAGTTCTTCGTATTGTATTCCCATTGTCAGATTATCATAAAAAATGATTTATTTTCAACAAAATAATAATCATGCTCTATTTACTTGTTGGCAACGAATTGTTATGATTAGTATTCATTAACTGTAAGGGAAAGTTATCGTATTCAGTCAAATAATAATGAAAAATGAACTACGAAGTGTGTGCCCACACGATTGCCCTGATACATGCGGAATAATTTCGTACGTAGAAGACGGTAAACTGGTTAAGGTCAAAGGAGACCCTGATCATATTCTTACCAGAGGGTTTCTATGCCAGAAAGTGATGAACTATCCGGAAAGGGTTTACAGCCCGGACAGAGTTCTATATCCTCTTAAAAGGGTTGGTGGAAAAGGGGCAGGTAAATTCGAGAGAATATCCTGGGATGAGGCGATAGAGACAATCACATCGCAGTTTAAGGACATCATAAACAAACACTGCGCTGAGTCCATTCTGCCTTTCAGCGGTTCAGGTACATTGGGACTGGTTAATGGGAGTGTGACAGGCAAGCGTTTCTTTAACCGCCTGGGTGCTTCCAGGCTTGACAGAACCATCTGTTCCAAAGGCGGAAGGATTGGTTACAAGTACACATTAGGGGCATCCTTTGGTGCTGATCCTTTAGCCATACCGCAATCAAAAATGGTAATCTCATGGGGAACAAATCCGTATTATACTAACGTCCATCAGATTCCGCTCATAAAGGAAGCTAAGAAAAACGGTGCTTATTATGTAGTCATAAACCCTGACAGGGTTAAATCTGTTGAAATGGCAGACCTCTTCATTCAACCTGCTCCGGGAAGCGACACGGCACTGGCACTTGGTGTTATGAACGTAATTATTAATGAATCGCTGTATGATAGTGAGTTTGTCACTAATCATACAGAGGGATTCGCCGCATTGTCAGAGAGAGTCCAGGAGTACCCGTTGGATAGAGTAGAAGATATAACCGGCGTCGACAAAGAAACTATCAGGAAGTTTGCCGCTATCTACGCTGACAGCAAACCATCGTTTATTTACGCAGGTTCCGGTATGCAGCATCATACAAACGGGGGTATGACGATACGCACAATCTCATCCCTTCCGGGACTGACAGGGGCGTGGAAATATCCCGGAGGAGGAATGTTCTACCCTACCAGTGAGGCCTTTCCGATTAGCTGGGATGTACTCGAGGGAAATGACCTCTGCACAAACTCCCCACGAATAATGAATATGAACCAATTGGGACAGACACTCTTAAGTTCAGAACCCGGCGTTTATGGCCTGTACGTTTACAATTCTAATCCTGCTGCCGTACTCTTTAATCAGCGAAAGGTAATTGGAGGCCTGCAGAGAGAAGATTTGTTTACCGTGGTGCATGATCAGCTGCTTACTGATACTGCACGTTATGCGGATATTGTGCTGCCTGCCACAACTGAATTTGAACATACAGACCTTCACCACTCATATTTCCATCTGTCACTACAGTTGAATGAACCGGTAATTGAGCCGCTGGAAGAAAGCAGGCCTAATATTGATACATTTAATGCACTGGCAAAGGCAATGGATTTCCGGGATAAATGTTTTGATGATACGGCCATTGACATAATCAACGAGGCGCTGGGAGTTGACAACCGATATTTAAAAGGCATAACACTGGAACGTTTGAGAAATGAGGGTGCGATTCGCCTGAATATCCCTGATGAATTTCATATGCCGTATAATGGCCTTAAATTCCACACCCCTTCCGGAAAGGTAGAATTTTATTCTGAGAAAATGAAACTGGATGGTTATGACCCCCTTCCCGCTCATATACCTGTTGCGGAGGGGCCTTTAACTTCACCGGAATTGTATAAACAACATCCAATCTATCTGCTTACTCCCTCGGCAAAATCATTTCTGAATTCTAATTTCGCAAACATTCGTAATTCAAGGGATGACGATAAGAGGCCAACCCTGGAATTGAACGTAAGCGATGCTGAGGAACGCAGTATAAAAACAGGTGACATGGTCAGGGTGTTTAATGAACGCGGCGAATTTAAAGTCTGGGCATCTGTCGGTGATAATGTTAAAGTGGGTGTGGCAGTTAACAAGGGTATCTGGTGGAACGCCCTTAGCCCCGGCGGCTGCAACAGCAACCAGACAACGCCGGACAGACTGGCAGATATGGGCGGAGGGTCCACTTACAATACTAATCTAGTACAAATTGAAAGGGTAAACGATGATAAAATTTGAGAAGTTTTCACCTCCGACTGAAGGTGAGGCCATAACGGTTGAAGATGGAAAGCTTGTGGTGCCCAATAATCCCGTCATACCGTTTATCATAGGAGACGGGATCGGCCCTGACATAATGAACGCGACCAGAACGGTTGTTGACGCCGCAGTGGAAAAGGCATATTCAGGGAAAAAGAAGATTGCATGGTATGAGGTTTATGCGGGTGAACTGGCTGATGAAAAATTTGGTGAGCTTATTCCGTCTGACACAGTCGAAGCGATCAAACATTATCATGTCGCCCTGAAGGGGCCTCTGACGACACCTGTAGGCAAAGGCTTCAGATCTCTTAACGTTACGTTGAGAATTGTTCTGGACCTTTATGCCTGTGTAAGGCCCATCCGCTACTTCCGGGGAGCTCCGAGTCCTGTCAGGCATCCTGAAAAAGTGGATATGGTGATATTTCGGGAAAATACCGAAGATGTGTATTCCGGAATTGAGTGGCAGCAGGGAAGCAAAGAGGCAAAACAGGTAATAGATTTTCTCAATACAACAATGGATACAAGTATAAGCGATGACTCCGGAATTGGAATCAAGAACATCTCAATCGAAGGGACCAAAAGGCTGGTAAGGATGGCCCTGGATTATGCTGTAACACATAACAGGAAAAGCGTAACGTTCGTCCATAAAGGCAACATAATGAAGTTTACTGAGGGTGCTTTCAGGAACTGGGGATACGAAGTTGCCAGGGAAGAGTATGGAGACTATACAATAACCGAAAACGAGCTACATGATAAATATTCCGGAAAACAACCGGATGGTAAGATTGTTGTGAAGGACAGGATAGCGGATGCCATGCTGCAATTGGTACTGACGAGGCCGGAAGAGTATGACATACTTGCAATGCCGAATCTGAATGGAGACTATTTTTCAGATGCTGTTGTGGCCCAGGTAGGCGGATTGGGGCTTGCACCCTCTTCAAACATGGCTAAGGGAAGATTTGTATTTGAGGCATCACATGGCACTGCTCCAAAATATGCAGGCCGGAACATGGTTAACCCCGGTTCCCTGATTCTGACGGCAGCAATGATGCTGGACGCAATCGGCTTCAAAGAGGCTGACGCACTTATCACGAAAGGAGTAGCCGGGGCCATAGAGCAGAAAACTGTTACCTATGACCTTGAAAGGCTTATGGAAGGAGCCACTACGGTATCAACCTCAGGATTCGGTGAAAAGATTATTGAGAACATGTAGATTCGTCTTTTTTAAGAAAACTTAAAAGAAAGGGTTTTAAATGGATATATACAAATACGCATTGCAGATGGAAGTTGATGGCAGGCACTTTTACCTTGATCTGGCAGAGAAAACAAATAATA
>CAZPAM010000003.1:0-27419 GCA_964584595.1 uncultured Candidatus Scalindua sp. | reverse complement strand
TCTGTAATGGAAGCAATCATGAAATACCTGGAGGACCGGGCTCCTGAAGGTTCTTACATCTCAATGATTGCAGATGAGCCTGCTTTCTATGAAAAGTTTGGTTTCAAATTATGTCCAAACAGCGAGGGTATGCATATCAAGAAATAAGGCGAAAGAATGTTCACCGCAGAGGCGCTAAGAACGCAGAGAAAAAAAAACGAATAACGAATATTGAACAAGGAATTTCGAATTACGAAAAACGAGTTTCACACAGAGACACAGAGCACTCCAAGAAAACTAAATTTAAAAAATAAAACAAAAGATAACTGCTTTTACTCTTTGTGTTCTTTGTGGCTTCGTGTGAGGAATTGAAAATTGAATAATTCAATTCAGACAATACCTTTTACAAATTTAATATTGGCCTTCATCCCGGCTATCGTTGTTGTTGTAATTGTCTGGAGATGGGGCATTGGTTACAAAAGGTCAATTTACGCCCTTGCCCGGATGCTTATCCAGCTTCTGCTGATAGGATATTTTCTGGTATTTATCTTTAAATCTGACAGCTCCCTGATCATTATTGGTGTCCTGGCTGTTATGCTTTTTGTATCAAGCTGGATTGCCTTGCATACAAAGAAAATCCCTCGAAGGGAATTATACCTGAAATCATTTTGTTCTATCTCACTGGGCGGAGGCTTAATCTTATTACTGATAACGCAGGGTGTCCTTAACCTGAGCCCATGGTATCTGCCAAGTTATGTCATCCCCCTTGCAGGCATGATCTTCGCTAATGCAATGAATAGTGTCAGCCTTGCAGTAGAAAGGTTAGAGGCAGAAATTGACAGGGACGTTCCATATGAACAGGCACGTATTATTGCACTTCGCACTTCTCTTATCCCTATTACAAACTCCCTGCTGGCAGTAGGACTGGTTTCCCTGCCCGGAATGATGACAGGCCAGATTCTGTCCGGAGTATCTCCGTTCATAGCCGCAAGATACCAGATCATGGTAATGTGTATGGTATTCGGTGCAGCGGGTATTTCATCAGCCTTCTTTCTGTATATGGTCAGGTCGAACTTTACAAAAAAAGAAGAAAAACCAGATTCACCGCAAAGACGCTGAGTACGCAGAGGAAAAAGACATCTACTGTTTAGTCCATTTGGACTTAAAGTTTTAGGCACTTTGATCTTTAGTTCACTTTAGTCACTTATTTGGCACCTTTAAATGGATAAAAGCTTTCCAAATAATCTATCGCATCTCTCCAAAACTATTCTTTCAAAGATTAACGTAAATACTTCTGATAGATTTATTGTTGGTATCGCAGGTGGTCCCGGGTCAGGAAAATCTGCTCTTGCAGTCAAATTGAAAGAGTTAATTAATTCCAAATCGAACAAATCGTCCAAAGCGAAGACCGATCTGGCGCAGATATTTCCTATGGATGGCTTTCACAGGAAGAATTCTGATCTTGAAAGCACCGGCCTTCTCTCTGTAAAGGGTACTCCGGAAACATTTGATGTAGAAGGTTATCTTCTAATGCTTAAAAGGATTAAACTGGGCGAAAACCTGAAGGCTCCAATATATTCCCGCGAGACCCATGATGTTATTGATAATGCCCTGCCTATCGAACCACATCATAAGATAATAATCACAGAAGGAAATTATCTGTTTGCTGATATGGAAGGATGGTGTGAGATTAAGGATACTATTGACTTAAAGATATACATCAATGCGGCAAAGGGAGTTTGTGAAAAAAGGCTGCTGGGAAGGCATATGCGTGGAGGAAAGACAGAAGCTGAAGCCTTAGAAAAGATCAAGGAAGTTGATATGGAAAACTTTGATTTGATTGATCAGACAAAGAAATATGCCGATGAGGTAATAAAATGAGATGTGGTTTGGGGTGAGTATTAACCTAAATCAATGGTATCTTAGCTAAGGAATGCACACCAATCTAATTTCAATAGTAGATTCCGGTTTAGTGCCAACTATCCTTAATTTTAAGACCTCAATATCTTCATCGATATCATCGTCAAATTTTTTTGAATAAATAGCACTGTATCTAATGCCTTTGTGCACGTACGTGCATATAGGATAATGGATCTATGATTGTTGATTGTTGATTGAAAAGACTGAAGAAAAATATCGAATATTGAACAAGGAATTACGAATGGCTAAGGAAAAGCAGGGAAAAAGCGCTTCCAAGTTATCTCAAATATTATTATTATGTTACCACTATGAAACCGACTGTAAGATTAGCCACAGCCCGGACCCCGGACGGGGGAGAGATGGAGCTTTACCGGCATGATCGTGATTTCTCGATCAAGGTCAACGGTCTGGACTTGATGAACAGTCGACAGCATGAGTCGGAACTGGAACTCGCACGGTTGGGTTGCGCGCATCTGACCGGCAGCAAGGCACCATGCATACTCATCGGCGGCCTGGGTTTGGGCTATACCCTACGCCAGGTTCTAGATATGCTCAGCACCCATACCAAAGTAGTGGTAAGTGAACTGATGAGTGCTGTAGTCGAATGGAATCGTGAATTTCTCGGGGAAATCAACGGCCGGTTACTGGAGGACGAACGAGTTGAGATCAAGATGGGAGACCTGGTGACTCATATCTCACGTTCCAATAACAGATTCGATGCGATCCTGCTGGATATCGATAATGGCCCCAGCGCGATAGCCGATTCAGGGAACTACCGTCTTTACGGTTATGAAGGAATTCAGGCCTGCCGACACGCACTGCGCAAACGTGGGAGTCTGGCTGTGTGGGCAACTGAGCCCAGCAAAGAATACGAACAGCTCTTGATGAGCTGCGGCTTTCATGTACGGCGTTACAGGGTCCCCGCCTACAAAGGAAGTAAAGGGAGTAAATCGCAGTCACGTTTTGTATGGGTCGCTTCTGAGGACGAGACTATCCTGCCCTCCGGTGGCGGCGAGCCGTACCCGCCGCTCCAAAACGAGTCGAAGGAAAGCCGCAAACGGCCACGAGAGAGACACTAGCCGTGGATGTACTGAGGATTGATGATTGTTGATTGTAGAGTGAAAGTGACTAAAGTGAGCTAAAGATCAAATGGGTAAATGAAAAGCGAAAACCAATTTGTGATGGGTATATACTACCTGAAATCGGCAGGGGTCATTCCAGCGTTATCCAGACGACTGTACGCCATGAAATCTTTATGATGACTTCCGGCAGCAACTTGCCTGGTAATCTTTTGCTTGTTTAATTGTTTACTCCCATACCCACGTCTCTGCTTGGTGAAAACTCGACGTTTAAATTGAGAATGGTTTTCATCATCCTGCATCTTTATCACTGAGGTTTTGTGGACATTGCTGTCCATATTATTAACACCCGCAGATGGTAACAGGAGACCAATTACTAATAATATTACAGCCACTAATATAGTTGAAAGAATCTTCATATGTTTCTCCCGAAATAAGTATTCATTTATTAAGAATGTACCGGCTCCGCCAAATTGCGGAATCAGACAATTACGAATCGAAACACCAGGACAGCTTCACACTATATAAGCAACTACTGAGCCATCTGTTACAATATTTCTTTTAATATCTTACAAAAATGCTGATTTGCCAGGGATAATCATGTAAATACTTTGTGTAGCAATGCTTACAACTACTTCCCCCTATCAATATTGTCGCTTTCCCACGAACAACTTCTTTGACAACTTCCAACTTTAATGCCTGCAATTGTTCGATTGTGTAACAATTATTCAATACTTAGGTAAAAAGAGCTATCCGCATTAGCTTATTATCGGCAGGATTTATTAATAGTTTAAAAGAAAATGTACATAAACAAATGGCATGAAGAAATTTACATGAATCGTTATTATGCTGACGATTGATTATTGTTGATTGACTATTGAAGATTGAAATTAATCTGAAACTTTGCGTACTTGGCGCCTTCGCGTGAGAATTCTTAATGAATTATTTTATCAAACCCAGTTCTTTTCTGAGCTTGAGGTCTTTTACGCTGTTTTTGTTCCAGTAATCCACCATGACGGCATGTGTGCGTCTTGCCTTTGTTGTCAGTACTTTTGCATCTTTCCCTTTAAGTATATTACTTTCTAAAATCGGATCAGGAAAATTAAACATCAGGATTCACAGGGATATTGCAAGCGAGATGTGGATTGGGGCGTGGTAGATATGAACATAATTTTATGAAAAATTATTTAAGACCATTTTCATTGAAACAGACGACATATTCTTTATCGGTTACCTGAATGTGGTTAACTAGCCACCACTTTAGGTATTCAATTATTTCATTTGCAATCTGGTAATCTCCTTTAATCACTTTGTCGATATAAGCAATTGTTTCAGTAGAAAAGAACCGGTGTTCTTCTTTGTGGTCTTGATACTCTATATAATTAAACTCTTTCATATAAGTTTCTTCAGTTTTGAAATGTGTAAGAGCGTAATTAGTCATTTCTCTTAATACTTCCCTTAATTCTTCCCTTAATTCTTCCGGATCGCCATTGTTTTCCTTTGTAAAAATAGCCTTATTGAGAATACCAATGAGCTTCTTATGCTCCTCATCAATTATCGATATCCCCACACAATATTGATCGTCCCATTTAATCATTTGACAGGTTTTTAACATTTTAGACCTTTACAATTTCATTGGAACAGAGTCGGCACATATTAACGGTTACATGAATGTGGTTAACTAAATACTGTTCTAAGTCTACAAGTACCTCGTCCATAGCTATAAATTCACCATCCATTAATTTCTTACAGTAGCTAGAAATTGTTTTAGAAAAATTATCATGTTCATCTTTGTGTGATTTGTGATCATAATATTCATAATTTTTCATGCAAGTCTCCTCCGTTTCAAAATGCTCTAGTTCAAACGCAGTCATATCAACTAATATCTCTGATATCGCTCTTGGACTATCAACATGTTTCTTTACATAAGTAGCGTTATTGATAATGTCAATAAACCTCTTATGCCCCTCATCAATCATTGGTACGCCTACACTATATTTTTCATCCCATTCAATCATTTTATTTTCCTCCTTTAGAAATAGAAGATTTTGAAATTAGTTAAATAAGCTGAAAAGTAAACAATCTCTCATGTTCAATAGGTTCTACTAGAAATTAGAAAGAGCCGAATTTAAATCGTGGCTAGATTCTATGATCTTCTCTCTCTGGCTCTTTCTTTCTCTATGAATCTTTCTATTGCCTTATAGTCTTTCTCAGCCCACGCATCCCTATACCTTCTTTCCATGTCCTTAATATCTCTTCTTCTTTCTGTTTTTGTCGTATCCATTTCTAACCCTCCTTTTAAAGATAAAAATATTCTAATAAGATGAAAAGTAAACAATCTCTCATATTCAAACTTTATTCATTCGAGCAGTAAAACGCACTTTATATGATTAACTTCTGATTATTGAAGTAACAATAACTATGCCAGTCTTTTCATATATAAGGAGAATTTCTTTATGATTTGATCTAAGTGCCTACATATGAATAAGATAATGATAATATTAAATGATTTCTGAGTAGTGCTGCGTACTGGATATTAGTGAATTATTAGATAGAAAGTGTGTCATGGCACGAGACACTATGACACAGCAGTGTGACATGGCACGTTATTTTAAATAGAGAAAAAGGAAGGTTATGACATTTCAGATTTACCACCTGATTACGATTGATATGTGAAAGGCTAAAGGATTGACGATTGACTATTGTTGATTGTAGATTGAGATTTATCTGAAACTCTGCGCCCTTGCTTGCCCTCGGCGTTTTCCAGTCCGGGGAGCGTCTTCGCGGTGAGCTTTTAATGAATCACTTTATCAAACCCAGCTCTTTTCTGAGCTTGAGGTCTTTTACGCTTTTTTTATTCCAGTAGTCCACCATAACGGCATGTGTGCGCCGTGCTTTTGTTGTCAGCACCTTCGCTCCCTCTCCCGAACCGCTCGGATAGGTCTCGCTCCAGGATAAAATATCGTGAGGGAAGTTCCGGTTGAAACGGATAGAAAGGGTTCTTTGCAGGGATGGATACCTCACTGTGTACCGAGAGACATCCCCCCCATCTCCTTCCTGTGTGTTTGTTAGTTCGGCAACTGCCTTTTCTGCCTTTAAATCAATCATGCGTATTGTCGTAAAGAAACTTCCGGGAATCATTTCAATTCCTCCCAGCGGAAGGGTACCCGGATCAATTCGTATACGCGTCCAGATATCATCCTCCAGGTGCACGGACGGGATGTTTACAGTCTTATCACCCTCCTTTTCAAAATACGAATATTGCTTAACTCTATAGTGATCTCCATCAAGATTGTATTGCAGGAAGACATGCCCGCACCAGTCCTGCCTTGTAGTTGACACTTTTAATGTTTTGCTTAACTGCTGCTGCTCTGAAGGAATTGGAGTAAACACTGACTTCATCATGGAGTAGTCATAAATACCCGTATTAAACCTTTTGATAAGGTTGAGCTTCAAGATGGGTATGCTCTTTTCCCGGGATGACTCGAAATCTGATTTTACCTGTATATCAGGAAGAAACGGCTCAGTAACAAATATTAAGACTACATGACCGGGACGGATTTCACCATACCTGCTCTGTTCAAGTTCAAAGCGCGATATTTCCGCACCATAATTATACCAATATGAATTGAAATCCTTGTCTTCAGGTAGAGAATAAACCAGAGAAGGATAACTTGTGAATAACACGAATAGCGTTATCAATATTATTGTGAACTTTAACTTGAATTTCAGAATCATTTCTCCATCATATGTCAACAAAACAGCATGGTCAAGCTGAAACTGCCAAATGAAATATGTGATTAATAGCACGTTGGAAGGCCTTGAATCACCTTCTAAATACATAATATAATATTTAACAAGTTACAGTAAATCAGGTATACTGTTCGAAATTAAAAGTGCCTACCTGCCCGCCAGTTTGCTAGGCTTGGTTTGTTAGGCGGGAAGTTTAAAGTGACTACCTGTCCGCCGGTCTGTTAGGCGGGAAGTTGTAGTAACGCCACTTATGATTGCGATATGGAAAGAGCAAAACCTGCAGGGTATTTACATACAGGGCTAGATAGATACGAGATATTTGATTTTCAAGAAGATGAACTGGCAACGCTAAAGTCTTTTATAAAGAGGAAGAAACTGCCTTTCAGTTTTCATGTGCCCTTCTTCAGACCTTCATATTTCCCCCATAGAGGTGTAACTACCTTTTTCCTGAATGACGATCCAAATAAAAGAGCCCTCTCTTTTAAACTGATCAACAGCACTATGCATTATGCAAAGGGATGGAAGGCTGATTTTGTTGTGACGCACCTCACCTGGATGGAAGATTCGCAAAACAGGCAAAAGGTAATTGCTCTTGCAGATGATACAGAATTAAGATTCCGTGATTTAGCAGACAGGTACAACATGCCCATTAATGTTGAATTCGGGGGATATTCAGGGCATTTTCACGAACCGGAACAATTTGTAGATTTTGTTAAAGATCATCCTCAGTTAGGTATCTGTATTGACATAGGCCATACTTTCCTTATATCCGGAATACGAAACCGCAGCTTTTTTAAAGATATAGAAACTTTAGCGCCACATACTAAATCAATACATGTGTGGAACACAAAAGGACTGGATCACACCAAAAGGCATAATCACACACCGGTTCATCCCTCACAGAAAACGGAAGATGGATGGATAGACATAAAGAAAACACTTGAAATAATATTATCACATAATAAGGAGTGTAATATAGTATTTGAATATAATCATACCTACTACGACAATATACCAAAAGAGGTCAAAGAAGGTATGGAGTGGGTTAAGGAATTAGTGAACAGAACATGAATATCAACTGCAATACAATGATGGATGTCCTTCTGCCTGTCGGGCTTTCACTGATGTCCGCATGCCTTAAAGAGAAAGGTTTTGGGGTAAAACTGTTTGACACTACATTTTACAAGACGGCAACTGAGACCGGAGACGAAGCAAGGGCAAATACCCTTCAGGTAAGGAAAACAGACCGTGAGGAATTCGGCCTGGTATATAAAGATACAGACATATTCGACGACCTGAAGGAACTGGTAGAAGAGTACAAACCGGACATTATAGGCCTGTCCTGTATAGAGTGCACCTATGAACTTGGTATAGAAATGCTGAAGAGTATTAGGAATTATTATAACGTCCCCATGGTTGTGGGAGGTATCTTTGCTACTTTTGCCCCGGATGAGATTATTGCTGAAGATTGTGTAGATATGGTATGCGTGGGTGAGGGAGAATACGCCCTTGTTGAGCTATGTACAAGGATGGAGGGAAAACAGGATATAACTTCTGTACAGAATATGTGGGTTAAGAAGGACGGTAAGATATTTAAAAACGAGATTAGAACACCTGTCAACCTTGATGAATTGCCATTTCAGGACTGGACTATATTCGAACCCAGAAGATTTTATAAGCCGATGGGTGGAAAGATATCTATGACAGGCACGTTTGAAATGAATAGAGGATGCCCTTACAGTTGCCGATTCTGCAGTGATTACGGGCTTAATAAACTTTATGCAGATAACGGAGGATATTATAGAGAGAAAAGCATCAAAAGGCTTATTGACGAGATGAAGGAGAAAAAGGAGAGATACAATCTGGAATTCGCATATCTGGTAGCCGAGAGTTTTCTTACAACTAAGAGGGAAAGAATAACCGAATTCATTGAACGTTATAAGGAGGTGGATATACCATTCTGGATTGAAGCAAGGCCTGAATCAGTTAATGAAGAAAACATTAAACTCCTTGAATCTTCAGGTTGCGAGGGAATAAGCCTTGGTATTGAAAGTGGCAACATAAATCTGAGGAAAACCCTTCTGGGCAGGAATATGACGGATGTAACAATTTTAAAGTGCTTCAAGATTCTCGAAAAGTCCAGTCTCAGGGTAAGCGCCAACAATATTATAGGCTTCCCGACTGAAACCAGGGAGAATATTTTTGAGACTATCGAGTTTAACAGGAAATTAAATGTACCGGGGGTTATGGTTTCACTTTACAATCCTTATAAAGGCACAGCCCTTCGCGAATATTGTGACGAGGAGGGACTTATGCAGAAAGACGCCCATGCCGGCGATTACAGATCGGAAACAGTATTACACATGCCGCAACTTTCCAGAGAGGATTTGCTTGGACTGCAGAGAACCTTCCCTTTATACGTCAGGTTCCCCAAGAGTGAATGGCCAAGGATAAAGAAATGCGAAGGCAACGGCCAGGAAGCAGAAGACTTGTATAATGAATTATCCCGTGAATATACGGAAAAGTATTTATAGTAATACATCTTAATGAATGTGCAATCCGGTATCAGTAACCAGTCTATAAGTGATTGCCCATATAATAAGCAGAGACATTATTATGAAAAAGATAGGTAGAGGACGGACTGCCGAGGTATATGACCATAAAGATAATAAAGTATTAAAATTATTTTATTCTACTGCCAATGAGGAGGACATAGAATACGAATATCTTATGACAAAGAGTATTTCTGATATAACCAGTATCGTACCAAAAGTATATGATGTTATTAATGTTAAAGACAGAAAGGGGATAGTATTTGAAAAACTGAATGGAGAAATGTTATCTGATCATCTTGCAAGAAACCTTAAGAATGCGCGCAAGGTTATACACAAATTCGCCCAAATCCAGAATAGACTAAACAATATTAGTGTTGAGAATTTCCCCAACCATACAAACAGATTAAAACTAAAGATCATGAATTCAAGCTTATTATGCAATCCTGAAAAAGAGATAATTCTGAAATACTTGAAGGCAATAAATAGAGGCGAAATATGTCACGGTGACTATCATCCTGAAAACGTATTTGTAGATCAAGACCATAATTTCAGAGTAATTGATTGGGCAAATATGTTTGTAAGTAATAAATACATAGACATAGCAAGGACTTATTATTTAATCAAATCAGGAAAAACACTAAACAGGAAATCAATAGCGGGAGAATTGACAGAATGGTTAGGCAGACAATTTCTTACAAAGTTATACTGGGAAGAGGTAAAAACAGGAGAAAATAGAGAAAAATATTTTTTACCATGTCTTTTTATTGTTATTTTAATAAGATATGATGAAAATATAGAACCAGAAAAGAAATGGATTCACAATTATGTAATGAAAAACAAAGATGAAATTTTAAAGAACATGGACACAGAAAAAGACACAAACTGATAAAAGGGCAATACCGTTTAGAAAGAAACGTAGTATACAAAACAAAATCAACTCTTACCCTTAGTCAAATACTTATACAACAAGAATGATTAGTGAAAAATAAGCAGAAATTCAAAATATTATTGCTGGTTGTTGGCAGTGCTATACTTTTCTGGCTGATTTACAAGGTTGGCCCCTCAACTCTTTATTACCATCTCAGCACTCTAAAGTGGAAGATCCTGCTTCTACCCTTACCATACTTTCTTGTCTTTGCCCTCGATACAATAGGCTGGAAGTATGCATTTACAAAAACAAAGATAAGTTTAAAAAACCTCTTCTTGATAAGACTTGCCGGCGAATCAATAAACTGGATAGTACCATCCGCAAATATGGCCGGAGAACCAATGAAAGCTTATTTCCTGAAAAAACATAACGTATCAATGGTAGATGGAATGACCTCCGTTGTTATTTCGAAAACAATATTGATAATATCACAGATAATCTTTGTGATGATCGGAGTTGTCTTTCTTCTGCTTAAATTAAATGTATCAGGTTCTCGCCTGACAAGTTCAATAGCAATAATACTATTAGGCATACCCATAATAATATTCATTATCTTCATCCAGAGACAGGGTATTTTTGCTTTTTTGTTGAAACTGTTACGAATGTTCAGGATAAGGATACGTTATATTGAGGAAAGGGAAGAGAGGTTAATGGAACTTGATAAGAATATATTCCAGTTCTACAGTCACAACAAAAAGAAAGCCTTTTACTCTTTTGTTTATTGTTTTCTTGGCTGGATGGCAGGCCTGATAGAAGCATTCTTGATTCTTTATCTTTTAGGCATACCTATTGATACAGTTTCCGCCTATGTTATCGAGTCACTTTCAACTGCTGCAAGAGGTGTTACATCATTTATACCAGGGAGTGTTGGCGGTCAGGAAGGAGGCATTATCGCAATTTTTGTGAGCCTGAAACTAAGCGCAAGCATCGCCCTGACATTTGGGATATTAAGAAGGTTCAGGGAGCTGGTATGGACCGGAGCCGGGTTGTTTCTCCTGTCAAGACTTGAATGGGCAATTGCAGAATCTCCGCTATCAGAAAACCAAGGTCCTTAATTTACATCTTCCTCCAGGAAGCCATACAAATCACCGAATCCGATAACATCTTTTGCCACATATCCAACCGGTATCAAATCCTCCGTAAGCAATACGATAAGCTTGCCTTCCTTTGAGTCAAGGAGTTCAGGGTCCAATGCTACATCCACTACGTATTTTATGCCGGGAATAATATCTTGCCATTTAGATAGTTCATCCGAATCCTCAGCAGAACGGACATTAGCGCTAAAGTTTGGAGATTTATCTTTATACACAGTAGAAATATTGAAACCGGAGCCTTCCTTCACCTCACCGTATATTTCGTTACGGAAGTTGTAAGTTACTGATATCATATCATCGCACCCTTTGGATTCCAGTTCAATGCTTCCTTCTTTGTGAACTACTCCACGTCTCCAGGTCTTATAATTGCATATATTGTTTACGTAATCGTAGTCAGCAACCAGAACCCGTTCTTTTTTCCTCTTAACCTTTTTTTCATACGAATTAATTGGTTTAAGTCTGTCAGTGATATCATCAATTACCATAGTTGTTCTATAGTTGTTGTGTCTATGAATAATCTTATCAAGAAATCCTTCCGTTTGCGCGTCAATCGTTACAACCATGCCATCGTCATTTCTTTCACATTTAAATGTGGCAGTCCCCACCTTTTTAAAAAGCCAGAAACCTATATTGTACTTAAGCACTTCCCCTTCAAATTTATTTGTATCCGGGTATACATTCCCGGTATGAAAGAGAAATGTTAACAGCAAACATAATGTAATCTTTGTGAAATAGTGTCTGGGTATTACAGCCTTAATCATAACTGTCTAAATCCTTAGAAATCGCAAGGTTTTCTCTGGAATATCTTCATTACCACTCATTTTCATTGACAGAAGGTGAGACCGCAGGAACTCAAGGCTATCCGGGGTATCAACATCATACCAGGGGGGCAGTATGCTCAACTGCCTGTTTACAGTCTTTATTCTGGCAAGGGTCTGGTTGAAGACACTTGATGTACTCCATTCTATATTATCAAAGAGAGCATCTTCCTGTGCTGAGAGTCCGATAAGATAATAGCCCCCATCGAAAGTAGGACCTATTGTAACAGGAACCTCTTTTAATACATCGAATGCTTCCTGGATGTAAGACAAAGGGAGAGTAGGACTGTCTGTGCCTATGATTACTGTCCTTTTGAAGCCTTTGTCGAAAGAGTGCTTGAAGGCATTTTTCATTCTTTCTCCAAGATTGTGCCCTTTCTGTGGTAAATAATCTACTGACTGCCCGCATAGCCTCTGGAATGTTTTCTCAGCGTAATCCGGTGAATATGCAACAGTGGTCCTCTCGCATTTCAGTTTGAGTGCAGTACTTATTGTATCGGCAATAAATGCCTCATATAGTTCAGCAGCTTTTGTGGGAGTAATATGTGGGGTGAGTCTTGTTTTGACCTTGCCGGGAATCGGGCTCTTTGCGAATATGACAAGACATGTGCTCATGTTTGAAATAAAGGTGGGCTAATTCGCACGAGTAAGAGTTAAGTCTGAATTAACTGTCGCTACCACACAAAAACACTATATCACATCATTTATCATACGAACGTATGGATTCGCTGGCAACACGCATAAGGTCTCTTCTGCCCATTGTTGAAGTCATGCTATACAGCGTCTTGCCTTGTCTCCATAAAACTACATTGTATCCTTTGTATCTTCCAAAGTGGTATGATTTGCCTTTGAACATCTCATGATTCAGCTTGTTTAAGTTCATGTCTGAACCATTTACCATCTCTAGAGATATCTTGTTATGATTACCGCTTAATCCAACGTAAGCACTCCTTTTCCCTGCAAAACTGGAATCCTTGCAGCCCAGGAGTTTCGTATCACGACCGTTACATTCCGGGACATTTATGGCAAGATTCGGTCGTTGTAAATTCTTAAAATGTCTGCTTATCTCATTTCTATCTGAACTTACGAGATCAAGACGCATATTGTCATTAACGAAACTATCGTGGCGTTCTGCTGCCACCTGAATAATAGGCGAAAAACCTGTTGGCCTGAGGAAAACGAGGTAAACGGCAAGACAGGTAATTGTTATAGGCAACAATATTGCCATTGTTACAAATGCCGGCCTTAATGTAAAGAACCCAAAGATTCCTGTGTTGTGTTTTGCCTTTGGCTCCGGAACTATTGGTTCCGGCTGGTTGCGCTCTTCTTCCAGGTCTGCCAACTGGCTTGCAATGCTTTGCAGTAAAGACTGAGGTGTTTTGTGGAGGAAAGTCTTGTCTTTAATAATTTTCTTCAGATTTTGCTCAAATTCAAACTTCTCACAACATTTATGGCACATTTCGATATGCTGCTTAACTGTTGAGTGGTCACCATTATCAAGTTCGTTATCCAGGAATTCGTGGAGCTGTTCAATCGCTTCATTACAAGTTGTCATTTATTTCGGTCCCCCCTGTTTTTCTTTTAAATAGCCTCTTTCATTTGCATAGTTCCATAATGATTTCTGCAATAATCTTCTCGCTCTGAACAACCTCGATTTCACCGTTCCTATCGGACACTCAATAATCTCTGATATTTCCCCGTAGCTGAGCTCTTCAATATCCGAATACAAGACAACTTCCTTGAAAGCAATCGGCAAATTATCAACCGCATTTTTCACCTCATCTTCTAAAAACTCATAAACATCTGTGGAGCCAACACTTGGATAATCTTCGTTTGCTTTATCACTTTTTATTTTGTGAAATAAATAGAAATCTTCAACCTCGTTATAATGAACTTCTTTCGGCTCTCTTATCTTTTTTCTAAATGTATTAATGAAGGTATTTCGTAATATTTTGAACAGCCACGCTTTCAGGTTGGAACCTTCTTTAAATGTATGTGAAAACCTATGTACCTTAAGATATGTCTCCTGTACCAGATCCTCAGCCTCTTCCCTGTTTCTCGTCATCCTCATTCCAACGTTGAAGAGCGAATCAATGTGCTCCAGAGCGGCTGATTCAAATTCCTTGATTTTGTCTTCTTTTTTGGCAGACTCTCCCATTCAGCACCTTTTACAACAATTTCCGGAACAAAAAGGTTCCTAATTTAGTACTTAGTATTAATAATTTGATTAGCGTTAGCCACGTTCATAGAATAAGTGCCTTATAACCCTTCTATTTGGAACAATTGTTAGGTATTTTAGCATCTGGACTTCAATAAAGCTGGGCTTAATCGTCTTTTTTGAGAGGTATGTAACACAATGACAGCATATTCTTTAAAAATAGTCAGAATTCTTATTCATGTTATTAAAGTCAGGGAAAAAGGCAAGAAAATTATTGAAAAAGACCGCAGATGTGAGTTTTTTTAATACCCTCTCGTCATACATCAAAATTTTGTTTACTTTCCTAATAAATACATTATATTTAAAGTCTTTAGTAAAAACGGAAACAAATTTATGCTGATAACTATCAGCTTTCAAATTAAGCGGGTTCAAGGAGAAACTTATGAGTCGTAAGACAGTAACAGTTGATGGTTGTACTGCGTGTGCTCACGTAGTACATGCTACTAATGAAATTATCACGATTTATCCAATAACACCTTCATCGCCTATTGCAGAAATATGTGATGCAAAATCTGCAAAAGGACAGGCAAATATATGGGGGACTGTACCAAAGGTCAGTCAAATGCAATCGGAGGCAGGTGTTGCCGGAGCAGTGCACGGCTCCCTTACCACCGGTGCTATGGCCACTACAATTTCGGCATCTCAGGGTCTTTTATTAATAGTCCCAAACATGTACAAGATCGCAGGTGAGCTGACTCCAACTGTGTTTCACATAACAGCTCGTTCCCTTGCGGCTCAAGGCTTGTCCATATTTGGAGACCATTCAGACGTAATGGCTGCACGTTCTACAGGCTTTGCCATGTTGTGTTCCCAGAACGTACAGGAGGCAATGGATTTTGCACTCATCGCCCAGGCAGCCACACTTGAATCCAGGATTCCATTTATGCATTTCTTTGACGGCTTCAGAACATCCCACGAAGTGCAGAAGATCGAAGAAGTCAGTTTTGACGATATGCGTGCCATGATAGACGATGACCATGTCATTGCTCACCGAAAAAGAGGGCTTACGCCTGACCGCCCAGCCCTTCGCGGCACATCTCAAAACCCGGACGTATATTTCCAGGGAAGAGAAACTGTCAACAAATATTATGATGCAACCCCTGATATTGTACAGAAGGCAATGGACAAATTTGCCGGCATAGTAGGACGGCAATATAAATTATTTGATTATCTGGGTGACCCGGATGCAGAACGTATTATTGTCGTTATGGGTTCTTCCGCTGAGGTGGCCCTGAACACAGTTAATACGCTTAATGCAAAGGGAGAGAAACTTGGAATCGTTCTTGTAAGGCTTTACAGGCCGTTTGACATAAACGCCTTCTCTGAGAGTTTACCATCAAGCGTAAAATCTATTGCAGTACTTGACCGTACCAAAGAACCTGGTGCAATTGGGGAACCCTTATATCTGGACGTCAGGACAGCCATTGGCGAGATGATGGACAGGGGCATATCTAAATTACAAGGATATCCAAAAGTCATCGGTGGACGTTATGGTCTGGGTTCAAAGGATTTCACTCCTGCAATGGTAAAGGCCATTTTTGATAATCTCTCACAGGATAAACCAAAAAATCATTTCACAATAGGAATCAAAGACGATGTTTGTGATACCAGTCTTGAATTTGATGAGTCTTTTGATATAGGCGAAAAAAATGAATTCCGCTCGCTGTTCTACGGCCTGGGAGCTGACGGTACTGTAGGTGCAAACAAGAATACTATTAAGATTATCGGGCAGGAAACAGATAATTTTTCACAGGCATACTTCGTTTACGATTCGAAGAAATCAGGTGCAACCACTGTATCTCACCTTCGTTTCGGAAAGGACAGAATTCATAAACCATATCTCATCAAAAAGGCAAACTTCATTGCATGCCATAATCCTTCATTTCCTGAAAAGATAGACATGCTTTCAAATGCCGAGGAGGGAGCGACATTCCTTCTTACAACATCGCACAATAAGGATGATGTATGGGATACGCTGCCTGTTGAAGTACAGGAACATCTTATCTCAAAGAAGATGAAATTCTATATTATTGACGCCATCTCGCTCGCCGAAGAAATTGGTCTTGGCGCAAGGATAAACATGATTATGCAGACAGCATTCTTTGTTATCTCCGGAATCATCCCTAAAGAGGATGCTGTTAAATCAATTAAGACTGAGATAAAAAAGACGTATATGAAAAAGGGTGAGGATATAGTTAATTTAAACTACGAAGCGGTAGATAAGGCGTTACAGAATATTGTCGAGGTGCCGGTCCCTGATGAAGCCACCAGCTGTAAATGCATGCGGCCTCCGGTACCTGAACACGCACCTGAATTTGTTAAGAACGTAACAGCCAAATTGCTGGCCGACAACGGAGATTCACTCCCTGTATCAGCAATGCCTGCCGATGGGACTTGGCCTACAGGCACTACTCAATATGAAAAACGGAATATCGGTGTTAATATACCGATATGGGAACCTGATGCCTGTATTCAGTGCGCTCAGTGTTCGTTTGTCTGTCCTCATGCAAGCATAAGGGTAAAGGCATACGACCCATCGCAGCTCAAGGATGCACCTTCCGCATTTAAGTCAGTAGATGCTACGGGCAAGGATATGAAAGGGCTCAAATTTACTGTGCAAGTCGCCCCCGAGGATTGTACCGGCTGCGGTTCATGCGTATTTAATTGCCCGGGACGGAAAAAAGACGCAGATGGAAACAAGATAGAAGGTGTTAAGGCCATAAACATGAAGCCTCAGGCACCTGTACGCAAGGAAGAAGCAGAAAGCTACGACTTCTTTCTCAATCTTCCTGAAACGGATAGATCTAAGTTCAATGTAGCAAGTGTCAAGGGTAGTCAGTTTGTAAAGCCGCTTTTTGAGTATAGTGGCGCTTGTTTAGGCTGTGGGGAAACTCCTTATATAAAATTAATGACACAACTATTTGGTGACCGTTTGATTATTGCAAATGCAACAGGATGCAGTTCTATCTACGGTGGAAATTTACCGACAACCCCTTATACAACAAGGGATGATGGCAGAGGGCCTGCATGGTCAAATTCTTTATTTGAAGATACCGCCGAATTCGGCCTTGGTATGAGACAGACAATGGACAAGTTTCATGTACAGGCAATAGAATTACTTGACCGTCTTGTATCAGATCCTTCAAATTCTGATTTAAAAGGATTGTGTGATTCTATCAAGAAAGTAGATCAATCGACACAGGATGGTATTGACGAATTAAGAGGCTATGTTGAAGAATTGAAGAAAAGGCTCGCCGGCAACGGCTCTTCAGACGCAAAAAATCTGCTTTCTCTTGCCGACTATATTGTTAAAAAGAGTGTCTGGTCTATTGGGGGAGATGGTTGGGGCTATGATATCGGTTATGGAGGAGTCGATCATGTACTGGCATCAGGGGAGAACATAAAGCTGTTGATTATGGACACGGAGGTATATTCAAATACCGGCGGCCAGATGTCCAAGGCAACACCCTTAGGGGCAGTTGCCCAGTTTGCAGCTGGTGGAAAACAAACCCCCAAGAAGAATATCGGTATGATAATGTCAAATTACGGTAATGTTTATATTGCTCAGGTAAACTTTGGTGCAAATCCGGCCCAGACACTTAAGGCATTCACAGAAGCAGAAGCTTACAACGGCCCTGCCCTGATAGTTGCCTATTCGGTTTGCATTGCCCATGGTATGGATATGAGCAAGGGTATAGAGGCTATGAAGAAATCAGTAACAAGTGGCTACTGGCCACTCTATCGATATAATCCTGAACTCGAGGCACAGGGCAAGAATCCACTGGTCATTAATAGTAAAGACCCTTCAACTCCGTTTGAGGAATACGCCTATCGTGAGAATCGCTACAAGGCGTTAAGGTCGAGCAATCCGGAGGCTGCAAAAGAGCTTATGAAACAGGCGGAGGCAGACATAATGAGAAAGTGGAAACTACTTAAACACATGGCGGCATGGGATCCTTCGGCATGAGGACTGTCTAAATTCTTTTACGGCATTTCCAGGTCTTCTACTTTGGGAAGGTCTTTAATCGATTTCAAACCGAAATGGTCGAGGAACTTTGTGGTTGAACCATACAGGAGCGGGCGGCCCAACACCTCATCACGTCCAGTAATCTTTACCAGCCCCTTTTCTATTAATGTCCTGATCATCTGACCGGATTGAACACCACGGATTGCTTCAATGTCTGCGCGGATAATAGGTTGTTTATATGCAATAATTGACAGGGTCTCCAGGGCCTGTTGTGAAAGTTTGCTTTCACCGCTCTTTTTACGTATCTTTGATATCCACTCGTGGTATTCAGGGCGCGAGAGCAATTGAAACCCGTTTGCAATTTCTTCAATCTGAAACACCCTGTCATGTGTGTCGTATTCTTCCCGCAATTGTTGGATTACTTCCCGAATCTCTTTCGCCTCAGTACCTTCAATGATTTCACTTATCTTACGTACTGAAATAGGCTCTTGAACGGCAAACAAAAGGGCTTCTACTATTCTTTTAACTTCATCAGGAGATTTATTTTCCAATGGCGCCATTGATTATCGTAAATATCTATATTCTGTTTAGTAATTTCAAATCAGTGAATTTGTATAACCATGCTTTTTCTACTAAACATCCTTTTTTTGCTTCAAAATGATAAACTTAGATGTTCTGTTCTGTCGCTTTATGAATATCAATATATCCTCTTCCTGCTGAAGCTTCAAGATTGCCTGATGAAATCCATCAACACTTGTAACAGGCTTGTGCTGAACTTCAATTATAAGATCGCCTTTATTTAAACCCGCCTTAGATGCAGGACTTCCCTTCTGTATGTTAGTTACAATCACACCTTCTTCACCTTCATATCCCAGCTTGATTGCCAGTTTACCGGTAAGATTTTGCACAACCATTCCCAGGTTTTTAAATAAATCTCTTTTACCTACTGTTTTAGCTTTTGTTGACTCCTGTATCGTTGTATTAAGTGTTAGTTCTTGACCGTCTCTTATTACTGTCATCTCCACTTCTTCGTCGACAACTGTCCTGTTGACGAGGCTTCTAAGATGGAGAAGATTTTTTATTTGCTCACCATTATACTTAATTATTACGTCACCGCTTTTAATACCGGCATTTGCTGCGGGGGAGTTTGGTTCTATATCGCTTACGAGTCCACCTAAATTATTCTTAAGCCCGAGAGCTTCCTTTAATTGTACAGTTATAGGTTGAGCAGTAACACCTAACCAGCCCCTGGTAACCCTTCCATGCTCAATCAGATCTTCAGCTGTCTTTCTCACCACATTTACAGGAATAGCCAGGCTTATCCCGAAATAACCAGCTGTTTGTTTTGGCAGCATAGTACTGATACCTACTACTTCTCCATCCAGATTAACGAGTGGGCCTCCATAGCTATCAGGATTAATGGTGGCATCTGTTTGTACAAAATCTTCAATTCCCGTAACCCGTACGTTTGATGTTCCTTTCGCACTAATTATACCGCTTGTAATCGTCTGCCCTAAACCGAGAGGGCTGCCTATTGCTAAAACAATTTCTCCCAATTCCAGAGAATCGGAATTACCGAATCTGGCCGGTGTTAAATCCTCAGCATCTATCTTTAATACCGCTATGTCAGACCTGGCATCCGTACCAACTAATTCCGCTTTAAATTCCCGACCATCGTACAAACTGATAACAATCTCACCCGCATCTTTTATCACATGTTTATTTGTTATGATGTACCCCCCATTGTTATAGATTACACCTGAACCCTGACTTTTTATTCTAAATCCTCTGTTTGGTGTATTCTTCTTTAATACCCTGGTTGTATGGATGTTAACAACAGGTGCTTTAGTATTCTTTGCTATAGAAACAAAAGTATCTGAGAGAACCTTACTTGCAAAACTCTCACTGGAATAGGAACCAGTGATCAAAAATATATTTACTATGGCGACATAATGCAGGCCGCATCTCAGTAAAGACCAAATACTAGTTGACTCTAGTTGCATCAGTTTTTTCCTCTATTTTTTCATTAAGGATCTTCTTTAACTCTTCCTCTTCTATCACCTCTTTCTCCATCAATATCTTTGACAGTTTAATAAGCATTGGTTTCTGTTTCTCTAACATTTCCCTGGTTTTCGCGTAGACATCATCAATAATCTTCTTAACCTCTATGTCTATATCCCTTGCAGTTTCTTCGCTATAATCTTTATTGGATCCCATACCCCAACCCATAAAAGCAGATTTATTTTCCGGCTCGAAGGTAACTATTCCCAGCTTATCACTCATACCATAATATTTGACCATTCTTCTTGCAATATCCGATGCCTTCTCAAGATCGTTTTGAGCTCCTGTAGACACCTCGTCAAATATTATTTCCTCTGCAATCCTACCACCGAGTAAAACTGAGATACGATCCGTCAGTTCCTCTCTGGTCATCATATATCTATCTTCAGTGGGTAGCTGAAGGGTATAGCCCAATGCCGCAACGCCTCTCGGTATTATCGAGATTTTCTTTACCTTGTCTGAAGTTTTTAAGGTTGACGCTACCAGTGCATGCCCGCACTCATGGTGGGCTACTATTTCTTTTTCCTTCTTGTTTATCAATCTTTTCTTCTTTTCCAGTCCGGCCATAACCCTTTCTATAGCTTCTTCTATTTCACTCATACTAACGTTATCTTTGCTACGTCTGGCGGCGAGTAATGCAGCCTCGTTCATTATGTTTGCTAAATCAGCCCCGACAAAGCCAGGTGTCATTGCCGCAATGGATTTAAGGTTTACATTTTCATCAAGTTTTACACCTTTCGAATGAATTACTAATATTGCTTCTCTACCATTTAAATCCGGCCTGTCAACAACAACCTGTCTATCAAATCTCCCAGGCCTGAGAAGGGCCGGATCAAGAGTTTCCGGACGGTTTGTGGCACTCATGATTATTACGCCAGTATTAGTACCAAAACCATCCATCTCCACAAGCAGCTGGTTCAGAGTTTGCTCTCTTTCGTCATGCCCACCAACAGGGTTTGAACCTCTTGTCTTCCCTATCGCGTCAAGCTCGTCAATAAAAATTATACACGGTGCCTTTTGAGCTGCCTGGCCGAACATGTCTCTTACTCTGGAGGCTCCAACACCCACAAACATCTCAACAAACTCAGAACCACTTATACTGAAGAATGGAACCCCTGCCTCTCCGGCAACCGCCTTTGCCAGAAGTGTCTTACCTGTCCCCGGAGCACCGACCAGAAGTACTCCTTTAGGAATTCTTCCTCCCAGATTTGTAAATTTATGAGGTGTTTTCAGAAATTCGACTACTTCCTGTAATTCCTCTTTTGCCTCGTCTATACCTGCAACATCATCAAAGGAAAATTTCAAATCTTCCTGAGCATAAATTTTTCCTTTACTCTTCCCAAACGACATTATACTGCCTGTGGGACCCCCCATTCTCCTGAAGACAAAACGCCATATGAGAAAGAAAATACCGATAGGTATTATCCATGCAAACAGAAACTGTTGTAACCATGTGTTTTCATAGTTTCCGGAATATTTTACGCCCTGTGCTTCAAGTTCTTTAACGAGTTCAGGATCATCAACTCTTGCCGTTACAAAAGTTTTCTTCTTTTCCGATCTATAGTCATCCACCTTCAGTGTTCCCTTTATAAGACTGGATGTAACCTGGCATGACTCAATCCTGCCGTCTCTAACCAATTCCTTAAACTCACTATATGATATGTTTCCAGCCACAGGGTTAAAAAGGTAAGAAGAGAGACTCATCAGGACAAATGCTGCGATGAGAATATACCAGATTGGAAAGTTAAACTGGGTTTTTAAAGGTTTCTTTTCTTGCTGTTTCATAGCTTTGACTCATACTGTTTACTATTTTTCTCCTCTTACTAGCTAGGAATCTATTATACACATTTCACGTATTAGTACACACCATATTTTGATTACACCCTAACCAAAACAGGTTTGGAATTATGACAATTCACATATCTGCTACATGCTTTCTTCTTCCTGTGTCGCATCTTCTTTTTGTTTTGTATCCTCTTTCGCATCTTCTTCCTTGTTTTCTCCGGTAGTAGGCAGTACATCAAAAATTCTTTTTATAGGATCAGTAATTGGTTTGAGCCCAATCATTTTACTATTTGGATTTGAGAGTGTTCCCGTTATTTGTACCTTTGTCAGTTTCTTTCTGACACCGCCAACCACAAAATCCATTAAACCACCAATAAAGGGTATCTGCGAGAAAGTCTCTTGGTTTAAACCTGCGACTACAGTTAAATCAACGGTACTATCAAAGCCTACCGTCCCAATACAACCCAATTCGACAGAATCACTAAACACCTCTAACTCTTCAATATTTATAATTTTGTCTTTCACTGAATATTTTAAGTTTGCAGTATGAAATGACTCTTTTTTTGGTAAGGATAGATTCAAGAGCTTTAGAATGCTCAATAATACCGGCACTTCAGCAAGCTGACCTTCTCGTAATGTAGCACTACCATGGGCAGTAAGATTCTTCAAATCTTTACCTTTACCTTGAAACTCAATATTTCCTTTACAAACCCCTACCCACTCTTGCTGTTCTTTTATAAAACTCTCCATCAATTCTTTCAAAGATATATCGTCAAACTTAAGTTTCCCGGAATATTCTCCATTTGGAGACTCACTGTCTAACTCTACCAAACCATTGACCTTGCCTCCACAGCTCGTTCCATTAAATTTCTTGATTGTCAATTGTCCTTTTTCAATGTTTATTCTTCCATCTATATCTGATATGTTGACTGGGAGTTTAGTAAATCCAAATTCGCACCCCTTGGCATTAATGATAATTGTATGCCTGTTCTCATCACTTACGTCATCTATTTCATCGTCGAGCGTTACATCTACCCATCCAACAGGTTCGATTTTCAGCCACTCGTTCTTAAGCAATTTGGGGAATTTACCTAATAACTCTTCAGTCACCATTAGATCAAAAACATTAAAAAGAATTTTCTTGTTTCTGTTTTCCAGACCAAAAATACCATTCGCAGTAGCATGTGAGAGCTGCTTTCCGGTAACTACATAACCTCGCAGACTCTTAAACTGAATAATATTCTTATCAATTACAATTCTGCCCATAATATCTGACACCTTAACAGGCAACTTTGTGGCTTCAATCTCATTGCCCTTACAATCTGCTGTTATTAAGTATTTATCTTTACTTCTATCTTTATAACCAATGTAATTGATTGTTAGATCAACCTGTCCTGAAGGTTTATTCTGAGACCATAATTCTTCACCTTTTTTCGGGATACTCTTAATTATTTCTTCTGTCAGATCCAGAGTCGGGATTGAAATCGTAAATCTCTTTTCTTTGCTTTTCAGATCCATCTCACCATCGAATATTGTGCGGTTGACCCTGGACCCATTCAAGAGGTATCCACTCATATTCTTAAAATATATGCTATCCCCATCATTCTTTATTAATCCGGTGATATTTGACAAATCGCAAGGGAAATCCGGGTGACTTGCCTTGATACCTTTACAAATTGCTTCAGACGAATAATTAATTACTGATTTGTCATCATTACTTTCATATTTTATTGTCAGGTCTATATTGCCTTCCGGTTTATAATCCTTCCATACATTTTCTCCTACATCAGGAATCATTTCTAAAAGTGTTTTTGTAATATTAAAGTTTGGAATGGTTAGATTCACGCTTTTCCTGGCACTGCCAGATTCAAAGAAGGCGTCAATCTCCCCTTGTGACTGCTTACCCTCATTCTGGACCTCTCCCTTCATACTCCTTAAGAATGTACCCTCTCTGGAATATTCTAATTTACCATTAACATGTTTTAATAAAAACGGCCACTTTATATACGTCATCTCACCATCAATAACATCAAGTTCCAGTAAATAGTCCATCTTCTGTTTACTGTCTTTGTTGTTGAAATCAAGAGTACACTCGAAGTCAAACTTTCCTACAGGTGAATATGCCTTCCAGAACTTTTCTCCTATTACCGGTAGTTCTTTCATAATTTCTTCAGTCATAGTCTTATCTCTGGTTTGGGCTACTAACTTCAGTTCCGGTGTAGCAAAATTGGCATCAACGTCAAGCTCTAATCCCTTCCAAAGCCCATCATTGATAATACCTTTAATCATTATATCCCTTAACGAACCCCCTAATTGCTGGCCAAACAAATCCACGTTTTCAATATTTAAAACACCTTCCCTGAATATTACATCATCATACACATGTACATTACCGGCCTTGACAATAACCCCCCTTCCCAGTTGATCTGTTGGATATTTTATTCCTGAGTGATCCAGCATGGCCTTAACACCGTTTAGGAATTTCCATATTGCGCCTTTTTCCCTGACCAGGAATAATTCAGGAGATACAATCATAATACTGTTTATTAAAATCTCTCCCCTTAATAAGGCCGTTGGTTCATGCCTGATTAAAATACTTTCCCCCTCTAAGCGTAAATTTTCAGGATTTTTTCCCTCAAATCTAAAATTACTCAAATTAAGTCCCTTGAACATGTCGAAATGAGCATGCTCTATGGTTAACTTACCTCCAGTGAGGGCTTCCAATCTCTCTGTAATTCTTGTCTTGATTGCATCTTCTGATGTAAATGTTTTAAGAGTGAAATACCCTCCTATGAGGATACACACGATCACAGAAAATATTATAATTAATATCAGTGAAACTTTAGATTTTGACAAGAATTGCTCCTATATATAAATACGTTAAATTCCAGTATTACAGAAAGATACAGCCATTTTATGCCTATTTCAAGTATAAATTCACTGCTGATTCCTCGTGTGCAGGTTCAGCAACCTGACAGAACTTACCGGATTGGAAGTTATTGCTGTTGCGAAAACGTCATAAAAGTGGGTTTGTGGCTGGTTGATAGTGTAAACGGAGAGATTGCAGGTAGATTCTTTTTACATGGTTTTCTTTTTACAACTGCAGTATGAGGAGTATTCTGATGTGTTACTACTGAAGAGTATAGTACGGCATGGCCGATAGGACTGGAAGTGACTAAAGTGAACTATTCCCCAAAGAATGTACCATCGGTCATTCTTGGATTGTATTTACTGTACAGCTGTTTTATATCTACGGTTTCATCTGCCTCTGAGATTAGCCGCAATAATTTCTCTTGTTCTTCCTGGAGAATTTCTTGAAATGACTTTTCATACTTTTTGGTTATTTCTTCATCACTAATATCAGTGGTGAAGATATAAGAAAGCATTCTATTTATTTTCATGTAGATATCCCTATTATCTAATTGTTATACATATATTTCATTAAATTCTCATTCCTGTAAAATACTATGAAGCAAGAGAAAGTGTTGCTGCGATGTCAGAAAAGTTTAATTTATTGATTTTATGATTTACTTCAGCAACTTTATTTATCAATTCTTTCACATGTTCATCTATTTTCAGAAATGCAGTACCAATACCAAATAAAAGAGTATCTGGATGTCTTATCACACGGGTAACAACTCCATCACATTTTATAGCAGGCGCGGATTTCGAAAAACCAATTTTTAGATCCATGACTGTACCTACTTCAAAATTGTTGCTGGAATTAAAGAAGACACCTCCTGCACCCAAATCATTTACAGCAACCATATCCCAGATTCCGCCCGGCTTAATCCGGAATCTTGTCATATATGGTTTTTCTATCCTTTTAAATCTTCTTTTTTCTGCAATATCATACATATAAAAGCTCCAAGATTTTCTATTACTATCATTATCGTCATATATGTAATTGCCTTTAACTAAAAACTCAAAACTTCCCGGAATATTTCATGGTTGTTGTAAGGAAAGGCATAACTGCTGTATCGGAATTTGTGACAATAGGATGGGCAAATAGGAAAAGTAGCCGTTAAAGGCCTATGAGTAAGGATTTAAGATTGCTGAGCAATGCAGCTTCAGGAAAGAAAATGAATGGAATGTGAAGGGTTTGAGATACTGATAACGGCTTAAAACTCTGAACCACACTACAATGTTGTCAGAATTGAAGATTAAATATATAAAATAATATTCATTTAAAGCATGGTCTTGCCACAATGTGGTTTCAGTCTGCCTCTTTCAATTTGTTTCTCAAGAGATCATTTTTATCATTTATTTTTGCAATACGCACATCTATATCACTTATAAAGACACCTATTATCTTTTTTACTTCTGTATCATTAGTGTTAGCACGTTCCAATTCTAAACTGTTTCGTGTTAATGAAAGCGCATCAATTATCAGATCTCTGCCCTGGATTTGACTCTGTACGATCTGGTCTCTAGCCTTTAAAGAATCATTTTGCAAATACTCTATAGCTTCGACGGCTTCATTGGCCTTGATAAGAGCCTCTTTAGTAGATTTCCTTTCGATGGTTGTAAGTAACAATAAAATGATGGCAGCAACCATCATGACAGCAGTTATCAATATCCCCGCTTTATTAATACGAGAGGACATCTTGTGGTAAGCAACAGCCGCCTTGCCTCCAGCTGCAGAGTCTTTAAGGTCTGCTTCAGTTTCAATATCTGACTGAATATCGTCTGCATTCTCCGTAAAATCTTCGTCTTCTTCTTCACTTTCGAGAAAGGCCCTGATCGAGCCGGCAGTTGGTTTGTCACACTGAGTATCATCTGCCCCTTCGGTAGGATTCTCAGTTTCAGCAGGATTTTCAATTACTGCACCAGTGGTGTCATCTGCCTGGTTATCCGCCTGGGAATCTTCTGTTTCATCAACTACAACTATCTCATCTGTCTGGTCGCCCGTCTGGGAGTCTTCCGTATCATCAACTTCAACTATCTCATCTGTCTGGTCGTTAGATTTTGTATCACCTGCTCCCTCAGTAAGGCCTTCGACATCATCAGTACTTTCGGGAACTGTCCCAGATGTCTCAGCGACTTCTTCTGCTTGTTCAACAGGTTGAATATTATCTGTCTTCTCTTCAATGTTTTCTGCCCCAGCAGTGTCTTCAATAACGGCTTCAGTTGCATCACTTGCCTGATCTTCTGCCTGAACGTTTTCCGCTTCTGTCATAGTCCTTTCTGTTTCAGCAGCGGCTTCAAGAACTTCATCAGTTACTTCACCTGCCTTGTCTTCTACCTGAGTATCGTCTACTT
>CAZPAM010000002.1:9824-136021 GCA_964584595.1 uncultured Candidatus Scalindua sp. | reverse complement strand
ATTCCAAAATCGAGACCAACCATCATCTGTGTATAACCGGAAGGTACACTCTTCACATCTTTGGAAAAAGCGATCATTATCTTATTCGCCTTATCTTCAAGATCGGAGTTTGCAGTGATTCGTGCTAGTCTGAATAAGTTTAGGACAGCTACTGAATTCCCGGATGGTATGGCACCATCATAAATATCTTTCTGCCGGACTATCAGTTCTTCCGCATCATCTGCGGTAAAATAAAAACCACCGTTTTGTTCATCCCAGAAATATTTTATCATTTCATTGTTCAGGTCAAGTGCTGTCTGGAGATAATGTACGTCGAAGACTGTTTCATAGAGCTCCAGTAACCCCCAGATCAGGAAGGCGTAATCATCTACATTGGCAAGTATCGCAGCATGTCCATCCCTGTAACGGTGAAGGATTCTTCCGTCCGTCCTGCGCATATCCGTAAGGATGAAATCCGCTGCACGCTTTGCCGCATTCGCGTACTCCGGCTCATTGCAGGCCTGAGCACCTTTTGCCAGAGCGGCTATCATCAACCCATTCCAGTCTGTTAATATTTTGTCATCCTTGTGCGGATGGATTCTTTTATTGCGGGCTGTGAATAATTTCTGTCTGGCGGTTTCTACACGCTCTTTGAGTTCATCCACAGATGTCTTATTCTTAAAGGCGACTTCCGTAAGGGTTTTTTCAAGATGCAGGATATTAGCACCTGTGTTCTCCCCGGATGCTTCGTCACTGAAATTCCCTGATTTTTTAACGTTAAACACATTTATAATCAGGTCTGCCTCTTCACCTTTCAGGACTTTACGAATTTCATCTTCCGTCCAGACATAAAACTTTCCTTCCACACCTTCGCTGTCAGCATCCTCGGCGGAGTAAAATCCTCCCTTCTGGTCTGTCATGTCTCTGAGGACGTAAGTAAAAATCTTCTTTGCTGTCTCTCTTAACTCTTTCTTTCCTGTTGCCTGATATGCTTCTATATACGCCATTGCCAGCATTGCCTGATCGTAAAGCATCTTTTCGAAGTGCGGGACGAGCCAATGGGAATCTGTAGAATATCTATGGAAACCAAATCCGATGTGATCATATATACCACCCTCCTGCATCGATTGAAGGGTCTTTACCACCATCCTCAGGGCCTTCTCATCATTCGTACTCTGCCAGTAGCGTAGTAAAAATAGAAGGTTCTGAGGGCTCGGGAATTTTGGTGCATTACCGAAGCCACCGTACTGTTCACTGAATCGACTGGAAAGTTGTTCATACGCCGTCTTTAAGGTTGACTTGTCAAGTTCATCACCTGTGGAGTCTTGAGAAAGCTGACTAAGGCTGGCCGTAATCTGATCAGCGGTTTTCAGGATTTCGGCGTGTTGTGTGTCCCAGACCTCTTTGATGCGTGGTATCAAATCCAGCATACCTAACCGTCCGTGGTGACTTTCCCTGGGGATATATGTACCGGCGAAAAATGGTTTCTTATCAGGTGTCATGAGGATAGTAAGCGGCCATCCACCGCTGCCAGTCATCATTTGGCAGACACGCATGTAAATATTATCTATATCCGGGCGTTCTTCTCTGTCGACCTTAATGCATACAAATACCTCATTCATCAGTCTGGCAACCTCTGGGTTCTCGAAAGACTCGTGTGCCATTACGTGGCACCAATGACATGTCGAATAACCAATAGAAAGGAAAATTGGCTTATTGTCTCTTCTGGCTTTTTCAAAAGCCTCCGGTCCCCAGGCATACCAGTCTACAGGGTTCTCTGCATGCTGCAGTAAATATGGGCTCTTTTCGTGTATAAGCCTGTTATGGTTTTTCTTAATATCGCTGTTTGCGGATTTATGTTTCATATTTTTTGTCTCAGAATTTGAGGAGAGAGACCTCAGATTCCCTGTAAATAATGTTATTAAAATAATTATAAATAATGTCGTTGAGAATGCTTTTTGCATGTGCTCCGCTTTTCCTGACTTCAGGTATATTATCTATTGAGAGAATAAATCAACCTTCAGAATATTTGTTACAAAACAGTATATCGTCAATCTTTCTTTTAGGTACATGAAGTGTACCTGTTTCGTCCTTCCAGTATTTAACTGAGTCCTTTATTTCCTCTATTTGTGGAGATTCGTTACTATATCCAAGTGCAAGGACAGAATCTATCTTGATATGTTCGGGAAGTTCAAGGATGTCTGTCAGCGTATTAATGTCTATGGATCCCAACCAGCAGCTTCCAATACCTTCCTCCATGGCAACTAGTATCATATTCTCAATAGCCGCGGCAGCATCCCTTTCGCAGTTACCGGGATTCTTCTTTTTATTAGCAAGTACTATGATATAAGCTACCGGTCTCTCTCCCGGCGGAGGATTTCCGGCCGGAGAAATATATCCGGCCCATTTCAGTGTTTCGAACACCTTCTCAACCTGATCAGAACCGTCTATAACTATATATTCGAGTGGCTGTAAATTGGCGCTGGAAGGAGCCAGTCTTCCCGCATTGACAAGTTTCTTCAAGGTTTCGAACAGGATTGGTTTTTGCTTAAACCTCCGGATAGTACGTCTCTTTATTGTGACCTCATAAACATTCACTTTAGACCTTGCCGTATTCCTTTTGATTAAGGTGTTTAATGTCCTCTGAAGATACCGTTATATTTTTGTAGCTTCCAGAAGGTCCTTTCAAACATGGTAGTTTTTTTAAGGGTCAGGGGATGGTTTAATACAGATCTTTAACTCTATTCTAGAAGCTTATTCTTACTTATCTGTTTTTGTTCTTAAGCTTACTTACAATATCATATTGTTCTCTTGCTTTATCGCGCAAGCCTACATTTACATATGCCTGGCCGAGATTATTGTGTGCGCTTATATAGCCCGGCTTCTGCTCTATAGCCTTCTTAAACTCATTAATTGCAAAGCTGTATTTACCTTGTTTGAAATAGACATAGCCAAGGTTATTGTACGCTTCTGCAAAGTCAGGTTTAAGTTTAATAGCCTTTTTATATTCCTCCATGGCTTCATCAAGCTTTTCCGTCTTGAAATAGAGGTTACCCAGGTTTGTGTGAGATACCGGAATGCCGGGATTAAGCCCTAACGCCTTTTGGTATTCTTCCATAGCGTCATTAAGCATATCATTAGCTTCGTATGCAGCACCAAGATTTGTGTGTGCCTCTATCCAATCCGGTTTGATTTCCAATGCTTCTTTGAAAGACGCTATAGCAAGGCCCAGGTTTGCTTTCTGGGTATATATACAACCCAGATTAAAGTGTGCTTTTTCGAGATTAGGGAAAATGCTTATTGCCTTCTTATATTCTTCGATAGCGTCATCGATTCTTCCCTGTTTCCAATGAATAGTACCGATATCATAATGTTCATCGGCATCTCTCAGCTTACCGCTGCAGCCTGAGTTCAGTGTAATAAATACAAGCGATAAAACCAGAATACATAGAACTGCAAAAGAATTTGTTTTCATCGTTTCTAGTCCCATAATTGTGTACTGAAATATCTATTGCCGGTATCCGGGAAAAGAGTGACGATCATACCTTCATCAATTTCTCCGGCTAACTCTAATGCACCTTTCATAAACGCACCAGAGGACTGCCCGACAAAGAGCCCTGTTTCTTTGGCCAAAGCACAACATGTGTCCTTTGCCTCTTCAGAGGTTATAAAAAATGTTTGGTCTTCTATAAAGTCTTCACTGTAAATCTTTGGTTTTATATACTCTGCTCCCATTGGCTTCAGTCCCTCAATTCCCGGGAAGTCTTCAGGTGTAATGACATAAATCTTTATATCGGGATTGTGTTCCTTCAGCCTTCTTCCAACACCCATTACAGTGCCGCCTGTACCAATACCGCAAATAAAGTGTGTAACCTTGCCCTCAGTTTGTTCCAGAATTTCTCTGCCTGTTGTTTCATAGTGGGCTATTGGATTGTATTTGTTTGCATATTGATCCGGCATATAATATTTATCCGGATTCTCTTCTAACATCTCGTGTGCTTTTCTTATCGCTTCATCGTATCCCTTTATTGGATCAGTAGTGATAATCCTTGCCCCGTAAGCTCTGATGCTCCGTTTCCTCTCTTCACTTGCATTACCCGGTATAACCAGATCCACTTCATATCCTAGCGCAGCGCCTATCATTGAATATGCGATTCCTGCATTTCCAGAGGTAGAATCCAGTATAGCTTTGTCATGAGTCAGTTCTCCGGATTTTATTGCCTCCTTTATCATTCGCAATATCGGGCGATCTTTTACAGAGCCTCCCGGATTAAGGTACTCGAGTTTTGCGTATATTTCTACTTTATCGGATATGTTTTGGGGAGTTTTGACATTTATTAAGGGAGTATTCCCTACGTATCTCAAAACGGTATTATCTATAATTTCGTCAATATCCAGACTTTCAATCTTTCCACTCATTATTTATGTTTTCTATAAATTTCACACTAAATATTTTTAACAATATGAGGTTTTCCTCCTGGTGTTTGCTGCAGCTTGCCATATAACACCCGAAATGGCCACCGACTTTGTAAGCCTATATTATAGTGATGATTACGAATATGTCAATTAAAGTTACGACTTTTAAGTTACCACTTTTGATGGGTAAGATGTTAAAATATTTTGTATGATGTATTGCCATTTGTGCCACATGATGCATTATTCGTGGTGTGGTACCGTCAGTACTGTAAAATTTACAAATTTATATAGATTTGGAAAGGCATTATGAAAAGTAACAATATCTTTATATCACACAGTATCAAAGATGGTGAGTTTGTAAACGCTCTACGTAAAGGTTTAGAAAACGAGGGATTAAACACCAGTGTTGATTCGCATGAGTTAGTCTCTGGTGATGAGTTAGAATATGAAACAAAACGAGCTATTGAACAAGTCCGTGCGTTCATTGTTGTAATTGGTCTTGAGATGATAAATTCTCTCCGTGTATTGAAAGAGACAGAATATGCGCTGGAGGTAAGAAATAAAGGACGGGGCGATTA
The DNA here is from genome assembly GCA_964584595.1 of uncultured Candidatus Scalindua sp. GTDB lineage: Bacteria > Planctomycetota > Brocadiia > Brocadiales > Scalinduaceae > Scalindua. Next base: position 131,048 of record CAZPAM010000002.1, on the reverse strand, counting down.
CAAAGTGATTCCATTAATCAGGGAAGGTGTTGAGCTGGCAGTATTAAGTACGTTCTTTGGGAAAGAACCGATAGGGACAAAGATCCAGATTGGTACAGGCGGTATAAACGAAGCCATATCTCTAATACTTATAGCACTGGGAGAAAGCTTATCTGAAAAACAGAGACGATCACTTTTCGATGGCATAGGGCAGTCCCTTCGTCGGTTGTCACCGGAAATCCGGGAGAAAATCAAACCTCTTGGAGTGTTTCAGGGAGGCAGCAGTATTTCAAATATAACAAATGTTTTAGAGTTAAATGACTCTGAGAGAGATTTGATAGTTAGTGAATTAATGAAGATTGGCCTGGCAGAACCAATGCCTTATGGTTTCTTGCGTTTTCATCCTGCCATGTGTCCTTACCTGTACCAGGAATTAGATGAAGCCGAACTTGGCACAAGTAAGGCCAGGTGGTCTGAAAGTTTGCGGCAGTTGGGTGAGTTTCTGTATAAACAACAATCTGAGGATTCACAGCTTGCGGATTCACTGACACTGCTGGAACTGCCTAACCTGATAAAATCTCTGGAATATGTACAGGCACAGGCAATCCATGAGATAACTCTGGACAGGGCGGTAATACTTGAGCAATTGGCTATGCAGGTGGACAAACCTCAAACCCTGGCAAAAGTAAAGGCGATTATAGAAGAGGAAGAGAAAAAGTCAGTGGGTTGGGAGCATGCCAGATTTGAAGCCTTAAGTATGAGGGTTGAAAGATTGTTGGATACTGGTAATTTTCCGCAGGCATTAAGCGTTGCACAGATACTGTTGGATAAATGTATAAAGGCAGGCGAGGGAGTATACGAGGGAGCAGATTATGATATAGCTGTAGCTAATTTGCTGGTTGGGCGTGTGCTGAGAATGGGAGGTGCGTTTGAAGATGCGCTTAAATCAATCAATGCGGCACACAAGGACTTTTGCTTATTAGCCGGTGAGGCAGGTAGTAATGCTGCCGGAAATATGGTATCTGAATCACTTGCCAAAAAAGGAGAGTGCCTGTTGGACCTTGGCCGTTTAGAAGAATCTGCAGCCGCTTATGAAGAAAGCATACACGTAGCTGATGAATTAAAGAGTGAAAGGCATATTGCTGTAGGAAAAGGCCAACTCGGGACAGTACGTTTTTCTCAGGGACGGTACGAAGATGCCATCAAGGCACATAACGAGGCCAGAGAAATATTTGAGAATCTTGGAGAGCTAAATATGGCTGCAGTTGCCTTGCAGCAGCAGGGTGTGGTATTTGAGAAAATCGGTCAATTTGAAGAGGCAGAGCAGGCATTTCAGCAATCGCTGGCCGTTAATGTACAGCATGGAAGTCCGCTGGATGAGGCCAGGAGTCTGGGACGGCTCGGAAACCTTTACGCTAAAATGGAACGTCCAGAGGACGCAGTGATTTTCTTCCGGCAATCAGCAGAGAAATATACAGAGACCAATGACATGGCAAATGAGGGGCGCGTCCGTGGCAATCTTACTATTACATTGATCATGCTTAAACGCTACGATGAAGCAAGACAGGAAATCCAGAGGGCTATTGAATGCTTCAAGCCCTATGGTCATCATGTAGAACCATGGAGAGCATGGGACAAACTGCGTGATATTGAACTGGCTGATGGTAATCAAGAGGCTGCCGCACTGGCACGGGAGCAGGCGATTCAATTATACCTTGTCTGCCGCCGCGATGGTGGTGAGGATCAAAGTCCGAGTGCCAGGTTATGTGCCCTGTTTGAAAATGCCCTGAAGCAACAGAAACCGGAGGAGATTAAAAAGCAATTGGACGAGGTAGCCAGTGACACGAACATACCTGAGTCAGGAAAATTGCTGGTTTCGAAATTACAGGCTATCCTTACAGGTTCTCGTGAGGTTGGATTAGCTTTTGATGTTGGGTTGGATTATGCTGATGCGGCTGAGATCTTGTTTTTGCTGGAAAGACTGGGAAAATGATTGCGGTTTGGTTATTGAATATTGTCGATTAAATATTAATGATAATTATTCTGTTATCCTTTTATCCCAAAATCTCTTGTTTCACTTCCTTATCGAGCTATAGTAGTATACCGTTTGCTACTTCTTCTTTCTGTTTTACGTGGATCGTAAGGTCCTAAAAAGCGTATAAACTCTTTAAACAGTTCCGAGTCAAAGCAATGATACATCTCCTCCTTCATCTTCCTAAGAGCGGCAAACGGCCTTAATCCTTCTTTATGAGGATTTTTGGCAGTTAATTCATCGTATACATCTATTAAGCGGGCAATCTTACCACAAGGTTGAATTTCATCTTTTTTAAGCCCGTATGGATAACCGCTGCCATCATCGTTCTCATGATGCTGTAAGGTTACTATACGTTCCTCTCTAAACCTAACCCCTGTTGTTTCCTCTAATACTTCCACTCCTAACTCAGGATGCTTTTTTATTATATTGGATTCTTCTTTTGTCAATTCCCCCTTTTTATTAAGTATATCATCACTGATTTTGGTTTTGCCGACATCATGCAAAAGTATCCCTGCGCAAAGACCCTTTAAATCCTTCACTCCCAGGCCAAGGTCCTGTCCAAACAAAGTCCCAATGGCTGCAACGTTTACTGAATGAGTATAGGTATGATATTCATGTACTGCTATCTTGAGCAAACTTTCTGCAGATTTACTATCTTTAATAACATAATCAACCATGTTGTTGGCAAACGCCTTCGTCCTTCCTATATTTCCACTTCTAGGATCATTGTAGAGGTCTTTAACCAGATTAGTAGCGGCGCTATGAACGATTTTTGTTCTTTCATCTGGTGGAATACTTGCATCGGATATGATATGTTGGAAATGATTTTCCAGGTAATTAAAGTATGTCTGCCGTTCATCTTTTTTTATAAAAAGGCTTTGGGTCTTCTGTGCCACAAGCATGTTCTTTTTGGCTTCTTCAAAGACTGCATCTCCCCTGCAATATAAAACAAACCGAGACTCAGCCGTTGTCTTTGCAAGTAAATAGATGTCACAACCAACCGTTGTATTTGTTCTTAAACTGCATGGGCTGATCGGTAAATAATCTGGTGATATTTCGTATTCCATTTTATATTTATGAAGTTTGAAAGAAAGCTATAATAAAAATTTTTCTTTTATTATCCCAAAATCTCATTTTTCACTTTCTTATCGAGATAGGGTAGTATACAGCTTGCTGCTTCTTTCTGTTTTACGTGGATCATAAGGTCCTAAAAAGCGTATAAACTCTTTAAACAGTTCCGTATCAAAACAATGAAACATTCCCTCCTTCATCTCCTTGATAGCAGCAAATGGCCTCATTGCATCTTTATATGACCTCTTGGCAGTTAATGCATCATATACATCTATTACACGGGCAATCTTACCACAAGGATGAATTTCATCTTTGCTAAGCCCGTATGGATAGCCGCTACCATCATCGTTCTCATGATGCTGTAAGGTTACTATAAGCTCTTCTTTAAACTGAACCCCTGTTTCTTCTAATACTTCCGCCCCTAACACAGGATGCTTTTTTATTATATCGAATTCCTCTTTTGTCAATTTCCCCTTTTTATTAAGTATATCAGTACTGATCTTGGTCTTACCGACATCATGCAAAAGTATTCCTGCGCAAAGACCCTTTAAATCCGTCACTCCCAGGCCAAGGTCCTGCGCAAACAAAGTCCCTACTGCTGCAACATTTACTGAATGAGTATAGGTATGATATTCATGTACTGCTATATTGAGCAAGTTTTCTGCAGCTTTGCTATCTTTAATAACGTAATCAACCATGTTGTTGGCAAACGTCTTCGTCCTTTCCATGCTTCCACTTCTCGGATCATTGAAGATGTCTTTAACTAGGTTAGTAGCGGCACCATGCACGATTTTTGTTTTTTCATCGGGAGAAGTGCTTGTATCGGATATGATATGTTGGAAATTATTCTCCAGGTAATCAAAGTATGTCTGCTGTTCATCTTTTTTTATAAAAAGGCTTTTAATCCTCTGTGCCACAAGCATGTTCTTTTTTTCATCGTCAAAGACAGCATCTCCTCTACAATATAATACAAATCGAACCTCAGACGTTGTCTTTGCAAGTAAATAGATGTCACAACCAATCGTTGTATTCGTTCTTAAACCGCTTGGGCTGATAGGTAAATAATCTGGTGATATTTCGTATTCCATTTTTGTATTTGTGAAGTTTAAAAAAACTATGATAAGGCTTACCATTATAATCGGTTAATAGTATTAAGACTTTAGCCAGAATTGTAAATTGTTAGTCCATGCACACGGAATTATTTTCCTGCAAAATATGAAAATAATATTCAAGATAATGTAAGAATAAATGTAAATGCTTTCTTATTTAGAGATATTACGTTAACTGATTGTATATAAGCTTTGATTGTACAGGTGGTTACAGAAGGGTTCTTTTGGTGGGGATGTTGATAAGTTCAAAAGGTGACTTTGAATTAGAGGAAGGTGACAATATGGAATTGCTTAGATATTTTATTATTCAATAATGGTATTTTTCTTTAAATCAATCATAAATGTCGGATCAGTGATGTATCCCAGCTCCTCAGCTTGCGTTGCGTGCTTTAATGCCAGGTCGTATTGTTTGGTTTCATAATAAGACTCTGCCAGACGATACTGCGTTTCCGGATCCATGGGGTTTATGGAAATGGCTTTGTTAAACGCGGTTATAGCTTCTTCGTGTTGTTCATTCTGCACATATGCTTCCCCAAGGTGGAAACATAAAAATGAATCCTCTGGATTTACACTTATGGCTTGATTGCATAGGGAAATTGCCTCATCTACCATGTTCATATCTAAATACAGTGTACTCAGGCTCAAATAGGCATCTACAAATTCAGGATTTCTCTCTATCGCCTCTTTATATATTGATATGGCCTCATCAAACATTTCCTTATCTGCGTATGCATTACCAAGATGATAATGAGTTTCTACGTCATCCGGATCAAGCTCAAGTACTTCTTTAAACTCTTCAATTGCCTTGTCAATCATGCCTTTATCGTAATATGAAATTCCTTTGTCATAGAGCTCCTCTATTGAGAGTTCCTGTTCTCTCTCTAGCCCTGGCATTTCGTCCAATGCCTTTTTGCTTGTAAATGTATCTATTTTCGCAGGCTGTTCTTCAGGTTTGCCTGCTAATCTCTTTTGTTGATGAGCTTGTCCAAGTTTATTAAGAATATCATCACGGGGTTTTATTTCCAGGGCTTTCTTGTATTCGGCAATAGATTCGTCAAACTTACCTTCTTTAAAATAATTATCACCAAGGGTAATATATTTCTCAATTTCCTCTGAGGTTGGTTTTTCAGGGATTTCAATATATTCACCCTCTTGTTTTAATAGTTCATCATAAAGTGCAAATTCTTGCTTTGCCAGTTTGTCGTTACCCTCTTCTCTATAGGCAAATCCCAGATTATAATGTGCATAGGCGAGGTTGGGATTGATCTCCATTGCTTTTTTACACGCAGTAATTGCCGCTTTATGTATCCCTTTCCTGTTGTATGCATTTGCAAGTGTTACATATGTTTCAGCCTTCATCTGTTTTTGATCTTCTTTAAATAGAGGCAGAGCCTTTTTGAGTTCAGCAATCGCCTTGTCTATGAGTCTTGTTTCAAAATAACCGACTCCTCTCTTGAAATGTTCTTCCGCCTCTTGAGCAATACAAGGATTAGATAGCAGAAAACAGAACATTACAGGAAACATTGTTTTCTTTAATATCTTCACGATTTTTTAATTTTTTCATTCAGGGCTTTGAGTAGGGTATCTATCTCAACTGGGTGTATCTTTGTTGCCTGTTTAATAGTAAACATTTTTGCAACAGTTTTCCGTGCAACAGGATTACCAAGTTGTTTAAACCCAAATTCCAGGAACACATCCAGTATTTCTGGATATTGATCTATTGCATTAGCAATATTTGTGTCTTCTGTGATCTCAGTTAAAGCTTCCTTTGGTTCTTCAATTTCATCTTCATCCTCTGCGTTCATTGTCTTCCATACATTGTACCCGAAGATTCCGATTGCTGTAAACTCGATCCAGCCTGAAAACCCAATGAGAGAATAGTAAGAATCATTTGATAGTCCAATCATTATCTGAGTAGAAACCCGGAGGAAACAGCCAATGTTTATAAGATAAAATGATAAATCTGCAAGTTTTATACTGTACATGCCAACACCCTTAAAAGTTGGAACCATCTTTGATGCGTATCCTATAATCATCAAAGTTACGAATCCAACGGCGATGGCGTGATTGGCGGCACCATGAAACAGATACTGAGGTTCCGAAAATGCCTTAAGAAAAGGTTTTGCCCCAAGTATGAGCACACCAATAATCAACCAGACATAAGCAGTCCTGATGGTCTTTGAATAGCTTCTATCCATTACAACATCGTCGAGTTCCTTTGTCGATTTTTCAAAGATCCTGATACCGTAAACAAATAGTAAAATGCTGAACGCTACCAGGTAAATCGTAAGGTATGAGACTTTCAACAAAAATGGAGAGTTATAATTAAAAGAATGTGCAATAAAGTATATGGGAAGAGTTAGATTTAGCAGCCAGAATGTAGTATTTATGGCACGTACCCTTGCTGTTCCAACATCAAGGAAGGCATACACCGTCCTTATATTTACTGCAAATATGAACATGAAAGTAAAACCGAGGAGGAATACGTGTACAAAAGGGCTGTAAAATGTTCTTGCAATTTCGTTTGTGTTTGTGAAAAACATTACAATATCCATGATAAAGTTCATAATACTACAAACCAGAAACCATGATACCCCTGCCACTATAAATTTGTCGTATGGTTCTTTCTTTTCCTGACTTGCAAGGACGGTACTGAGAATAATGAATGCAAATAACGCAACCGCCATAAATTCTAATAAACCTGATACTGGCAGGAGAACATTTGTTGATTCATTTGCGTAAGGTTGAGCAAATATCCTTATAACGGTTCCTGTGACTATCAGCCAGAAGCAGGTGGTTGTTAATTCGCGATATTTGAGTTCTACGTTTTTAACCCGGGGAACGATATAATATGCAAAACCGATGATACAAAGACCCACCCATCCAAACAATTGAGCATGCCCATGTGTCTGGACAAGTTTATGAAGTACGTAATGGAAATTCTGGTTTTTACCGATATAAGTTAATACTATTGCACCAACGGTCACACCTATTGTTAGTGCCATCAAAATAGCTGTCTTAAAGAACTTCTCATAAACCTTGTCTTCTACCAGTTCTGCCGTCTCAGTGTTTTTGTCCGGACCTTTTTTAATAGCTGCTTCTAATTCCTTAAGTATTTCGTCGTAATCCACCTCATGTGCCTTTGCGAAGAATGCCAGAGGTTCATTAGGCCCTCTTACACCTCCGGCGACAACAAGATTATATTTCCTGAATACTGACAGGGTTTCCGGGTGCTTCTTGACTAGATTTTTTATTATCGTATTTCTATTAATTTCCATAACACTTTTAGTTTAAACCCCCTCTCATAAGATGCGAGATAAAAATTATTTATAATTCATAGAATTCTATAAATAAGTTAATTTGTAAATTCTTAATATTAAATAATCAGAAAATCATAGATAGCCATCGTAACCTCTCTCTTTCAAGAGGTCAGTTAATTTCTTAATATCTTCAGCATTGTTTTTGTTGCAAACCATGGTAACGTCTTTTGTGCTTACTATAATCATGTCTGACACGTTTATAGTTGTTATTAAGTGCCCTTTGTCTCCGATTATTATGTTTCCCTGTGTGTCAAATCCGCAATGTTCACCTAATATGGTATTGTTGTCCTGGTCTGATTTGTTCAATCGTTCTATAGCAAGCCAGGAACCAACGTCATCCCATTTAAAATCTGCTTCGATTATTTTCACATTTGAAGCCTTTTCCATCACTCCATAATCTATTGATATGTTATCAAACTTTTCGTATTCATTGTAAATAACATTTGATTCGTCAGGCGTATCTATTGATTCCCCAATCCTCGCCAGTCCCTTCGACAATTCAGGCATAAGAGTATTTATGTTTTCAAGTATTGTACTTACAGACCAGACAAAGATGCCACTGTTCCAGTAATATTTACCACTCTGTACAAAGCCTTCGGCTGTAGCACGATCCGGTTTCTCTGTAAAGCATTTTACATCATAAATCTTGAAATCCTGAAGGTTAAACCTATCTTCGCTTCTTTGTATATATCCGTAATTTACAGATGGTTCATTTGGTTTAATTCCGAACGTAATAAGAGCGTTTGTTTCAGTTGCGAGTTTTTCTGCACATTTTAATGCTTTAAGAAATTGATCGGAGGGTTCAATTATATGATCTGCCGTCATAATGGCCATGATGGCATCGGCATCTCTATTGGAAATTATAGTTGCTGCAAGACCAATACATGCGGCCGTGTTTCTGCCAAATGGCTCTGATATAATATTCTTTGCCGGTATCTGCGACAGTTCCCCCTTAATACTGTCAGCCAGGCAAGCCGTTGTTACAACATAAATATTCTCTGCAGGTATTTCACCGACAATACGATCAACAGTTTGCCTAATCATAGTATCTTGTCCGGTAATCTTCAAGAGTTGTTTTGGTGTTTTTTTTCGGCTCCACGGCCAAAATCTGGTACCAGAGCCGCCTGCCATAATTACGGCGTATAACATAAATAACCTCAATAATTAGTTAGTTTGAATAGTGATGCGAAAGGATTGCAGATACTGCAATTGCAGCAGTTTCCACTCGAAGGGTCCGTTGTCCCAGGCTGACAAACTTACATCCTGCTTTCTTTGCCATTTCTATCTCGTTCGATGTAAATCCTCCTTCCGGACCAATAAAGCTGACTATATTATTTGGTTTCGGGTGTTCTTGCAACGTATTTCTTAGATTATTTGAATCAGGTTGGTTGCAGGCGAGGAGTGGAAGATCGTAAATATCTAAATTTTCGAGGATATTGTGAAAGTCTACAATGCCACTAACTTCTGTTACCGTATTACGGCCACACTGTTTTGATGCCTCAATCGCAATTTTACGCCACTTCTCAATTTTCTCAGAAGATTCGGACTTAAGCTTTACCACACTGTGTGTGTAATTCGTTGGAATTAATTTACGAACTCCCAGCTCGGTACATTTTTGTATCAGGAAGTGAGAGCGTTTTCCCTTGGGAACAGCAAATGCTATGTCGATGCCTACCTTATTTTCTTTATTGACAGTTTTGTACTGATTAGCTTCTACTCTGACTTTATTTCCATCTATTTCGATGATTTCGGCATTACACTCAATTCCCATGCCGTTAAACAGGACGATATTGTCACCGATTTTTAATCTTTTAACATGTATAATGTGATGGCTCTCTGAACTATCAATCCATGTATTTTCCAGCCTATCCTGAAATGGAACATAAAAACGATTCATACTTAATTCTTTGGCCCTTATTATGAAGAAAATTAAAAAAGGTACTCTTGATTTATGGTTTGATATATTTGAAATGCAGGTTTTCCAGGAGACGTAATCTCCTGAAAAACCTAAAAGGTATTCATGCTATTTCTCAGATTAACTCAACTCCCTTGACCTGACTAATGGTTTGGCCTGCAGGGATCATTGGGAATACATTCTCTTCCGGGTCTACTCTAAAATCAATTACGACAGGGCCGTCTATTGAAATTGCTTTTTCAATTACTGGTCTGACGTCTTCCTTCTTTTCAACCAAAAAACCATCTGCACCATAGGCCTTTGCTACCTGTACAAAGTCAGGATTGCCGTCAAGTAGTGTATGTGCATATCTTTTGTCATGAAACAGCTCCTGCCACTGCCTTACCATTCCAAGGTAACCGTTGTTCAGGATAGCAATCTTAACTGGCAGTTTATACTTAACAACAGTGCTAAGCTCCTGAATATTCATTTGAATACTGCCGTCACCTGCAATGTCAATAACGATTTTGTCAGGGCATCCAAGCTGGGCGCCTATTGCGGCAGGGAATCCGAATCCCATAGTACCTAAGCCGCCGGAAGATAAGAAACTTCTGGGATTTGTATAGGTATAATATTGTGCTGCCCACATCTGGTTCTGGCCGACCTCAGTTGTGATAATTGCTTTGCCTTTAGTTGCCTGGCAAATTTGTTCAACTACGTATTGAGGTTTTACAACGTCACTTGTGTTATCATAAGACAAGCGATATTTCTTCTTCCATTCAGCAATTTTTTCAAACCACTCTTTTCTTTCAGAATAATTTACATGTTTTATCAATTCTGTAAGAATATTGTTGGCATCACCAACAACCGGGATGTCAACCCTGATATTCTTACTGATAGAAGTTGGGTCTATATCTATATGAATAATCTTTGCACGTGGAGCAAACTCATCTATCTTACCCGTAATCCTGTCATCAAACCTCGCTCCAACTGCAATTAATAAATCTGCTTCATGAACGGCATAGTTGGCAGGAACAGTTCCATGCATTCCTATCATTCCCAGTGCCTTTTCATTGTCTTCAGGAAATACTCCCAGTGCCAGTAACGTCGTGTTTACCGGTAAATTGGCTTTTTCTGCAAGTTCGACAAGTTGTTCTGAGCTATTTGATAATATAACTCCACCACCTGCATAAATTACCGGCCTTTTAGATCGGTTTATTGCCTCTGCTGCTATTTTTATCTGACGTATATTGCCTTCATATGATGGCTTATACCCGGGAAGGTTTATTTTTTCATGAATATCTCCATCCCATTTGTCTGTGGTTACGTCTACAGGAAGGTCAATAACAACAGGGCCCGGTCTACCAGTAGATGCAATATAAAAAGCCTCTTTAATGACCCCTGCCAGTTCTTTTATATTCTTAACGAGGTAATTATGTTTTGATATAGGGCGAGTTATACCGGTTACATCTGCTTCCTGGAATGCATCACTGCCTATAAGATGTGTTTTAACCTGTCCGGTTATGGCAACTATGGGTATAGAGTCCATGTAGGCTGTAGCAATAGCAGTTGTTAAGTTTGTTGCGCCGGGACCGGATGTAACGATACAAACACCTACTTTTCCTGTAGCTCTGGCATAACCATCAGCCGCATGGCCTGCCGCCTGTTCATGTCGTGTCAGTATGAACTTTAAGTCTGTATCGTCAAACAGTGTATCAAAGAGTGGTATGACTACACCGCCAGGTAAGCCAAAAATGTATTCAACATTTTCTTTCTTTAAAGCATCAATTAAAATTTGCGAACCAGTTTTTTCCATTTTTTTTTTTGTTAAACCAGGTTTTCTGGAAGTTTAGATTGTTTTTAAGTTGGCAAATAAACCAAAGTTGCCAGTTTGTTTCAGCTGTCTTCAGCCGTCAAGACATTGATATACTATAAAGAATTATTTCTTTAGATAAGTATAGCGTGTGTTTTAAGATATGTCAATTGGAAGATCGGTTATTTGAATTGAATTGAAGGTGTTCCTGCGTTTATTTGCTATGGATGATCCTCTTAAAATTAATTAACCGTTTTCGTCGTCGAAACCATCATCTGAATCAGGTTCTCCCATCACAGGAGGTTTATAGCCTGGCTGCTTGGCCTTTTCAGTCTCTTCTTTGTATGCAGCAAGTACTTTTTGTTCAATTTCATCACGGCAATTAGAATTTATTGGATGAGCGGTATCCGCATATAACTTGAATTTACCCTTGGATTCTTCCCCTGTTTCATCTCTGGATTCCCCTAATGCACGTTTGTCATCAAGTTTGGCACCACAATCATTACAAAAGCGTGCACGAAGGTGGTTTTTGGAATTGCATTTAGGGCACTTATCAGCGAGCTTTCTGCTCGGCATAGCAACAAAAGCTCCTTTATATCCTTCTATAATTTTCAGGTCTCTAACTACAAAGTCGTTATCAATTGTAATGCTGCAGAAAGCCTGTAATCGATTCTTTTTTGCCTCAGTTAGTTTCACTCTGACTTCAGTAATATTCATAGTAATAAGTTCTCCTTCCAGTCTCGTTGTCTATGGTGTTAAAACATTTGTTACCGAAAATACATTTCCTATGTTGTTTAGTTCTATTTTGCCTTTGATTGATTCTGCTTGTTGTCTATCTTTGCACAGACCGAAGAAGGCTGATCCACTTCCAGAAATTGACAAACCGCAAAAATCAAAATTACCTAAAGCCTTTTTTACATCTAACAGATCAGGGTATGTTGCGAAGATTACTTCTTCTAAACGGTTAAATAGCAACTTACTGATACCAGAAACTTTATGATGTTTTAGGGCATTCAGAAAAAAGCTTACATCTATTATTTTTTTTGTCAAGTCAATTTTCAGGTTTCTGTAGATTGTTGTTGTACTTATATTGATATGTGGAAAAATGATAAGATAATTCATTTCACTTTTCACTTCAATCGGAGTTATCTTTTCCCCCCTCCCACTGCATAGCGAAGTCTTGCCCTTTATGAAGAAAGGAATATCAGATCCCAGCCTTGCGGCGAATTTCATTAGCTCGGTATCGTTGAGCCCGATCTTCCAAAGTGAATTCAATGCCTTAAGGGTAGCGGCTGCATCACTGCTTCCGCCACCCAGACCGGCTCCCACAGGTATATTTTTCTCTAAACTTATCAATACTCCCTTTTTGATTCCGCACTCATTTAGAATAAGATTTGCAGCTTTACATACAAGATTGTTTTCATCTGAAGGAATATTTTTGTCGTTGCATTTAAGCCTCACACCTTCCTGGATTTCTTCAAACTGAAGAATATCCACAAGGTCAATTTCCTGCATTACTGTTTCAACCTCGTGGTAACCATCATCTCTTTTGCCTAAAATTTCCAGGAAAAGATTTATCTTGGCAGGTGCCTTAAGGCTAATTCTATTTATTTCACAATTGTTTGTATTCACAAAACTAAATAATATTGATTCAAAATAATTTGTAAAATTAAAACCATTTTTCCCAAACGAAAAAACATGTTGAAGGTTTTGTATTGTAGTTTGGTTCAGGTTGGAAGTTTCAGGGAATTTTTACGTCTCAGGATTTGAGCTTGAGTCTATTCCCAGGAAAGTAAACTGTGTAGTACCATACCATCTTTCATCAATTATCTTCAATTGTTTGAAGCTTTCCTTGCTAATCGTTTGTTTTTTATGATGTTGAAGTACTATGACTCCTGTTTCGTTTATGATTTTTCTGGAAACGCACTCATCCAGCATAGAAAAAATTCTTTTTCTGTCTCTGCAATCCAAATCCAATAATTTATATGGAGGCGCTACCAGCAGAAGGTCGAATTCTAGATGTTTATTTTTTAAAATTCCTAATAATCTAAATACATTTATTTTTAAAACAACAGATTTTTCTAGAAATCCTGAATCCATGAGATTCTTCTTAATTATCGGAATTGCGTTTGTGCTATTATCTACAAATAAACATCTTTTTGCACCTCGACTAAGAGCCTCAATTCCTAGTGATCCGGTACCTGCAAATAAATCCAGAACAACACTATCAAGTATAGAGTCTCCTAAAATATTAAATAGGGATTCCTTCGCTCTATCCAATATTGGTCTGGTTCGTTTACTGCTTAATGCTGATAGTCGAACACCTTTTGATTTACCTGAAATAATACGCATAATTTTAGTACAACATAGCCTTGGTTTCGAGTTACGTGTTTACATGTTACGAGTTAAATGAAACATAACATGTAACTCGCAATATTCAATTTATGTTAAATTGTTAGCGCCTGTTTTGATAACAAGCTGTGTTGCCTCCGCTAAATTCTCCGGTGAACTGCCCGCATCTATCCACCAACCGTCTAAAACCGAACATGTCATCGTTCCATCCTTTATGTAAGCGTTATTGACGTCAGTAATCTCTAATTCTCCCCTGTCTGACCTTTCAAGTGTTTCAATGATATCAAATACACGGCTATCGTACATATAAATGCCGATGACAGCATGGTCTGTTTTGGGGTTTTCAGGCTTCTCTTCAATGTCAATCACCTTATTCCCTTCAAGTTCTGGAACACCAAAACTTGATGGATACGGGACTTTCTTTATTAATATCTTGGCACCTTCCTTTTGTTTCTCAAATTCTTTCTTTTCTTTGATTACGTTCTTTTCAATAATATTGTCTCCCAAGACAATCAAAACCTTTTCACCGTCTGCGAAGTTCTTGGTCAGGTCCAGTGCTTCTGCGATTCCACCTTCTCCTTCCTGGTATGTGTAGCTTATATCCTTCAAGCCAAATTGCCTTCCATTACCTAAAAGCTTTAGGAAATCACCTGCATTATTACCTCCGGTAACAATCATAATATCATCAATTCCGGCATTTATTAAGGTTTGCAAAGGATAGTAAATCATTGGTTTGTCGAAAATAGGTAATAGATGTTTGTTGGTAATTCTCGTTAAAGGCAATAATCTAGTACCAAGACCACCGGCAAGAACAACACCTTTCATTATTTATCCTTTCTATCAATAATAACTATAATGGATGACACTTTTTGAGTACGTATTAGAAGCTTATCCGTTAGAGTGGTAACCTTTGTGGATAATTTGTAAGTCGTCTTTTAAATCGCTTATTACGCTCTAAGTTATAAAGTTTGCTTCTGAAATAGTCTCAGAAGTTCGTGAAAATCCTATCATATAGGCTTTTCCAGCGCAAGTGATTTTAGAATTATCTGTGATTATTAAATGATTGCAAAATATAGTACTTGAAACAAAACTTGAAAATTGGTAAAAGCTATCTAAGTGAATATTGTAGCATAGATGTAGCAAAAAATGGTTGCATTAGTCTGTTAACAGGCTAATTGTCAGGTGGGCAAAATAATTCAGGGATTGTGGAATATTTAATAAATTGTTGTGGGCGAGGGTGGCGGAATTGGCAGACGCGCTAGACTTAGGATCTAGTATCGCAAGGTATGGGGGTTCGACTCCCCCCTCTCGCACCAAATAAAAATCTATTGTAAATCCTTATCGGTTAATTATAATTAAATGTTTGGTAATTTAATCTTTTTGATAGGATCCGTCTCCCGACGGCGAGTAGCACCCATAACGGAATGTAAGCCTCGGTCGTCGGCAGGGGTTGACTCCTTGTAAAAGTTGCTGAAGGCTTAGCTTATAGTAAGCGGGTGTAGCTCAGTGGTAGAGCGTCACGTTGCCAACGTGAATGTCGTGGGTTCGAATCCCATCACCCGCTCCATTTTATAGGTCTTGCTGTTAAATCAGGCATGATGTATAGCTTGAAGACTAAAAGGAAACCCATAGAAACGGTTTAAATAAAGCAATGAATATAGAGATAGAAGAAGTAGGGCCATGTAAGAAATCACTTAAGATTGAGATACCAAAGGAAAGAATAGAAGATGAGTGGCAAAAGCAATTAAACGAAGTATCCAGGATGGCCAAGTTGCCAGGTTTCAGAAAAGGTAAAGCTCCCAGGAAGCTTCTTGAGAAGAAGTTTAGTGACAGAATTATAGATGATGTCAAGCGGGCAGTTGTCAGTGAGTCATACCAGCAAGCATTGGAAGGGAACAAATTATCACCTATCGGTGACCCGGACGTTGGAGACATTGACCTTGAGTTGGGCAAACCGTTAAAATTCGAGATTACATTAGAGGTCTTACCAACATTTGAGTTGGGAGACTACAAAGGGATGAAACTAAATAGGAAACCTGTGTCAATTACTGATGAAGATATAGAGAATGCATTGAAAGCTGTAAGCAGTCAGAAAACCCAACTTGCCGTTGTGAAAAAAGGTAAAGTTAAAGACGGAGATTATATTATATGTGATTGTGAGGTCGGTATTAATGATGAGATAATCTGGAATGACGAAGAATTGGAAGTTATGGTTTCTGGCTCCAGCGTAGCTAATATTAACGTGCCTGATCTGAAGACTAATCTTGTAGGCGCGAAATCCGGAGACAAGCTTAATATGGATGTCGAACTGGGAGACAACTTTTCTGTAGAACAACACAGGAATAAGTCTGCCAGGATGGAAATATCTATAAAGGAAATTAAAAGACCTGCCAGTCCTGATATAAATGATGAATTGGCAAAACAGGTTGGTTACGATACACTTGGTGAATTAAGGGAGTTTCTGTCAAAGAGGCTGGAGGTGGAGAAGAAGAATCAGGTGGAAAGCGAAATGCATGAGCAGGTTTACAGCAAACTTATAGAGATGGCGGATTTTGATCTGCCCGAAGATATGATTGCTCATCAATCAAGCGAAAGACTTCACAGATACCAGATGGAACTTATAAACAAAGGTACTCCAATGGAAGAGGTAGAAAAGAATATAGATGATTTGAAAAATGCTTCAGAAGAATCTGTTGTCAAGGATTTTAAGATGTCAATGGTTATTGATCGTATAGCAGAAAAGGAAAAAATATTTGTAACAGAGAATGATGTTAATCAAAGGATAAACGGAATGGCAGGAATGTATGGCATCGAGCCTGCCGCCATGAAAAAACAGCTTGAGAAGATAAATGGTATGTCAAACTTGAGGCATCAGTTGAAGGAACACAAAACGCTAAATCTTTTGATAAAGGAAGCAACTATAGAAGAGGTTAAAGAAGAGGTTAAGAAAAAAGTTAAATGAAAAACAGAATAATAAAATATTCAGTAAGGAGGAACAAGTGACTAATGATGCTAATATGAACCGCGGTACACGCAATGAGTTTGATTCTATATCTACCGGAAGCTATGGAAATATATACGTGCCATCCGTTGTGGAAAAAACAGGGTATGGGGAAAGGCATTATGATATCTTTTCAAGGCTGCTTAAAGATCGGATCATCTTTATTGGGAGCCCGATAGACGACAATGTTTCAAACATTGTAATTGCTCAGATGTTATTTCTGCAGAATGACAATAAGAATCAGGACATCAATGTTTATATAAACTCTCCCGGAGGTTCGATCACGGCAGGCCTTGCGATATATGATACAATGCAGTTTGTGCATTGTGATGTTGCTACTTTCTGTATCGGCTCTGCTTATAGTATGGGTGCGGTGCTAATGGCCGCAGGGACAAAGGGTAAGAGGTTCAGCCTGCCACATACAAGGATAATGTTGCATCAGCCATGGGGTGGTACTACTGGAACGGCGACTGATATAAGCATACAGGCAGAAGAGATAATGTTTATGAAGAAAAGTCTTAATGAAATACTGGTAAAACACAGCGATCAGCCAATGGAGAAAATAGAAAAAGACTTTGACAGGGATTTCTACATGTCTGCACAAGAGGCCAAAGATTATGGAATAGTTGACGAAGTTATTGAGTCGTTAGAGGACAAAAAGAAAGATAAAGATTAGGGTAACTCTGATCTTTGATCAGAGTTGCCAGGTAATCTTATGAAATAAGAATGCTCCTTTTCCGGAGGATCTAGAGTTCTTTAGTGCTTCATACCAATTTGTCCTAGTATCGTAAGAAAGTGTATCATGTAAGACCTTATCGGCATTAATGCCGTGTTTTACCAGATAGCTCCGCATTTCTTGCAAACCGGAAATCTTTTTATTATCCCTTGCGCCGCCTATACAGATAATATGACCTTACTTTTTTCTCCATGAACTCAATATATTATCCATTTGCGTGTATTCTATATCTATCTTCTTCTTCATTATAACTGCGGATACCCTGGCGATCCAGACTACTGTAGCGGTAAACGCATAGAAATAGACCCAGTAAAAGAATAATTCAGACTTTACAAACAGATTAACGATCGAAAGACATAGCATAATATGTATTATCGGTGGAAATGTAGAAACCTTGTGCATGAAACTGAATACCCGCTTTGGCAGAGAGTTATTCTTGTTTCTGCCGTTACCGGGGCTATCACTGTCTAATCGTTTGAAGACGATTTCCTTTTCAGGGTCCAGTAACTTACTCTTGATCCTTCTGTAAAGGACACTGTAAGAAACATCTAAGAGCGCATCTACCAGATGTACCGAATATCCCGCAAGGATTGAATAAAGAAAGATATTGGGATCTTCATATTTACGGGAAAGACCGAACCCTATTGCAAAAAAGAAGAACGGATGGACTATGTAGTGGGCCATATAATCAAAGAATCTCCCGGTAGCAACAGATTGTTTCCTGTATCGTGCGATCTCTCCGTCTACCATATCCAGGACATACCAAAACTGCAGCATGAGAGATCCGGCAAAAAAAGCCAGCTTTGTGCCGAACAGGAAGACTATGCATATTAGTATGCCGTTAAGAATAAATAAAAACGTTACTCCGTTGGCAGTTATCGGGGTGTGCAGTAATAACCATGTAACACGTATAGATATTTTCCTCAGAACATTCCACATGTACCAATCATCTGTTTCGCGTCTTATCTCCTGGCATGTTTTTTTTAACTCTTTAATTGATTCCATATAATCTTCCAGTCGGACTATCTTATTTGTCGAGAGAATAAAATTTTTCAAGCTGATTTTGTTCATACCAGGATAAATATTTGTGGTAATCCTTGAAGCTATCAAATTCCAACCATCCGCCTGTAACGCAAACAGCTTTCACTCTATCACCAAGGTCAATTACTCTCTGCAGCATGTCCGTCATATAACCATTCTGAAAGTTTTTAGATCTTAACCATGGTCTATCCCAAAAATCCTTCTTATCCCTATCATAAACTCTCGATATTATTTCCAATCCTTTTAAAGAAAATTTCATCAGACCGATATACTGTCCCTGGACTTTGGAAATGTCCGGACAAGGTTCACCTATATCTACGATGCATCCCTCATCATCCATAATCAGTGATTCTGTCTCTGAAAGAAAATTATTACCAAATCGGTCTTTAAAATATGAGGCTCCATTCAGATCAACGATCACATTTATTGCATTGTTCGAGTCCATCAACTGTTTCAGTATTCCAATTTCATATATGATGTCTCCATAAGAGACAATAATCTCATCGTTCCAGTGATCCCTGGTACAGAATAGTGATTCTACCATATTGGTCTTGTCATAGTCCCTGTTTTCAACCTTTATACATCCTGGACTCTCTATCATGTGTGGCATATATCCAGTGACAATTATAATATCATCTATGCCAGCTTCTTTTATCGTTTTTATCTGCCTTTCAATCAGGGTGCTTCCCAGGAATTTTAATGTGCATTTAGGTTTGTCCTTTGTAAGGTCACCCATGCGCGTACCCATTCCGGCAGCCAGGATTATAGCTTTCATCTTGTGCTCCAGTAGCACGTCTTATTTTTTAATGATTTCAGTATTATATCATTTATATGGTTATCCGGACTTTTCCTTTCCGGATGCCACTGAATGCCGACAATAGGATATTCCTTATGACACAAAGCTTCAACTATTCCATCTCCTTCAGAGATGGTTAATACTTCTAGTTCTTTAGAAATTTGATCCATAATTAAACCCTGCCTGTGAAAAGAATTTGTATTTATTTTATCCTTACCAATCAAATCTATCCATTTTGAATCTATAATCTTTATCTCATGGTTTGTTGCGACATGGTCACCGGTTTCTTTATCAACGGTGACCATGTCTACAGGAAGACTTCCTCCGAAATAATGATTTATAAACTGCATCCCTCTACAGATACCAAAAACCGGGAGCCTGAGTTTTGTCGCTGTGTTTAACAGCCTCTTCTCCTGTGCATCTCTGTCCGGTTCGCTTCCCAGGTCATTCCCACCTGAGAGGATAAGTCCTTCAACCTTAAACTGGTTAAAATAAAACTCGATATTTCTATATGCATTTGAAACCGGCAGGATATTTATACCTTTTTCCTCAAAAAACTGTATATAGTCGTTGTATAAAAAGTCTCCAGGACTATTATGAAACCTATTTATATTGCAGGAGATGGCAAACAGCATTTCTACCCTTCCAGATGTTCTAATGTTTGTTTTGATCCATCAATAACAACAAGATTCGATTTGACCAGATTATTATAAATAGCTGCTCCACATCCTATAGCCGCAGAAATTCCAAACTCTGCACATCTAATGGCCATATGTGA
Source organism: uncultured Candidatus Scalindua sp. (assembly GCA_964584595.1). Lineage (GTDB taxonomy): Bacteria > Planctomycetota > Brocadiia > Brocadiales > Scalinduaceae > Scalindua. Next base: position 111,123 of record CAZPAM010000002.1, on the reverse strand, counting down.
GGCAACTCCACCATATTTTGTTACTATTCCCAGAGGATTCCGTGCAAAGATCCAGTCATATCCAGGGTCTGCATTCTCTAAAAATATGATAAATGAACTCATATCTTCTATTTTATAGAATTTATCCTTGTCGTACTCAAGGACTGGTCCCCGGACCATATTTTCTGTGATAAAATTTGGCCTTGCCTTGTAAAACGATATAATCTCAAAATCTTTTTCATCTATTATCACAGGAGGAAGTACGATAAAATCGGACCAATTCCTCTCTTTTCTATGCCTTTCGAGTGACTGCTTTATGACATCTTTTGAGTGTTCAACATCCGAATATTCAGGATTACGGAATTTCATTAAGGTGGTTAGATCAATCTGGCTGAGATCCTCTCTGGAGAAACCCAGTTTTTCTCCTGCCAGAGAGATAAATTCCAGGGCTTCGCTAAGTGTGCGTGTAAACTCAAGCTTTGCAACCTCTCTATATTCAATTGCTCTTGCAATAAAATCCAGTAAGGATTTACTGTTTCCTGATAACCTGTCCTTGAGCATGAGTTCATCAATGGCAATCTTTTCTTCAGGTGAAATATTACACTCCTTCTCATGGGTACCGGAGCTATTCTGTACAGAATTGTTTTGTCTAAAGATATTCTCATCCATGTCGCAATATCTCAGAGCAGTGATATCATAGGTTCCCGGTCTCAAGTGCCCATAAGAATCAAAGAACTCTTCCCTGGTCTTCTCTCCTGTTTGAAACTTTCTCAGATCTTCACTGAAAAGAGAAGCTACTGTCTGAATTGAATTTAGAAAATTGTGATATGTAGTATTTGATATCACCTTTTCATCTTTAAGGCTTATCAGGATGCTCTTGCCGATAAATGCCATTCTGGCAAGCCTGGAAAAAGGTAGTATGCCGAATTTCTTACAATTCTGGAGAAGATTGTAGGCGATATTGAACAGAGTCCAGGGTGAAAGATCATCGGGGTCTCTGTGAGATAGAATCTTTTTCTTCCGTACTGTCAGATACGAAACGAGGTCTACGTCTTTTTTAAAGAGGCAGTCAGCATCTTCCAGTATCGTATTTGTGAATTTTAGCAGTGAGGATTTCAGATCGCTTATTTCGTCATTTGTAAAACTACTCTTTGTTAAACCCGATAATTGATTAGCAAGTGAGAAATTGAAACATGACCAGACAATTTCAAACTCAACCTTATCCTGTTTCTCCGGGTGTTTCTCAAGTTCATCCAGATAGTAATTGACTAACTTTTCACATAATTCTTCGGAAACATCTTCTGGTACAAATGAGTTGAAGCTGACCCTTGCATCTATGTATGGACGTTTTCCGAAGGAGATCATCAACTCCCCCGGATAAACATCTCTGTATCCCAGAGATGACCTGGCCTCATGCCAGACAGAGTCGGTAATAAGAAAGCTGTATAGTGAATAATCAAGGGTGTTAGGCCTGTTTCCTATCATCTCTGCCGGATTCCAGTCTGGCATATCTCCAAATATAGTTCTTTTGCCTCCAAGGTGTGGGATTGGTCTTGAAACCCTTGAGAACTTCGTCTTCATGCTTTCTATAAGGGCCTTGACCTGTTTCTCGCTGTGTTTTTTCAGATCCATATTTGCTGAAAGAGGCCTGGTCTGAAATATTGAGATCCTGCCTTCTGTAGTCTGGGCAAATTCGATATCAAGTGGAATGTCAGGAAAGTGTTCTTCAATCTCTTTAACAGCTTCCAATAGCCTACTCCATTTACTATCTGAAGAAACTGTTGTATTACGAAAGATACACACCATGGAGCTGGAAATCCCACCTGTTACAGTATCTGTCTGACCGGAAACATCATCGTAATTAATGACATAATAGGGGGAATTCGTTCCAAGCGTTCTTGTGAATACAACCCCGCTTATATCTACTGATTGTGTCTGGGTCTGAACTATAACCTGGTCGTTTGCAGATATTATATCTTTGTCACTGTACGAACCTATAACCTTCTCTATGGCTCTGGAAAGTTCTCCAGGGTCATTAGAGCTGATACCGATTTCAGTGTGGAAGCATCCTGCCTGAGAATATTTATCGGTATCCTCATTATGAGAAGAACTCCTGACAACAACCGGCTGAGGTGGGAATGTACCGGAAAGAAGCTCTAGTACGTCTTCCCTCTTTCCCTCCCAATCCTCTACTGTAAAAACATAAATATCTTCAATATAAGATTTTTTCAATTTAGGCTTAAGTTCTGTCAGAATATCGGCTTTTGACATATTTTTTTTCATGATAATTGCTTTCTATATTTTATTCAGATTTGGCCTTTCTTCTATCCTCTGTTTTAGATACTGATTTTCTTTTAAGGCTTTGTGTATAAGATCTGCTACCAGCTTATTACCATCTTTACTGTAATGTCCACCATAAACATTGTCATCAGAATACAATCGATCAAGATTTTTGGCTGACAATATATGTTCAGTTATATCAATGGTAAATACTTTTTCCTTTATCTTTTCGATAAAAGGGTTGTAATAATTCCTTTTCTGCTTGATAAATAAAATGTCATCTTTTTGGGGTGTAAACAGGAATACTGGTTTGAAATTTTTTCTTTCTGCAAGATTTACAAATTTTTCTATTATTCCCATAAATATATCCTGTGCGTATTCCTCTTGAAATAATTTGTAACGTAAGATTTTATTAATATTCATAATTTTCATAAGGCAGTAATCCTTTATCCGTTCACCCATGGGGCTATCTTTAGCGTACAGTTTGGAAAAGAGTAAGGCTCCTATCAACGGCAGGTTTCGGAAAGGTTTTCTTAGGGTATGGAAAAGGTAAGGAAACCTGACCATCTCATCCCGGAACTTTGTCAGATAAAAATAATCCTTGTCCTGGATTTCATCCAGATATTTTTCATATTCATTAAACTTGCTTTCCGCATCTATAATGTTCTTAATTAAAATAAATTTTCCGTCTTTTATATCGAATCTCGGTTTAAAACCAAATGTATTTCCGAATTCATTATAATGTTTCCAGACGCATAGTATTCTTACTATGGTTGACGGTACAACGCCCAGGATTACTATATCAGTTTTGATCTTCTCTGTTTCTCTCTCCATGCGAAGGTATCCCTGGTCTATGCCGTAGTTGCCAACTGCAAAGTTTAAGACACCTACTCCGGCAATCTCAGAAAGATGCCATGGCCAGGTTTCATTATCGTTTACCTGTCTACAGAAGGTAAATGAATCACCAAAACATGATATCTTTGGATCAAGATGTTCGTGCCCGGGATTGCATCTGGATCCGACCCCATCAATATGGTAGCTTGTTTCTCCGTGCCTGCCCTTCTCCGGGTGTTCGGTATCAGGTTTCCTGACCCATCCTAATTCAGGATCATAGCCGTGTTTTATGAATTTCTTTAATCCCTCCGGGTCCAACTTAGGCCGTTCATCTTTCGCTGTAATAAGCCACTGAAATTGTTTTCTCAGGTTCTTTACAATAAACATTATAAGCAATTCCAGAATGATTATTACGGCGATTACTTCAACAAATATATACATTTTTAACGTTCCAAAAATGGTCTGATTGTCTCGATAATCTTGTCTCCTTGTTTATACAAATCTTCCAGGCTGCCGTCGTTATTAATTGTAATATCAGGGCTCAACGGAGGTATAAATGGTATATCTACCCCAACTACATTTTTTATTTCACCGTTTACGGCCTTCTTGTATATTCCTTTAGTGTCTCTTTCTGTCAGATGGTTAATATTTGCGTCTATATAAACCTCGAAATAATTGTCAATATTCTCCCTCATTCCTTTCTGGTTTTCGTGAAACAGTGATAATAACGCAAAGATAACATTAATTCCATGAGAATCAAGATAGTAGCAAAGCCTGTTGATGCGGTCAGCATTCTGTTTTCTGTCTTCCAGTGTATGGCCAAGATCGTTGCCCAGTATTTCCCTCAGTATATCTCCATCCAGAAACAACAGATTATTATGCTCTGGTTTAAGTTTGTTGTATATATAATTGCCAAGTGCTGTTTTTCCTGAATCTGACAGTCCTATAATCCATAAAACCATAATCTAAACTCCTATTCATTCTTAAGGTTTAATATTGCAGTAATGCGATAAGCCTCTTATCTGGTATTCTTGAGTGGCTTGTTTGCTTTGTCAGGTTTTCGTGCGATCAGGACAAAAATATTACAAAATTGCCTCGGAAAAAATTTCATGAGAAAACCTTGTATCAGTCTGCCCAGAAGTGACAGTTTATAACCTTCTTTTCTTCCTGTTTGTTCGTTAAAGTTCTTGTGTTTTTTGGATCTGAAGAAAGAAAATTTATAGAATATAGGCATATTTTCAACTGGATACACCGCTTCTACTTCAAATCCTGCACTTTTAAACAAACTGACAAATTCAGATTGCGTAAGGTTCATTTTGTGGAATTCTTTCGGAAGATTTTTTATTCCTTCATTGCGTGCTCTGTGTTCAATTAGCCAGTCCGTTAATAATGTATGGAGATTATCTGCTCGGAAAGAAGCACACACTTTTCCACCGAATCCTAGAACACGATAGGTTTCCTTTATAGCCTTGTCTAAATCGTGATGTAAATTATGGTACAATCCAAATGCCAATATATATTTAAAAGACTTGTCATTATATTTCAAATCAGTTATATTTCCTGTCTCTACTTTTAAAGAGGGGTCTGTTTTCTTTAGTTTTCTTATAGTGTCTTCAATAAAGTCTATCCCCACAATATCATACCCCTTGTCTGCATAATAACGAAGTATGCGTCCTGCTCCACATCCGGCTTCCAGAATCTTTCCTTTTTTAGACAGAACTGTAAGCTTGGCAAATTTAAGCGGATAAACATTCGGATTTTCCATAGAATAATCGGATGGAATATTATCCCAGCGTTTAGCCCAGTATTCCTTATTATTTTTCCAGCGATAAGTAATTTTCATTTTGCTGCCTTATATCTTCAGGGTTGTTTTGTTTATTTCAATATTAGTTATTTTTAATACCGTGTTCATTCTATAACCAACAAATCTTGTAGTATATGTTTTTTTATTTATTGTTTTACTTTTTGCACAAGAAAGTGTGTTATCTTCCAGTTTGTTTTTTAACTGGCCTACTATTTATTGCCACTTCCATTTGTATTGTTTCAGTTCGCGTTTTGATTAACCACCTTCTGTGAAATGTAAGGCTCTTATTTGTGCGAAAGTTATTGAGTCATTAGAGGACAAAAAGAAAGATAAAGATTAAGGTAACTCTGATCTTTGGTCAGAAAAAAGGCATTTTTTTAACTAGTCACAACTGCTTGATTTAGTGTCTGTTATGTTGCTATCAGATTAACTGACAATAGCTTATGAATCTATTATTTTCCTGCTGATTACACTGGAGTTGACTATAATCTGACCTGTCCACAATAAAAGGGATAATATTCAAATCCTCATTCCAGGAATTGAGAATACGCATATTAAATATACTAGGATTTTCTAATTATGAGACTCCTTGAAATCATACATGCATATCGCAGAATGGTATGATAAACATTTATTTTAGACGGTCCATCTTTTAAGTCATATCGTAATACCATGGGTACTTCAGTAACTTTTAAAGAAGGTAATTTACTTAACTTAAGCAAGATTTCTGTCTGACATGAGAACCCTTTCTCTTCTACAAGATTACCCTTATGAAAAGAAAAGCCTTCCTTTAATTTCATTCCATTATATGATCTGTAACCACACGTATAATCTTTAACACCTGTTATAGGAAAAATAGTCCCAAGGAGTAAATTTACTGTCTTACTGAGGAATTTTCTCTTAAAAGATAAACCAATCTCTTTGCCGCCGGGCTGGTAGCGTGATGCTATTACTACGTCATATCCTTCCTTAATTTTGTTAGCCATTTCTATAATATAAGAAGGGTTTTGAGTATTGTCACCGTCCATCGTTATAATAATGTCTTCTGAAGAGCAAGTGCGTACTACCTCCTTTAGCCCGGTACATATTGTTACTCCTAGACCCTTATTTGTCTGGTGGCTGATTACCCTTAGAGGGATACTCTTATTAAAAGAAAGAGCTATATGTTTGGTTTCGTCTGTACTACCGTCATCAACAACTAAAACAAGATAATCGTGAAAGGAGGAATCGAGAACCCTTTTAATTTCTTCTAATAATAAAGGAAGAGGCTTTGCTTCGTTATATACGGGTAAAATAATGGTTATCATCTTTTTTATACTTTTTAGATTACACTCATGGCATGCTTAATTATTTAGACATTAAACAGCCTGAAGAGAATGACTTATTGATTACTTCAAGATGTTAAAATTAAAAGAATTGACAGGCAAGCTTATTCATCTATATTTGTTTCTTTTAGAAGTTAATCGACCATCTGGCGGTGCTGAGCGGTAACGCAAGTGCAACAATAAACTTATCAGGGTGCTTACGCAACTCTTTTATAGCAGGTACTACCTTGATTACTTCCGGTCTTGTACCAAAGACAATCAGGATTTTAACCATTTACTCTCCTACATTTATAAATATCAAAAAATTTACTGCTATTTATCTGGTCATAATTATTTGAAAATGAATTACGTAATTCTTGATCGAACAAGCGCTTGCGTTTAGAATGAGGAATTTCATCAATCCAGTTTCGCATAAAAAATGGGACATTACCCTTGGGGATAAGCCAAATATCAATCTTACAGGCTTCAAAAATTTGAACCAATCGTTTCCTGTCCAGCATCTCTGCATTTTGATAAGCCATAAATATTGCAAAATCAACATAATAAGGATTCCCCATATAGACAAGAGCTGGTCTATAATAAGTATATTTATAACCACCATATTCGCCTAGTCCCATATGAATAGTTAAATCCGGATATTGCTTGTCAATATTTCTCAGGTCGTTAATTACTTGCCTTGGAATGGTATCTTTTTTCAGATTTTTACTAAATTTCAAAAGCATATATCCGGTTTTTAACACGCTTGTTGGTACTGTTGAGAATGTCAATCCGAGAAACAACGACAGGATAATCAATAATTTTATATTTGATATCTTGACATATTGGCAGCTAAATTCAATATTGATTAATTTAGACCAGAAATAAACAAATACCGGCATGAATGGCAGCAAATAGAGCTTTCCACCTCCAGCTATTGCTCCCATAATATTAACAACAACTAAACAGACGAATAGTACGATCAAGGGGTATTTATACTTTAGGGAAAAATCTTTTAAATTTTCTTTGTGTTTAGACAGGTATAATAATATAAGAATTGTTGGGATAAAATAATAAAGAAATGAAAACGTCAAACAATCAAAAAATAGTTTAGAATACATCTTTTCATTTGAAGCTAATTTAATAAGATCTAAATAATTGAAAAATGAAATGTTCTTGTACAAAAAAGGTAGAATTATAATAAGAAGTGATAGGCATATTGTGGCTATGTGGAACCTAGCGGATTTTCTTTCAAGACTCAGCAGGAAGATGGGCAGCATATAAAATACTGATGTGATTTTCAGATTGACAGCAAAGCCAAAGCTGATAGATAAAAGAAATAGCGAGAAATATATATTTTTTTGCCTGATTCCAAATAGGGCCAAGCCTATAAAAAACATAATCAATGGTTCGCTTCTATTCCAAAATGTCCAACTGGAATATTGCAGGAAAACAATTAGTACATACGCTATTAAGTACAAGCTTGTTTTTGAATTCTTGCGATTGTAAATCGCAAGATATAAGATAATAAAAGAAAATATACTGCTAAGAACACCCACCAATTTACTTGCTTCGATTGAATCACCAAAAATGAGATAAAACCATTTCTGTACAAGAAACAGAGCTGGCCCATAAGGAACTCCATAGAATTTCCCCGAAATAAGGCTGGGGTACAATTCGTAGTTTCCTTTCAATAAAAAGCCTATTACCGATACTGAGGATTCTCCATGGTCCAGGTACAATGGGGAAAAAGCATAGAGAACAACTATCAGGAAATATATTAGTATTATTCCTATACTTAATGTAAATAAGTACTTTGGAATATGCGCTGGCAGAGATGTGCTTAATACATTTCTCAGAGGATGAAGGTTTACTGATAAGAAGTATGCGATTAGTGTAAACCCAGCAAAGAAAACAATCTGGTAGTCTGAGATAAAAAAGAAAAGATTTCTAAAAAAAACAAAGTTGTATAAGTCCATACGATTTCTTATAAAACAATTAAAAAGAATATTTCATTAATAATTTCTAGGTGCGGGTTATTAATTTAACTGTTTTCTTATTGTTGTAATTATTTCATTAACAATATCTTCACATGTAACATAGGATGTGTTTATTGTGTAGTCTGCTGCATCTTTATAAGGATGCTCTCGCTGTTCAAGCAAATGTTTGATTTCATCCAATGGCTTCTTGTCTGTTAATGAAGGTCTTTGTTGTGTGGTTTTTTTATCTTGTATTATGCGGTTATGGATAATTTCTGGGGTTGCTTCCAAGAGGATGAGGAAACCGTTATCTTTTAAATTCCTTACGTTATCTTCTCTAAGGATAGCTCCTCCTCCTACTGCTACTATTTTGTTGTCCATCCTGCTTAATTTTGCAATAACATCAGCTTCTATCTTGCGAAAGCCCTCTTTACCATCTCCTTCGAATATATGCTTAATAGTTTTTCCGGTAGAATCTTCGATATATTCGTCTGAATCAATAAAATCCCTTTCTAAGCGATTCGCTAAGAGTTTCCCAACTGTACTTTTCCCGGTTCCTCTGAAACCGATTAAAACTATGTTCATAGTATTTCCCTTACTACATTACTCATTAATTCTACCGGCGGATCAATATTTGTCCATAGCCTGAATTGCTCTGCCGCCTGATTAATGAACATAGTGAGCCCATTAACCGTGTGGCACCCTTTCTCCCTGGCGTCCTGGAGCAGCTTTGTTTCAATTGGATTGTAAACAGCATCAAAGACTATCATACCGTCCTTTAGTATTTTTTTAGGAACAGGTGTTTCATCAGTCTTTGGAAACATACCGATAGGTGTAGTATTTATGAGAATATCAGAATCGAGTTTGTTGATTTCTTCAAATCTTTCAAATCTACATTTAACGTCATTAGACAGCTTTTCTGCACGTTCAATGGTACGATTATAAATTGTTATATCGCAGCCTTTCTCTTTTAATCCAAAGGCTATTGCACGTGCTGCACCACCTGCTCCTATAATGGATATTTTCTTATTATTCAATGTGTCTCCACTTTTTGCCAAGCCACATTCCAGCCCGGTTATGGCAGCCATGCAGTCAGTGTTGTAACCTATTAATTTTTCGTCTTGTCTTACAATGGTATTTATGGCACCAATTTTCTCAGCTGTGTGTTCGATGTCATCCAGGAACGGTAAAGCACTTTCTTTATGTGGAATGGTAACACTGAAACCCTGAAAATCTGTTTTCCTGTATTCTTTAATGAAGGTGCCGATGTTCGATACTTTCAGTGGGACATAGACGTTATTAAGCCCTTTTTCCGTAAAGGATGCGTTGTGAATGACTGGACTCATACTATGAGAAACCGGATTTCCAATAATACCATAAAGCTTTGTTTCTTTATTTATATTTTTGAAGTGATATATTCTGGAAAGTTCGTCAACGGTTAGTTGCCCGGGTGCCGATTCTTTACCACTTTCGAGAGAAGCGAATGTCAGTGCCCCTCCAAACTTTCTTGTAAGAATCCTGCTTATGTGACCCAATTCTCCCATGCAGAAAGATATAATAGGTATGTTCGCAGTATTTAAAAGTTTAAATATCCTGATATTGTCAGTAATGTCATTTGCGTATGTTACGATCTTTACTATGTCGGGCTTGTGTTGACAAATATCGTCATATATTTTGCTTAAGTTTTGAGGGGTCTCTTTAAAATTATGATAAGAAATAATTACTTTGCTGTTTTTTCGTCTGACAATTTGCTTAATCGAATCATATTCAACGTCAACGTAATCTGCTTCCAGGTCGACAGCCTTTTGTAGCAGACGTAATCTATCCTGTTCGCTGCCATTAAATTTACCACCTTCTCTTTCCGGCCTGTTTGTGACTATTACTGGCTTAGTCTTACTCTTTAATGATTCTTCAAGGCATCTTTCTGTATCTTGTAATTCCTGGATATAATCAATACGTAGTTCGATTATGTCAGCACATTTGGAAGCTGATGACATTTCCGAAATAGTATCTTCAGTGTTTCTAGCCGTAATTGGAATGCAAATCATGTTTATAATAAGGTGTTTGTAAGAATTTGTTGATTATTATATTGTATACTTTAAAATAGTCAATCTTATGTATGGTATAAATTTAATAGCAGAGGAGTTGTAATGGATGTAAGTGAAGCAATAGAAAAACGCAGGAGTATAAGGAAATTCAAACAGGACCCTATCCCGGAAGAAAAAATAAGGCTTTTACTTGAGAGTGCCAGGCTGGCGCCGTCAGGGACGAATACACAGCCTTGGAGGTTTATAGTAGTTAAAGATGATGATACTAAAAGGAAATTACAAGAGGCTGCACATAATCAAAGGCATATAGGGCGTGCTCCCGTAATAATTGTCTGCTGCGCAGATTTAAAGGCATTTAAAGAATTTCCGGAAAGAGTGGATGAGCTTATTGAATCGGGCGCACTTCCTGAGAGGACGAGAGAAGTATTTATTCCATATCTTAAGAAAGGTATGGATACGGTAACAAAGGATGCTCTTATGGTTGCTGCTGCAGCAAATGTAGCTATAGCAGTAGAACATATTGTTTTGCAGGCGGTTGAGATAGGCCTTGGTACCTGTTGGGTAAGACGGTACGAAGATAATAAGGTAAAAGAAATCCTTGATATTCCGGAGCATGTTGAAGTAATGGCGCTTCTGCCCATTGGGGTTCCTGACGAAGATCCTTCTCAGAGGCCAAGATTGGAGCTGGATCAACTAGTAAATGGTGAAAAGTATGGAGAAGGGTATTATTAAATAAACCAATTCTTCTTTTAAGTATAATACAATTTTCCTGGATTTTGATTGGCACAGATTATGAAGACAACAACTTTCGATAGTGACAGGAAAACAAGTTTTTTCAATGACAGGTATATTTGGATACTTCTGATAATTTCTATCTCAGTGAGAATATACTTGGGCTTTTTCACATATGTAATCAAGAATGACAGTGTCGCTTTTATACAAAATGCGAAATATTTTGCTGATGGTGATTTCTTAAGCGGGTTAAGACACGATTTCCATCCCCTCTACTCCTTCCTTATGGCTGTGCTATACAAGGCTATTCCAGACATGGAACTCTCCGGCACTATTGTGTCTATTTCTTTTGGTACGCTGACTGTAATTGTATTCTACCTGATTGGTAAAAGCGTCTTTGGCAGGAAGGTATCGTTTGTTTCTTCTGTTGTTCTGGCCTTACATCCTTATGCTGTCAGGTTTTCTGTGGATATCATTTCAGAGTCTACCTATTTCTTTTTCTTCGTATCTGCACTTGGTCTGGGCTTTTTTGCGATAGCAAAGAGGAAGTATTATTTATTTGCCCTTGCCGGGATAAGTTCAGCATTTGCCTATCTTGTACGCCCTGAAGGAATTGGGATTATTTTTATAGTTGCCGGCTGGTGTATATTGACAGACCTGACCAAGTATAAGATAGTCTGGAAAGAAAAGATTGTTTCAATCCTGATATTGGCTGCTTCATTTCTTGTCTTTTCAATGCCGTATCTTGTGTATATCCAGAAGGAGACGGGTCATTGGAACCTCACAAAGAAAAAAGATTTATCCAAGATAGCAGGTGTTGATGCAGTATTGATCAGTGGTAATAGTAAGAGCTTGAAAAATGAAAAAGGTGATGAACATGCAAAGAAAAAAGATTTGTCCAAGGTAGTCGGTGTTGATGTAGTGTCGAGCAGTGGTAATAGTAAGAACTTGAAAAAGGAAAAAGGTGATGGGCATGCAAAGAAAAAAAATGTATCTCAGGATGCAAAAACTGGTGTTAAGCTAAATAAGCAAAGCAGTGACAATCCGACTACCAGTTCAGATAGAAATATTACTAAGCAAAATACTCATGTTAGGGTCGATTTAAAGAAATTAAAAATAGATGTAAATAGTATTTTGTATATTTCAGATAAGTATCTAACTACCTTTCATCCATTTTTGTTTATGTTTCTCATAATGGGAGTAATAAAGTGGACAAGGGTAAGGAACGTGCGGTATTTTGGATTTTATATCGCATCAATTATCATGTCTTACTTGCTAGTATTTTATAGGTTGAACATAGCATTTGCGCCGGCCTCTCAGTATCCAAGCAGAAGGCATCTGATACCACTGGTTATTCCTGCGATTTTTTGTGTTGGAATAGGAGTATATGCCACTGGTAGTTGGGTACATGAGAAGTTTCAGTTTGACAAATTAAAATCCGGTTTGAGAGGGCGATTAAAGAATGTATGGATAGCTCAGTTGCTAATCTTGATAATAATTATCAGTGTTTTACTGCCAAAGACATTAAAGCCTCAGCGTTCTGATAAGTTAGGAATTAAGAAGGCTGGCCAATGGGTAAGGGAAAATTCTAGTAAACCGCACCCTGCTATCTTGAGTACTTTGGCTAGAAGTGCTTATTATGCTGGGGGAACGCATGTTCATTTGGGAAGCATTAATAGTGCGTTGGGAAGAATTAATAATGCGCTACGAGCTAATAAAGTTGATTATATATTAATAACGCAGAAAGAATATGAGATTATAGAAAAAGAGATGCGAAAGTTTGTGAAGAGCGGACAAATAGTGTTAGTATATAAATATCCGGAGAAAAAGTCTTTAAATAGACGCAATGTACTTTTGTTCAAGATTTTGCATTAGTAGCTATTTTGCCAAAAAGTACAATATATAGTATATTAGCAAAAAAAACTGTTGACAAATAAGAGTTTTTTTTTAAAATTAGCGTTCATATGATGAACATGCGATATAAGTTTTGATTATGATTGAAACAGCTGTATTGTTAAGAAAAAAATTTTTAATGTGTGTTCATTGCATGAACGACAGGCATAAAGGAATAATTTTCCTCATGAGATTTTCAAAGTTGTTTTAATTTTTATGGTGATATAGATGAAAGAAAAATCTGGAAATTTGGATATTAGAGAATTAGAGATTTTGGAAAGGTTAGAGGGTAACGGCCATCTTACTCAAAGGGATCTTTCCAAAGAAGTTGGGATTGCATTGGGATTGGTAAACCATCTCTTAAAAAAAATGGTCAAAAAAGGCTGGATCACAATAAAGAATATAGATTCTAAGAAAATAAGGTATTTGATTACTCCGGAAGGGGCCAGGGAGAAGTCGGGCTTATTATACGAAAGGGTAGAAAGCACGATTCACTTTTACTTAGATGCTAAAAGGGTAATCAAGGAAAAAGTTGAGCACCTTAAGGGTGATGGAGTGAAAAGTGTTTCAATATACGGGATAAACCATATATCAGAAGTTTTGTTCATAGTACTGAAGGAGCTGGGCCTGGAGCTGACTTATGTAGTTGAAGATGAAAAAGAGGGTGAAGAGTGGTTTGGTTATAATGTTATAGGGATGGAAGAGTTTGTTGAAAACAAAGATAGTGTTTTGATCTTTGCCTCTTTTGATAAAAATGAGATAGATTGTTTTTGTAAAGAGTATGAAGATGTGAAGCTTGTAGCGCTTAGGGAATAAATAATAGCAGTATAGCTGTTATAAGTCTATGTACAATATGATGTTATGTGCATTTTTGTGTGTAACTGAGAGGGAAGCGGTCTGTACAGGTTTCGTTAATTTGTCTTTAATCAATTAATAATTTGAAAGGATGTCTGCTTTTTTATTCGTCAACCTTTTTTCCTTATATCGCATACATAATTGCAAAAAACCTTTTCACATTTGAAGGACAACCTGGTCCTTTATCTGATTCTGGTTCTCAGCCTTGTGATCAGGCTGTACGGTGTTCGATTCGGTCTGCCAGGGCTCAATCATGCTGATGAAACTATTGTTGTTAATCACGCAATAGCTTACAGTACGTGGGATCTTAATCCACATTATTTCCAAGTTCCACCATTGGTTTCATATCTGTTATTCTTTGAGTACGGAGTTTTCTATTTGATAGGCAGAGTTTTCGGGTTCTTCGGTTCTATTGTTGATTTCCAAACTCTCTTTTTTGAAGATCCCACGTCATTTTATTTAATCGGCAGGATAACTGTTGGCGTTATAGCAGGTACAGCTTCAGTCTTTTTTGCCTATATCTTAGGCAAGAATGTGTTTTCTAAAGCGGTTGGTATTATAAGTGCTTTTTTCCTTGCTTTAGCTTTCTTGCATGTGCGGAATTCACATTACATATATTTTGATATAACCATGATCTTATTTCTTATTTTAACATATATTTTTATTTATAAATTTCTTGAGACAGGTTTGAGAAGGGATTATGTCCTGGCTGGATGCTTTGCCGGAATTGCAATAGCGGTTAAGTACAATGCTGCTTTAATTATAGTACCCCTCATAATAGGACACTTAATATATTATTTTACAAATAAAAATTCTGGCAAGATTAAAGTGGTTAATTCAAAGATTATTTTGTCTTTAGTATTTATGGTATTGACTTTTATTGTACTTAACCCTTTCTGTATAATAGACATGAAATTTTTTCTAAATTCTTTTCTTAGTCAAGCTCATTCACAAACCCCACAAGGTTTTTTATATCATTTGAGACACTCTTTATTTCAAGGATTAGGTGTGCCATTATCTGTATTATGCCTTATTGGTTTTCTTTACTCTTTTTATAAACATTCCGGGAAATTAGTTGTTTTTGCTTCCTTTCCTCTTGTGTATTATTTATCTACCGTGATCTTTAGTCAACAGCATGCCAGGTATGTTCTTCCATTAGTTCCATTTCTGTTGGTTCTTGCTGCATGGTTTTTGGAATCAATAATATTTAGAGAAAGTGTGCCAACCACGAAAGCAAAAATATTGATTACGGTGGTTTCTGTTATGGTGGTTTTGCCATCAGGTATTAAGTCTGTTTATTCGGATTATATCTTTTCTAAAAAAGATACAAGAACATTAGCAAAGGAATGGATAGAGGATAAAATTCCTTATGGGACAAAGATTGCTATTGATCACCCTTTTCATGCTCCTAAGTTATACCAAAGTAAAGAACAGCTTGAGGATAAATTAAATTATGTTTCAAAGATAAAGATAGTAAATGTATTTGGCAAACGTGTTCTGGAAAAGAGGTTAAGTCCTGCTCAAGAAAAAGGAATTCGATTGCTGATTAGCATAGTGGGGGAAAGCCCCTACTATAACTTATATTTTCCAATTAAAGAAGGCACTGATCCCAGTAGTGAGTTCTTATTTGCCCGTCCTGTTATCCCATTTGAGTTCAATTACTTGCGGGATAATGGTATCGAATACGTTGTGGTGACTAATCAGGGTATACCTTTTGACAAAGAGAAATTATTTTCAGAATTGAAGGAAAAAGGAGAAATTGTTGCAAGGTTTACTCCATATAAAGATAAAGAAAGAAAGTTCTCGGTAAGCAATGTGACAAGAACTGGCGGGCCATTGAAAAGCGAAGAGCTTTACGCGCGGGAAAGAAACGGAGAAATAATTTATATATATAAATTGGACTCCGGAAATTGAAACAAAGAAACAAAGAAACAAAGATTACAACTTTTTCCGTAGTAAGTATGTAATATGTTTATTTTTTCTTAATATAGCATCCATATGCAGAAACACCTTTTCTGAAACCAATTAATTCTCTTTCTATATCCTGTAGTATTTATTTTAAAAGTATCTAATTCTTTGTTTGTATTATGGACATTCTCTTATTATTTCCACCGCTGTCAGTAGAAGAAAGGTACGGTAATAGAAAGCTTGGAGATGTCGGGGGGCATTTACCTCCTTTTGGGCTTGCCTGTATTGCTTCTTACATAAGGGAACATTCTTTTGCAGTCAGTATTGTGGATGCTCCGGCTGAAAATATGGACTCAGGACAGGTATTGGATTACATAGGAAGACATCAACCAAGGGTGATTGGGATTACAGCAATGACACCGCAATTTCAGAGAACAGTACAGATCGCAAAGGGTATCTCCGAAAGATTTCCAGGGGTTTTGACTATAATAGGAGGACACCACGCGTCAATCATGCCTGATAATACCCTTGAAGAGAATTACGGCCTGGATCTCCTTGTTTATGGAGAGGGAGAGGAGACATTTCTTGAGGTAATTAATAAATACAAGGAAAAAGGCTGGAAGAAGGAGTGGTTCTTAAATGATACTGAGAGTTTAATGGCTATTGACGGGATCGGCTTTCGTGATAAAGAAAACAATATCAAGATTAATAAATCCAGAAAACAGATTGAGGATTTAGACAGTTTACCCAGTCCAGCATGGGATTTGCTGCCAGTAGAAAAATATTTACCATTGCCAAATCAATATCTAAACAAGCCTGTAATTCATATGGTATCTATTCGTGGCTGTCCGTTTGATTGTGGTTTCTGTTCTAATAACTCGGTTTTTGGAAGAAAGATCAGGGCGAGGTCTCCGGAAAGAGTGGTAGAAGACATTAAGTACGTCAAATCTAAATATAATATAAAGGAAATCTCATTCTGGGATGATACCATGACTGTTAATAAGAAATGGCTGGAGAGGTTTTGTAATTGCTTAATTGAGAATAAAGTTAATGTGACATGGACATGTTATTCAAGGGTTGATACTGTTAATCTTGAAATCCTGAAACTTATGAAGAAGGCCGGGTGTTGGAATATTTTTTATGGTTATGAGTCTGGTAACCAGCAGCTGCTGGATAATATAAATAAAGGAATTACACTGGAACAGATAAGAAATGTAAATAAATGGACAAAGGATGCCGGTATTGAAGTCAGGGCTTCATTTATGATAGCACTACCCGGCGAAACTCCTGAACTTGCGAAAAAGACAATTGATTTTGCCATTGAGCTTGAACCGGAGTATGCTCAATTCAGCATTACTACCCCTTATCCTGGTACAAAACTTTATGAAACAGCAAAGCAGTCGGGAAAGTTGCGCGATGATTTCTCGAAATATAATATGTGGGAGGTTGTATATGTACCATACGGTTACAAAGACGAAGAAGAAATTCTGGCCATAGAAAAACTTGCTATGAGGAAATTTTATTTCCGGTTACGTTTTATCTTTGAGAAGGTCAAACGTGTGCGTTCTTTCGAAGATATAAGAAGATATATTAACGGACTTAAAATAGCCATAGGGTTTACAACTTAATAGATTAAACAATGTATTTGTCAGTAGTAATACCAGCTTATAATGAAGAGAAGAGAATAGGGGAGTCATTGACAAAAACAGATGATTACCTGAAGAAGCAGGGATATGATTTCGAATTAATAGTGGTAGATGATGGTAGTAATGATAAGACAGTGGATTTGGTAAGGGCGTATTCACAGAAAATCACTAACCTCGTAATTCTGGAAAATGAAGTCAATCAGGGAAAAGGGTGCTCTGTTAGAAATGGTGTACTTGCGAGCAAGGGGGATGTTGTTTTGTTTACAGACGCGGATTTCTCAACTCCTATAGAAGAAGTTGATAAGTTGCTCTATTGGTTGGAGAATGGTTATCAAATTGCAATAGGTTCAAGAGCTATGCCAGAGTCACAAATTAAGATATATCAGGCATGGTACCGTCAACTCATGGGGAAATCATTTAATAAGTTTATTCAACTAGTCCTTAATTTAGATTATTATGATACTCAATGTGGATTTAAATGTTTTCAGAGAAATGCTGCATTGGAAGTATTTAAGGCCTTAAAGTCCTGTCGATTTTCTTTTGATGTAGAAGTCTTGTATATTGCCAAACACCTGGGACTAAAGGTAAAGGAGGTTCCGATCCGTTGGTTTAACTCCACAGGAAGTAAAGTCAGGTTGATTCGGGATTCATCGAAGATGTTTTTGGATGTTCTGCAAATCAGGTTTGGTCATGTTAAACCGGGGAAATAAAGTCTACTTCTCAGTTGAAATTTATTCTAAATAGAGCCTTGGCAAATTTGTTCAGTACTTAACAGGATAGGGTGAATAAAGAAAAGGTTACTTTGTTTTTAGAGGAAAATGTATTCACAATTACTTTTGTATTTGTGATTTCTATTTTCTTCTGGAGATTTATCATTTTACAGGAGTCATTTCTCCTGGGTGACTATAGTGTACAGCATGTACCATGGTCTAAATTTCTTGCTGACTCCATAAAGGATTTATCTTTTCCTCTCTGGACAACATCTATGCACAGTGGCTTCCCCATTCTGGCGGAAGGCCAGATTGGCGCATTTTACCCGCCGAATCTCGTCTTGTTTTTCCTGCTTCCCTTTGAAGCTGCATATACCTATAACATAATTCTACATTTTGTCCTTGCCGGTATTTTTATGTATATTTATACAAGACAAATTAATATGAGCAAGGTAGGGGCCACTATTAGTGTTTTGGTTTTTCTCTTTGGTAGCGGCTATGGAGGATGTTTTTACGGTATGATGTCGATGAAGGTATTGGTTTGGTTTCCACTTGTACTTTTTTTTACGGAGAAACTGTTTGAAAAAAGAGAGATATCCTATGGAATTCTGATAGGAGTTTTTCTGAGTTTCCAGATTCTGGCAGGCTATCATCAAATTGCGTTGTACTCAATTATAATCTCAACCATTTACTTCCTTGCACACTTGATTTTCTACTTTTTAAAGGATAATGGTTTAAAAAAAGGTGTTATAGTTTCTTCGCTATATCTGATAGGCGCAATTGTTGCACTCGGTCTTACTGCTGCACAATTGTTTGCTACTATAGAACTAAGCCAATTGTCAGGCCGTATGGATCTCGGAATTGGATTCAGCACCGTAGGTTCTTATATTCCGTTTGGATTGATTCAGTTGCTTTTTCCGCGATGTACTAACTACTCTGGAGAAATATTATATATAGGGATTATCCCCTTTTTTCTTTGCTTCATATTGATTTTCTGTAAAAAGGATAGATTTGGTAAGTTCTTTATTTTTCTCGCTATTCTTTCATTGCTTTTAGCATTTGGAAAATATAGTCCTTTATATGTATGGCTTATCAAGGCTATCGGGTTTTACGGGCTTAGGGTTCCTTCGAAATTTTTGTTCTTTACCGCTTTTTCACTTGCAGTCCTGGCGGGCTATGGTTTTGATAAATATTGCTCGTCTCCCGCAGAAGGGAAACAGCACACAAGATTCAAAAAGATAATATATTATATATCTGCAGGTGCGGTCGCAGTCTTGATTATTACAAACACAATTTTGTATTATGGTAAGGGGTTTTTTATAAATTTTGGTAGAAATTATGTAGAAAAAAAAGTCTATGGACAGCCCTTTCACAGGAAAACATTGGATGTTTATTACGAAAAGGTTAGTGACGTATATCAAATGTTAGTATCAAAGACATATATATTTGATACATTTAACATATTATCAATACTGATTCTTATAATATCAATATTTATCATTATCTATGTAAGAAGAATGGTTTCATTGCGTATTTTTAAGTTTGCATGTATTGGATTAATCGTCATCGATCTGTATATCTTTAGCTTTTTTTCGGGTACTTTTAGAGGAGATAGGGCCCCAATCAATGAAACTTTAAAAGCGCCGGGAGCAATAGAGTTTCTAAAAAAAGATACAAGTTTGCATAGGGTTTATTGTTTTATGCCAAAGGCACTGCAGGGCAGATATTCAAGATATATACCCAATTATAATATGTTTTTCCAGGTTCCTGTTGTTGGTGCTTACAGTCCTCTAGTAATGAATAGTTATAATAAGCTTTTGGGTGATTTGGGATGCATAGATGACTCTTTAGGTCGATTTGAGCCGTCTTTGGATTCGTTAGATGAAAGTTTTAATCTGCTGAGCCTGTTGAATGTGAAGTATATCCTGGCTAAGAAGGATATGGATGACAGCCGGTTAGAGTTGGTATATACAGATGAGCAGATCAATGTATATAAGAATGAAGAATCATTGCCTCGTGCATTCTTTGTTTCAAATTACAAAATAATTAGTGATGAAAAAGAAGCTCTAGCACTCTTGAAAAGTAAAGATTTTCACCCACGGGATCTTGTGGTGCTTGATAAAGAACCACCAGGGTTGGACGGTGGATCAACCGGTGCTCATGGCAGTGCTGTTATTGAGATAAAAAAATATTCACCGCAAAAGGTTATTTTAAATGTTTCCTCTCCATCAAGTGGTATTCTGGTTTTCACTGATTTGTTCTATCCGGGATGGAAAGCTTCTGTTGATAGGAAAGAAACAAAAATCATGAAGGCAAATACTGTCTTGAGGGCGGTTGTTATTCCTGAGGGTAAACACATAATAAAGTTCGTATATAACCCAATTCCTTTTAATGTTGGTTTGAAAATTGGCCTATGTACCCTTGTTGGTATACCCATTATAATCCTTGTATCTAATATATCAGGATTGAGAAAACGTTAATCCAGGATGTTATCGTAGCAGTTATTATCTGGTAAAGGAATATTAATCAGTAACGCAAGGAGACTAGTATGACAACCATTTTGATAACAGGTGGAGCAGGATATATAGGGAATGTTATATGTAATTTATCATTACAAAAGGGGTACGCGGTGAAGGCCGTTGATATACTCTGGTTTAGTAATGAAGTGCCATTAATCAATTTTGCTGATCCACGTTACGAATTTACCAAAGGAGATATATGCGATGATGATTTATTGGAAAACCTGCTGGGAGGAGTAGATTTCGTCATTCACACCGCTGGAGTAGTTGGTGATCCTGCCTGTAAGAAGTTTCCTGAGATTGCCAGGAAGGTTAATTACGATGCTTCAATAAAGTTAATAAACAGGGCGAGACTTGCAGGGGTGAAGGGTTTTATATTCTTTTCGACCTGTTCCAATTATGGAATATCCGACGGTATTGCAAATGAGGAGACAACATTAAAACCACTTTCACCTTATTCTGAGGCGAAAGTAGAGATTGAGAGATTCCTGATGGATGAAGTAAAGGATCTTGACTGGTCAATATGCAGGTTGTCAACTGTATACGGGGCTTCATCAAGGATGAGGTTTGACCTGACAGTGAATGATTTTACATTAAATGCCTATATCAACCACTATCTGGATATTTTCATGCCATATACATATCGTCCATATATTCATGCCTTCGATGTTGCAAATGTGATAGTTGGCATAATTGAGAGTTTTGACAAGGTCAAGAATAATGTGTTCAATGTGGGATTTGACGGTGAAAACTACCAGAAGATACAGATAGCGGAGATAGTCAGAGAGTATGTACCAGATGTTAAGATTGAAGTAGTGGATAAAGGTAAAGACGCCAGAGATTACCAGGTAGATTTTTCGAAACTGGCAGAAAACCTGGATATAAAAAAGACTCATACACTCAGAGACGGAGTTAAGGAAATAGTAGATTTATTGAAGATGGGTCTGATAAGTGATCCAAAGGATAATGTCTATTACAATACCCTTCCAAACCTTGGGGAATAGAGAGTGAAGCTTGAACTGGATGCTCCAAATGTTGGAGAATTAGAGAAGGAATATTTGAATAATACCATTGATAGTGGTTTTATATCAACCTTTGGTCCAAACGTACCAAAGTTTGAAGAAATATTTGCTGATTATGTGAATATGAAGAGAGCAGTCTCTACCCAGAGTGGTACAGCAGCCCTTCATGTAGCCTTGCATGAGCTGGGAATAGGTAAAGGTGATGAGGTCATAGTCCCGGCCTTGACGTTCATTGCTACAGTTAACCCTGTTGTATATGTAGGTGCACAGCCTGTCTTCGTTGATGTAGATATTGAAACGTGGAATATAGACCCATATAAGATTGAAGAAAGTATTACAAAGAAAACAAGGGCAATTATACCGGTACACCTTTATGGTAACCCCTGCACCATGGATTCAATAATGGATATTGCTAAAAAGTATAACCTTTATGTAATAGAGGATACCACGGAAAGTCTGGGTGCGACGTATAATGGCCAATATACAGGTACCTTTGGAGATTTAGGATGCTTTAGTTTTAATGGAAACAAGACCATTACTACTGGTAGTGGTGGTATGATAACCGGAAATAACAATAAGAGAATGGATCATATAAGGTTTCTTGTAAACCAGGCAAGGGATATCGACAAGGGATATTTTCATCCAGAAATTGGTTTTAATTACAGGATGACTAATATAAGTGCATCAATGGGGTTAGCACAGATGGAGAGATTAGACGAACTATTAGAAAGAAAAAAGCGTTTACATGTTGTATACAAAGAGGAACTGGGGGGAGTGGATCATATATCGTTTCAAAAAGAATATGATGGTACAGAAAGTTCCTGGTGGTTTACATGTGTTACTTTTAATAAAAACGTAGATGTTAATGTTATGCAGGCAAGTTTAAAAGAGAAAGGTGTTCCTGTGAGAAGGGTTTTCATGCCTTTAGTGGAATTTCCTCCGTATAAAAAGTGCAGGCTTGGAGAGTATGAAAATTCATATAAAATATACGAGAGGGGGTTGTGCCTGCCAAGCTCCACTTTGAACACAACAGAAGACATTCGTATTGCTTGTAGCAGGATAATAGAGTCTCTGGAAGAACAGCAATGATGAAGGAGAAGATAGTCTTAACAGGAGGTGGCGGGCTTGCAGGGATTTTAATAGAGTTAATTGAAATCTGTACAGAATACGAAATTGCAGGGATATTAGATTCTCGGCTTAAAGTGGGACAAATTATTCAAGAGGTTTCAGTATTAGGAAATGATGAGTTGCTTTCAAAGTTACATGCTGATGGTGTTAAGAATGCATGTATTGCAGTTGGAAGTGTAAAATCCAGTAGTAATAGAAGAAAGCTGTTTGAGAAGGCTAAAAAAATAGGTTTCACTATGCCATCTCTGGTCCACCCACAGTCAATTATTTCAGAAGGAGCAGAGATCCATCAGGGTTCTCAAATAATGGCTGGCGCTATTATTCAAACCGGCAGTTCAATTGGTGAAAATGTACTTATTTACTCTGGTGCTATTGTAGAACATGACTGCCATGTAAGCAGTAATGCTCATATATGTCCCGGTGTAATACTGTCAGGTGGGTGTATTATTGGAGAGAATTCTTATATAGGGGTTGGAGTAACAGTAGTTCAAGGGATAAGAATTGGTAGGGATGTAACTGTAGGTGCAGGTTCAGTAGTGATCAGTGATGTGCCTGACGGTGTCACGGTTAAGGGTGTTCCTGCAAAATGATAATATTAAAAGAAACTGAATAGGAGTTTAAGAGACAGGATTTTTGCACAAAGTTTGGCTAAAAAAGTGTTCTGTAATCACAAGACTCGGATATGTTTGAAATAGGAAATACAAAAAGAAAAGTATTGTTTGTCGCCGTTCATCCAGATGATGAAACACTTGGATGTGGCGGCACTATCTTGAGGCATGCGGCTTCAGGTGATGAAATACACTGGTTGATTATCACGGCTATTAACGTAGAAAATGGCTGGGATAAACAGAGGGTAGAATCACGTCAGAAGGAAATTGCCGTGGTCTCAGAGACGTATGGTTTTAGTTCTACACAAAATCTAGAGTTTCCAACTATAATGCTGGATACAATCCCGATGAATGATCTGATATCTTCAATTTCCAAGGTTATAATGACGGTGGAACCCGGAATAGTTTATCTTCCTAACAGATCTGATATTCATACCGACCATCAAACCGCATTCAAGGCAGTCGCCAGCTGTACCAAGAGTTTTCGTTATCCATTTATTAAAAGGACTCTTATGTATGAATGTCTTTCTGAAACTGAGTTTGCACCGGCCTTGCCGTCGGATATTTTTGTACCTAACGTTTTTGTAGATATTTCAGCATTCCTGGAGAAGAAGATAGAGATCATGAAACTGTATCAAGGCGAACAGGGTGAATTCCCATTTCCAAGGAGCGAGGAGAATATCAAGGCATTAGCCAGATATCGGGGTGCTACAGCTGGTATTGATGCCGCTGAAGCGTTTGTTTCATTGAAGGAAATTGTCTGATGAAAAGAGGTTCAATTTTTCCTGATAGAACCCTGCTTAAATGGAAAGATTATGAATGAATGCGTAGTCTCAATTCACCAACCGCAGTATTGGCCCTGGCTTGGGTTAATGGATAAAATTGTAAAGAGCGATGTACATGTCGCCCTCGATGATGTTCAGTTCCACAAGAGAGGGTTCCAGCATAGAACACTGTATCGCGTTTTCAAAATGAGGAAATCACAACATTTGACAATTCCATATGAGAAATCAACGCGGTACAATATTATTTGTAACGTATTGCTTCCTGCTGATACTTCGTGGTATCTCAACCATCTTGAAACCATTCATAATAATTATAGGAAAACACCTTTTTTTGAAGTGATATTTGAACTCGTTAAGCCGATATACAGTAAGACGTATAGGTCACTGGCTGACTTGAATATTGCCATACTTCGGTTCCTTTTCTCTCTTCTGGACATCAAGACTAAGTTATATGTCGCTTCAGATATTGGTTCCGATAAGAAGAAAGATGAATTAATGCTTGATTACACGATCAAAGCGGGGGGAACAGCTTATTTGTCAGGGAGGGGTGCAAAGAAATATATGAATAATTTCATATTTGAAGAAAGAGGTATAAAGCTTTTGTATCAAGAATTTACTCATCCGGTATATTATCAGTACTGTGAGGGATTTGTTGATGGACTCTTTGTCCTGGATATGCTTTTTAATATCGGGGTGGAAGAGACGAAAAGATATATACATACAATCGGTAACGGAGTTGAAATATCTGAAGGCAGGTCGTCAGGTCATGTATAACCATATTCTTAAGATGCAGTACAAAATACTTTTCTCAAGATCATGCAGGTAAAAAAGATTGTTGCAGTAACGTGTTGTCGTTCAGAATATGACATATTATATTCTTTTTTAAGGGAGTTGCATGAAAGCGATTCCTTCGAACTATCAGTGATTGTTGCCGGTGCACATTTATCAGAAAATTATGGAAATACAGTCTTAGAAGTTGTCGAGGATGGTTTTCCGATTGCCGGTACAATTCACAATTTCATCAACAGTGATAAGAAGGTCGGTAAGGCCAAGAGTGCTGGTATCCTGCTGACCGAACTTTCCGAGAAACTTAATTTCATGAATCCGGATTTCGTTGTTGTTGCCGGAGATCGGGAGGAAACGGTTACAACAGCGATCAGCTGCATATATCTGGAGATTCCTCTTATTCACATTGCCGGTGGGGACCGAACATTCCCCGGTGAATTTGCAGGGGATGTTGATGAGCCCATCCGACATGCAACCTCAAAGATGGCCCATATTCATTTTACGATGAATGAAGAGCATTCAGAAAGATTGATAAAGATGGGGGAGGAACCATACAGGATATGCTGTACCGGAAATCCAGCTTTAGACAGATTTGCTTATATTCCCCCTATTGGCAGGGAGGAATTGTGTGAGTACTTTGGTTTCTCAGATGCAGAGAAACCATTGGTACTTGTTATCCAGCATGTAATCAGCAGTGAAGCGGATGATGGGGCAAGGCAGATTGAGACGACTCTTGATGCTCTAAAGGAATTTGATATCAATTGTATTATCAATTATCCAAATTCAGATATGGGCAGTCAGGGCATGATTGAAATAATAGAACATTATTCTGGCCATCCGTGTTTCCGCATAAAGAGAAATATTCCCCGTTTCTACTTTGTAAATCTTCTGAAAGAAATTGATATTCTGGTTGGGAATTCCAGTTTAGCCCTCCTCGAAGGTTCTTTTCTTAAAATACCAGCCATTAATATTGGAATAAGGCAGAAGGACCGCCTTAATGGAGGTAACGTTGTCTTCGTAGATCATGATAAAGACGAGATAAAGAACATCGTGAAAAAGATTTTAAATGACAGCGAATACAGGGCAGATATTAAAGCATGTACCCCCATCTATGGTGACGGAACCGCATCGAAAAAGATGGTGGCGTTTCTGGATAATATTAAAGAACCTAGAGCACAGCTGCTGGCAAAAAACATTACATATTAAAGAAGTAGACAGAAGTGTTACCTTGATGAAGGAAAAGATATTCATTATAGCTGAGGTTGGTGTAAATCATAACGGCAGTGTTGACAATGCTATCCAGATGATAGATGTGGCATGTGAAGCAGGGGTGGACGCCGTTAAATTTCAGACATTCAAGGCTGAACTACTGGTTACGGATGCGCTCGAAAAGGAAACGTACCAGCTAGAATACTCTGGGGATTCTGAAACACAATTTGATATGCTAAAGAAATTGGAGCTATCAGAAGAAACGACGATTCGGTTAAAGGGGTATGCTCTACAGAAAGGTCTGGAATTTATTTCGACACCGTATGATATGGTGAGTGCTGATTTCCTGGATTCAATAGATGTTAAAAAATTTAAGATTGGTGCCGGTGAGATAAGTGATCTTCCATTTCTTGACTATGTTGCCCGTAAGGGAAAACCGATAATTCTGTCTACGGGAGCTTCTTTTTTAGATGAAGTTAAAGAAGCAGTATCTGTGATTGAAAGACACAACACCTCCCTTTCCCTACTCCATTGTACATCCAGTTATCCTTCGCCTCTGTCAGATGTCAATCTCAACGCCATGAAAACAATGATGGAAGAGTTTTCATGTCCAATCGGTTACTCAGATCATACAACAGGTTTGACCGCGTCTATTGCGGCAGTGGCGATCGGTGCCTCCATTATTGAACGCCATTTTACCCTTGATAAGAATATGGATGGTCCCGACCATAAAGCCTCACTCTGCCCTCAGGAACTCAAACAACTTGTTGTCTGTATTCGTGAAGTAGAGACTCTTCTGGGCAGTTCTGACAAGAAACCATGTCCAAGCGAATCTGAAACGATATCAAAGGGTCGCAGGAGTCTTTTCTCTGCATGCGATATTTCTAAGGGGGAAACCGTAAGGGAAGAGATGCTAGTTACAAAAAGACCTGGAACCGGGATGGCACCAAGAATGTACTGGGAGCTATTGGGGAAAAGGTCAAAGATAGAAATTAAAGCGGATACCATGCTTGCTCCGGATTATTTCGAAGGATAATGTGATGAACGAAAGAAAGATTGAAATGCTTGAGCTGATGGATAGATTTGAAGGTATGCCTGACCGGTTGCTCAAATACATGGAGATACTTCTCCTTGGTAAGGGCGCTAGCCCTTATTGCTTTCAGGATACAATGTCTTACCGGCGTCTGGCAATCGCACTCACGACACACTGTAATCTGGAGTGTACATGGTGTTACAGATATGATCCTCAGTTTAAGGATATTCTGGATAAGAGTATGGAGATAGAAACCCTTGAGAAGATAATTACTAACACAGAGGGAAGTTTTCGTATGATACATCTTGCTGGGACCGGCGAACCGCTGTTCTATCCTCATCTTGTCAAAGCAGTATCACTCGTCAGGAGGAAAACAGACAGGGTCAAGATTACAACAAACGGTACACTGGTAACTCCAGAGGCAATTGACAAACTAATTGCCGCCGGCCTTACTGATATTGAGTTCAGTATTGATACTTTTTCAACGAATGAGCTGAAAGGATATAAAACTGCTGATCTTGAAAATGTAATAAATGCTGTGGAATGTGTAAGTAACAATTCAAAGCTCATGATACAGATTAATTCAGTCGTTACCAGTCAGAATATAAATGATCTCTACAGTATTGTAGATCGATTAAAGAACGCAAGGAATATTTCTGTTATACACACTATACCACTTTTCTACACATCCCAACTTCGCGATACTGACTGTACCAAGATCGGTGATGGTGAATATAAGAAGCTGCTTTTCTACCTGGAATCTGAGATTAAAACTCATAATCTGACATGGAAATTACAACCGTCACCTTATGGAGTGGGTATTGATCCTATAATTGAAATGAAAAGGCGTATGAACATCTGCTTCTCCTGTTTTGATGATCCATATATTGATACAGACGGATACTTGACGGATTGCGGACGTAGAGAGTTTCATAAACTATCAGACGCTTCTATAGGATTTGAAAAGGCGATGAACAGTCCATCTGCAATAAGTTATAGAAGGGATATGCTTAATGGGGATTACCCGGATTATTGCGGTGGATTTTGTTTTTTAAAAGAAAAAAACAGTTGAAGGTATACCACATTTTTTTTGTGCTAAAAGGTAACACGCTTTTTCGTGTAGTAGAAAATGGTTTTGATGTGAGAAATAGTAAATTCTATTATGCTTGAAGAGAAGGAAATAGTTGCACTGATTCCTGCCAGGGGTGGAAGCAAAGGGCTTCCCAGGAAGAATGTACTTGAGATGGCAGGGAAACCGCTAATAGCCTGGTCAATTATCCAGGCTCAACAAAGTAATATCATCGACAGGGTTGTAATTTCAACAGATGATAAGGAAATTACAGAAGTTGCAGATTCCTTCGGTGCAGAGATTCCTTTTGTTCGGCCTAAGGAACTTGCTACTGATGAGGCTAAGGGTATAGACGTAATATTACATGCATTAAGATGGCTTAGAGAGCATCGTCAGGCTGTCGATATAATTGTTGTACTGCAACCAACCTCACCTTTAAGATTAACTGAGGATATAGATAATTCCTTAAATTTGTTCTTAGAAAGAGAAGCAGATGCTGTTGTTTCAGTATGCAGGACTGAGCACCATCCATATTGGTCAAATGTCTTACCTGAAGATAAATGTATGAAAGATTTTATCAGGAATGAAGCTGATAAGAAAAACAGAGAAGAACTTCCTGAATTTTACAGGTTAAATGGAGCAATATTTATTACCAAAGCAGATTTTATGATACAGAATGAAGGTTATTATGGAGATAATACATACGCTTATATTATGCCAGCCGAAAGGTCGATAGATATAGATTCTCACCTGGACTTCAGGTTAGCGGGTTTATTAATGGAGAATAGTATAAATGAATGACTTGTCAAAATATTGTATCAGTCTGAAGTGCTCAATACGTGAGGCATTCAAGCAAATGGATGTTGGCAAGAAGAATTTTATCCTGGTTGTAGATAATAGTGACAAGGTGATTGGAATTGTAACAGATGGAGATATCAGAAGAGCGATATGGGCTTCTGTATCCTTCCAGGATAATATTATGACGATTATGAATAAGGACCTTGTGTGCGCTTCAGAAGATTATAAGGTAGAACATCTTGCGAAGGAATTCAAGAAGAACATAAATCTTCAGCAAATCCCGATACTTAAGGATAGTTGTCTTCAGGATGTGATCTTCAGGGAAGACCTGACAAAGCATGAGTTGTCTCTTAAAAAAGTGGATTTACCGGTTGTCATTATGGCTGGAGGCAAAGGTACCCGTCTTGATCCTTTTACCAGGATCTTACCCAAACCTCTGATTCCGATTGGTAATAAGCCTATGATCGAAGTAATCATGGATGAATACGCAAAATACGGGATTAAACTTTTCTATGTTTCAGTTAATCATAAGGCAAAAATTATAAAGGCATTCTTTGAAGATTTTGATAAGGATTATTCTATTTCATATCTTGCCGAGGAGGAGCCTTATGGCACGGCCGGAGCTTTAAAGTTCTTAGATAGTAAAATCAAGACTCCGTTCTTTGTTTCAAATTGTGATATTATTGTCTTTGATGACTATACCAAGATCTATGAATTTCATACAAAAGGCAAGTATGATTTTACATTAATTGCGTCAGTACAACACCATACACATCCTTATGGTGTTTGTGAAATTGATAAGGGTGGAGAGTTGAAAGAGATAAAAGAGAAACCGGAATATGATTTGTTAGTGAACACAGGAATGTATCTGGTTGAACCCGGTATACTTGATTTAATTCCTGATGATAAGTTTTTTGACATGACGGACCTGATCAAGAAAATTAGAGAAAAAGAATTAAAGATAGGTGTTTATCCTGTCTCAGAGAAATCATGGATTGATGTCGGTCGATGGGAAGAGTATGAAAAGGCACTTAATTCGTTTAAGTTGTAAATAGCTTCTGAAGGAGCAAAATCAGATTATAACAGTTATGTAGCAGTGCATGCCGACTACAATTGAGGCGAGCGGGTTGGGGATATTTGTAAAAGAAACACCAGTAATATATATCAGATGTTTCCAGTCAGGTAAGCTAATGGATAAGTGAATATTTCCTAGGAAATGCTGAAGAGAAAGTATTCAATTATTGACTGCATAAGAGATTCCAATCTTTTTGGACCACGTTATAGGACCATGGACAATGACCGAAGGTTGTGATTTATGAATGAAACTATAATACTTCTTGATGATGTTGGTCTTATAAGACACAACCTTGACAAGGTCAGGAAGTATGCCGGAGAAGGGAATTACCCGGTTGTTCCGTTGTCAGACGCTGCCTTCTTATTCCTGAAGGACAAGGGGCTTCACTGCATTAATTTCCATCAGTTCGAATATAAAGATATGTATCATGATCTCTACCGCACTGCAAGGGAGTGGGGGTATAAGTGGTATCGTCCAAAAGGTAAAGGTATAACTGATGTTGATTCATTTGAACTGGGGAATCTCATTGAATGGTCCATGATATATTTCTATTCCCATATACTGAGGTTGTTTATTTCCATGTCAGCCATTATCGAAAATGTTAAACCCGGGAAAATAATCCTTTTTACGGCGGAAGGTGACAGTACTGCCTATAATGAGCTTAAATTAGCTAATGCAGATGCAAGTATGCTGCCATATATCCTCGAAGTATGTTTAAAGCATTTGGGTTTTTCTGTTGAAGTAGCAATAGTAAAACTTTCTTATCCTCTTTCTGGAGAAAGAAAAGTTAATCTTAAAGCACTGACACGTTCTCTTTCCTGTTATATAAATTATGTTCTTTCGGGAATTTGCAAACTTTATAATATTTTCCAGGGGAAACGGAAGAAGATACTGTTTTTTGATGGATTCGACCACTTCTGCGGTACTATGAAATCCTCCAGGCTCCAGGCTTTTGACAAGATTCATTTGCAGAAGAGAATTGGCCCATTGTTGCTGTGGAAACTGTATACGAATGGAATAAGAGTAGTCAGTCTTTTAGGAAAAGACAGGGAATCAGATATCGTCAGTGCTCCTGTTTATGATTTAATTTGTATCAAAAGTGAATTATCAGATTTCTTCGTTTATAGAAACGTGAACATTTTTAACTGTATATGGCCAAGGCTGGAACTCTTGTTTAAAGAATACCTGCCTCGTACTGTTTTCCGCGACTTGAAGAAAATGATTATAGTTGTAAAGAAGACGCTTCCTGCCTGTATAGTCATGGAGAATGATACTACGTATTACGACAGAATGCTGGTTCTGGTAGCAAAGAAGTTTAAAATATCTACTCTTGTTGTGCAACACGGAGGGATTATGCATTCTGATGTTCATAAATATAGTGGGCGTGTGGTGCACGGTATGTATCCATTGATTTCTGATTATTGTTTTGTATTTGGTGAGATAGACAGAGATTTTTATAAAAATATGAATGTGGATTCCAGGAAAGTAATAATGACAGGTGCCTCAAGATTTGACAGTTATTATGATAACAGAAAGAGAATTAGCTACAGTTCTAAGCGCGATAAGACAGTGCTAATAATACTTCAGGATCAATGGTTTCCGGAAGGAGTAATTACGACTCATATCGGTTTGTGTGTGCTTTATGACCATATTAATAAATTTATTGCTTTGGCAAAAAGAAAGCCGGATATTCAATTTATTATACGTCCTCATGGTAAAAACCATCTGTGGGCAGAATTGTTCAGAAAGGAATTGGATTCTTCGGGTAATCTGACTATTTCCCGCGAAGAAAGCCTCGAAAATATTTTTCTGCGTGTGGATTTGAGTATAGGCTATTTCTCTACAGTACTTCTTGAATCTTTAATACATAGGATTCCGGTTATAACTCTAGATACCGGAGGATTTACTAATTACGGTTCATTGTGGAAATACGGGCTTTCTAGAAGGGTCAATTCATTCGAGGATTGTGAGTTTGAGATGAAAAGACTTTTATATAACAACCAGGAGAGGGCTGAAGCCATCGGAGCAATTAAAAGGAATATGCATCTATTCAATTACGGTGATGACGGCAAGGCGTCTAAAAGAATTGCACAGGAGCTAGATAATATTGTTGTTGGGAAAAGCCAGTGATATGGGAGAGTGTGGTTTAATATTTGTTCATAAAATATGAAAAAACATAAATAGTATCCTTTTTTAAAATGTTGATGGTTCAAAAAATGGATAAAAATTATACTCAAGAACGTAAAAAGAATATTCTTACAGACATGATAGCATATGGAGTTAGTGGATATGCAAGCCAGATTATAGGGTTTTTTGTGTCTATCTTCCTGAGGCGATTCTTGGGCCCCTTTCATATGGGTGTATGGAGCCTTGTGAGAGTAATTATAGATTATTCGCTTTACACACACATTGGCACTGCCAATGCCATGTATTACAAAGTTCCGCTTTATAACGGCAAAGGAGAGAAGGAAGAGGCAGGCACTGTTCAGAATGTGGTCTTCAGTTTTCTGGTGATTATAAGTATTCCGGTTATACTATGCATCCTAGTTGCAGCGTTTATATTAAAAGACAGAATGTCGGAGGAGCTTTTTATTGGGTTTCTTATCATTCCGCTGATCTTTCTTGGGCAGAGGTTCTATACTTTTCTTGTCATGCTGCTTCGTGGTCATAAGAAATTTATACTTCTGGGCAAAACATACATCCTTGACAGCATAATAAACTTATTGCTGGTTTTCCTTTTGGTATACAAATTCAAGTTGTACGGTATGTATGTGGCAAGTGTTCTGCTCGTTATCTTTAACATTTGTTATATTCAATACAATGCCGGCTTCAGGTTCCGGTTCATGTTGCTATGGGGTAAAATTAAGGATTATATTGTGTTTGGGTTTCCCATCTTTGTTTCATCACTTCTTAAAGTACTGCTTTACAGTGTTGACAGACTTATGATAGCCAAGATGCTGGGAATGGTACCATTAGGATATTATTCAATTGCCATTATGTCTCGCTCATATACGGTTGGGGTATCAAAAAGTTTTGCATCTGTTATTTCACCCTATTTTATCGAGGATTACGGGAAGACAGAGGATATGTCGTATACCAGGAAATATGTTTTAACATATACCGAGATTATTGCATGCATTATGGCTGTTGTTCTGGGATGTGTATATATTGCTTTTCCTGTATTTGTAGACTATGTAATACCTAGGTTCCATCCCGGCTTGAATGCCATGAAGGCAATGCTTTTCAGCACATTCTTTATGATTGTTTCGGGATTGTGGGAAAATCTCCTGGTGGTAAAGAGTAGACAAATCATTCTCGTAATTACGTCGATGTCGGCAATAATTATGAATATTATCCTGAATTATGTTGTAGTAAAGATGCATTTCGGCATTGTGGGGGTAGCCATGGCGAGTGCCTTTACAACATTTTTGGTATTTATAACCTTTTCTATCTTAGGTATGCATTATCTTGAGAATTTGAAAGGTTTAATTATGTTTTTTGTACGCGTCTTATCACCACTTATGTTAATAATAATAGAAATTCTCCTGATTGAACGTTTTATCTGTTTTGCGAATCCGATTTTAGAGTGCTTGATGAGACTGTTTTTGTTTCTGATATGTTCACTTGGAGTTGCCTTTTACATAAATAAGCGTACGGGAGCAAAAAATATAATTATTAATATTCTAAGGGATAAATTTATCAAATCAAAATCAATTTAAGCCTCAGAATACGAAAGATTATTTATGGATAATTGTTTTGAATCATTTAGATTAACTTTCTCCAATTGGACGCGTATAGGTTACTTCTTGGTCTATCTTCAAAATTCAATCCTCCTTATACAACAGAACAGAAAACTTGTTCCTATGGTTTCTGTAAGCTATATTATCTTTTGCTGGTATACATACCACCTTTTCTCAGGGTTTCTTAAATATGGTTATTTTACAGCTGTTGGATCGCTCTTAGCAGCCACGGCCTCCTTTGTCGCCTTGTGGATGGCCTTTTCTAATTATTATTTCAGGCGATACAGGACAGATTACAAGATATGTATTCGCGATGCGTTCTTTCAGATATTCTTATCGCAATTGACAGCTACATGTTTTGTGGTCTTTGGTGATCTTGCGATTATTAGTGCATTTATTCTGTCATGCGTGGTTTTTTCCATAATATATATAGAGGTGTTGTCAAAAAGAAAGCTGCCTGACATAAAAATAGTCTTTAATCTAGAAGTTGATTCCGAATTGGATTCCTCAAGATTGATAGACATTGACTCTCATGAACTAAAAAAGATGCAGATATCTGGCGAGGTGAGGAATTGTCTGATCTTAAAGAGAAGTAAACCGTTAAACCTGAAAGTTAAGGAAGGTGAGCGACTGAGATTGGGAGTCGGAATAATTGAGTTTACCGATGCAACAACCAGGTTAGAGGTAAAAGGGCATAGTTCAGGCAGTGAGGATATAGATCTGTTTAATAAAGAGTTTAAACCACGTACTTATTTCAGGGACAGGGAATGGAATGATGTATTAATAGAACTTCCAGAGGATTCTGAAAATGGAGTAATTGATAGTGTTTCTTTTTCTGTGAAAAGCAAGGTTGATTCGAATTTGTACATAAGTTTTCCCATGGTATCGGAGAAGAAACTGCCGGGGCGAAAGTCTAATATTTATATTCTGGTAGTGGATAGCTTAAGGAAAGACTACTTTCAAACATCTGATCAGATGCGTATTAATGGCTACGAACATATGGCAAAGTTTCTTGACGAAAGTGTGATATATCCAAATGCATATACTCAGGGTGCATGGACCCTGCCTACGCTGGCTTCGCTGTTTTCCGGTTTATATACTTCATACCACGACCAGCATCATCCTAGGTTGCAACAAAGCTTGGACAAAAGGATTACTCTTTTGCCGGAAATGCTTCGTTCTGTTGGGTATGATACTTATGGATATGGTACTGGCCCCAGAACCAGACCAAGTTACGGATATTCCCGCGGCTTTGACAGGTATTATTACGAAATCTGTGATAAGGAGGTTGGTATTGCTACTGCGGAATCAGTTTTTTCATGGGCGAAAGAGCAGGACCGCAAGTCCGGCTATAAGAAAGGACAGTTTTTCTACCTGCATCTATTAGAGGCACACTGGCCATATTATCCACCCAGAGATTTTGAATGGATTTACAGCAGGGTTACTCAAAAAGAAGTTTACAGGGATGTCAAGAGATATCGAAATATCAAGGGAGCACTAGACTTCGACAAAGAGCAGGGCACTTTTTTCAAGGATCTTTACAGAGCAGAACTGGATTACTGCATGTATCAAATAGATCAGTTTATAGCGTATCTTAAGGATAGAGACGTTTATGATGACTCTTTATTAGTTATTATGGGAGACCATGGAAGCAATTTTAATGAACACAATCCTATTGATGTATTTGACCTTTATCAGGAATCTGTTAATGTAGGTATGGCAATTAAGTTTCCCAAGAGCCTTAATAGGCAAGGTGTAGACCATGGACTTATAGAGGCAAATATAGATATTCTGCCAACTATACTGGATATGTTGAACTTGCAGTCTGGATGCAAGTTCAACGGAAAAACCCTGTTGAGAAATACAGATGAACTTACAGGTCGCAAAGATGTTGTGATCAGTGAAGACTTGTACATAGATCGTTATTCTGTTTCAATCAGGAATAAAAGAAATACCTTTATTTACCGTACCAGGTTTGACGGTACATCTTTTAAAAACTTCTCAAGGAACGAAGAAAAGTTTGAGTTATACGATTTAGAGGTAGATCCGGGAGAACAAGAGAATGTCTTCGCAACAGCGGAGCCGGACATAAAGCATGATTTAATACAGATACTTAATAAGCATATTATGGATTCATTGAATTATCATGGTGTCAAAGATATTGTAGAGTTCAAGGTTTGAGTATGATGAGAAATCAGTAACTAATTTCTGGGACTATTTGGATTACAGGAGTAATCGCATCAGGAAAAAGTGTCATTTAGATTTTTGACTTTCTGGCCAGTTGCATATTAAAGAAATCACATGAAACTTATTATCCAGATTCCATGCTATAACGAGGAGAAGACTTTACCTGTTACTTTAAGGGATTTACCTAAAAAAATTAAAGGTATTGATGAAATTGAAACTCTCGTGATAAACGATGGTTCAGAGGATTCGACGGTTGAAGTGGCTAAGGGAGAAGGAGTCGACCATATATTGAATCTTCCTGTAAGAAGCGGCCTTGCAGAGGCATTCCGGAGAGGTATAGAAAAATCGCTGGAACTTGGCGCAGACATAGTTGTTAATACTGACGGCGACAATCAATACAGAGGTGTGGATATCGCAAAACTGGTCAAACCGATACTTAATAGGAAAGCTGAAATTGTTATCGGCTGTCGTGATATTCTGAATATCAAACATTTCTCTCTAATGAAGAAAATACTTCAGAAGGTAGGCAGTTACGTTGTGCGAAGATTGTCGAGCACTGATATCCCAGATACAACGAGCGGTTTCAGGGCATATAGCAGGGATGCTGCATTAAGGCTTAATGTTTTTTCAACCTATACGTATACCCTGGAGACAATAATTCAGGCAGGCAGAAAGGAAATTCCCATCAGCTATGTTGAAATATCAACAAACCAAAAGCTAAGAGAATCTAGACTTATAAAAAGTATTCCTTCATATGTTCTAAGATCGACATCTACTCTGCTTCGTATCTATCTTATGTACGAACCGCTGAGGAGTTTCTTTAAGATAGGACTTGTTCCCATATCAATAAGTACAATCCTTATTATCAGGTTTCTCATATCACATTTTACAAGGTTGCAGGGGGGGCATGTCCAGTCATTAATTATAGCAGCCATAGGTTTGATTATAGGTATTTTGATTATTATGATAGGTTTCTTGGGGGATATTATATCAGCAAACAGGAAGCTTAACGAAGAAATGCTCTACAGACTCAGAAAAGAATCTTTAGATAAATCCAAAACAAATTCTAAGTAAATTTATACCACACCATAAATTCTACTCTTTTAGAAAAAGAATTCATACACAATTTATCCTGCCAAAGGAGCAGATTAGCGCACTAAAGAAGCTCTGTGAACGGTTCAAGAAGGAAGACTTGCACCAGACATTGAGAAAGATGGTAGAGTATATGAGTGAAAGAGATTTCTTTTACAAGGTAGATTATGCATAAAATTGAAGATAGTGACATCGACAGTATTAATAGAGTCACAAAAGAGGCATGGGGTGAAAATTGGATAAATACTGATATCGAGACTATCATGGAAGTATTTAGCTATCCTCGGGTCAAAAAGTTCTTAGGTATTATTGTTGATTATCTTCCGAAAGGCGGACGTATATTAGAGGCCGGTTGTGGCCTTGGACCGTGGGTTATCAAGCTGAGCATGTTGGGATATAAAATGGTTGGAGTTGATTATCAACAGGAATGTATAGATAAGGTTAAGGCTTATGACGCTACCCTGGAGGTATATACTGCTGATGTGAGAAGTATGCCTTTTGAAGCTAACTATTTCAGTACCTATTTATCCTGGGGAGTTATAGAACATTTTGCAGAGGGCCCTGACGGTGTGTTGAATGAGGCTTATAGAGTTTTAAAGCCTGAAGGAAAACTGATACTGACTGTTCCATACAAGAACATATTTTTGAAAATAAAAGAGCCTTTAGATTATTTAAAACACAACTCGTTTATACGTAACATATTCAATAAACCTTCCAGGGTTTGCTACTACCAGAGATATTTTAAGGTGAAGGAATTGGAAGATGCAATATCAAAGAGTGGGTTTATTATAGAGAAGGTTATACCGGTGGATCACATATTCAGCCTTGTGGAATTTTGCAGTATTTTCAGGAGTAGGGATAGTTACGATGGTGAAAATAAACTGGCCGTTTTTACAGGTAATTTATTGGAAAAAATTTTAAGATGGACAAGCGCAGGTTCAATACTGGTAATAGCTAATAAGCGTTAGTATATCAAAGGAGTGAAGGTGTCAGATCGTAATGAAAAAGCTTCTTATTCTAACTAGTACTTTTCCTAAAAGCAAAGATGATGCTGTCTCTGCTCGATTTGTCTTCGACCTTGCAAAGGAGTTATGTCGCTTCTACGATGTACACGTACTTGTACCTCACTCTGCCGGCTTGTTGCTTTACGAAGAGTCAGAAGGATTGAAAATACATAGATTTATATATTTTTTACCTTTAAGACTTCAGATTCTTGGGAGTGGTGAAGGGCTTTTAAGTGATTTAAAGAGTAACCTCCTGGCATACTTGCAAATTCCTTGTTTTTTAATGTTTCAATGTTTGGCCACAATCAATGTAGTAATAAAGCACAAGATAGATATAGTTAATACTCACTGGATTGTGCCTCAAGGTTTAATTTGTGCATTAATTGGAAGCCTCTTAAAATTTAATCATGTCCTGACAGTTCATGCCGCAGATATCTTCATGCTCAAGAGATATGGTATTTTGGGTACACATATTTGCAGGTTTATCTTAAAGAGAACAGACATAATGCTTCCTGTAAGTAATTACATTAAAGAGCAGGTTAGAGAAGTAAGTCATAAAGATATAACAAGCCATATTATACCTATGGGTGTGGATACAAATAAGTTTAAATATTCTGAGGATAAAGACAGTTTAAGAGTCAAGTTTAACTTGAGCAATATTTTCACTTTTCTTTTTGTTGGTAAGTTTTCAGAGAAAAAGGGGATAGAGTTTTTAATCAAAGCTTCTGCAATATTACAAGAGAAGGGCCACAAATTTAAACTTATTCTTGTCGGCGGAGGGCCTTTATATAATCATATAGCAGAGCTGGTAGAAGCATATGGGGTCTCAGATAATGTGAGGTTTTTAGGATGGACGAAGAATGAACTCTTGCCTGAGATATATTCTTTAGGTGATGTTATAGTTGTGCCATCAGTTTTTGATAGAAAGGGTGAAACTGAAGGTATGCCGGTTGTAATACAGGAGTCTATGGCTTGTGGCATACCTGTGCTTGCAAGTGAGATAAGTGGCATACCTGATATCGTGAAAAACGGGGAAAATGGTTGGCTTGTCAAGCCTGCCGATGAATTATCGTTAGCAAATAAGATGGAGGAAGTTATGAGTTTAGAAAGTCTTGATAGCTTTAGGAAACAAGCCATAAAGACAGCAAAGAATAATTCATATTTACGCATAGCAGAAAGATATTATCGTGCTATTGAAAAGGTAAAATGAATGTATAGTAGAAATATAAATTTGACAATCTTTCTTTTTTTTCTATCCATCTTTGTGTTTTTTTCCTCAGGTCACTATGGAGGAGATGGGCTTGAAAATTACCTTGTGGCCCAGAGTATTGTCAAAGATGGTGACCTTTCTATTCATGATACAGAATTTGGCGTAAAGGAAATGCACTATCAGAAAAGAGGTAACATAGGCAGTGGAGGAAAAATATACTCCGGCCATGGTCTTGGAATGCCTATCTTACTGGTTCCGTTGTATTTTGTGGGCATGGTAATGTCGTTCTTTGTCAGGGGAGTCCATCCTGAGTATGTAACCCAGCTATTTGTTTCTTTTGCAAATCCAATTATATGTGCAGGCCTATCTTCAGTATTTTTCTTGTTGTTGTCTGAACTGAAATATTCTATGAAGATCTCCTTTGTGACAACTGTTATTTTCTCATTCTGTACTATGAATTTTGTTTATTCGCGTAGTGGTTTTTCTGAACCCGCAGTTACCTTGTGTTTTCTTTTTGCGGTTTTCTTCGTTCTTAGATACCTAAATACAGGAGTGTCACGTTATATACTATACTGTGGACTGTTTTCCGGATATTCGGTTTTAATCAAGAAGAATTATATAATTTACATTGTCTGTTTTGCACTAACAATCCTTCTGTATGGGTTTAAGGAAAAAGACATTCGTAAGACGGTTATCAATATCTCTCTATTTGCTATTCCAATGGTATTGTATCTTATGGTCATACTCGTTTTTAATTATATCAGATATGATGGTATCCTTAATACTGAGCATGGTTCTGTTTCAAATATGATATCAAAGGCATCAACTGGAGGTAAATATTTTAAAGGTTTCTTTTATTTCTTCCTAAGCAGTGGTAAGGGTTTTTTCTTTTTCAATATCCCGCTTATCTTGTTTGCATTGGGTATTAAAGGCTTTTGCAAAAAATATAGGGTGATTTCGTTTCTTGTAGTATCAATTATTTTTATGAACTTTTCATTTCATATCTATATTTTTGACAGAGGGACTTTGTTCTCATGGGGCCCACGTTATATTTATTTATCTATTCCTCTGCTTGCTCTTTTTCTGGCGCATGCAATATGCGAGTCTAAGTATTTATCTGGAAGGCTGGTAATGTGGGTATTTGCAATAATGGGGTTTCTGGTACAACTTCCATCTCTATTTGTTAACAGCTCGAAATGGTTATATTTTCTTAAGGAGAGGTTAAACGTTGATGAGTATTTGATTAATTATGTGCCGGACATAAGTCCCTTAAAAGGGACGTGGTATATGTTTTTTTCATTTTTGTGCAATCTTATATATGGTAAGAGTTTGGTTTTTGGTTTCGATCCTGATCATAGATTTATAACACTTGCAAAGGCATCTCTGTCTGGATATGACTCTCTGGATATATGGTGGTTTCATATTCTAAATCTTCATAGATCCTTGATGCCATTTGTTGTGATTCTGCTTCTGCTAATACTCGGGGTAACATTTTATACATTATCTAAAATTATTTATACACTGAAAATGGATGATAAAAAGGTTAATGTGTATAAGACTGGCTAATCATTGTCTCGTGCATTCATTGCTGCAGAATATAAAGTAATTAACCAAGTAATGCAACAATGAGATATCAATTAGGTTACGTAACTTTTGAGCCTAGAGATAAATGAAAGAGTGTAACATAAAAAAAAAGTGTATTTTTATTACTTCTGGTGGGCGAACTGGCACAAGGTTTCTTTCTGAATTATTAGCTATCTCGGTAAAGGGCTGTCACTCTGTTCAGGAGCCTGATATCTGGAGAATTGACAATTTTTATAAAAACAAAAATGATTTCATTCAGAAATGTATAGACTTTGGTTTTTTGAATATGACTATAGGAAAGCTGTTCCCTTTGAGAAATATGAGGAGCATAACTATATCCAGGCAACGAGGGATGATAGACGAGGCAGAAGCAGCACAAAGACTTTATTCACTACGACATGATTATATCTCCAAATTAAAGCAAGACATTTATGTAGAGGCCAATTTGCAGTTGGCTGGCTTAATTGATATCATTCCCATCATTTTTCCTAACTCAAAAACAGTTTTTATCATTCGTGATGGAAGAAACTGGGTACGTTCCAATTTTAATAACCAGGCTGCTGTCATGTATAGTAAGTCTGATCCGCTTTTTTATCTTCCTCATACTCGATTAAGTGCGAGGAGATTACCAAAAGATCCTTTTTCTCATAGATGGAGCAAATTTTCTGTTTTTCAGCGAATTTGCTGGCTATGGCGTTTTCAAACTGAATATGCTATTAAGACAATCAAAAAGAATCCAAATGCTACAGTTGTAAAATATGAAAGTTTATTTGGAAGCCCTGACGAATGTGAATCTCTTAATAATTTATTGAAGTATTTGACAAGATTTCCTAATAGGTACCAGGCTGAATTTAAATATAATGGTGAACTCTCAGGAAAGTATTTTCACGAATCCAGGGCAAACCGACTTCAGAAATGGGATAAATGGCCGCTCAATTTAGTAAGAGAGTTTCAAGAAATTTGTGGTGATTGGCTGCTTCAGCAGGGTTATGGATCGGAACCCCTATGGCATGAAATGATATTAAAAGCCGAACAGAAATGAGTGGAAAAGAGCTTCATTCACAGACGTTATTACTTTGATATGAATTTTGATGTAGATAGCAAGATGATACATAGACTGGGTAGGATAGGTTTAATAGTAATTCCTGAAAGAATTCACAGGAATTATGCTAATGGTGCATGTTGTCAAAAAATATGGAGTATTGATACCATAATTTGTTTGTGAATATATATATGGATTTCTGGAGAATCAGTTTAGTAGTGAAGTCCAGATACAATGTGATTTTATTTGTGCAGCAGTTGATTTCAAGAAATTTAACAGCTGATTGTTATAAGAGTATAAAGGAAATTAATTATTAAGAAGATACTCTGTACGTTAGGTCCTGCATCACTCAATCCCCGTACCATTAAGCGACTCGATGAACTTCGTGTAGATCTGTTCCGTATTAATCTGTCGCACACAAGGCTTAAACAGATTGAGGAATATATAAACCTGATTCGTTCTTATTCTGATATCCCTATTTGCCTTGATACCCAGGGGGCTCAGGTGCGGACTGGAACCTTGATGGGGGGGCATGTTAATCTGGAGTCCGGTAAAATGATTGAGATAGTGGCATCTTCGGTGCAGGGTAACACGACGAAGGTTCCACTATACCCTGATTCAGTCCTGCAGCAATTAATGGTGGGTAACCTGATAAGTATAGACTTTGATACCGTGCTGTTACAGGTAGTTGAGATAGGATCAACTTGTCGCGGGCGTGTGTTAAGTGGCGGTACGATCGGGTCTAACAAGGCGGTCTCAATATTTCCACTTGTTCACATGCCCCCATTAACGAGTATTGACTACGCGGCAATAGAGATATGTTTGCGGCTTGGGATCAGGCACATGGCCCTGTCGTTTGCAAACCATCAAAGCGATGTAGAATTGTTGCGTAGTCTTGTTGGTGAAAATGTTGAGATTATTGCTAAGATCGAAAGCCGGATTGGTTTGAGAAATCTTGCCGATATTATAGATGTCACAGATGCAATTTTAATTGATCGTGGTGATCTCTCTCGTGAGATACCACTTGAAAGTCTGCCTTTTGTCCAGAAACAGATTATTCAGTCTGCGAACAAATCTAAGTTACCGGTATACGTTGCCACAAACCTATTGGAGTCAATGGTAAGCAGCTCACAACCTACAAGGGCAGAGGTTAATGATGTGATTAATACGCTGCTGGATGGTGCTGATGGTTTGGTGCTGGCAGCGGAAACATCTATAGGCAAACACCCTGTCGGGTGTGCCAGTATGATCAGGACGCTTATTAATCAATACGAAAGACAGGTGGACTTGTCGATTCCGGAGAGGAATCTGTTTTCAGCTTCACGCTTGATTACTCCGCATGGAGGGAGGTTAATAGAGCGGGTAATCTCCGGGTGTGAAGATCAGTCGCTTAAGGGTTTACCTCGGCTCGATATTGATAAGCGAACAATGATGGATGTACATCAGATTGCTGTGGGAGCCTTCTCGCCTATAGAGGGTTTCATGGGACGTGAAGTACTTGAAAGTGTTTTAGCCGGGAATAAGTTGCCAGATGGAACTGTTTTCCCAATGCCAATCCTGCTGCAACTTCCAGCGGGAAAAACCCATAACTATAGACCTCATGAAACAATTGCACTGACAAACGCAGGTAAAATATGGGCATTACTGGATCTTGAGGAATGTTTTACATATAACTTGAAGGACCTTGCCACAAAATGGTTTGGTACTGATGATACAGATCATCCGGGTGTCTTGCGTTTGTTGAGCCGCAGTAATTGTTTTTTAGCCGGTAAAGTAGACTTGCTGTCTGAATACCTCAAATGTTGCCAACCTTATGAAATGACACCTGCACAGTCCCGTCTTACTTTTGAACATTGTCAATGGCAAAAAGTGGTTGGATTTCATACTCGTAACGTAGCACACCGTGCACATGAATATATCCAGCTTACGGCTTTGAAAGATCATCACTGTGATGGTATTTTTATACACCCGGTAATTGGACCGAAAAAAACCGGAGATTTCTCCGGTTCTATTATTCTTAAGAGTTATCAACACTTAATTGAGAACTACTACCCGTTCAACCAGGCAGTGCTGGGTGGTTTCATGAGTTATTCACGCTACGCCGGTCCCAGAGAGGCGCTGTTTACTGCACTCTGCCGCAAAAATTATGGATGCAGTCATTTTGTTGTAGGAAGGGACCATACTGGTGTAGGTAGCTACTATTCTCCAGATGCTTCGCAGCGTCTGCTTGAAACTGTTGGAGACATTGGGATACAGATAATCTTCTTTGACGAGGTTTATTATTGTCAAAAATGCATGTCTTACACCAGTAAATGTGAGCATGGTAAAGAGTTTAATCAGAAAATCAGCGGAACCCAGGCCAGAGAAACACTTAGACAAGGTAAGATACTGCCAGAATGGTTTATGCGTGAATCTGTCTCAAGCCTTATCTTGGAAGAACTGAAGAGTGGAAGTGAGGTATTTGTTAATTGATGGGTTCAAAACAATATATTTTTACCCCGGCTTTTGGGATTATAAGAGTGGAGAACGTAGGAGGAAATTTATGAGGTATCTCTCGCCCTTATTTTAACATTCTTTACTTTGATTAATAGTTTAAATATAGGTTTGCTGTTTTTGGCAACGTTAGGATCTCTGTGTTGGATAAAGATATCCATAAATATGTATGGCGTACATATAAAGTCTAAAAGAAATGCAGATAAATGAGTGCTATTAAAGAATATAACTATCAGTATGAATATTCAAAGATTCGCCCGGAGCCCATGTTCGATAGGGATATGCGCGAAC
The DNA here is from genome assembly GCA_964584595.1 of uncultured Candidatus Scalindua sp. Taxonomy (GTDB): domain Bacteria; phylum Planctomycetota; class Brocadiia; order Brocadiales; family Scalinduaceae; genus Scalindua. The sequence goes on along the minus strand of CAZPAM010000002.1, from coordinate 66,479 downwards.
AAAAAGCGAAGAAAATAATTGCCGTACTCAGGGATTTTTACCAGGTAGATACCCGTTCACTATCATGTCTGGATATGAGTTGTTCTGCAGGATGGATTACGAATTATCTGGAAGCATCTTTTGGCAGTGTTATCGGTATGGATATAGATAAGGATGCTGTTGTTTTTGGCGCAACTAATATCAAAGACAGTAGCGTTAAATTTGTAGTAGGAGATTCTATGAACGTAATGCTTAAGGACTCTTCGGTTGATGTTGCAATATGTACTCATATGTATGAACATGTTCCGGATTCAGAACGCCTTATAAATGAAATTTATAGAGTATTAAAACCTGGCGGTGTATGCTTTTTTGCTGGCCCTAACAAGTTATGGCCTTTTGAGCCACATCATAATCTGCCGGGTTTGAGTTGGTTGCCCAAATTGATTGCAAATTATTATATAAAGGTGTTTCGGGGACAGGAATCCTATCATGAGAATCTGGTGACTTACAGGCAGTTGAAGAGGCTGGTTTCATCGTTTGAAATGATTGATTATACATCTAAAGTACTTAGGGAACCTGTAAAGTACATGATGACGGATATGATTCGACCGAATACTTTCAAGGCATTTATTGCAGTTATTATCAGTAAAGTTGCTCCATGGTTGTCCCCGACATTTGTATGTATCTTACGTAAGAAATAGATAGAAAATGGAAAACGTTAAAGTTTGTTTGATAAATCCACCTACAAGAAGTTTAAGCCTCAGGCCGCCACTTGGTCTTATGTATATATCGTCATATTTTTCTTCTATAAAACTATAACAAGATCTACTTCTATCTTGTGCTGTTGACATAGAGGAAGAAGGTTTCAGAAAATATGAAATGGAAGAATTTATTTCTTGTTGCGGCCACAATAATCATTTTCGGATTAGCGGCTGTTTATGTATACAAGAATATTGATTCATTCAAACGGATCATGGAGATTTCAGTTAATCAGGTCTGTGTATTCCTTACCCTTCAATTTATGTCTGTTACCATAAACGCTTTTATGTTGTTGTTAGTGCTTCATGTTTATGGTGTGCGGGCGTCATTCCAAGACGGGCTGGCGTATTCAGCCTTGAACACGTTTCTCAATTATATTTCCATAAAAGGCGGTATGGTGGCAAAAGGATATTTTCTAAAAAAGATCCATAGGTTCTCGTATACCGACTTTGCAGTCAGTATGGGGGCAATGGTATTGATGCATTTTATGATGGCTGGATTAACAGGGACAGGTGTTTTGATCTTTATTTACCTTATGCAGGGAAATGCTAATATTAATCTTTTTTTGATCTTTGGCGTTATTACAGCAGTAATCTTTAGTTTCATTATGTTGTCTGCTTTCCACAACAGAGTTGGAAAAAGTGAAAACTATTTCTTAAAAAAGCTGTATGAGATATGGAATTCATGGAAGATTCTGAGCAAAAAGAGGACGGCCGTTTATGGGCTATCCTTACTTATATTTCTAAATTTTGTGGTATATGCGTTCCGGCTTAAGTATGGGTTTCATATCTTTTATGAAGAAGTGCCTTTTTTAAGTTGTATGTTAATTTCAATACTGGGAGTACTTTCCACATTTGTAGCCCTTACTCCAGCTTCTCTTGGCATAAGAGAGGCTGCTGTTGGCGCAGGTTACCGCTTGATAGAGGGTGATATGTTACAGGCGGTGGTTGTGACAAGTCTGGACAGGGCGGTGTCTGTGATTCTTGTGTTTAGCTTAGGGGCAATTTCTTGTGTTTATTTCTTAAAACGTAACTAACGGTAATACAAAAAGGAGAAGAATATGGATGTGTTAATAAAAGAGTTTACACGTGATATTTCTATGACCAGCGGTGTAACCATTACGAATGTCATTGTTTCCCTATTACTGTCATTTTTGTTGTGCCTGCTTATGTCGAAGGTTTATTCAATAACTCATAGAGGTGTTTCCTATTCACAGTCTTTCGTACAAACGGTGGTTATCATGGGAGTTACAGTGTCTCTTATTATGATAATAATAGGCTCCAATATCGCACGTGCGTTCAGTCTGGTAGGTGCTCTTTCCATAATCAGGTTTAGAAATCCTGTTAAGGAGTCCAGAGATGTTGGTTATATATTTATGGCTATGGCTGTTGGCATGGCATGCGGGACACACTTTTTTCTGGTGGCTGCCGTAGCCACGGTATTACTTTCCGGCATAGTATTGGCCATGCATCATATGGATTTTGGGGCACGGGAGGCCAAAGAGATTATGTTAAGAATCCAGATTCCTTCAAGTATAGATCACGAAACAACTATACACAAGGTACTAAAGAAAACAGTAAATAGTTTTGCCATCGTTTCAATTGATGCATTGGGTAAAGACCAAATGAAAGAACTCCTTTATGTTATAGAACCGAAGAGAAAGTTAGAACCTGAATATATAATAAGCGAGATATCTAAAATAGATAAGGAAACCAAGGTTAGCGTAATTCTTGGTCAGGATAGCGTAGATTTATAAAAAATGTGTAGACGTACACTGCAGGGAGATGTGTTGTGTTAGGAATAAGATTTAACGATAGGAGTTATAGGAGAATGAAGTTGTGGGAAAAACTCTTTCTCATTTCTATGCCTTTTATTCTTTTTGGTTTTATATTCTTATCATCATATTTGATATTCTTTAAGGCTACTTATACAGACGCTCATGTCAAATTTTCACTTAAGAGAGAACTTGGTACACTTTTCTTCTCAACATACACGGCTTTTTCTTCCTTTGTTTCCGGGTTGGAGTCTCCCGAGTTAAGGGGATCAGAAGATGTCCCTGAAATTAGGCTCTTTATTGACCGGAACAGTCTTAATAAACTCCTTTCCAACGTACCTGTCTCTACAAGGGATTATTACAGAGCATACTTGAAATATCCTGATGGTCAGTACAGAAGGGTAAAGTACAGGTTGCGCGGTGCTAATAAATGGCATTGGGATATTCACAAACCTTCTGTCAGGATAAAAGTTCCCAAAAACAGACTCTACGAAGGGCGGCGATATATCGAACTGGTAAATCCAGAGGACAAACTTATGATGCGCAACCTGATGGAGGATTGTTTTGTGCATAAGTTTGGTGTGATGGCATCCAATACCTCTTTTGTAAAGTTTTTTGTAAACAACAAATATTATGGCCTGTATCATATGACACTTCGTCCTCTAGACATATTTTTGATTGAACATGAAAGAATGCCGGGAATTATATATAAATACAGGGGAAAGAAAGCTGACAAACTAAGTTGTTGGAAAGAAGCAGCCTCCTGGAATCTTATGCACGTCAAGGATCAAGAAGGTGATAACTTTAGGCCTATGGAAAAGCTTATAGCTGCTATTAATTTAGAGATTACACATGAGTCCGTTCAGGATTTGTGGCAAATTATGGATAAGGACAAGTTGGCAAGATGGCAGGCGGCAATGAATCTGTTTCAGGGAATTCATGCGGATTCCGTACATAACCATATCTACTATTTTGATCCCTCACGTGGATTATTAGAGCCGATTGCAGATGATATCAATGGTCATGGAGGGCTTACACCTTACAGCCCATTCCGGTTTCGAAAAACTCTTGAATTGGGTCTTGTGCCTGAATACAGAATATCACTTAATGAAAGACTTACGCCAATACTGGATCTTGCCTTGAGAGATCCAACATTTATACATAGACGGAATCTATATCTTTGGGAAGCTATTAATAGTTTTGGTTCTTATGAAGAACAGACTAAATTTATAGATGATAATGTCATGCAAATTGACGGTGCTGTCCATGCAGATTCATACAGGGGTTATATAAGATTTACACCGGCGGGAATTCACAGATTACCATTTCCTTATCTTCTTTTTGAAGATGAAATTCGGGTTGTGAAAAGGTGGATAAGAAAGCGCGAAGACTTTATTAAATCGGAGTTGGAAAAATGTAATGTTGAAATCTTTTTGTCTTCAGAGCATGATAGTGGTGACAATAAGGAAGACGGTATAAAATGCCTTATAAGGGTGTGGGGTAATTCCGCCGCGGGACTTCAAACCAAAGAATTAAGGAAATCTAATATAGGCATTCATGTCAGCAGTGCACATAAAAGCAAAGATATTAATATAGAAAAAGACACAGCCATTCTATTCTATCCGGGTGTGAAAATCATAGATCCGGAACCCTCTTTTACACATTTCTTCGGATTGCGATATCCTGAGTATGCGTTGGATGCGGGATCGTGTGATTATGTTGTTACATTTAATGGTCTAGATCAAAAGGCATTACTTGCTTTTCTTAGTAATAGCTTTAACAATGCGGTTACAGGCACTTCTATAATTCCAGAAACGCATATCGTAAACCGGGACCTACCCGTAGTCCACAATATGGAAATTGTGCATCCATTGGATCTGGACAATAAGGAGCCGCAGACTATACACCTGGGGCCCGGAGAAGTACATATAAGAGAAGATATGTATGTTGGCCCTGGGGATACACTAATAGTTGCGGAGGGAACTGACATTATGATGTCTCCAGGGGCTTCCATCTTTTGCAAGGGAAAGGCAATCCTTTCTGGTAAAAAGGACAAGCCAATAAATTTAAGGAGGTCTGACCCAGATCATGGATGGGGAGCCTTTGTATTACAGGGAAAAGATACATCTGGCAGTGTTCTTAAATATACAAATTTCACAGGGGGTACTTTGGATAGCGCCTTTAACATAGACTATTCAGGCATGGTTTCGATTCATTGGTCCTCGTCGATAGTTATTGAGAATTGTGAATTTTCAGAAAATACTATCTCGGATGATTGTTTACATATTGTGCATTCAAATATCACAATAAGAAATTCAAGTTTCTATAACACTAACGCCGATTCTATTGACCTTGATTATGCAGAAGGAACGATTCAATCTTGTATTTTTGAAAATTCCGGTAATGATTTACTGGATTTGATGACTTCGGATGTGTTTGTGTCAAATTGTTCTTTCACTGGTGCCAGTGATAAAGGTATATCTATAGGGGAGAAAGCCAGTCCCGTTATCTCCAATTGCAAATTTACCGATTGCAAAATAGCTATAGAGAGTAAAGATGAATCAACACCTATTATATACGGGTGTGATTTCAGGGAAAATGATACGGCCTATCATGCGTATCTTAAGAAGTGGGAATACGGTTCTGCAGGCCATGGCTATCTTATAAACTCAAAGATAACAGTTGACAATAAAACCGGTATTGTACTTGATAATGATAGCAGTCTGAATATATTCGAATCTGACTGCAATGCTGACATTGTCGGGGAAGAAGGGATTGTTCATGTGGATAGACTGAATATACAGATTGCAAAAACAGTTGAAAGGCTGGGGAAGTTTAAAGAAGATGAGGTTGGCACGCAAAAACCGTTTTGAGATTAAATATCTGATATCCTTTCAGCAAAAACAGGAGATTGTCGATACCCTAATGCGTTTTGCTGAGTTGGACAAAAACAGCCTGGAACATGGGTATAATGTTTTTTCAATCTATTTTGATACGCATAATTTCAGGTTTTATAGAGAGAAGATTGAAGGGTTAGAAAAAAGGGTAAAGTTCAGGATTCGGTCATATAAAAAAAGTAAAGATGATGATCCGAACGGTTTATTTCTTGAGATTAAGGCAAAGGATAACTTTACCATTATAAAAGATCGTTGTTTCCTGCCTCATGATATTTGTTCGCAGCTGATATCTGACAATATTGATGTGGAGAGCCTGAGTGATTTTGCCGATCATTATGTGGTAAAAAAGTTTATATATTATCATAAGCGCTGGCATATAAAACCCGTGGCTGCTATACAATATAAACGGCTGCCTTTGATGTTGAAGCATTACCATAACTTCAGGATTACTTTTGATCACTCTATTAAATGCATGGATGCGGGTATGTTGAATGTGGATTTCTCTCATGCAGAGTATTGCCTTCCAAGCAGGCTGGTTGTCCTTGAAGTAAAATTCAATGACAAAATGCCGTTGTGGTTGATGAATTACATAAAACATCATAATCTGACACAGAGGAGGGTATCAAAATATGCCCTGGCTATTGAGCATCTCTATCAGAAGAGGCTTCAGAGAAGGATTATGGCATAAAACCGGGAATTTACAAGGCTGGATGAAAGTAGATATACTTGTATTGAATTATAACGGGAAAGATCTTCTCAGTGCCTTTTTACCGTCCGTATGCAAAGCGGCTAAACAGTCCATTCATAAATGTAAAGTCTACGTTGTTGATAATGTGAGTACTGATGGAAGTGTTGAATATATAAGAAATAAATTTTCTTCAGTTGAGTTATATGCCAGCAAAAAGAATGAAGTGTTATGTTCTTATAATGAGGTGTTGAAGGTCATTGATAGTGATGTTGTGATCCTGTTAAATAATGATATAAAAGTTGAAAAAGATTTTGTAGACTATCTTGTTGAGCATTTTAAAGATGATAATGTGTTCTTTGTTGCGCCTAGACTTTTGAATTTTGACGGTACTTACAATGGTGGGAGGTCATATCTAAAGATTAAGTATGGCATATTAAAGAATATTGTTGATGAAACTAATGCGGCAGTACCAGGTGAGACACATAGCATAGCAACAGGGGCGTTCAGAAGAGATCTTTTTCTGCGTTTAGGCGGCTTTGATTCGCTGTATTTACCGGGCATATGTGAAGAAGTAGACCTATGTTATAGAGCGCTTGTTTCAGGTAAGAAGGGAGTGTATGAACCTAAAAGTATAATTTGGCATAAGGAATCAACTACATTTAACAGGGAATATGGTAAGCGTAGGAAGATGGTAATAGCCCATAGAAACGTGTTCTTGTTTTTCTGGAAAAATATACACAATAAGAGGTTAATTGCAGCACATTTATTCTTTCTCCCGTTCAGGATTGTTCACTCCATCGTTTTTGGCAACGTTGAGTTGGCTCAAGGTTTCTGGATGGCTTTATTAAGGTTTCCGGCAGCACTATCCAGACGGCACCAATGCATCCCGCAATTACGATTGAGAGTGTTAAAGGATAGTGATATTATTAGATGAAATTAGTAATATTAACCAGTGATATTATAGATGGGAGAATGGTGACACAGGCACTCATTAATGCCGGTAGAGATATTAAAGCAATAGTCTATGAGGAAAAACATAAAGGATTTAAGACAAGTATAAAGCTACTACTTTTTTTTCTGTTAAGAAGGCTCAAATATTTTAGTTATGAAAGTATAGCCAGGAATAAGAATGGTATTCTGGTTAAGGCGGTAACTAATATTAATACGAAGGAAAATGTAGAATTATTAAAAACAATTAATCCTGACCTTATAGTTGTGGTAGGTACGAGGAAATTACAGAGAGACGTTTTTTGTACTGCCTCTAAAGGTGCTATTAATTTACATTCCGGACTACTTCCTTTCTATAGGGGGTCTGATTCGGAATTCTGGGCGCTGTATAATAATGAGCCTGATAAGATAGGAGTTACAATACATTATATAGAGGAAGGTCTTGATACCGGAGATATAATTCTTTGTGAGCGCCAGAAAGTAGTGCCAAATGATACCCATAGTCAATTACGAAAGAAGAATATTGTTCTGGGGGCAAAGAAAATAAACGAGGTAATCTCTCTCATAGAATCAGGCAACTGCTCTCGCACAAGACAGGGCGTGTTATATGCTAAAACATATAGTTCTGCTAAGAGCGAGGACATAAAAAGGTTGAATAAGCGAAGAAAATATTGGTTAAAGCGCAGTTCCAGGATAAAGTCGTTTGGTAATGGCTCTATACGTGTGCAGGAAGAAGTTGCTCGCAGGCCACTTGTAGATTTTATGGCAGGGCAACAAACAGATTACTCTCATTTCTTTTGCCTGAGAATTGATGCAGATGAGTTTCATGATGAAACCTTCAATGATTATATAGAGCTGTTCAGAAAATATAGTGATGCAGTAACAGTTTTCTTCAATGTACACTCTTTTATTCATACAAAAGATAAAGTCAGGGAATGTAAAGAAATAGGCCTTGATATACAATCTCACGGTTTTTACCATTATACCTATAGCGATTATGCGAGTAACAGGCATAGTATTAGAAAGGCGAAGCTGTTTTTCAAAGATTTGGGTATTGAAACAAAGGGCTTTGCTTCTCCGATGGGAAGATGGAATACAAATCTAATGAAGGCATTGGAGGATGAGGGGTATGAATATTCTTCCGATTTTGCATATGACTATCTTGGCCTGCCAAGTTATCCTGCTTTAAGAGGGAGGATATCAGAAGTACTCGAAATACCTATCTTTCCGGTTGCTCCGGAGCTTTTTTTTCAGAAAGGAGCTTGTGATACCAAGGCAGTTCTGAAGTTTTACAAACAAGCTATAGATGAAATGATATCATGTGCATTGCCTGTTATTGTTTACGCTCATACCAGTAAATTTCGGGAGGTCCCGGGTCTGTTGAATGACATAATTGAATATGCTGTTTTAAAGAAAGGTTTGAGCCCTCTTGATATGACAACATTTTCTGATTTGTGGAGAAAAAAGTTCGCATATAAGCAGGATATAAAGATAGGGGAGAGCCATATAAAGGTTCCTGAAGATTATTTCTTAGGTAGAGAAACAAGTATTGGAACAGTAAGGAAGTTCAAGAATTCATTAAAAAGAGTTTTAGATTTTGAAAAATTGACACCTGATGCAGAACTATGCTGTCCTGAGCCAAGGAGGATATTTAAAAGGATCCTAAGAAAGGTTTTGTAATTGAACGGAAGAGGGTGGTTAATAACAACCATGAATACATTTTCAATAAAATTTTTATGATTTAAGTAGCTGAGGAAGTAAAATATGGGACACAAACTTATAAGAGGATTTGATGGAGAGAAAATGGCTTTAAACTGTATGGATGAAACAGTGTTAAATCAGCAGTTTAAAATGCCTGATGAAAATGGTATGTATCGGTCTTTTCAGCCAATCTACGGTTTTAGAAAGGGTGCCAGGCATTCAGGTGACATCCAGTGGTATATCATAAACTACCATATTTTAAAGAAGCTGGCGTGCCTGGATTTTGATTCATACTTAGACGTTGGTGCTGCTGAAGGATACTCTGCATATCTGATAGGGAAACTGTTCGGAGTTAAGGTATCATTATGTGATTTCTGTGAAGAGCTTTGTAACAAGTCAAGAGAGCTATTCGGTATGGATTCTAGGGTGGCAGACGGGCACGAATTGCCATATAAAGACAATGAGTTTGATGTAGTTTTGTGTACTGAAACACTAGAGCATATTCCAGACCTACCTAAAGCCCTCAGTGAACTGATAAGGGTTGCCAAGAAAGCCGTGGTAATAACTGTACCTCACGAGTCTCCAGAACTTATAGAAAAAAATATTACCGGCAAAGGGAAAGGTTCAAGCCATATTCATAGTTTTGATTTAAACAGTCTTAACCATCTGGAGTATCCGGTTATAGCTACAGGATTTTACAGTCCATCACGGTTATTGCGAATTTCTGCAAGAATCATAGAGGCTGTACCACGTAAACATAGTGAGAAAATGAAGTATCCAAAGATTGTAATCGATGGTTATAACACCGTTATTCCTGTTTTAAGAATGTTTTTTGGAAAGAGGGTGGCATCTCTTTTGATTCGTCTGGATGATCTTGTTTGCAGGTTTACAACTCCTTACTACGGAGTCTCATATGTTATTATAAAGGACCCAACAGTTGAAAAGAAGCAAAGTGTAAAGGTGTCTCCACGTTATCTCATGGATTTTTCAATACCATATCACTATTTGGGGAAAACCCGGCAGGAGAAATCATGAAAAATTGTTACAAACACAAGAGAGTTTTGGTCACCGGCGCGGATGGTTTCATGGGTTCACATCTTACCGAAAGGCTGCTGGCAGAAGGCGCGAAGGTTTCTGTGTATGTCAGGGGGAATTCTACATCAGGGACTACTCAATATACCCTTAGGAATATAGAGCATCTGAAAAACAAGCTGGAGGAGATCATTACCGGTAACATTTCCAGTACCGATGCAAAGGAGCTAGTTATAAAAAATAAACCAGAGATCATATTTCATCTTGCTGCCGATGCTTATGTACCCAACTCTTTTGCCCATCCTATAGAAGTAATGGAGACAAATGTGATAGGTACATTGAATATTTTGCAGGCTGCAAAGGAAGGTAAAGGTATAAAGAGAATAGTATGTACATCTTCCAGTGAAATATATGGAATGACTATAGGTGGTTCTATTGATGAAGAGCATCCGCTTTATCCATCATCACCGTATGCCGCAAGCAAAGTTGCCGCAGATAGGTATTGTTATTCATACCAGAATACATATCATCTTCCGGTTGCCATAATCAGGCCGTTTAATACATATGGCCCCAGACATACATATGATGTTATACCAAAATTTATAGAGCTGGCGCTTAAGGGCAAGACACTTACTGTACATGGTACTGGTAGGCAATCCAGAGATTTTACCTATGTAGATGATATGGTAGATGCTTTCATGATTATGGGTAGCCACAAAAATGCTGTCGGCAGGGCTGTAAATTTTGGCACAGGTGAGGCTATTACCGTTAACTATGTAGCAAAAAAGATTAAAGCGATTGTGGGATCAAACTCAAAAATTGTACATACTAAAGACAGGAAAGCACAGGTACCGAAGCTGTTGTGTAACTATTCTTTGGCAAAAAAACTTTTTAGATGGAAGCCTAAAGTATTTATAGATGAAGGTCTGAGAAGAAATATAGAATGGGTAAAGGAAAATTAAAAACGTTAAATGGTGTTTTTGTTGATAAACTGGCAGTAGTGTCAGAAACGGCAGAGATTGGGGAAGGAACAAAAATTTGGGCCTTTGCCCAGATAGGTAATAAAGCAAAGATTGGTATGAATTGCGTTATAGGAAATGGTGTCTATATTGATAGGAATGTTATCATAGGAAATAATGTTAAAATACATAATAAGGCGCTTTTGTATGATGGGCTCATTGTTGAGGATAATTGCTTCATCGGCCCTGGTGTTTGTTTTGCCAATGATAAGTTTCCCACTCATGATAATACACGGGATCTTAAAGGAATAAGCTGGAAAATTAAGAAAGGCGCATCTGTAGGTGCAAATACAACTGTATTACCAGACGTAAACATTGGAAGTAATGCAGTTGTGGGAGCAGGGTCAGTTGTTACTAAATCCGTACCTGATGGTGTAGTTGTATGTGGGAACCCTGCCAGGATAAAAAGAAAACGTGGAAAGAAACCAGAGTAATATGACGGATATTAGGGTAGAAGATAGTCATGTGGAACTTGCGGTGAAGTGGATTATCAACTCAGGTATTCAGTCTGATGAAGGAGGTTTCTATGCATGGTTGAATTTACAAGATAAAAGTTACTCCTATCTTTATTCTGAGATAACAGGTTACGGTATAACTTCATTGCTTTTTCTCTACAAGATGTCTGGAGAGAAAGCGTTTATAGACAAAGCGGAACAAGCTGCAGATTGGATAATCAGCAAATCTATACATTCCTGCGGCGGAGTTAAAACCAGGCTTTATGAAGATAATAAAAAAGCGGATAAGAGATACTGTTTTACGGGTGAGAAAATATTTTCATTTGATACGGGGATAGTACTTTATGGAATAATCAATTTATATAAATTAACAGGTAAAGCTAAATACCTGCAGATTTCAGAGTCCCTGGCGGATTTTATAATCGATAAGATGCATCAGCAAGATGGTTCATTATCGCCTATATATGATGCTAAGATAGGTGAGACAGTCGAGTCAGAAGATAAATGGTCGAATCAGCAAAGTGGTTTTCATGCAAAGGTTTCAATGGGCCTGGTCGATCTTTATGGAATTAAACGAAATAATAAATACCGTGATGCGGCTGTGAGACTTTGTGAATATGCTGTAACTACTCAAGAGGAGTCTGGTAGATTTATTACTGATAATACCGCTAAAACAACAAATTTGCATCCGCATTGTTATGCGGCAGAAGGTCTCTGGTATACTGGTACTCTGCTTAAAATAACAAGTTTTATTGAATCCGCAAATAAGGCCACGGTATGGGCTTTAGAAAACACATCAACTAATGGTATCAATGAGTTATACTATCCCCTTACTAAAACCTTTAGTACCTCACAAAGGAGTGATATCATTGCACAGGTTTTAAGACTGGGAATCATATTTTCGATTGGTAGCAAAACTGATGAATTGGAATCGGTTTTATTAGGTTATCAGTACTCTGGTGAAGATATGAGTCAGAAAGGTGGGTTTTTATACGACAAAGAAAGTCAATGTGTTAATTCATGGTGTACCATGTTTGCTATGCAGGCATTGGCAAGTTATCAGCACAGGGATTTAATATTGGAAAAAGAGCAGTTAACATATCTGCTCATATAAAAGAGGGTATGCCAAAGAGAAAATTATGTTTTGTATATGGAACAAGGCCGGAGATAATAAAACTAAGCCCTGTTATTAAGTTATGCAGGAAGAGAAAAATACCTTTCTTTTGTATACATACCGGACAGCATTGGTCCTATGGGTTGGATAGAATATTTTTCAAGGAACTGGACCTGCCCACACCAGAATACAGATTGAGTATAAAGTCTAAGGCTCCATTTCGACAGGGTGATCATACAGGACGTATGCTTATTGCCCTGGAGGATATAATGCTGGAGGAGATGCCTTACTGTGCCGTAGTGCATGGAGACACCAATAGTACACTTGCAGGTGCACTTACTGCTGAGAAGATTTCTACTACTGAAAGTTATACCGGATTTCATATAAAGGTAGCACACGTAGAGGCAGGTCTGAGAAGCTATGATAGAACAATGCCGGAAGAGACAAACAGGTTTATAGCCGATCATCTCTCTGATTTCTTGTTTGTGCCTACTGTTAAGGAGAAGAAGATCCTTCGAAAGGAAGGAGTTCCAGCTTCCTGGATTTATAAGACAGGTAATACTATAGTTGATACAGTAAAGCAATGTGTTGGTATTGCCGGGCAGAAAAGCCGAATATTGAAGAGACTGGAAATGTCTAAGGGTACGTATGTGTTGTTGACATTGCATCGTCAGGAGAATGTGGATTCGAAAAAGAATTTTCAGGACATTTTAAAGGGATTAAAAGGTGTGAACAGTGCCTTGAAGCTACCTGTAATATTTCCCATGCATCCTCGTACAGCCAAGATGTTGGATAAGTTCAAATTAAGAATTCCTCATGGTGTAAAAGTAATAGACCCGGTGGGATTTCTGGACTTCTTATGGCTTGAAACTAATGCGGCTCTGATTATGACAGATTCGGGGGGTGTACAGGAGGAGGCGTGCACGTTGAAGGTGGGGTGTGTGACGTTACGCGAGAATACCGAACGACCGGAGACTGTAGAAGTGGGTTCTAATGTGATTGCGGGCACAAAACCTGAGGATATTGTTAAGGCCAGTAAAAGGATGCTGAAGTCAAAGAGAAATTGGAGAAATCCGCTTGGTGATGGCAAGGCTTCAGAACGAATACTAAAGGTATTGATGAGATAATATATGAAAGTAGCATTTTTTGTTTATCCTTCGGCGTTTCAGTCACCTGGCGGTGGCGAGATATTATTGTTGAAGACAAAAGAAGCGCTTGAAAAAAAAGGTATTACAATAAGGCTGTTCAATCAATGGGAAGATAAGCTCAAAGACTTTGACATACTGCATGTATTTGGAAGTTTCAGGGATTGCGTATGGCTTATGAGGACTGCCAGGAGTCTTGGGGTAAAAATAGTGCTTTCTCCCATATTCTGGTCAACCTTGCAGAGGACATTCTTCGAATATGGAAGTTTTTATAAGAGAACACAAATGGTACTAAAGCATATGGCAAAGGTGGCATTGCCTTTTCTGCCTTCAGAAAGAAGAAATATGTTTTTGCTGGCAGATACTATAGTACCTAATTCACATGCAGAGGCGGAGCAAGTGTCGAGATTGTTTTGTATAAAGAAAAATAAAATGCACGTTGTTTACCTGGCTGCAGATGAGAAGTTTATGGATTCCGATGGCTCTGAGTTTACAAAGAAATACGGGATAAAAAACTTTATTCTTTCAGTGGGACGCATTGAGCCCCGTAAGAATCAGCTTAATCTGATTAGGGCATTGAAAGGGTCTGGTAGGAGCGTTGTATTCATAGGAGATGTAGTTCCTCATTATGAGGAATATTATAATCGATGTAAAAATGAGGCAGATAAAGAAACCCTTTTTATCAATCGAATGGAACATGGTGATACTCTTTTGTCTTCAGCTTATGCGGCATGTGATGTGTTTGTGTTGCAGAGTTGGTTTGAGACACCAGGGTTAGCGGCATTGGAAGCTGCCTTATCAGGGGCCAGATTGGCAATAACCAGAGGTGGTTCAACCCGCGAATATTTTAAAGACTATGTTGAATATCTAAACCCTGCGAGTCCAGGCAGTATAAGGGAAGCTGTAGATCGTGCGTTACAGAGAGAAAAAACAAACGTACTGAAGCAGTATGTGATGAATAATTATCTCTGGTCTCATTCGGCAGATGAGAATATAAGAGTTTATGAGAAGCTATTACAAAAGAGGGTTGTTAGTTGAACTTGAAATATTATGGAAGCCTAAGGATCACTATTGGGCATGGAAGGTAGGATAAAGTGTTAGGAAAGTTTAAAAAGAGTCTTGTGGTTGGAGGTTTGCTTACCATTTTCTTTGTGCAGGCAGTGGTTAGTATGTCTCAGAAGACTCCTACTGCTGATGAGGCAGCCCATCATATTGGTGTAGGATATTCGTTTCTGAAAACTGGAGATTTCAGACTCAACTCTACAGGTCCACCTCTAATGGAAGAATTGGCGGCACTTCCTCTTCTATTCTTAAAGGACTTGAAGATTTCCTTTGACCATCCTTCCTGGACAACAAAAATTGAAAGAGTAGATTTCTGCAAGAAGTTCTTGTATGAAGACAACTTAGATAGACTTGAAAAAATCATTTTCCTGGCAAGGATTCCCATTGTACTGACAGGGGTCTTTCTAGGTTTCCTTATTTACTTGTGGTCCAGCAAACTGTATGGATTTAAGTCTGGAGCTTTCGCCCTGTTTCTATACGCATTTTCTCCTTCCGTATTAGGGCTTACCAGGCTTGTAACGATGGATATGGGGGCTTGTTGTTTTATCTTCCTTGCAGTATTCTGCTTTTATTTGTATTGCCGGAATCCGTCACTCAGAAATCTGATCTTTTCCGGTGTAGCTTTTGGTCTAGCGCAACTATCAAAATATACGTCGATATATCTATACCCATTATTCTTTGTATTCTTTCTTCTGATATGGTTGTTTCGCAAAAAGGATTTCATGGAGGAATACAAGGTAGGCAAGAATATAAAGAAATTCATAGTAAATATTCTATTTATTTTCTTGATAGGGAACTTTGTGGTGTTCGCTGGTTATTTCTTTGAGATTAAACCATTACTTTTAAACGATGTAGATGTTGAGGAAAAGATTGCTTATTTTGATTCTTCTATTACTAAGGTTTTTGGTAACGATAGTGAGTGGCTAAAAGATAAATTTAGCAACTTTGCCCTTCATCAACCTATACCATTCAGTACTTATATTATGGGCTTTCTAGGTGCATCCAATCAAACTTTTGTGGAACATAAGTTTAATCCAATATTATTTGGGCGTTCTGGAGGGGGTTGGTGGTATTATTATTTTGGTGTATTCCTGCTTAAAACATCTCTTTCGGTTCTGATAATATTAATTATTTCTGTTTTGTACGGTAGGGCCTTGAAGAGAGAAAAGACAAGCGAATTATTCATTACAATTCCTGTTGTTATGTTCATGGTGTTTACAACGTTCAGCGTTCTTCAATTAGGGTTGAGATATATTCTGCCAATTTACCCGTTCTTGTTCGTATATATAAGTAAGGTTGTTAATATAAATGTTCCGGGTAAAAAATGGTTTACACAGAGAAAACTGGTTTACATACTGGTGTTGATTCTTGGTTTTTATCATTTGTATAGCTCTTTAAGGGTTTTTCCGCATTATCTATCTTTCTTTAATGCATTGGCAGGAGGCCCCAACAACGGTTATAAATATTTGACAAGGGTAAATGCGTCATTAGGTCAAAACCTCAAGGGGTTGGCTGATTTCCTTGAAGTAAATAATATTAGTAGGGTGAAGTTGAGTTATTGGGGATTTGCTCCACCTGAAATATACAATATTAATTACTTACAGATTAAAGATATTGAGAAGGAAATTCCTGAAAAAGAAGTCTATGCTATAAGTGTACATCATATTGATCAATTTAAGTGGACTAAGAAGTTTAAGCCCAGATGTAAAATTGGATATTCTATTTTCATTTATGATTTCAGGTATTGGTAAAAATGAAATATTCAGTGCTGAGAGATAAATATTTATGGATAGTACTGGCATCTGCACTGGTTATTAGATTGTATACAGGTTTTACAACGTTTGTAATAACCACAGACGCAGTACCATACATTGATCAGGCGAAAAATTTTGTAGAAGGGAGTTCTGAAAGTTTAGACTATTCCCGGACTACAGGTCTGGAATCCTCATATCATCCTTTGTATCCGTTTCTAATAGCAGTTTTGTTTAAATGCATTAATAACTATGAAATTTCTGCAAAGGCTATATCAATAGCAATGGGAGTATCTCTTGCTGCCGTTGTTTATATATTTGGTAAGCGGATCTTTGATTCCAGGATAGCATTTTTATGTGCTATTCTAGTGGCTTTTCACCCTTATGCAGCCAGGTTTTCAGCAGAGATATTGTCAGAGTCAACATATTTCCTTTTCTTTACGTTGGCAATTGGATTGGGGTATGTAGCCGTGAGAAATTTAAAGCTTTTATATTATATTGGCACAGGAGTGAGTTCGGCATTGGCATATCTGGCACGACCCGAAGGAGTTGGTGTGCTAATGATAGTAGGGTTTTTCACTGTCTTCTGGAGGATGTCAAATGTAGAAGTTTTATGGTCAAGAAGATTATGGTGTCTGGCTGTAATGCTGCTTGCTTTCTTCATGCTGGCATCTCCATATCTGATATATATTAAAAGACAAACTGGATATTGGACATTAACAAAGAAGAAGAACCTGACGGAATTGCTGGGGTTTGAGAATATAACAGAAAGAGCTGCATCTGTCGATAACAGGCCTGCAGATAGGGTAAGAAATGAGTCGATAAGGGCAAAACCCCAGAGAAAGATCTGGAATGCAAAGTATAAGAAATACTTTAATACTTTGTCTTTTATGATTAGCAAATTTGTTTCTACATACAATCCACTCTTATTATTATTTTTAATTATTGGTTTAATCAAGTGTAAGAAGGTACCTATATCCGGAATGCCTGGTGTATATCTCGGCCTTGTACTTGTTTTTTATATGTTCATACTTTACGCATTGACACTGGTATTTTCCGGTCCTGACCATTATTACCTGAGTCGAAGGCATTTAATGCCCTTGGTGATTCCAACTATGTTTTGCTCTGCAATAGGAGTGCAAACATTATGCAGCTGGTTAGAAAAGAAGTCTGCATTTCAGTCAGCAAGGAATAACAAGTATTTAAATGTCAATGTTATTCTGCCAGTAGTTATTATATGCCTGATATTGCCAAAGACATTGAAATTTCACAGGACAGAACGAATAGGTGCGAAAGAGGCCGGTTACTGGCTTAAAGAGAATGTGCAGGATACTCCTGCAGTTATTATGGGCATAACTCCTAGAATAGCTTATTATGCAGGTGGTAAGCACGTATATATGAATCCTGGTAGTTATAGTGAGATGATATCAAATGCACGATCGTCGGGGGTTAAATACATTGAGGTTTATAAGGAGAAAATTACCAGTATATGTCCGGACTTTTTTGAATCTATCAATAGTGAGGATATTGAGCTTGCGTATCAACATACATACAAAGGTAGATCAAAAGAATTGAATTTGTTGTTGTATAGAATACTTTATTGAAATGAATGGCAAATGAGTGAGAAGATAACCGTAGTAATTCCAGCATATAACGAAGCAAGAAAAATTGAACCTACAATAAATGAGGTTAAAGAGTTTCTGGTTGAAAATGGATATGGATTCGAAATTATTATTGTTGATGATGGGAGTGAGGATAATACCGTCAGTATAGTTAAAAGGTATAAGGGTATTAACAGTATGGAAAACATAATAATATTAGAGAATAATCCTAATAGGGGGAAAGGGTTTGCTGTAAGAAGGGGGATTTTGGAGGCAAATGGTGATTATGTCCTTTTTATGGATGCAGATAACTCAACAAGAATCTTTGAGATGGAAAAAATGTTGCCATATTTTGAAAACAGATATGATGTTGTTATTGGATCCAGAAGGTTAAAAAATGTTTCTAGTGATATTACAATTGATCAACCTTTTCTTCGTCATTTTCTGGGTGAAATATATATTTCTTTGTCACGGCTATTTTTTAAAGTAAGTGTAAGGGATTATAACTGTGGCTTCAAGATATTTAGAAAGAATGTGGCAAAGAAGATATTTTCCAAACAGCAAATGGATGACTGGAGCTTTGATATAGAGACATTATTTTTGGTGGAGAAGTACAACTTTAGAATTAAAGAGGTGCCAGTTAACTGGAAGCATTGTGAAGATTCCAAAGTCAGCCCGGTTTTGGATGGTATTAAATCATTTATAAGCTTGTTTAAGATTAAGGCAAATAATGTGTCAGGGAAATACGATTAACATTGTCATATCATAGAGTAGGTATTTTTTATTGGATCTAACACCATTTAAGGTTATTGGAAAATATAAGACGTCTTTGTATGTTAAATCTTTTTTGTTTCTTCGGAATCTTCATTTTTCTTATAGTGCTATAGAAGAGTTGGTACCAAAAGATGGAGTGATCATAGATCTGGGATGTGGTTACGGTTTTTTTCCAAATTTCCTGGCCTACAAATCTCAGAAAAGAAAGATAATTGGTGTGGAAATATCTAAGAGAAAACTCAAATATGCAGACATAGGTTTCAGGAACACCGAATTTGTCAATAAGGATATCCAGCAATTAGAGATTGTAAATTGTGATGCTATAGTATTGGTTCACGTTTTGCACCATTTGTCATCGTTTGAGAGTCAGGAAAAGCTTATGAGAGAATGTTATGAGAAACTGAGAAAGGGTGCAAAGATTATTATTGTTGAAATAGATCTCAGGCCTTTGTGGAAGTTCTGGTTTACTAAATTCATTGACCACGTCCTGTACTTTGGTGACAGGTTCTATTTCCGGAATCAAAAACAAACCAGTGAGTTATTAAGCCAGGCTGGTTACAGAGATGTTAATGCATTTCCATTTCATGAGTATTCAATGCTATCACATTTTGTTTGTACAGGTATAAAGTAAAAATACTTGTTAAGTGTAATCTTAATTTCCTGCTATTAAATGACTAAATCAGGAAAATTACGGAATCTTTTTTCCTCCCATAAGTTGATACGTGTGATGGGAGCACATAATGCTCTGGGGGCAAAGCTGGTAGGAAAGTCAGGTTTTGATGCTGTCTGGGCAAGCGGTCTGGAAATATCCACCAGTTATGCCCTTCCTGATGCCAACATCCTTACCATGACTGACTTCTTCAATGCCGCATCCTCCATGAATGAAGCTGTCAATATTCCTGTTATAGCCGATTGTGATACCGGCTTTGGAAACTCAAATAATGTAATTCACTTGGTAAAAAAGTATGAAGCGGCAGATATAGCAGCTGTCTGTATTGAAGACAAACTTTTTCCTAAGGTTAATAGTTTTATTCCCGGAAGGCAGGAACTGGCCTCCATTGCAGAATTTGTAGGTAAAATACTAGCTGCAAAGAATGCTCAGAATGATCCGAACTTTATGATAATGGCACGTGTTGAGGCCTTAATTGCAGGATGGGGAATGGAAGAGGCCTTAAAGCGTGCTCATGCGTACATTGACGCAGGGGCCGATGCCATACTTATTCATAGTAAATCCCAGACTCCTGATGAAATTCTTGAGTTTGTTGACAAATGGAATAATCAAGCACCTCTGGTTGTTGTTCCGACAAAATATTATGATGTTACTGTTAAGGAGTTGCAGGAAAAGCGAATTTCAATGGTAATCTATGCGAATCACGGTATTCGTGCAAGCATCAGGGCAATGGGCGAGGTGTTTTCGAGTGTTTATAATTCTGGAAGTACTGCTGCTGTGGAAGATAAGATTGCAACATTAGATGAGGTCTTTGAGCTGCAGGGGATGCCGCAGATGAAAGAGTCAGAGTTAAAATACTCTCTGTCTGATTCTGCAAACGTAGTCGCAGTTATACCAGTTGCCGGTGATCATCTTCAGGAGCATTCTATGAAGAATATTTCAGAAGATATTCCTTTTTCAATGCTTGATATAAACGGGAAACCCCTCTTGCAACGACAGGTGGAGGTATTAAATAAATGTAAGATTTATTCAATTAATGTTGTTGTTGGTTATAAGAAAGAAGAGGTTGGTGTCAATGGGGTTAAGCTAATTCATAATCCTGACTACAGTAATACAGGTACGCTTTATTCAATTATGTGTGCCCTTGATAATATTAGTGAGAAAACGATTATTTGTTTCGGAGATGTAATATTTGATCATATTATATTGAACAGGATTATGGAGAGTAAAGAAGATATTACCATACTCATTGATAGCTCATATGATTCAAAGCATGTGGATGATAATAGAAGAAAGGAATTAGTTATTGTAGAAGGTACGACTCACAAGGTAAAGAGAAGTTTACACAGTAATGAATTAAGGCGTATTGAGAAGATTGGTGCTAACTTGAATCCTGATAAATGCCAATCTGAATTTCCAGGTATAGTGTTTCTCTCAAAGAAAGGCGTTGAGGTTGTAAAGAAGATATATCGTACATCCTTGGAGAAATATAGCGGAAAACCTTTTCGTAGTGTAGATAAATTTGAGAATGCCCTGTTTTCTGATCTGCTCCAGGAGATCATCAACTCAGATTTCCCGGTATATGGTTTGGAAGCAAATTCTGGATGGCTTGAAATCCATTCTTTTGAAGACTATAAGATGGCATGCTCTATGCTTAAATGAAATGTATGTTGAACAAGGTTTGTGGGATTAAAAAGGAGCTTGTAAAATTAAAAATCTATTAAAATCGTTGATCCTATCCTGCAAACATCTTTACATGTGATGATGTAACTATGAAAATTACGTTTGTTTTGCCAGATTTGAATTACGTCAGCGAATATATGCCAGATTATGATGGTGTATTTGCACATGGTGTGGGTTATCTTTCCGCCTCTCTAAAACGCTCAGGCCATGAGGTGTCTCTGGTTCATATAACAAAAGAGATAGCGAGAGATGAATATATAGGATCAATTCTTGATCAAAAGCCTGATATGGCAGCCTTCAGCCTTTTTTCTCATCAATTTGGACTGGTAAGGAAACTTGCACAATATACGAAAGAGGCAGGGAAGATATATACTATAGCAGGTGGCGTACACCCGACTGTTGCTCCTGAGGAAACATTAAATGACGAAAATATTGATATGGTGTGTATAGGAGAAGGCGAAGAAGCCCTGGTGGAGTTGTGTGATAAGATGGATCAGGGTAAGGATTATAGAAATGTGGAAAGTATATGGGTAAAAGACAATGGAAATATCATAAGGAATAATATAAGACCATTAAACGATAACCTTGAAAGCAGGCCGTTTCCCGATAGGAGTATATTTAATTTTAAAAAATTGTCTGATGCAAGGCTTGGTATGTTAACAGCGCTGGCCGGAAGGGGCTGCCCTTATGGGTGTACATATTGCTGTAATCATCAGTACAGAAAATTATATCCAAACCCTAATAAGTATGTCAGGTTCAGGGACCCGGAGGCTGTTATCCGAGAGATTAATACTGTAAAGAGAGAATATCCTTATCTAGAATATGTTAACTTTCTTGATGATACATTCTGTTTGAATAAAAACTGGCTGAGGGAGTTCTTGCCAAGATTCAAGAAAGAGGTAAATATGCCGTTTCATGGTAATTCGCATGTAAATGTTCTCAGTGAGGATATAATTAAGCTGTTAGGTGATAGTGGTTGTGAATATCTTGCCATGGGTATAGAGAGTGGAAATGAAGATATAAGAAAGAATGTTCTGAATCGACATATGTCGAACAAACAGATAAAAGAGGCCTTTACATTGGGAAGGAAATACGGAATAAAGATTACCAGCTATATCATGGTAGGGGTTCCTTTTGAAAAGATTGAAAATACACTGGAATCTGTAAAACTAAATGCGACAGTTATGTGTCACAAGGCTCATGTTTCGATTTTTCAGCCATATCCACATACCAGACTTTATGAGATATGTAAGGAAAACGGGTTCCTGGATAATAGTAAGAAGGGAGTTTCAACCTTTTTCGGTAATTCTGTGTTGAAGTTGCCAACGATCTCGAAAGAGCAGATACAATTTGCCTATAAGTACTTTCCTGTTTTTGTAAAATTGTACAGAATTGCTTACTATATAAAACCTGGTAAACTTTCAAGGTGTATAGAAGAAATACTAGATAGATTATACCTTGCTCCCATCCACAACCTTTATTTAGAAATATATCCGGTTGTATTTCCAATTGTATTTCCGGTTAATTCACTTAAAAGATTATCCTTGAGAATTGCTCCAAATCTTTCCAGGAAAATCAGGCAGATAATTTTCAAGCGAAAGTATATGTGATGAGAAACTGCTGTGGACATTTAACTGAAATCTGGCAAACTAACTGATATCGGGTATTTTTGGAAAATATTCTTACAAGAGAACCCTATGGAAGTAATTTCACTTGCCAGCAAGGGCTTACCTGAAGGAAATTAACTTACCACACACTCCTTTCTTTCCTCCTCCGGTTTTGAAATTATTTAAGTTAGTACGTATTGGCCATGATCTGACAGTAATATTCTCTCAAAGAGTACGAAACATTGATGGCTTGTTAATATAATATGTATGTCTTCAGAAAAAAGAGGAACATTTATCTGGCAAAGATATTTGACTTGGTAGGAAATATTCTCTTTTCCCCGTTTAGAATGAAGAGGTCTGGACTACCAGAAAGAATCAGAGAAATATTAGTTATAAGACTGGATGGTATTGGTGATGTAATATTTACTACTCCTTTGTATGAGGCATTGAAGAAAAGATATCCGGAAGCCAGGCTTTCTGTGCTTGTAAGTATTCAGGCAAAGGGAGTTGTAGAGATGAATCCGCATGTAGACAACGTACTTGTAATGGGGAAGACGTGGTTTTCTGCCACTAATGGGATAAACTTTGGTGAAATTCTTTCTATGTTGAGGAAGATCAGAAAAGAAAACTTTGACATAGGGATTGACTTAAGGGGTGATATGAGGGATATTTTATTAATGTTCCTTGGTAAAGTGAAATACAGAATGGGATATGGTGTTACGGGTGGAGGATTTTTGCTTAATAAGATACCGGATTATGAAAAAGATATGCAGGAGGTTGAGAAAAATATTAAATTGATCAAAGAGCTGGATTGCAAAGTGATCAATAGAAAATTTCAGATTTATTATTCTCAATCTGACAAAGCAAACGTTCTGGAACTCTTAGAGAGGGAAAATGTTGGTAAAAGTAATTCCATGTTGGCTATTCATATGGGAGCAGGTTATCCTTCAAAGTCATGGAAGAAAGAGAGGTTCCTGCATTTACTCAAGGAACTGAGCGAGAGAAACTATGGCAGGATTGTCCTGATAGGAAACGATAATAATGACATCTACTTTAATTATATACATGAACGGTTAAATATTGATTATATAAATACTATTGGCAGACTCAGTATAAGGGAGCTGGCTGTGTTGTTAGAGAGGTGTTCTGTATTGATTAGTTGTGATTCCGGCCCTGTCCATGTTGCAGCGGCTGTTGGAACACCATGTATTGTTCTTTTTAGTGGAACAAATACTTTAAAGCAGTGGGGATCGCTTGATAATAATGTCAATAGAGTGATACATAAAGAAGTAGAGTGTTCGCCCTGTGAAATGAGAGTATGCCCCCAAATTACTCACTTGTGTATGGACAAGATAAAGGTCAGTGATGTTTTGTGTGAATTGGATGCATTATTTGGAAGCATGGCAGGTATGGCTAAATGAAAATTGCTATTGATACTCGTATGATAGGTCCGTTTATGCATGGAATCTCCAGGTATGCCTATAATCTGATAAAAGGTATATCCGGGACAGATAAAGGAAATGATTATGTGTTGATTTCAAATGATAATTATTTAGATGATTTTGTAACTTCCCGCGAAAATTTTTCCTTAATAAGGACAAAATCAAAATTATACGGTATTAAAGAACAAATAACAATTTCCAGATTATTGGAAAAGGAAAAAATAGATATCTTTCACTCGCCATCATTTTTTGGTCCCATCTCAGGTGGATGCAAAGTAATCATGACTATACATGATATGATTCATGTATTATTTCCGGAAGAGTCTTCTATTGTTCACAAGGTGTACTATAGGTTGATAGTTAAAAAAGCGGCAAATAATGCAAGTAGAATTCTCACTGTTTCAGAGAATTCAAAGCGCGATCTAGTTAATTATCTGAATGTTCCGCCTGAGAAAATAGTTGTTACTTATAATGCCGTTGATGGAGGTTTCAGGCGAAGCAATGAAGATAAGGTTGAGGAGACTAAAGGCAGATTCGGTATTAACGGTAAGTTCATCCTGTATGTGGGTAACCAGAAACCTCACAAGAATGTTAGCTTACTCATTGAGGCTTATCAGCAATTGAGGGGGAAAATAGAGCATCAGTTGGTAATAGTTGGCCAAGAAGATCGATTATTTCAAAAAGGCTTAAAGGGCAAAAAGCTGGAAGGAGTAATTTTTGTAGGTGAAGTCTCAGATGAACTCTTGCCTCATTTCTACAGCGGTGCAGACATATTTGTTTCTCCCTCTCTTTACGAGGGGTTTGGTTTGCCTATTATAGAGGCATTTGCATGTAAAACACCGGTTGTTGCTATAAAGACACCTTCTATAAATGAAATTATGGGAAATGCTGGCTTAATTGTTGACGCAGGCAGTACTGATAAATTAGCTAATGCTATTCATGAAGTCTTGTCAAATGATGATCTACGGAATAGTTTAGTTGAAAAAGGTATAGCAAGGGTAAAAATGTTTTCTTGGGAAGAAACAGTAGATAGAACTCTTGAGGTATATAGGGAGGTACATAGAAGTATACGAGTAGGTTTAAATGCATCAAAGTTTTTTGATATACACACAGGTGTGGGGAGATATACATCTAACTTGTGTAGATCTCTCTCAGAAGGTAAAGATGGAAATGATTATTATTTCTATTTGCCGGGGCGCAATAGTGGTGCTTACAAGAAAGATATGGATTTGGTTCAACCTGGAGAAAGAAGAGTGTTCATGCAGAATAATACGCTAAGAATCTTATGGGAACAAATTCTTTTGCCGATAAAAATCAGGAAGAACAGGCTTGATTTGTTTCATTATACAGATCATGCTATGTCCTTGATCCAAAGGATGCACCCGATAGTTATTACAGTTCATGACATAGCGTATATCCGTTTCCCAGATTTGTTGAATAAATCAAGGCAAGTTTATAAGAAATATATATTGAATTCATCAATTAAGAAGGCTGACGTTATTGTTGCTGATTCTCATTCAACAAAGCGGGATATTGTTGAGTTCTTTAATGTTGATGAGAAGAAAATAAAGGTTGTTCATCTGGGTGTTGAAAACAGGTTTGGTCCTATTAGTAGTGTGGAGGATTATAGAACTAAAAATAATCTACCTTCAAAGATGATATTGAATATAGGGACACTTGAGCCCAGGAAGAATGTGGTCACTTTAATAAAAGCTTTTAAAAAATTACATGAAATAGGGTTCAAAGACTACGTTCTGGTTATAGCTGGTGAAAAAGGATGGCTTTATAACAGAATATTTGAAGAAATAGAATCTAGTGGTGTGGAGCAGTCAATACTCCTTTTAGGTGTTGCCAGAGATGAAGATCTACCTTTGTTATATAATTGTGCAGATTTATTTGTTTATCCATCGCTTTACGAAGGATTTGGTTTGCCTCCATTGGAAGCGATGGCATGTGGAGTGCCCGTAGTTACGTCTAACACGTCTTCTCTTCCGGAAGTGGTTGGTAATGCCGGGATTATGGTAGATCCTCATGATATTAATTCTTTATCTGAAGCAATGGCTAATGTGTTAAAAGATAAGGAGTTGAAGTATCGAATGAGCAGAGATGGATTAAAGAGGTCTAAGATGTTTACCTGGAAAAAGACGGTGAGTGAGGTATTAAAGATATATAACGAGGTTCTTTCAGAAAACAACTAATGATAAGAATCAAGTGTTTATAAAGGAGTTGCTTTTAGCACACTATTTAAGCCAGAAGGTATAAGTTTGAGAGACTTAGCCGAAGTATCTGTTTTGCAAAATTTACATCTTTTTTTACCTTGTTGAGTTTACCCTGAACCAGGCTGCCTTAAGAAATCTGGAGTCTGCTTTTTCAATTCATACCACAAGAAATGAAAAGTCTATCCATTTGAGATGGAATGACTTACACATCACGCGAAACTTATTGAGTGTTTTACTGTTGTTTGCTTCTCGTAGGTTAATGACAGTGACAACTTTCCAGGTAAGTTCATCGACGCTTCGTCCAATTTTCCACTTGACATCTCGAACCCTTTTGTTTATAAAAATAAACATTATATGTTTATAAAAATAAACATTGTGTGGCTTTGGTGTGATATACAGTATGCTCAGTAGTATGCGTATATAAATGTAGTATATTTCATACTTGAGTCTAGTTGCTACTTCAAGATTTTTTGTCTGTGTTTATTGAGTCTGTTTACAGTATGAAAAATGACTCTCAGGTTACATTTCGCATTGGAAAATGTAACTGACACGGCGGAGCTGTCTCTGTACACACAACCTTTAATTTCCTCGTTTACTGCATTCCATATATTGCAGACTGTCAAATGTATACTGTTTTCAGTCTTCAGCCTTATTCATCAAGTATCAGCCAATGAGTATTAACAATATAATGTCTACGTATTTAATAAGCTAATGGCGAATGGCAAAATGACAAACGATCATGGACAAATAACCAGCCTTGAGAAGAAGGAACTTACCGACTATAACATCCTTAAGACCATAGAGAATGACCCTACAGTTTCACAAAGAGGGCTTTCTTCTCAAATAGAGATAAATGTGGCATCAGTGAATTTTGCCCTGAAGCGCCTGATCAAGAAGGGATTTATCAGGATGGTAGGTGTAAATCCGAGGCGCATCCAATACTTTATTACACCTGAAGGATTAAGGGAAAAGACACAGTTGGCATATAGCTTCTTTGGTAGGAATTTTCATTTTTATAAAGAGATCAGGAATGACATAGAATCCAGAATTGCAGAGGTTACTAATGGTAAGGAGACTGAGATAGCCATTTATGGAGTAAGTGAACTTTCAGAGATTGCGTATATGGTGGTATCGTTAATGAGATGGCGATTTGTAGGATTCTTTCTTGATGGTTCTGAGATTGACAACAATGAAATATTCGGCCATAAGGTGCAAAAGCTTGAAAATCTTAAGGAAATGCAACCATGTCTGTTATTGCTAACAAGAAAACTTCCTGTTGACATGAAGTGCGATATCAATATAAAGAATGTGGATACATTGAATTTATGGAGTTATTATTAAAAAGAATTGATCATGTACTGACAAATAAAAATACTTATAATAAAATGAACCTTATGTTCCATAAATGAAAAGCAGAGAGGAGATTTATTTGTTAGAGATTTATTTTGTGTTAAAAGGAGGGAGGATTAATTAATGGAAGAAAGTCCTGTTGAATTGTTTGATTACCTTAGAGTGATCTGGAAGCGAAAGATACTCATCATGGTGGTGTCACTAGTCGGTATAGGAGTAGGAGTAGCAGTAATGCAATCTAGGTCGAAGTCGCCACCAGTGACATCATACCGCGCAGATGTGGTTATAAAGATCGGTCAAAAGTTGATTTTAACGCAAAGAAGTGGTGTTTCTTCTCAAGTTGAATTTATTGAGGATCCTGCAGATTTGGAGAGAATCATTCCTCGTAAGTACGGCTTCAAAGCTAATAACCCCCTTGGATACCATCTTGAAGTTAAAAAGATCGGTAACCTTTCCATGTTAGATCTAACCATGAAAGGCCCTGATAGAGGAGTAGAAGGAGTTCTTAAGGAGATAATAGATTTGCTGATTGATGACCATCGTAAAAAGGCAAATACTAATCTTGTCTTATATACAGGTTATATCAATAAACTGGAAGCAGATACTCAAATGTTTCAGGAAAATATAGACATAGCTGAATCAACTATAAAAGAATTAAAGAGAAGGAGAGGACGGCATCTGGAAAATATGGTTACAGCTGAGGCAGAATCACTAGGAGAGAATGGTGGAGGTGGTCAGTCTGCTTTTTTAAATATGTTGTACCTCAAAACTATTGATCAAGAAGGAGAGTTGAACAGAAACCGGAGAGATTTAAGAAATACTCAGTGGCAACTTATACTGTATCAAACATCTTTAGGCGAACGTGATAAATATCATACAAAGATGATTGGTGAAATAAAGACCACTGATGTAACACCGGTGGAGAAAAGTGCTAAAAATATTGTAGTAATAGCCGCGGTTGCAGGTTTAATAATGTCACTTTGCATTGCCTTTTTCACGGAGTATCTTGAGGAATCAAAGTCAAGGAGAAAAGGGAAATAATGAAATTTACCATTGGATTTGAAAAAGAGGACACCAGGAAGCTTCATGAGTATTGGGATGACATAATTGAAAATCAGCAGTGGTCTGAGGGGAAATTCACCGAGAAATTTGAGGAAAAGTGGTCTGAATATAATCAGTTGTATTCGGTGGCATTTTCAACCTGGTCGGGTGCAGCTCTAGCCGCCTTAGAGTTTTTCAATGTTAAAGGGAAGACGGTTTTGTGTCCTTCAAATACATTTATGGCAACACCTCTCAGTGTTATAAAAGCAGGTGGTAAGGTTGAATTTGTTGACTGCAATAAAGAAGATTTATGTATATCATATGAAGATTTAAAAGCAAAGATTGAGAAATACAACCCCGCTGCGGTATGGGTCGTGCATATTGGTGGTCATATAGCTTTCCAAATCGAAGAAATAGCCAAACTCTGTAAGAAAAAGAGCATAATATTGTTGGAAGACTGCGCTCACTCACATGGTGCGTCCTGGAATGACAGAAAGGCTGGAGTTTGGGGAGATGCAGGTATGTATTCTTTTTATGCTACTAAGACTTTATCTACCGGAGAAGGCGGCATGTTAGTTACAGACAATAATGATTTGATAGAGTTTGCTAAAAAGTATAGGAATTACGGTAAGTTTGATTATAAAGTTGAAGGATTGAATTACAGGATGAGTGAGTTTACGGCCGCGATTGGATGTGTTCAGGCTGATAGACAGAATGACATTATAAACTGGAAAAATGAATATGCAAGAAAACATCTTGATCCACAATATCCAAACAGGGTTATTTTCCCTGAAGATATGGTGTCCGGCTATTACAAGTATATTGTTTTTGGCCAAATTGAGAAATCAACAGGAAAGGTATATGATCAGCCTTGCCACAAAATTATGAATAGAAATTGCGAATTGCCGAATACAGATTGGATAGCACAGAATCACTGGTGCGCACCTCTTTACTATAAGGGAGATGAAGAATAACGTTAATTTGCTATTGGGTCAATCGTCATTACTCAATGAACACCTCCTTCACAAAAAACTGACCGAAAATGGAAATATGCTAAAACCGATTTGGTTTTAGGTTTTCTCAAAAACCAAATCCTGGTTGCAGTAATCCCCGGACTGGAAAGCGCCGAGGACTTTACTCGCCAGCTCGCCTTAGGCGAGGGCAAAATAGTTTTCAGTTTTTTCCGAAAACTG
This sequence comes from uncultured Candidatus Scalindua sp., assembly GCA_964584595.1. GTDB lineage: Bacteria > Planctomycetota > Brocadiia > Brocadiales > Scalinduaceae > Scalindua. Next base: position 36,575 of record CAZPAM010000002.1, on the reverse strand, counting down.
TTTTGTGATGTGTATAAAACCATTTTGACGCAGATTTACACTGATAAAATTACAGTTAATTTGAAGTATGTAAAAATATGGGAATAGATTACAAAAAACTTTGCTTTGAAAGGAAAGAGTAGTTTTTGAACTATTTATGATGAAATTTGCGAATAGTATTTTAGTATTATTTTTATTGTTATTACTCGGTTTTCAAGCTGAAGCGATATTGAAGTACTCTGAGCATTCTGATTCGGTTGTCTCGATATTCTTTTATTACATACTGCCCTCCTTATTTATTGTAATCCTAATATTTTGTCTTAGATCAAATATAGAATATAAGATAAATATTGCAATCTCTCTTGTTTCGATAGTAATCTGTTTATCGGTGGTTGATATATTTTTCTGGGTATGTCGTAACAACGAAACATCATATGAAGAACTATCAAAAAAGAAAAATATACCATTTGATGGTAGGACAAGACTTGAGGTTGTAGAATCGTTTAAGAAGAAAAATGTTGTGGCATACCCTGTAGCATTTCCGCGTTTATTTGTCAGGCAAAAAAACATGGAGATTTATCCATTGTCAGGGGTGTCGAATTCTTTAACAGTATATAGTAATGAAACTGGTGAGTACACAATTTATACTAGCGACAAATATGGTTTCCACAACACGGGAAATGATATCTGGAATCCTGGTGTTTCTGAAATTGGTGCAGTTGGTGACTCTTTTTTGCAGGGCTCTGGTGTGCCAACAGAAAAAAACATTACATCTACAATTAGCAGAGAATATAAAAAAACAATAAATCTTGGAATGGCTGCATCTGGGCCGTTAATAGAACTTGCCATTTTGAAAGAATACATGTCACGGTTAAGGCCAAAAAAGGTGTTGTGGTTTTATTGTGAAGCAAACGATCTGATTGAGTTAAGGATTGAGGTACGAAATCCTACTTTAATACGGTATCTTAAGGGTGATTATCACCAAAACTTAATGGATAAGCAAAGTGACGTCGATCAAATATGGAAAAAATATATTGAGAAACAGAAGAAGCTCATAAAACAAGAACCAAATAAATTGATAGAAATTGCGGGGTTTGTGAAGAACAACCTTAAGTTGTCGAATTTGAGGTTTGTAGTAATAAATCCTAATTTGAAGCATCTTGTTCCCGAAAACATTTTTACTCATTTTCAGCAAGTTATTAGTGAAGCTAATAGGACTGTCGAATCATGGGGTGGAGAGTTGTACTTCGTATATCTACCATCATTTTCAAGGTACAAATACAATAAAGATTTTCATAGGTCTAAAATCCTTGAAATTGTTGAACGGCAAAAGGTGCCAATCATTGATATTCATGAGGAATTCGGGTCGGTAGAGAGCCCTCTTATATATTTTCCTTATGAAGAAGTCACAGCTCACTATAATGAATTGGGTTATAAAACAGTTGCACAAAAAGTTGTTGAACACCTACAGGCAAATTAAAATCTAGTTGTTTGTTGTTGTAATATTGGCTCGAAATGCTCAATAGCAGATATATTTAAAAGAATGGGAGGATTTGAATGAAAGTGTTAGTGGTAGGTGGTTCTGGTTTTATAGGCTCTCATGTTGTTGATAAACTTAGAGATAAAGGTGTAAAAGTAAGAGTCTATGATGGCATAATGCCACTACATAGAAATGATATTGAGTATTACCAGGGTAGTATTTTAGATAGGAATACATTGGGATTTGCCATGAACGGGATAGATGCTGTCATGCATCTTGCGGCTATCGCTGATGTGAATGATGTCTTTAGTAAGCCACTTAAATCAGAGGAAATTAATGTAAGGGGTGCTATTAATGTGCTTGAAGCAGCAAAAACTGCAAAAGTAAGAAAAGTTATTTATGGAAGTACTACCTGGGTTTATAGTGAGGCAGAATCAAATGATGTGGATGAAACTACTCCTCTTCATGCTCCTTCACATTTCTACACTGCAACTAAGTTAGCTGGAGAATACTATTGCCAATCATATCATAAGTTATATGGTTTAGACGTAACTATTCTTCGGTATGGTATACCTTATGGTCCAAGGGCTCGTGATGGTGCTGTAATACCTATATTTGTAAAAAAGGCTTTAAACGGAGAGATTCTTACGATTGCCGGTGATGGTTCTCAGTTCAGGAAATTTATATATGTAGAGGATCTGGCAGAAGGAAATGTGTTGGCGCTAAAATCTATTGCGAATAATAAAATATATAATCTTGACGGTATAGAGAAAATTACCATTAAGCAAATTGCTGAAACCATTCAAAAAATTATTGGAAATGTAAAGATAGAATATGTTCCTGCCAGAACTGGTGATTTTTCAGGTAAGGAAGTGTCAAGTGACAGAGCTAAAGAAGAGTTGGGATGGGTACCTAAGACTACATTTAATGAAGGACTTAAGAAGTATATCGACTGGTATATACAATGTGAACGTAAGCGTGAGGAAGATTGGGAGAAATTGGACGATATATTGAAGGAATAGAATAGAGATGCGTATAAAAGATTGGAATGCCATAGATAGCATTTTAACAAAATAGCAAAATACACTTTGCTCTTACCTGCTTACATGATATCTACCTTAGCTGTCAGTCATTTGATTAATAAGAATAATTATTCTGAAATAAGAGGGATAAAGGCGCTTGAGTATAAAAATATCCAGCCTGTTATGGATAATGAAATGGAATATTTATTTCATTCAGGTATGGGGATTATCCAAAGGGGTTTTATTGAATATGTTGATTTGATTATAGAGCATCTAAATGATAATGATTTTAAGCTTTTTTCATTTGATCTTGGGCCGTCTGCTGAAGATGTAGAATATAATGATTATTTTTATATTACAAAAAGTACGGTAATAGGTAAAAGTCCATTAAAAAAAAGAATTCAAAAGGACCTATCTTATATTAAAAAAAGATTTAAAGGTATTATTGCATTAGAGAACCTTAACTATTTTCCGACACCTGCTTATTCAACAGTTTGTGATGCTGACTTTATTAAAGAAGTAATTGAGGAAAATGACGTATACTTAACTCTGGATATTGCCCATGCAATTATTTCAGCAAATAATCTTTCAATAAATTTATTTAATTATTTGTCCTCACTTCCTCTCGATCGAGTTATAGAAGTTCATCTCAGTGCTCCAGGCAAGAAGAATGGAGAGTGGATGGATTGTCATGAAAAGCCAGGAATAAAAGAGGTAGAGGTACTTGATTTCCTTGCTCTAAGAATCCCGAAGAATTCATATCTGGTTGTCGAATATTACAAGGACTATCATTCACTCCATACTATATACAAAGATTTACAAAAATATTTTCAATAATTTCTCCACACATAAATTGCTACGCTACATAATCCCATCGATTATTAATCTTGAGCTGACTAATAAGTGTAACCTCAATTGTATCTTTTGTGACCGTCCTGTATTAAAGCGATCAATGAAGCTTGGTGAGATGGATGAAAATCTCCTTATTTCTATTCTAGAGAGTGTAAAAGAAAAAGATATCTACGAGTTAGGCCTTGTGGGTTTAGGAGAACCACTTTTAAATAAGAGTTTAGAAAGGCATTTAAGTATCATTAATAATTATTCGCAAAACTTTGAAAGGATATCTATAAATACTAACGGAATTTTAATGGATGAAGAAAAATCCAACACAATAATAAGTTCCAAGATAAATCTAGTTACTTTCTCGTTAAACGCAACAAACAGATCGAGTTATAAAAAAATAATGGGAGCGGATTGCTTTGATCTTGTAGTTAATAATATCAAACGGTTTATAAGTTTTTTAAAACATCATAAAAGAAGCGATTTGAATGTGAGCATTCAGTTGGTGTCGTCTGATTTAAATGACGAGAATGAGATGAATGCTTTATTTAAAGATGAAATAAGTAATAACGTTGTTGTTTATAACAGATTTCTGTTTGATAAGCCTTCGATATCAACAAGAAATAAAGGAAAGGTGAATATTGAGAATAGTATAGATAGCAAGCGTTATCCATGCTGGTCTTTATACAGCAGGGTTTATATTGATATTAATGGTAATTTATATCCATGTACTATTGGAAATGATTGCTATAGAGAAAAATCAAATCTAAATCTTGGGAATGTAAGAAATCAAAATGTAGTAAGCATTTTTAATGACAAAAAAATAAGATCAGCAAGGGACATATCAGAGAAAAATAAAACACCATTTTTAGAATGTAACGAATGTACAGCCTGGTGTTTGTTTCCTAATAATTTCTATTATAAGGATAGTAGATGGATTTATAGTGGCAGGGGTCAGATAAGGATGAAGGAATTGGATAGGGTAGGTTGACTGATATGGAAAATAAATTTATAAATTTTGCGCAACCTTTAATAACTGATGATGAAATCAAAGAAGTAGTGGATACATTAAAGTCCGGTTGGATAACCACCGGCCCCAAAGTAAAAGAATTTGAAAAGAGGATATGTGATTACACAGGGGCGAAATATGCTGTAGCAACATTTTCCGGAACATCTGCTTTATTTCTTTCGCTAAAAGCTTCAGGGATCAAGGAAAATGAAGAAGTAATCGTGCCGACATTTACATTTGCTTCTACTGCTCACGTTGTTGTTCATTGTGGGGCAATACCTGTATTTGTTGATAGTGACCCTAAAACATTCCAGATTGATACAGCAAAGATCGAGGAGAGGATTACTGCAAAAACAAAGGCAATAATACCAGTGCATTATGGTGGCAACCTGGTCGAAATGGAAGACATTTTTATGTTGGCAAGAAAATATAATTTAAAAGTAATTGAAGATGCCGCGCATGCAATAGGCTCTGAATATCAGGGGCAAAAGATAGGTTCACTTGATAGTAATGCAACCTGTTTTAGTTTTTATGCGACAAAAAATTTGGCAACGGGAGAAGGTGGAATGGTGGTTACAGGTGACAAAGAGTTGGCTGATATGGTAAGAAAAATGACAATGTATGGAATCTCAGATTCACGGGAAATGTGGGACAAAAGATATTCTAAAGCTGGACATTGGTTTTATGATATTGAGGTAATTGGATATAAAGCAAACATGAGTGACTTAAATGCGGCTATTGGAATCCAACAACTTGCAAAACTTGATTACTTTATAGGAGTTAGGCAAAAGTATTCGGAAATCTATTTAAATAAATTAAGAGGGTTGGGATATGATTTTATGGAGACAAAGGAGGGTAATAAGAATTCCTGGCACTTGTTTACATTACTCTTGCCGGAAAATATAAATAGGGACAATTTTACAGAAATTCTAAAGGAACATGGAATTGGTACAAGTGTATTATTCAGGCCTCTTCATTTGCACTCAGCCTATGCTGCTTTATTGGGTACAAAGGAAGGTGACTTTCCAGTAAGTGAGTCTGTTTTCAACCGGTTGGTAAACTTGCCGCTTTCTCCTTCCACCGACGAGGAAGAAATAGAGTATGTTGTCAAAACAATAAAGGAGATAAATTAGACAATTTCATGAAAGCCAGTGTCTTAATAGCAGGGTATAAAGCGCATGCAAGCATTGTCTTTGAGTCTCTAAGGGAATTAATTGATGTAGAAATTGTTGGTGTGTTTACGGACAAAGAAGATGACTTTTGTATGTTAAATCTAACACCTATAGGAGAACTAGCAAAAACTGCTGGAATTCCCTGCTATTTACCGTCCCAACTTACCATAGAAACTTTAAGAAGTATTACAAAAGATAAAAAAGGGTTAGATTTGTTGCTTCTTGTTGAATGGAAGAACCTTATTACTGAAAGTGTGTATAACTTTCCTCAATATGGAAGTTTCAATATTCATGATAGTTTACTTCCAGAATATCGTGGTTCTTCTCCTATGAACTGGGCTATCATCAATGGAAATTCTTATACAGGAGCAACCTTTTATCAAATAAATAAAAGTGCGGATAGTGGCCCAATTTATGCGCAGGAAAAATTGGAAATAGGAAAAACTGATTATGTACAGGAAGTCCTCCGTAAAATGCTGGGCGCCTATAAAAGAGTTGCTGTTCAAGGAATAAGGGCAGTCCTCGATAATAAGACATCTCAGGCCCAGGATGAATCCAAAGCAAGCTATTGTGCTAAAAGAACACCTGAAGACGGATTGATTGATTTTCATGCTGATGTGCAAGTTGTTTACAATATGGTTCGAGCGCTTACAGACCCTTTTCCGGGCGCATTTACTTTTTATAAAGGGGTTAAAGTTGTCATCACTAAAGCCTCCATTGTTAAAAGAAAGTACCATTATGTGGGAAATATCCCAGGTTCTTTATTAAAAGCAGAAAAATGCTGGATCCTTTGTGGGAATGGAATTTTATATGTAGAAGAAATAAGTGCAAATGTTGAAGGCAAACTTATCCGTAACCCAAAAGAGTTATTTACAGATTATTCAGTAAGGTTACCTTGTTGAAAGAAATTAAACCATTTATACTCGAAAACTTAAAATACTGGTGATGGTTGTTTTCATTATAAAAAAGAGGATTTATGAACGTTCAATATATTGCTGAAATTGGAAACAATCATAATGGAGATATAAACCTTGCGAAAAAGATGATAGATGCTGCAATTGCTTCAGAGGCTGATTACGTTAAGTTTCAGATTTACAATCTTGATAAGTTTATGGATAAAGAAAGCCTATATTACAATGAATTCATTAACGAAAGTCTGTCCTTCGATAATTTCCGAGACTTAAAGCATTATACCGAATTCAAAGGTGGTAGGTTTCTCGCTACTCCCTTTGATGAGGATAGTATGGACTTATTAAATGATATGGGCCTAGATATAGTAAAAATAGCATCTTGTGACATGAACAACAAACAATTGATACTACGAGCCGCAAAACTGAAAAAACAACTTATTATATCAGTAGGGGGGGCATCAATTGAAGAAATAGATGCATTGGTAGAGTTCTTGAATAGAATTGAAGCTAAGTATAGTATCCTGCATTGCATAATAAACTATCCGGCAAGATATGAAGAATTAAATTTGGGATTTATTACAACCATTAAAAAAAGATATTCATGTCCTATCGGCTATTCTGACCATTCTCTTGGTATTGAAGCATCTCTAGCTGCAATAGCATTGGGAGCAATCATTATAGAGAAACACTTCACTATTAATAGGTCGCTGCCGGGGGGTGACAATGAGATGTCGATACTGCCCAATGAGTTTAGAAGGTTAACCAGTGAAGGAAACAATATTGCAATTGCTTTGGGTAACGGCAGGAGAAGTATTTCAGAAGATGAGAAACGAATAAAAAAAATGATTAGAAGGAAATTTGTCGCGAAAAGAGATATATCCGAAGGGTCTGTGATTTCTGATGATGACCTTTTGCCTTTGAGAGTTGTGGAAACTGAAAAGGGTTTTGGTTCAGACAGGTATTATGACTTAATAGGTAGAAAGACTGTCACAAATATAAAGCAATATGATTTAATCACTGAGAAACTCTTTGAATAATGAAAAAGGTAAGAATCATTCCAAGGCTTGACATTAAAAATGATACAGTAGTTAATGGTATTCGTCTAGAAGGTATGCGTGTGATTGGTAAATCTGGGGAAATGTAATGATGGTTGCAAAAAAATAGAAATAATATTTACGATGCGCAAGATTCTTATTTACTTAGCTAACTTAACTCATATGAACGAGGGAAGGCCTTCAACAGAAGTACTTCCTCTAAACATTGGTTATCTGGCCACATACCTTAAGGCTAACCTAAACAAAGATTGTGAAATAAAGCTTTTTAATGATCCATATGAGCTGGAATCTGAGACTGAAAGAGTCGTTCCGGATATTATTGCAAGCAGTAATTATATTTGGAATTTCAGGCTGAATTATTTATTTCTTTCTCATTATAAAACCAGATATCCAGGGATTGTTACTGTTATGGGGGGGCCAAATTTTCCAGGAAGTGAAAGGGAGCAGGAAATATTTCTTAGAAAATATCATGGCATTGATTTTTATATTTATGGAGAAGGTGAATTGAGTTTTTGCGCTTTAGTTGAAAATTTAATTAATTCTGATTTAGATATTCAAAAGCTTAAAGAAAAACGAATTGAGGGAGGACTTTACTTGTGTGATGGGAGACTTGTAAATAATGGAAGGTCCCGGAGGTTTTGCAAATTAGATGACATACCGTCGCCTTATTTGCAGGGATTATTAGATAAGTTTTTCCGGAAAGGATATGTCCCTTTGTTGCAGACCACGAGGGGATGTCCTTTTTCATGCACTTATTGTTATTGCGGAAGTGATTATTATAATAAGGTTGAAGGCTTTGATGTCAACAGAGTTATAGAAGAGATAGATTATATTTGCCAGCGTACAAAGGCAAGTACTTTAACAATTGCCGACAGCAACTTTGGTATGTTGCCAAGGGATTATGAGATATGCCTTAAACTGAGAGATACAATAAAGAGATACAATTGGCCTATTGGAATTGTTGTTTCAACGTCTAAAGTCAGTAAAGATAATGTATTAAAATGCCTTTCCTTACTTGGAAGGGCTGTTTATTTTAGCGCTTCCATGCAAAGTTTCAATGAAGCAACTCTTAGAGAGATTAAAAGGAAAAATTTGTCTTTTGATGAATATCGGAAGATTCAAAAAGATATTATGAGCAGGAAGACTCGTTCCCATTGCGAGATGATAATACCATTGCCTGAAGAAACAAAGGATAGTTATCTTTTGGGTGTAAAGGCCGGTATAGAAGCCAATATGGATACAATTGATACCTATACTTGTATGATGCTGAAGAATACTGAGTTAAGAGACACTTCTTATATTAAGCGTTTTGAGATGGAAACCAGGCACAGAATAGTTCCCAGGGACTTTGGTAGATATATAGGACAAAATATTATTGAGACAGAAGAGGTGTGTGTGGAAACGTCAACAATGACGCTTTCAGAATATATCTATCTCAGGGGCTTTAATTTTATTTTGTCAACTCACTATAACCTGAAGTCAATGAGGGAGATTATTAAATATTTGAGAGTAAAAAATATTTCCGTCTTCTCATGTTTGAAGGATATATATGAATCTCTCATAATCTCTGATGGCCTTGCCGGCAGGATACTAAAGAGTTTCATCAATGATGCAACATCTGAGCTTTGGGACAGCGAAGAGGAGTTGTTGGAGTATTATAATCAAGAAGATAATTACCAGAAACTTGTGGATGGGAAAGATGGCGCCAATTTAATACAGAAATATCAGGCAATGTATTTAAATCACATAAAAGAATTTATAGATCACGCTGTTTTAATCATCTCAAATCATTTACAACATACAGAGTTGGAAGCATTAAATAATTTAAAAAAGTATTGTATTTCATTACAAAGCAATATTTTCGATGCGTCTAAAGACAAAATAAGAGATAGTTTTACTTTTGATGTCTTAGCGTGGATTAAAGACGGATTTAAAAAAGATATAAACAATTACCGAAGCAGTATATCCCTCATTTTTATTATGTCAGAAAAACAGCGGAAATTACTGAATGATGCATTTTTGCTTTATGGTTTCAATGATGATGGAAAAGGAAAGATATTGACAAGGATTAATCCTGATTTGTTGATTAGGAATGTGAAGTATGCATAATAAGAGATGATTTAAAATTACTATGAACAGATACAATAGAAATTATCAACCTCGTTGGAAAAAAGTTCTAGTTAATAACCCTCCTCTGTGTCTGTTGCTTTGCTCATAACTTTCGTGTAACGTTAAAGATCAATCTATGTATATTGGTGCAAGCAGAGAGCAATTATATTATAAAATATGCTTAATTCGGAGATTCGAAGAACGATTATTGGAAATGTATTCCGAAGGCCTGCTAATGGGGACTATGCATGCTTGTATTGGACAAGAAGCCAATGCTGTTGCCGTCATTGGGCATTTGGACGAAAATGATATTGTTGTCAGTAATCACCGTTGTCATGGCCATTACATAGAACACACAGGTGACGTAACTGGATTAATGGCAGAAGTGATGGGCAAGTCTGCTGGAGTTTGCGCTGGACGTGGAGGAAGCCAACATTTATGCAACGGCAATTTCTATACCAACGGGGTGTTGGGGAGTACTGTTCCCATTGCGGCAGGCATGGCCTATGCAGAAAAAATAAAGGCGACAGATGCAATAACGGTTTTATTTATGGGTGATGGTGCCTTTGGAGAGGGAATTGTCTATGAAGCATTCAACTTAATATCTTTGTTACGGCTTCCCATTTTAATAGTGATAGAAAATAACCACTACGCACAAACAACTCCGATAAAAGTTAATATGGCAGGTGGTTTACTTGAACGTGCAAAAGCGTTTAATTTGAAGGCAGGAGAGATTAATAGCTCTGATGTAGAAGAACTGTATGATAGATTTAATACGATTATAAAAGAAGTGAGAAAAAGTAAATCACCTCACGTTGAAATTATACATACGCATAGGATTTGCGCACATAGCAAAGGTGATGATTGCCGTTCATTGGAAGAAATTGAAATCGCGAAATCCAGTGATCCTATGAGTATAATTGGAAAACGAATATCCGATCTAAGAATAAAAGAGATCGAACATAAAGTGTGTCAAATAATTGGTGAAGTTGAGTCGAAAGCGAGAGCAATGGAATTTTCAAATATAGCAGAAGTATAAAATCAGAATAAAAAGAGAATAATGCGGTATATACAATCTTTGAATAATTCGCTCCATCAATTAATGGATGAAAATGAAGATGTTTACTTGCTTGGCGAAGATATTATAGACCCTTATGGGGGGGCTTTTAAAGTATCGAAAGGATTGTCTACTAAATATCCAGATAGAGTAATACCTACACCAATAAGTGAGTCCAGTCTTACCGGGTTTGTTACAGGAATGGCAATGAGGGGGCTACGTCCTATACTGGAAATAATGTTTGGCGATTTTCTCGCCTTATGCGCTGACCAAATCGTTAATAGTGCGAGTAAGTTTTCGTGGATGTATAATGGCCAAGTAAAGGTCCCGATCGTTATTCGTACTCCCATGGGAGGAAGAAGGGGGTATGGCGCCACACATAGTCAGTCTTTGGAAACATTATTCCTGAATGTGTCAGGCTTAACGATGATAGCGCCAAGTCATTTTCATGATCCGGGGAGCTTGCTTCAGAATGCAGTGTTGATGATGGATGACCCTGTATTATTTATTGAAAACAAGTCTCTCTACTCACAACAACTAATCACCTCGGAATATGCTGAAAATGTAAATACATTAAAATCTATTAAGATAACATCTGTTGCAAATAAGTTGTTCCCAACAGTGACCTTTTGCGTAGCCCCAGATGCTCATACTGATGTAACTCTTATTGTTTATGGCGGGATGGCTCCATTGGGTGTTGAAGCGGCAAGGTCATTGTATTACGAGGAAGAAATTGTTGTTGAAGTTGTCACTCCATCATTGGTCAAACCCTCACCCCTTTTGGATATATTGCCGTCTATTAAAAAAACAGGGAAAGCGGTAATTGCTGAAGAAGGCGTTTGTAGTGCGGGATGGGGGGCTATGCTGGCAAGTGAAATATACGAAACCGCTTATGAATGGATAGACAAACCAATCAAACGCATAGGAGCGGAAGAAGTACCTATACCGTGTTCAAAAGCATTAGAAGAGAGGGTCTTGCCACAAATATCTGACATTAAAGATGCTATCATTGACCTTATAATTAATTGAAAAAGAGGTTATGTTTCATGTTTGACAAAAATAAAATGGCTGATGATATTAGAAGAATGATCATTTTACTGGCGGATCAATATACAACACTTCCAGACCGTATTAATAATGATGACATAATATTGGATCTTGGAATATTGGATTCTCCTGCAATTATAGAGCTATTATGCCAATATGAAGAAAAATATAAATTCATAATTGAGAAACACGAAATCACCATGGATAATCTGGGGACAATAAACAAAATGGTAGATTTTGCTATTAAAAAAATCCAAAGGATTCAATGAAACCGTTAATTAGAAATAGAGTGGAGATTGATCCGCAAAAAGTTGTTTTAAGACAATTGAATTTAGATGATGTATCTGAAAAATACGTCGGATGGTTAAATGATCCGGAAGTCTATCAGTTCATGGATTTAAGGCATAAAATCCCTGTTACCAAACAAGATGTGATTAAATATGTAGAAACATGCAATAAGAATAAACGTCATCATTGGGGAATATTCAATGATGGAGAGCACGTAGGGAATGTGACATGTGGTTATTATGCACGAAACAATCATTGGGCGGATATTTCTAATATTATTGGTGAAAAAAAGTTTAGAGGAACAACTCTTGCCAAGTTCGCATTAGTTGGTGCAATAGATTATCTTTTTAATATTGCAGATCTACATCGTTTGCAAGCCGGTACTGTATCTGTTAACTTTGCAAGCATTGCTTTATTAACAAATGCAGGAATGAGAAAAGAGGCTGTCCTTAAAAAAGCCTCAATAGTTGATAACAAATATGTTGATTTTGTGATGTTTGGTATATTAAAAGAGGAATGGTTAAAGAGGAATTGTAAAATCCCTTCTGTAAAGGTGATTAGACCTTTTTGGGAATAAGTTATAAAGATTTACCATAATTAATGATATTCATAGTATCTGTGCCCCATATTGATGTGAATGAAAAAACAGCGGTGGTTAGTGAAGTATTGGTAGAGGTAGGTCAATCTGTAGATGCCAATACTGAACTTGCTGTGGTAGATTCATTAAAGGCTGCAATCTCTATTACACCGGAAAGCGATGGCTATATTCGGAAAATACTGGTCAAGGAAAACGATGAGGTAGAGATGGGTCAAACAATGTTCATACTATCTGATTCGATGGATGAATTAATAGATGAAGATGTTTTTAATGCTCAATCAATAAAGAAAGATATTAACAGTGATAGTACAAAGAAGGACCAAGTCGAAGTTAAGAAAATTACAGCTAAAGCCAGATCCTTAGCAAAAGAAAAAAATCTTGATCTTGCTGGCATTCAGCCTGTAGATGGGATAATTGGTGTTCAAGAAATTTTGAATCATCTCAACAAAACCTGCCATTCTGAGGAATCAAGGCCGATAGAAGTCCCTCACAATAAAAGGAAATTGAGTAATGTTGAAAAAGGGACACTATTAACAATTAACTGGTCAAAAGAAAACGCGATTCAGGCTTACCTGGAAACCGTTATAGATATTTCTCCATTAAAAAAACGCGCTCAACAAATAAAAAGAGAAAATGACTGGTTTTTTGATCCAACATTTTCATTACTTGCATGGCTTTATGTTCAATATGTTGCTGCAAATAACCAATTAAATAGTACCTGTATAGAAAATCACATTATTAATTATGGTCAAATTAATCTAGGTTTTACTGTTAATGTAAAAGGCCAGCTCTATATGCCGGTTTTACACAGAGCTGACACATTGGATCAAGTCAATTTTGTTGAAGCAATAATCGATCTTCAACGGAAATCAAACAAAAATAAACTCACTCCTGCTGAATTAAAAGGGATGACCATTGGCATTACGAGTCTTGCGGCATTCAATATAACCAAACATCAACCTATTTTGCCACCATATACTAGTGTCATGCTTGCACACTCCAGTAGTTTGCCATTTAATGCTCATGACCATGAGTATTCGATACTTGGCGTGACATATGATCATAGAATACACAATGGTGTTTCTGTGTCAAATTTATTGCAGAATATTTCCCATCAAATATCTAACCTTTAATAACAATAGTAGACATGTTGAATATAAATCTACTCTTTTTATCCTTGAAGAATAGCGCAGATGGATAATTCGTTTATTGCTTGTAGGCGGGTTAATTTATATTTGACATCCTACTTTATGGATCTCTTGTGGAAAAACTATATGGGCTGTCTGCAAAAGGCATGATTTGAAGAACGATCTATGTGTAAGGCAGTTAAGAAGTTTGACTCAAGGATATTATATAAAATGGAAATTGACAAACTAGTTGGAAAAGATTTCTATCTGAGAATCATTATACTAGATGATGTTACTGAAGAATATGTAAGCTGGCTGAACGATAAGGAAGTAAACCAATATTTAGACTGCCGTTTTGATATTGCCACTATAGATAGTGTCCAAGAGTATGTACAGTCTATTGACAATGAAACAAATTTCTTGTTTGGTATATTTAAGATTAATGCATCAGATAATGATCAGCATATTGGAAATATAAGGATAGAGGTTAATAACCATCACAATACAGCATATTTAGGTTATTTAGTTGGTGATAAAAATTATTGGGGAACCTCAGCTTCGACAGAGAGCATTATTCTTCTGCTTGATTTTGCGTTTAACGAATTAAAAGTTAGAAAATTATGGGGTTCAGCTTATTTGGCTAATATAGGTTCAATTTTTACACTTAAAACTTTAGGATTTAAACAAGAAGGAAGATTAAGAAAGCATGTGATTGTTGGCAATAGAATTACAGATCTGATATACCTTTCAATGCTTAAAAGTGAGTGGTTACACCGAGAGTCAATCTTAAAAAAGCGCTTGAATCTATAATATTCTTTCAGAAGAATTTTAAGATATATCTGAACTATCAAAATTTTATGGATAGATTTGATGAAATTAGAGTAGCCGATTCGGCAGAACTAATACTTTTGATAATAGAAGAAGTAGTAAATATGCTGGATTTTGGTCGTGATAAGTTTGGTTGAATAGTATTGTTATTAAGAACAAAAATGTATTTGGTATGGTATTTACTAAAAGATAAATGAGTTCCACCTGTTATTTGGCAACTACTGCTTTATATGATCTCTGGGATTTAGAAGCAGACCTAATCCTCCTTGGCCCGTGGTGCTTAACAAAAAACTCTCTCAAGCATTTACCTGATGGCAAACATTATAGTATTGCCACATCTCCCTGGTATCCCACTATACAAAGAAAAAATGCAGTAACTTACTGTGAACAGCTTAATGTGAAGATTATGCATGTTTTGTCTGGTAAAATGAACCTGATACATAATGTTGATTATCCTGAAAAATATTGGAGAATCCTACTGGGATCGTGGCTTTCTCATTTTGTTTTAATATATTATGACAGATATTTAAGACTAAAGAAAGCACTTGAAATTTGTCCAGAGTTTTACACATCAGTCCTGCCTAAAGAAAAATGTAATCCTGTATCGTATAGCGTAGAAGATTCTATTGTTGGACTAAATAGCAAGTCGCGGAGTGAATTTCATAACTACATGATATTTAGTTTGTTTGCTCATAAAATATGCCCAGGCAGGACAGTTGAAAAAGACTATATTGTTGAAACTAATATTAATGTCATAAAAAAAAGCTGGAAAAGAAAACTGTTTAATACGACTTTGCTTTATATTGACAGGATATTTGGCGGAAAGATTTTGTTAAGTGAAATGTATCATATGTCTTTGAAGGATTTAATAAGACTGAGAATAAGATCGGGACTGAATTGTATTAATTGCTTTGATTTAATTAATGAAGACACACCTGATGATGGTTTATTAAAGGAAACTTCATCAAATGAATTAAGAGGTCTATTGAATGTTGATGCCGCATCTGACGAGTTTCAATCAATCCTTTTTCAGGTAATACCCTATGCGATTCCTATGAGTTATGTTGAGAACTTTTGGTACTACAAAAAGTTGATTAATAATTTGCCATACCATAAAGTCGTAGTATCTGCAGCTGGTTGGAACATTAATACATTTTTTCAGTATTATGCTTCCGAATCATTGAGGAAGGGGGCAAAGCTCATAGAGGTGCAGCATGGGGGTGTTTATGGATTTTCATTATTACCGCCATCTGAAACTATGGCTCTAAATAAGGATTTCTTTTTCACCTGGGGATGGTCAGGAGATGGAAGGAATAGATGCAAACCTCTCCCGAGCCCGTATCTCTCATGTTTAAAAAATACTTCTGTCGGAAAAATCGATGGATTGTTGTTTGTTGGAACTTCTGTACCTCGGTACAAGCACAGAATTGACTTGGTTTTATTTCCTGACGATATAGAAAAGTACTTTAAAGACAAGGAAAAGTTTATATCAAAATTACCTGGAACTCTTAATAGTAAAATCATGTATAGACCGGGAAAAAAAGATTTGGGAAGGAATGAGGTAGATTTTATTAAAGCGATTAATCCATACATAGAAATTATTATAACTAAATCAGTTACTGATTGGATGAAAAAGTTTAAAATAGTCGTAATAGATCATCCCTATACCTCTTTTTTGGAGTCATTGACAATAAATGTACCGACCGTTTTGTTCTGGGACCACGATATATTTCTTATGAGGCCGGAAGCTGAGCCTTATTTTCAGGCATTAAGGGACGCCGGCATACTTTATAAGGATCCGCTCAGTGCTGCTGAAAAGGTCAATGGAATATTTGATAATCCTAAGGAGTGGTGGCATAGCAATACTGTGCAAAATGCGAGAAATGAATTTTGTGACAGATTTGCTTATTCCAGAAATGATTGGCCGGATGTTTGGGTAAGAGAGTTAAGGAAGTTTATATAAGAGGTTGTATGCGGTGGTGTCAGGCTTAATAAAACCTAAGTTGTTCTCTAGGGCTTTGGAGGATTTATTTTGGAGGACATAAAAGTTCTTTTTTTTAATGCAAACCCGGCAACAATGTCCTTAGTCCCACCTGTGGTCGCACTTTTTTATAGCATCTTTAAGGAAAATAACATCGAGATGAGATATTTTGATACACAAGCATATGATACTTCAGCCCTGTATGCAGACCCCAATGACTTCCTGCATTCCACTCTTATGGCCAAAGGAGGAAACATTGTAAATGAAAGGACTGCAAATAAAACAAAAGATGGTAAATCTATATTTTCCGATTTTAAAGCGGAAGCGGAGGAGTGGCAACCTGATGTCATTATGGGATCAGCAACGGAAAGTGCTTTTTTATTTGCCCGTGACCTGTTTCAATCGGTTAGAAAACTGAACATTCCCCATGTTTTAGGGGGAGTATTCGCTACTTTTGCTCCTGAAGTGGCCATAGGGTTTCCTGAGATTGATATCGTTTGTAATGGAGAAGGTGAGAAAATTATTGCTCCATTATCCTTAAAATTAAAAATGAAAGAAGATTTAAGTACTCTACAGAATATATGGTTTAAAGATTCAACGGGAAATGTTGTGAAAACACCATTAGGCAGGGCCGTTAATTTAGATGAGAATCCTCCCTTTGATGCTTCGATATATGATGATGATCGTTTTTATAGGACCATGGGCGGGGTGATGTACAGAATGTTCCCAGTGGAGACCCATAGAGGCTGCCCTCTTAAATGTACCTTTTGCAACTCTCCTCTCCAGGATTCCTGGTATAAGGAGAAGACAGGGCAAGGCTATTTTCGTAAAAGATCGATTAAGAACGTCTTGACAGATATTCGGTATTTTGTCAAAAATTATAATGCAGAATATTTCCATTTTTGGGCCGACAACTTCTTTTCCTACAGCCGACAGGAGATAGAGGAGTTTTGCTCTGAGTACGCTGATATCAAACTCCCTTTTTACGTTCAGACTTATCCAACCACAATAGATGATGTGAAGTTGAAAAATCTTGTTGAAGTTGGTCTGGATAGGATTGGTATTGGAGTAGAACATGGTAATGAAGAGTTTAGGCGCAAGGTTATTAATCGAATTTATTCCAATAAAAAAGCAATTGCGGGAGTAGATTTAATAAAAAAATATGATGTCCGGTACAGTTGTAATAACATAGTCGGGTTTCCCACTGAGACACCTGAGTTACATGAAGAGACAGTTGAGCTAAATCGCATACTAGAACCTCACGTTGCAAGCGCCGCAATATTCACTCCTTTTTATGGAACACCTTTGCGTAAGTTATCTCTCGAAAAGGGTTACCTGAAAGATCCTCATTTTATTGCGCCCACGAATACTGAAACGTCCTGTCTCGATATGCCACAGTTTACGAAAGAACAAATCACCGGGAAATCTCGAACATTTAATCTGTATTTGAAATTTCCCAAAAATAGATGGGCTGATATCAGACGATCTGAATCTTTAACTCCTGAAGGTAATAAAATATGGATGGAGTTAAAGGCAGAGTATGAGCAAATATATAAACAAGGATGAAAGCTTCATTTAACTAAAAGTTCATAACTAGTCCCGTAATAAAAAGGTCTCTCTCATGTCCAAACTTGCCATCGTTGAAGAAGATCATAGGATATTTAATAAAATTGTTCTCAGAGGAGCGGCAAAAGTTTACTCATATAAAAAAATTCTAGACAAATTGAAAAAGAAACCGGTTGAACAATATTGTGAAATACCTGATGACTATATAACTGCCAGAAATTCCATCTATACTGAACACCAATCAGCTGTTGAATGTGAGAAGGTGCTTGAAGACCTGGTTTCTCAAAAAGATCGCAAACCATACCTTGACCTTGGTGGAGAGACTTATGCGAGGTTTCTGTTTAGAAGGAGAATGCTTTATAATATGTCTCCTGTTTTTTATTCATTTAAATTTGTGAACAAAGTCATTAAGAGAAATAATTTAACTGGCCCCGTTGTTTTTGTACCCGCAAGGTTCTCCTATAGGATATACAGCGTAATGAGAAAAAGGCAACTCTTGGATCACGACAATATTCACATCCCAAAGATTATATTACTAAAGTTTTATTTCATTGAATTACTAATACAAATATATTTTTTCATTACAAACATCATTTATCCTGAGATTTTGTTTTTTAAGATGTCCGGAAGAAAAGATGATCAAGAAAAGAAATATTTCCCAATAGGAATTCATCTTTATAAAGCGACTAAATTTAATTGTAAACATAGCAATAGTGCGGACTTCTTTATAGATGGAGTGAAAATAAAGAAAGATGATGTCCTGTTTGTTTTGGGTCCCCATCAACCACATGATTTCATTAAACAAACAAAAGAGACAGGTTATAATTATGTGGATATTTACGATGATATTATATCTAAGTACAATAGGTACCACTATCTAAAAAGCCATTATAAAGAAATTAGTATGTTTAGGTTTAAGAGCATTCGCTCCATTTTAAGACAGAGCTGGTTTTCAACTACTGCATCATCTGCATTGCATAATTTTATATCTTGGAGGATTTTTTTCGATAAGTATAATGTGAAAAAGTTTATGAATGTGATGAATCCTCAGGAGGTTACACGAGAGATAATGATTCGTAAATATGGAGCAGAAAGTATATTTGTTCACAACTCTGTTTCTGTAACCTTTGTAGATAAAGGGAAAAACTCCCAGTATGCTGAACAGCTTTATGTGTCAAATATGATTTTTGATAAGACGGTCACGGACATTGAAACCAATAAATGGTTACGAGCTCATCAGAACAGCGTAAAAAAGTATATTGATAATGGTGTGCTCTTTGCGGATTACGCGAAAAATATAACTTGCAAACAAAAAACGGCCATAAGGTCCCAACTGGGAGTTCTTCCAAAACAAACATTGGTATCATTTTTTGATAATAATTTTGGTTCTAAAGGTACTTTCAATTACGAGGAATATTATCTCATCTTTGACAGTATTAAGAAGGTCCTTGAACTCTACCCACACTTTTATGTTGTTTTTAAAAGTAAGCATTCATATGAAAGTACTCTAAGAAAACAAATCCCGTTTTATATCAAGGATATATTGCGAGAGCTTCTACAAAATGAAAGGTTTTGTGAGGTTACAAATGATCAGGGAATAGTGAATTATGAATTGTTAGGGAGCTCCGATTTAGTCATTTCCGGGGCCACGTCCACAATGATCTATGTATCGTTAGCAGGAGGGATCAAGACTATCTCATACGATCCGGGAAATAAGTACTTTCAAAAATTCATAATTACGGAGAACTTCCCAAATCTATGTGCACACGACTTTAATGAACTTGTTGATCTCATTGAGTATTGGCTTTACAAATCAACTGATGATGATTTTAGGGCATTCATAGATGACTATATACGGCCAAATATCGATCCTTACTGTGATGGTAGAGCAATTGAGCGTCTTCAAGAAATTCTTCTTGCTGAACACTAACGCAAACTAGTATGGCAGTTTGTGTCTCGACAGGTTGTTAGGTATAACCTGAAATGGCTGAAAAGATTCACACGAATGCTTCTTGAAGGCATGGATATGAGGTTTGGTTCTATAATGATAACAAATTCATCTGTATTTGTTTATGACTAGGAATTGTGACTAATAAAAACATAAAGAGTCTTTTTATAACCTTACCTCAAAGAAACCTGCCGAGCCCTTTACCTCCCTATGGTGCTATGGCGGTTATTAATTCACTACGCAAGGCGGGATACAAGGACACTTTCTTGTACAATATTGATGTCTTAAGGCCATTAATGGAAGATGCTATTGAATATATAGTTAATTATAATCCTGACATATTGTGTATCAGTGCTCCTGTTTCTACAGGTTATGAAAACTGTAAATTCTTTTCATTAGAGTTAAAACAACGTTTGCCCAATATAATAATTGTTTTAGGTGGCAATATGGCTGTAAGCGCTGAAATCCTGTTGCAAAAAACCGGGGTAGATTTCTGCGTGCTTGGAGAAGGAGAGGAAGTTTGCTGTCAGTTGTTTGATAAAGTCGCAAGAAACATATCAAGAAAAGAGTTTTATGATATTAAAGGACTTGCTTTTCTCGATGGTGCAAGGTTTGTTAATACAGGTTATGCAGACCAGCTTGCAAAAGAGGATATGTTTGATGTTGATTGGGATGTTTTAGATTCTGCATCAATTAAATATAGCTTTCGGCATGTTAAGGACATGGACCAACAACAATTGAAATACATTTTCAATAATGCTAATGGTCGTTTAGGTTCAGACTCAATAAGTAATGAAGAGCGAGTGTTGAACAAGAGTATTGCGTACGCTTTCTGTTCCAAGGGATGTGTTACTCGTTGTACATTTTGTCATCGATTTAATAAAGGCATACGGATTATTCCTCCTGACATAGTTATAGCTCGCATCAAGAAATTGATTGAACGTTTTAATGTCGGGGTAGTATTTTTTAGCGATGAATGTTTTGGTGCCAGCTCCAAATGGTTAAGAGAGTTCTGTGAATTAATTAAGCCTTTAAATGTTTTATGGAGAGTGGGCGGCATGCGTGTACGTCAGATTAGCCCCGATATTATTGCTATGATGAAGGAAGCAGGATGCTACTCGATTATTTACGGTGTAGAAGCCGGTAGTGAGAGAATGCTTCAGGTGATGGAAAAAAGAGTTTCTCTTATCGATAACTACAATGCAATTCGCTGGACAGTAGAAGCAGGATTGTATACCGTCCCTCAGTTAGTTATTGGAATGCCAGGTGAATGCCCGGAGACTATTAAAGAAACAGCAGAATTTCTGTCATATGCTTTGACGCTGGAGAGATCTCAGAATCCGAAAAATGTCAGCATAAATTTTGCGCAAGCACTCCCTGGGACTCCCCTTTATGAATATGGGCGCAGTGTGGGATTAATTGGAGCGACGATTGAAGAGGAAGAGCAGTATTTACTGCTAGTTTCAAATATGGATGCTGCCGATGGTGCTAAAACGATAAACTTTACGGATTATCCGCGATTAATGCTGCTTTCCTACCCCAGGTTCATTAAGAGTATTGTTAACTATAGATATGTGAAAAAATATGGTGCTGTCCATTATTATAAAATGGTATTTAAAGAATGCAAGAGGCCTGTTATATTACATATGTTAAAGAACGAAAGCATTTCAGATATGTTCTACCTTTATCCAGCATTAGTTTACAAGCTTAGACACTTGTTATGGATTGTTAAATTCATGGAAATTATTAAAGCAAATGGCTTGGCTTTTGCGATGGGCTTATTCAGGGAATATCTAAGGTTTATCAAGCATAAATTAGGAGGGAAAAAGATTTTTGTTGAATATAGGTCCTTACGTAAAACGATTGATCAGAATAGTAATGCCTATACTGGCACCAAGGAAATGATGATGCTCAGAAAAGGGAGGTAGTATGAGTGATTGTACACTAAGCATTTGTTTATCAGAGTAGCTTATTTCTCCCGCATTTACAGAGTTCAACAGTTTTACCCATGTGCGAAGACAAAATTCGCCGGATGGCATCAAACTATATTGAATCTCAGGTTCAGCAATCGTTCTTCGAGTAAGATATGGATAATGGTTAAATGTATTGCAAAATATGAAAGCGATTAAGGAATAATATGAAAATCTTAAAGCTTGCCTGGACATTTTATAAAAAGTATCCTCTTCTTTTTGTTTTAAATATTTTAATGCTCACTTCTGTCTGTTTTATCCAGGTTGCAAGTACTCTATTGGTTGCTCCCGTTTTAGATGTCTTTATTAATCCTGAGCTTAAAAATATTAGCTCAATAACTCAAAGATTATTCAATATATTAAATTTGTTTAATATTAGTGTAACAAAAATTAATATTTTAATTCTTTTTCTTTTAGTTAATATTCTTCTTAGTGCTTCCATAATTGTTGCAAACTGGTTAATTCTAAAAACCCAGTTTTCTATGATAAAGTCTATGGCCGTAGAGACATTTAATGCTTTTTTTAGTGCCAGTTGGCACTTTTTCAATACCCAGCGTTATGGTTCAATCCTAAATACATTAACCCGTGAGATAGATGTTGTCAGAGCTGCTTTTGCTTCCATTGGTAGCATGCTTTCAGATATTATACGGGCAGTATTTTATGTTGCAGTTCCTTTTTATATCTCCTGGAAAATTACCGTAATCGCGGTTGCTTTAGGTTGTTTTTTTGTCTTGCCATTTATGTTTCTAAATAGATTTAGTTATAAATTAGGCAAAGGGTGTACTGGGTCATCTAATAAGGTTATGGAGCTAATACATGAAAGCCTGAATGCGGCAAAAGTTATTTTGGGATATGGAAACCATATAAAATATGTAAGAAGATTTAATGAGGTTTTTAGTGAGCGTTGTAATTATGAAATAAAGTCTTATTCCTTAAAAAATGCACTACCAAAGATCTTTGAGCCTTTAGGGTGGGTGGCTATTATAATTACAATGTATATATCATCTGAGTATTCTAAACTCACAATCGCAGAGATGGGTATTATAGGCTATGCTTTTTTAAGGCTTCTTCCGATGATGGGAGGATTCACATCAATTAAGCATGCTATCGTGACCTATTATCCCGGCTATGAACAGGTTGCTCGTATGAACAGACTGGCAAGTGAAAACATTCAAAAAACTGGTAATGTTATTTTTAACAGGATAGATGATGGCATTGAATACAAAGATGTAAATTTTTCCTATCCTGGCCATAATCCTGTATTGAATGATATTAATATAACAATTAAAAAAGGTAAGATGACAGCAATCGTTGGTGAATCAGGATCTGGAAAGTCTACTTTAATTGATTTGCTTATTGGATTTTATGAGCCTGATAAAGGCGAAATCTTAGTAGATAAGAGGCCTTTACAGGAACTCGATATTTATTCTTTTAGACGACATATTGGATATGTTCCGCAGGACACAATTCTTTTGAATGATACAGTTAAAAATAATCTCTTGTGGAGTAATGAAAAAGCTACTGAAATGGAGATTATAGAGGCTTGTAAATTGGCAAATGCAGATGAGTTTATTATGAATTTGCCTGAATTGTATAATACTATTGTTGGGGAGAGAGGCGTAAAGCTTTCCGGTGGAGAGCGTCAGCGTATCGCGCTTGCAAGAGCATTACTGAGAAAACCGGAGCTGCTAATTCTCGATGAAGCCACAAGTGCCCTTGACAGCCGCTCTGAGTTGCTTATCAAAAGTGCGATTGAAAAAATTGCACATAAGACTACCTTAGTAGTGATAGCTCATAGATTATCAACAATAGTAAATGCTGATTATATTTATGTTCTTCAGAAAGGTTGTATAATAGAGCAAGGGAGCTATCATAATTTGATAAAATTCAATAGCGCTTTTAAACAGGTTGCTGAAATCCAGGGTATCGATCATTAAATATTACATGATAAGATATGGAAAAGACCTGTATATTGTTAATGCAAAAGGACTTACACTAAATCATTGAAAGATTTATTAATGATAAGCCGTTAGATGTAGACTGGAATTTATTGTGGAGCGAGTTGGTTTTTCCTAATTATGGCAATACTAATGAAGTTATTAAAAAATTGCTGAATTATTGACTTGCTGATAATGTATGTTCACATATCTCGCTCTCTTATATGCGTATACATAATATGGGTAATAATAGTCTAAATGGATTAGGAAATATTAATATTGAACTTACAAGTAGATGTGATAAAAGTTGCTGGATGTGCGGAAGGAGAAAAGTAGAAAAAGAAATACCAGAGCTGGCCTTAGAGTATGGTGATATAGATTTTGATTTATTAGAAAATATATCAAAACAGCTACCGCCTAATATAGTTGTTCAACTACATAATAATGGTGAATCATTACTATATCCAAGGTTTGGTGATGCGGTTAGGCTTTTTAACAAACAGATAACCAATATTGTTACAAATGGAAAGCTATTGATTGAAAAGGCAGGCGAAATAATAGACAATCTGGACACAATAGCAATTTCTATTATAGAAAATGATCCGGAAGCTGATGATCAGTATACGATTATTGAAAAGTTTCTCAAAATAAAAGGGAACAAGAAACCCTTCACAATTTTAAGGATTAATGGTCTCGTTAAGCTTGAAAGGTATAAAAAGTTAGGTCTTATTATGGCAACGAGAGTACTTCACTCTCCGTTGGGAAGCTTTAACTATAAACAGAATCCGACAATACCAGAAATAGGTATATGTTTGGATTTTCTTCACCATTTATCTATTAATAATAAAGGTGAAGTTTCAATTTGCGTAAGATTTGATCCTGAAAGACTTGGTGTTATAGGAGATGCTAAAGAACAGTCTTTAAAAGAGATTTGGGATTCCCCTAAGAGGATGAAATGGTTAGAATATCATAGGCAAGGGAGAAGAGATAAAGTTCCGTTATGTTCATATTGCCATTTTTGGGGAGTGCCTACTGGAAGTGATATCTTAAATAAAGATGTTCAAATTAAATAATAAATTAATGGAAAGTTAGTTATGAATAGTGAAAAGATTAAAAGAATCTTTATTATTGCTGAAATGGGAATTAACCATAATGGGGAGATAAAGATTGCAAAACAATTGATTGATGAAGCAAAGGATGCGGGAGCAAATATTGTAAAGTTCCAAAAGAGGACTATTGATTTGGTATATTCGAAAGAAATACTTGATTCGCCCAGGGAAAGTCCTTGGGGAACCACGATGAGAGCGCAAAAGGAAGGTATAGAATTTGGTCTTGCTGAATATAAGGAGATTGATACCTATTGCAGGAAAAGAGCAATTGAGTGGTTTGCATCGGCATGGGATATTGAGAGCCAAAAATTTCTACGTCAATTCAACCTAAAATATAATAAAATTGCTTCTGCAATAATTGTTTACGAAGATTTACTTCGGGAAGTAGCTTCAGAAAAGAAATATACTTTTATATCTACGGGAATGGCTGAACCTAAAGAGATTGACAGGGCTGTAGATATATTCAGGAAAGCAGATTGCCCGTTTGAACTTATGCATTGTGTCTCTACTTATCCAATGAATGATGAGGATGCTAACTTGAATTGTATTAAGACTTTGCGTGAACAATATCAATGTGATGTTGGTTACAGCGGGCATGAGGTTGGTTTAGCAGTTTCGTATGCTGCTGCGGCTTTAGGTATTACGTCATTAGAACGACATATAACACTAGATAGAGCTATGTATGGCTCAGATCAAGCGGCTTCAATAGAACCTGATGGATTTCGTCAAATGGTGGGTGCTGTTCGAAAAATAGAAAAGGCTATGGGTAATGGTAGAATACACATAAATTCTAAAGAGATTTCGATAGCAAAGAAACTAAGGGCGCATATTCCCTTTGTATCTAATCGGTAACGGAGAGGGCTGTTGGCAGAAATTGTTGCAATTATTTTGGCAAGAGAAGGTTCAAAGGGTATTCCTGGAAAGAATATCATTGGTTTTTGCGGGAAGCCTTTAATTACCTGGACGATAGAACAACTTCAACAGTCAAAGGGTCTCAGTTCGATCTGGGTCAGTTCTGATAGTGAGGAAATTCTTTCCATTGGACGAAATTGCGGTGTCGAATCCATTCTGAGACCTGCAGAGATCTCGGGAGATTTTGCTACCTCCGAATCCGGCTGGTCTCAGGCGCTGGAAATAATAGAAAATAGGGTTGGTAGAGTTGATATCGTTCTTGCACCCCAGGTAACATCGCCTTTAAGAGAAGTCGGTGATATAGAGCGAGGGATACGCAGCTTTCAGGAGCAGGAATGTGATTCAATGTTTTCTTGCTGCGTGGTTAATGATTTGTTTTTTTGGGAAAAGGGTTCAGACGATACATTGCAGAGTGTAAACTATGATTATAAGAATCGGCAACGTAGCCAGGATATACAAAACAGATATATCGAAAACGGCTCATTCTATTTGTTCAAACCAGATGTTCTTAGGAAGTACAACAATCGTCTGGGGGGAAGAATTGGTATGACAATTATGGATTTATGGAAGATGTTTGAAATTGATTCCATAGAGGACCTCAGGATATGTGAGGCCTTAATGAAAACCTTCTTGTTGGATCCAACAAATAAGAAAGGATAGATATTGATGGATTTTTCAAGCCGGGAAATAAAAAGTGACGATTACCGCGATTATGTTATTAAAGACGGTCGTTTGATCGGAGAGTTTGAGCAAATGTACAAAAACTCTCGTGATATTCCATGGCATCAAGACACGCAGACAGATTG
>CAZPAM010000002.1:0-9724 GCA_964584595.1 uncultured Candidatus Scalindua sp. | reverse complement strand
AAATGTACAAAAACTCTCGTGATATTCCATGGCATCAAGACACGCAGACAGATTGGTTGGACGTCCAATCGTCAATTATGCTTTTAAAACAATATGGTTTGTTTGGTGATGTTTTTGAACCTCTCAAAACTATCTGGTATGAAGATAAATTGTCGGATGGCAACGATAACTGGTTTGTGGCAGTCATGGAAAGGAAGTAAGGTAAATAAAAGTTGATTAATTCCTTAAGGGATGGATTGTGAGAAAAAATGAAATTAAGTTAAATGTTGGTGCGTCTCCAACCTGGGACAAGAAGAGTTGGATGATATTAGATCATAAGGCAAGTAGAAAATCTGAGAAATATATAAAAGGTGATGCCTCTAAGATAGCGCTTAACGATGGAGCTTGTTCTCTACTCTTTTGTTCTCATGTAATTGAACATATACCTCATTTTAAAATCCAGAAAGTTTTGGTTGAATTCAACAGAGTGTTGAGATTAGGTGGAATAATCAGGCTATTGACTCCAAATTTATGGAGAATTTCAAAGGCATATGTGGAAAAGGATGAGGAGTATTTTAATGAATTATTAAAGGAAGATGAAACTATTAGAAGAGATTTGGGGTTTGGAGGAATGTTAATGAATTTTATCGTTTCACCTGGACAGGATACAATATTGATGGATAGAAATATGACAGAATTCATAGGAGGATATGCACATATTTATACATATGACTTTGATATGCTTAACATTCTTTTGTCTCAAGTTGGTTTTGGGGACATTAAGCAGATGGAATTTTGTAAATCATCTGTTGCTGAATTGGAAGAACCATTACACGTAGAAGGTTTTGAGAAAAAATGGCAGAGTATGAATAAGAAATTTTATGCCGATAATGGGCTTATACATAAGTATCAGGACGGCAAATACCATACAAACTTTTCACTTACAGGATTTGATAGGGACCCATATACATCTTTAATTGTTGAAGCTGTAAAGAAAGAGAATGTTACGATTGATGGTGTTGTGGATATTAATGGAG
Organism: uncultured Candidatus Scalindua sp.; assembly: GCA_964584595.1. GTDB lineage: Bacteria > Planctomycetota > Brocadiia > Brocadiales > Scalinduaceae > Scalindua. The sequence goes on along the minus strand of CAZPAM010000002.1, from coordinate 8,708 downwards.
ATAATGTCTTAAATTATAATAGATATGGATTTTCACTTTTATATGATGAAGAAGTGAAAAGAAGAATGGAATTTCTTAATATAAAAAGGAAATTTTAAAAAGGAACGTATAATGACTAGAGTAGTTTATCAAAATGGCAAGTTAATTCCAGAGAAAGAAGCCGGAATATCTATCTATGATTCTGCTATGATGTTTGGAGATATGGTCTTTGAGATGACTCGTTCCTTCAGCAAAAAGCAGTTTAAACTGCGCGAACATTTGGTCAGATTGTATAAAGGAATAAAAATCTTAAGGATTCCTCTTCAAATGACGATAGAAGAAATGGAGCAGGCTTGTTTCAAAACAGTTGAAGCAAATGAACCATTTTTTGAACATCATGATGAGCATAGATTGATGATCAACGTAAGTAGAGGTCCTTTATCTATCTATGCTCCAGTCTTTGGAAATAAGATAGAACCTACTGTTATTATTGCCGATTTTCCCCTGAAATGGACGGTTTCAGGTATGGGTCGTCTCTTTGATACCGGTATTAATGCCGTAATCCCTGCACAAAGAGCAATTCCTGCAAGTTTATTGGACCCTAAAATTAAAAACAGAAGCCGTCTTCATTATCAGATGGCAAATATTGAAGTATCCGGATATGAAGGTGAAAATAATTGGGCCCTCCTGATTGATCCTTCCGGTTATATAGCAGAAGGAACTGGAGATAATTTTTTTATTGTAACGAATAATACTATTATTACACCCGAAGGAAGAAATGTCTTGCGAGGAATCAGCAGAGATTATGTCTTTGAAATATCCAATCAATTAGGTCTTGAATGTATTGAAAAGAATATTGAGCCTTACGATGTTTATACTGCTGATGAGGCGTTTATGACGGGTACACCATTTTGCATCTTGCCGGTAACTTCTCTTAATAATGTCAGGATTGGAGAGGGGGAAATGGGTGCGGTTGTAAAGTCTTTATTAGATCAGTGGTCAAAGAATGTGAATCTTGACATTGTTCAACAAATTAAAGATTATGACCGTGAAATCAAAAATCTTCAGTCTGGTTCTCCAACTCCCTACCAATTTAAATAATCTTGACAAGATATAATGTGAGGATTTACCAAAGATTAAGAGTTAAATATATTATACTGCTCCCCGTCAAGAAACACTGTGTAAACAAGGAGTAAATTTCCTAAAAAACACAGCAGAAAAGAGAGGAATTGTTATGCAAATTTATTCGACGGTTGTCCGTAAGACGATAGGGTTACAGCGTAGAATAATCAAAAGAATTAATAACACGCCTGATGTATGGGTGAACGTATGCCTTACTCGTGCCTGTAATGCAACATGTAATATGTGTTTCAAGTTTAGCCAGGATAGTTATTTATCCGATCACATGGATGACAAAACCTTTCAAAAAACCATTCAAATATTTAATGAAATAAAATTCAAATATATGATTTTGCATGGGATGGGCGAGTGTTTGTTGCATCCGAGATTTAAAGAGTATATGGACCAATTGGAAAGAGAACATTTCTTAGTTCGAATTTCATCTAATGGATATTTTCTCGACAGGCATATGGATACTCTTGTAAAAAAGAACATTGATTTTTTTAGAGTGTCTACAGAGGGTTGGGATAACGAAAGTATGATGAAATATAGGGGGCTACAATTCGATCGGGTTTACCGAAATGTTAAGGATTTTTATAAATACTATAAGAGGAAAAAAACCAGGTACCAATTTTTCCTTATGATTCATATATATCCAAGTATGACGGATGACAACATTAGGCAGATGTTTGATCTTTGGGCTGAATGTTCTGACCATATCGTAGTTGGCTATCCCGTGAACCCGTCTCTTAATAATGAAAAGGCCTGGCCGCCTGATTCTATACCAGAAGATGATTTTGGTGATTATTATTACATGGTTCCAAGAAATGAATATACTTGTTCCAAGATCAGTAAGACAGCTACTATCCAGCCAAATGGTGATGTTCTTCCCTGTTGTGGGGATTACGCAGGTCGTTTAAAGATTGGAAACATTCACGACAATGATTTTATGGATATTTTCATGGGGGAACGTGCCACCGCTTTGCGCGAAGGATTTAAAAGTGGAAAGCCAACCTTTTGTGGTAAGTGCTATAGATTCTATGAATTTGCTCCAGGAATGGATGAAAGAATTGCTCACTTGAAGGAACTGGTTCCGGCAAGATATGCTAATCGATTCCGTATTTGCTAGTTACTAAGTCAATAATTGGTCGATGTACTTGCATATTGCAATGCTGGATGGATTATTATCAGGATTAGAACAATAATCCGGGATTTTGCAAGTTTAGTGAAGTATTTTTAGAATAAAACTGTTGATATCTGCTGAAACCTTTAAATAATGCATCGCCAGTGGCATAATAAAAATATAGTATAAATTTATAGCTCATGGCCCAACCTCTTATGTTTATTGTGTTTTGTTAATTGCTTAAACTCATTATACGTTAAGGTTAGGCTATTTTATATTCTTGATTTGGATGCGTGTGATCTGTTGTATTATTTCTTTTGGAGACTTTACAATTAAAAGAAGCTTATGAATCAAATACTATTAAAGTTCTATCGTAGCTTACCAACAATAATTATAATAATCGGAAAGTATTTCTATTTTAAATACGTAAAAAAGAATTATCAATGTTGTAAACATTTTCCAATAACTCCGAACGGGAAATTATATTTTGGCAGACCACTTTTTAGTAGTGATGGTAAACGAGGTTACTTTACCCAATACTATAATGAGATTTGGGTCCCCAGTAAAGCAATAGTTTTATATGAGTACCTTAAATATAAGACTGAAATAGTATATGGTGAAAAAGTCCCTCCTGGTATATCCAATCTATATATTGCCAAGGATTGTGTTTTGCCTTTATCTATAATCAACAATAATGCCAACAATGAAAGTCAAAATAATTTTAAGGCCGAAATATCAATTAATAAAGAAAAGTACACTTTGGCTAACCTTGCCCAAAACAGATACCATTATTTGCCATTTAAAAAAGATAGTCAAATTTCTGTAAAGGTAGATCATGAGCATATATTGGGAAAAACAATTCCTTTATTTCAAGAAAAAAACCATTCAAAAAAGCTTGTTCTAGTTCTTTTTGTAGATTCTTTGACAACCGAAGCTTTTAAACTGGTACCTTTTAGTGAGTTAATGCCTTTTACCCATAATTTTTTCAAAAAAGGAATTGTCTTTAACAATTGCTATGCAAACGAGAATTGGACCTTACCAAGTGTACCAACTTTCTTCTCTGGGAAATATACAACAAACCATAAACTGTATGCGAGGAATGCTAATCAACAGATAGGAGAAAACTATTCAATTCTGAGCGAATACTTTCAAGATGATGACTACCAGACATCATATCTTTCGGGAGTCACTGGATGTTCACCATGCTGTGGGTATGTAAAGGGTTTCGATAGAGTTCTTTACAAATACAATCTCGATTGTAAGGAAATTGTTTCATCTTTTTTAGAACACTTAAGAGCTTTTCAGAATAGAGATCATTTTTGCTGGCTTTCTTTTCTTGAGGCTAATCATAGTCTTTATGATATTCCAGACATAAGCTGCCAGACTGTAAACAGTTTAGAAGCGCATGACTATTATGACGCCGGTGCAAAATCACCATTTGAAGCGTATGATAAGATAAAAACGGAAAGATATTTTACTGAGCTAAAGAGATTAGATTTTTATCTTAAACTTGTCTATGATTACATTGATGGCAATTACCAAAACGATGAGTTCTTGATTATGCTTTGCTCCGATCATGGAACACAAGTTATCAGTAAACATAATCACAGCCTTTCTGACTCTAGAGTTAAGGTACCACTAATGGTAAGAGGTGGAAATATACCTAATATAAGCTCTGACGAAATTATAGAAAATGTTGATGCATTCCCAATACTTTTAAAGAATTGTAATATTAATTTTGATGATAAACAAATTGATGGTAGGCTTCCTAAATGTCTGGGGGGAAAGGAAGAAAGGAAGTATACTTACTCAGAAGATATTTTTATAGGACAAACATATAAAGCAGTAATTAGTGATAACAGTCATAGATTTGAATTTGAAACTAAATACAAAGTCAGTAAGGGAAGTAAAATAAATACAAAAGATTATAATATAAGCTTAATTAATAAGAAAAACAACAAAGATGAAACGAGAGAAAATACGAACAAAGTAAATGAATATCTACAAATAGTTTTCAAACACATTGAAACATTTAAAGCCTAAAGGTAGTGCTCGTTAATACAACAACCTTATTTTGAGCAGATCTTAGTTAAATAATAAAAAGTGCTATATGGAAAGCATTTCTGAATTACGAAATATTTGCCAAAAACCAAAAGTAGAAAGCAGAGAAGCAATTGGATTTAATTATCATGGTTTCAAGAAGCGGTGTGACTTAAAAATATCCATATATTTTACATGGATATTTCTTCGTTTAGGAATTTCTGCGAATACAGTCACTATCCTTTCTGGTATATTTTGTATTATTGGTGGGTTCCTATTATGTTCTAGGTCCATTTGGATTGTTGTTCTTGGTATTGTTTTCTTCTATATTTACTCTCTTTTAGATCATTGCGATGGCGATATTGCTCGTTACAACAGGAAAAGCAGTTTATTGGGTGCATTTCTGGACTGGTATGTACATTTTTTGAGAGATGCTGCCATGTTTACCGGTTTGGCTATAGGGTCGTTTGCTGATCAGCCAAGTGTATTTATAATTATCTGTGGATTTCTATCTGTTTTAACTCCAATTTTTGATAAAAGCGTAGTTGGTTGTGGGTGGACGGTGATTAGTTGGAATCGCCTTGAAAGAATGCAAAAGGGAACAGAGACCATTGACAATCCTGAAGGGCATGATCTTAATAGCGATACGGCGACAATTACAGAAGAGCAGGGAAAGAAGTCAATTAACTTTATAATGATGCTAGTGAGAAGATTATGGAGAATAGCTATTTCTATTTTTCAACACCATTGGTCACCGCTTGTACTAATAATTCTGGCAATAACACAAATCATTATTAATGCTATCGTATCGATATCATTTGATTTTCGTCACATACTTATTGTCTATACTGGACTTATTGGTCCAATTTACGTGTGCAGTAGACTTTGGCGAGTGATAAAAAGCAATGTTTTTGAAGACCGCTACAAATTATTATTTAGCAAAAGAAATGATATAAATGTAAGAGATCATTTTTTTTATTAAGACTCAAGAATAGATTTATTATCAATACTTTAAATATACAGGAAGTTTTTCCTTTCAGTATGCCCTCTTTCAATATTAGAACATTTAGATTCAATTGTTACCGGTTAGAATAGCAAATCGAATATTAGATAAATACTCCACAAATACTGAAGCGAGTAATTATCTGTTTTATCTACTGTTGCATCCCACAAGAATATTATGTGCTGTCCCATTTTGTGCTAAGGCTATAAGAAAAAGGTTTTTATTGAGTGCGAACCCTCCAAAATATTATCCTCAATATATTCACACTGTTTATGAAGAAATAAAATATTCTAATCCTCCCTCTGAAGCCTGCTTTTATAAAAGTTGTTTTGAAAAATCTTCAGTAAGGCCAGAGTCTGACTATCAAGGTGACCCTGCGAAACTCATTTATTAAAAATAATCATGATCAGTTATAAGGAAAGTTTATTATGATCATAGAATTCTATTATCTCGGAACAGACAAGAAAAAATGTGGCGTAATTTATAATGAAGGAGTTGGCGTGCTAGCAGCATTAGCCAAAGAAAAGAATTGTCAAATATCTTTACATATGTTTGATTTAGCTGATTTTCGTAAAGGGTTTAAAATTAAAGAAAACATTAATATTCATGCTATATCATTTCCGTCTCAACAATTTTCATTAGCAGTGCAACTTATTAATAAAATAAAATTAGAAGATAAGGGCAATGGACTAATAGTCGTTGGTGGAGTACATGCAACTGTAGATAGGCAAAGCGTAATCGCGCTTGAGAATGTTGATATAGTTGTGTCTGGTGAAGGTGAAGAGGCTATGAAATGGATTATAGACAATTATGATTTAATAAAAACTCATCCTGATAAATGCAATATTCCTAATTCTTATATAAAAGGAACTCCAGTAAAGCCGCTTCAGAAAGCTGACTATATTGACCTTGACACGTTACCATATCCACTAAGAAGTATCTTCAATAAAAAATTACTAAAAAGAAGTCCGGAGTTTATACTTTCAAGGGGCTGTCCTTTTAGTTGTTCTTTTTGTGCCAATGAGTTTTATAATAAAACATTTGGTAAGAAAATTAGAAAAAAAAGTCCGGAGTATTGTATGGGAGAGTTGGAAGATGCCTTTTCTGTTCTTGGTATATATAAAGATACAATGCTGACATTTCATGATGATGTTTTTTTATTGGATGTTAACTGGCTACAGTCCTTTTCTAAACTTTATAAGAAACATTTTAACAATCCATTTCGTTGTAATACCACTGCATCTTACGTGACTGACGAGAAAATTAAGTTGCTTGAAGAAATGAACTGCTCAGAAGTTTGGGTTGGTATTGAATCAGGAAATGAAGAATATCGAAATACTGTTCTAAATAAGAAGGTGTCAAACAAGCAAATAATTAAGGCCTTTGACACTATAAATCGGCATGGATTAAAGGGGATATCGTTTAATATGCTTGGTGGTCCAGGAGAGACGGTAGAGCAATTGAAAGACACAATAAAGCTAAACCTTGAAAGTAAAGTTTATAGCACAACTACTGCCATCTTTGTTCCTTTTCCTGGGACAACTTTATATGAAAATGAATTGCGTAAAGATAATATTCGTGAATTTACAGAAGACGAAAAATGTGAGGGTGTTTCTGTTTCAGGATTAAAACGGAAAAATGTTGATGATAAAGATTATTTTTATTGGAGGCAGATGTTGTTATTTAGTGTCGAAAACAAAAAAATACTATACTATTTAGCACTTTGTTTAAAATATATTTCTATTCCTCCAAAGTTCTTGATGAAATTAAATTTTATTAAGCGTTTTAATATAAAAAGATTTGTGTTTGACCGGTATGACGAAGGATGACTTTTTGATAATTATTAAGTTAAGCCACAATGATTGAATGCAAGACAAATCATTACTGATTTCCTGATTTAATAGTAGGTCCGTTTCGATCCTTTAAAAGATCATAGTTGCTTCCTTAAGGCTGGAAAAATGATTAACAATTCTGATCCTTTTATAATTCAGAAGGTGAAATAAAGTCAGACCTCTGATATCAGACTTCGAGTTGCGGATATCTGCGAAATCTGTGTCCTATTAAATTAAAACTTCTTCTTTCACTATTAGAGACAAAATGCAAGAGCCATTTATTTCGGTAGTAATACCAACATACAATTCTGAAAAATTTATTACTAAAACATTAGAGACGCTATTATCACAGACATACAATAAATATGAAGTGATTATTTCTGATGATGGGTCAACAGACAATACAGTTGAAACAGCCAGGACTGTTTTTGATAGATATGGGCATGGAGAGAATAAAATCCTAATTAATTCACATGAAGGGTCAGGAGCTGCAAGGAATAAAGGAATCAAGAGTGCAAGTGGGGACTGGATTTCATTTTTAGACTCAGATGATCTTTGGGGTCATAACAAACTGGAAAGCGTTGTTGGATACATTCTTGAAAATGATGATATTGATTTGGTTTGCCATAGCCTGATTGCCATAGATGGATCGAAAGAAAATCTTATGGATCCTTCAAAATATTTTAACAATAAAATAGATCCATTCCTGTCCATGTACAGAGAAAACTGCCTTTATACTTCTGCTTTAACTATTAAAAAAGGCATATTATATCAGGCGGGCTTGTTTGATAACAAACTGCCATCCGCGCAGGATTATGACTTATGGCTCCGTTTAGGATTGATTAATAAAATCAAAATGGGTTTTATAGAAGAGCCCTTATCAGAACACATAATCAGAGAGGGGAGTATAAGTTCTGATTTTGAAGCAAGGCTTCAAGACATGCTAGAAATAAGCCGCAAGTATTATGCTGAATTAAAGAAAGTAAGTAAAGTTCCTAAAATAGAAAAAATAAGGTTTGAGGGAAGGATATACTCATCTGTAGGCCTGATGTTTCTAAGAAAGAAAAATATTACAAAAGGAATATATTATTTGTTTATTGGGCTGCTTATATGGCCTTTTCGGTATGATTGGATTCGCAAATTTGTAATAAAGTTGAAGTGGATATAATATGGGCACTCCTTTAATTTTTCTCCGGTTATGGCGACAACGACCTCAAGCCATTTTTTGTGATCATTCAGGAACTTGACAAGCTTCAATTAAGTCACAATAAAATGATTAATGTGGAGCTGCTGTTGGTAGAGGTGAACTAGTGGCACTTCAGCATGAAGGTTTTGGGAGTGTATGTACACCATGAGGAACTTGAAGTATCTTTGGTTCCCTTGCTATTTTTCTTGCCGTATCTTATAGATGTTAAATCGGTTAAAAATTCGTTATTTATTTGCAAAAATTGTTTATGTCTTTAGGCTGGTGCCTGTTTTTTGGCGGCAGAATGATGATTTTCTCTCTATTATAAACTATCATTATTTTTCAAACGAACCGGCAGAAGGTGATGTTCTCGAAGTCTCGTTTCAAACAATAGAACAACAAATACGGACATTAAAAGATGAGTAT
>CAZPAM010000001.1:44550-178642 GCA_964584595.1 uncultured Candidatus Scalindua sp. | reverse complement strand
CGAAGTCTCGTTTCAAACAATAGAACAACAAATACGGACATTAAAAGATGAGTATAGCCTCCTACCTTGCGTTCCAGGGCTTGATTCATTATTTGTGCCGCAAGGGGGCAAGTTGAGGACGCCTGTTCTTATCCTGACAATAGATGATGCTGACTTTAATATTTTACAACTTGTGCCAATTTTAGAAGAATATCAGGTTCCTATAACACTTTTTGTTCCAGTAGGCTTTTGTCTGGACGGTGAATCTCTTGATGGCCTGAGGAGTCGCTGCCTCCATTTTGGAGTTTATAACATGCTTAAAAAGTTTGAAGGCCAAGAGCGATATAATTTTGAGGATTATTTTCATGAAGTAATGAGCCTGAATATTGGCCAGTTAAAAGCGTTATTGGATAAATTGCTAATTGAAACCGATTCTGACCGGGATCCGCTAACAGAGAGAAAGTTGTTAAATGTGAAAGATCTTGAGAAAATATCGAAATATGAATTGGTCACACTGGCTTCTCACTCAATGAGCCATGTCCGTCTTGCTTTCTTGCCGGACAGATGGCTCAGGTGGGAAATTGAGCAATCTATTGATTACATTAAAGGCTGGGGAGGGGATGGAGAAGTGTTTTCATATCCATATGGTAACAAAGGTTCATTTAATAGTGCTACCCAAAAGGTTTTAGAGGAAAAAGGTGTTAAGTATGCTTTTACATCTCTTGCAAACAATAGTGTTACAAGCACCATCCCGCACGCAATAGGAAGGTCGTACTTGTTTAATTCTGTAGATAAGAAATATGTCCTTGGAACTGCAGGAGGGGCATTTGAGTTATTTGATCGTATATTGGGAAGGACTTAAAAATATGTCATCGGAGCGATGCATATCAATCAGCCAGAACTTCCCTCATTTTGAAATCATTAGGTTCAATATATAAGATTTTAATACAGTGAATCATTGAAATGAATCTATCTCTATCAGAGATACAGCAGGTATTGAAACAAGCCCCAAACAGCAAACTGCAGGGCTATCGTATTGCTGTTTTGAGAAATATTACAGTTGAATCAATTATCCCCTACCTTCAATATTATGCTTTCAAGTCTGGTTTTGAGGCAAACGTATCTGTTGGTAATTATGATAATATTCTTCAAGATTGCCATGGAGGCTTGGGAGCAGACAATAAGCCGGTGTTTACGTCTGAAACGGACTGTATATTAATTTTTTTAAAATTAGAAGACTTTTCATGGCCTCTTGCAAGAGATTTTTTGAGCTTAAGCCCTGAACAGCTAGAGAGTGAGCTTGAGAGGGTTCTAGATTATGTTGAGCAGACTCTGCAAGCCATCAGGAAGCAATGTTCTGCCGTTGTATTATGGCATGGACTTGAAACGCCTATTTATAAAAGTTTAGGAATTATGGAAGATCAGTTGCCTGATTCGCAAAGCAGTACACTTAAAAGGTTAGAAGTGCAAATGAAGGAAATATTTTCTAGATTTACCAATGTGTTTTATGTAGATTTGGCAGATTGTATTACGCAAATTGGAATAAATTCATTTTATGATAATCGTTTCTGGTATTTTAGCGCAGCACCATACTCGCTTGATGCCTTAAATGTTATTGCTAAAGAAGATTTTAAATACATTAATGCTTTGAAGGGTAAGAACAAAAAATGTCTTGTACTTGACTGTGACAATACCCTTTGGGGCGGAATTATTGGTGAAGATGGAATTGATGGGATCAAGCTGTCAAAGCATGGACCTGGGGGTGGCTTTTATGATTTCCAGCAGGAGCTTGTTAACTTACACAACAGAGGTGTGATACTGACTTTATGTTCAAAAAATAATGAGGAAGATGTTTGGGAAGTATTTGATGTGCATCCGGAAATGCTTCTTAAGCGAGAACATATTGCGGCATATGAAATAAACTGGGAAGACAAAGTGGGTAATATTAAGAACATATCGGAATCTCTGAATCTTGGGCTGGATAGTTTTGTATTCATCGATGACAGCCATTTTGAGACAAATATGGTTAGGGAAATTTTGCCCCAGGTTGAAGTGATTTTGGTTGATCCCAAACAATCTTTTGATTACCGGCAGGTTATTGGCTCAACAGGATATTTTGACAGTTTGCTGTATTCTGATGCCGATAGGCAGCGGACAAAAATGTATCAAGCTGAATCTGGCCGCAGAAAACTTCAAAAACGCTCTGATTGTATTGATGAGTTTCTAGAGAAGCTTGAAATGGAAGTAACGGTAAAATTTGCGGATGAGAAATCTATCCAGAGGATTGCGCAATTGACTCAGCGCACCAATCAATTCAATCTAACTACGAAAAGATATAGCGAAGCTGATATCAAGAAGTTTATTGATAATGATACATATGACGTTCTATATTTATCTCTCAAAGATAAGTACGATGATGCTGGTATTGTTGGTGCTGTAATTCTTCAATTTTCTGGCGATACCGCGGAAATTGATACCTTTTTATTGTCATGCCGGGTTATTGGCCGAGGTATTGAAAACGCATTTATGTCTTGTGTTATTGAGGCTGCCAGGTTGAGAAAAGTTGAAGTTGTCCAGGGTGAATATCTGCCAACATCAAAAAACCGGCAAGTTTCGGATTTCTATAGCAGATGTGGTTTTGATGAAAAGTTACGACTCAATATCATGGATAGTGGTGTTGATGCTCCACCGCACTTTCGAAGTGTAATTATTGACTAAGTTGTATTTGTACATGAATAATTTTAGTTTTGATATTTTTGAGAGATGTGATTGGAATGTATAAAATAAATTGTTTGGAAGGGTCATGGATATACAAGAAAAGGTGATACAAGTACTGGTAAATATTTTCCAGGTTTCTCCTGATAAAATATCCACCGAAACTACGTCTGACAATGTCGAGAATTGGGACTCGATGAATCATATTAATATGATTTTAGCTCTAGAGCAGGAATTTGGTATTAGTTACGACGAAGAACAAGCTGTGAGCATGCTTAGTGTGGGAGAAATAATAGAAGTGACCAAAGGGAAGTTAGGTTTACAATGACCACTCATCCAGTATTGAGAGAAGTTCAGATAAATGATTATGAAAAAGTAAAGTCACTATTTCGTAAAATAAGAATGCCTTCAGAGTCTATTGAAGCATGGCAGTCTTACCGTAAAAGCCCCGCCCTTAAAAAAGCTGGTAAAGATTTCCCTTTTGGATGGGTACTTGAAGCCGAAAGTAATATCGTTGGTTATTTGGCTAATATTCCAATGATGTATAGTTATCAAGGCTCTGAAGTTTTCGTGGCTGCTGCCCGAGCCTATGCGGTTGCTCCGGAATATAAGAGTCATGGGCTCAAACTTGCTTTAAAGTTTTTTAAGCAACCAGAAGTGTCCGCTCTGCTTAATACGACGGCAAATGAGCATTCAGCGGCTGTTTCTAAATATTTTAAAGCCAAGCCGGTGCCCCAGGCTCACTATAATGAGGTGCTGTTTCTGGTTTATAATTCATGGCAGTTCTTGCGTGCTGTTTTTATTAAATGTAAGTTCCCTGGTAGTATTGCATCAGGTACTGCTCTTTTTTTAACACCATTATTTAAAATAATTACCATTCTGAAGCAAAAGGAAATATATCCTAACCTCCAGGATTTGTTTCTTAAGAGGGTCTGTATAGATAATTTGGGGGAAGAACTTGATAGGCTTTGGGTTACAAAAAGAGAGCAAAAGGTGTTTTACACTGATCGTAGTGTTGCAATGTTAAAATGGCGTATTAATATTGCTCCATCTCTTTACCATATGTATGGTGCCTATTTAAAAGGTCAGTTTCTTGGATATATTTTATTGAAAATTGAGCATGTTGAACATCTCAAACTCAAGCGGTGTTTGATAATAGATATTTTTGGTGATTTCAAGAACGATGAGAATCTTGTGATCTTAATTTCTAAGCTTGTTGGAGAAGTTAGAGATTTGAAAGTTGATACCTTAGAAATTATAGGTTTCCCGAAAGCTATTCGGAAAATCGTTAAGCGGTTTCTGCCTTTTAAACGTATTATTCCAAATTGGCCATACTTCAAATTTAGGACACAGGATATGAAAACAGTATGTCAAAACGGTGTTTTTTGGTATATGTCATTGATGGATGGTGATTCATCTTTGTAACTTACTTGAGAGTAGATTGTCTCTAATGGATACTTTAGGAGTAAAGTATAGTACCATACAGTTGTATCTTGACGAAAATACTTATTTATGAAAAATCGAGTTTTTACTAAGTCAGATCAAGATATGTTTGCTCGCCTTTCTGGTGACTACAATCCACTCCACATGGATCCTGTTACTGCTCGGCGGCTTACCTTTGGCAAACAAGTTGTTCATGGTGTGCATTTATTACTTTGGGGGTTGAACTGCCTGCTGGAGAGTATATCTGAGAATATAGTCTTAAGGAAACTTCAGGCTAAATTTTTAAAACCGGCTGGTCTGGACGAAAAAGTTACATGTCAACTGATTATGGACTCTCCTGAAAAAGTGTTTTTGGGACTGAGAACTTCAAATGAAACTACGCTTACTGCTGAAATTGAGTTTCAGAGAGAAAAAAATCTTCATTATTTAGATGACTATGAGCCAAAATCTATACTTTTTGATAACACCGGGTATACGGCAATTAATAGTGAAAATATTTCTAAGGCAGAGGGGGATCTTGAGTTAGTACTACACCAGGAAACGGCTATGAAACTGTTTGCCTTTGTTGTGAAATTCATTCCAGGTTTACAGGTGGCTGAAATTCTTGCTACTACTCGTCTCATTGGTATGAAGTGTCCTGGGTTGCACTCGGTTTTTTCTGGGATGCAGATGGAATTTGTCAACTTGAAGCCAGGTGAATCATTGATGCAATATAAGGTTGTAAATTATGATGGTCGATTTAATCTTGTAACGGTTGAAATTGTTTCACCGGGAGCAAAAGGAACTGTTACCGGGTTTTTACGGCCAATGCCTAGTGTGCAATCTTCTATTGAAAAGGTGCAAGAGAAAGTAGATTCAGCCTCTTTTGCCGGGCAAGTAGCTCTCGTTGTGGGAGGGAGCAGGGGATTAGGGGAGATAACGGCAAAAATATTAGCAGTCGGAGGTGCAAAAGTTTTTTTAACATATGCTACTGGTAGACAAGATGCGGAAAAAATAGTTAATGACATAGAGATGTCTGGCTTGCAAGCCGACTGTTTCAGCTTAGATATTTTGTCGGACGAGGCTGAACTTGATAGAATTATAAGTCAGAAATGTTATGATATTTCTCATATATACTATTTTTGTTCGCCTTATATCGGTTCAGCTCCTAAAGGCCGGTTTCGTAATGAGGTTTTTATGAGATTTTGTGACTATTATGTGTCTGGGTTTAATAAAATATTCAAGATTACGGCTAGCAAAGGAATTAAAAATTATTTTTATCCGTCAACTGTATTTCTATCTGAGCAGCCGCTGAACATGGGCGAGTATACGGCAGCGAAAGCTGCTGGCGAATCTTTATGCTCCCTGCTGTCAAAGGCTGTAGGAGGTATAAATATTTACAGTCCCCGGTTGCCAAAGTTAGCAACTGACCAAACCGTTTCAGTCATTGACAAACGCATAGATTCTCCGGACGCCATCATGTTAAACCAACTCAATCAATTTCATGAGTTAGGCAGGAAAAGCATTTATGTCTAAGACAAAACGATAGGTATTTTTGTTTATTGGGTTTCTTAACTGAATTTTAAGATGTGACCGGATTGGTAAACTTATAATAAAGTCAAACGGAATATAATATGGACATTTCTATAATTATCCCGCTATATAATGAACGTGAAAACGTAAAGCTTATTGGGGACCAGTTGCATGCAGAGCTTTCAAAAACAGGTAAGTCTTTCGAAATCATTTTTGTGGACGATGGAAGTGAAGATAATACTTTTGTAGAACTAAAAAAATTAAAACAGAGAATGTCACATGTTAAGATAATAAAGTTAAGAACAAATCAGGGAAAGTCAACTGCATACAACGCTGGTTTTGAATATTGCAAAGGAGATTATGTTATAACCATGGATGGTGATTTGCAGGATGACCCTTCGGATATACCATGTATTATAAAAAAAATTGAAGAAGGCTATGATGTAGTAATAGGATGGAAGCATGGCGGCAAGGGAAGCTTGTCAAGGACAGTCCCTTCGATCTGCTTCAATTTATTGGTGTCATTGTTTACAGGGCTTAAAATTCATGATGTAAACTGTCCTTTTAGAATATTTAAGAGACATGCTTTAAAAAATATATATCTATATGGGGAGCTATATAGGTTTATTCCAGTATTACTCTATAGACGAGGATATCGCATTGCCGAAGTTCCTGTTAAGAACAAACCAAGGAGGTTTGGTAAATCAAAATACGGAATTAGTCGATTTATGAAGGGTATTTTGGATTTAATGACTCTTGTGTTTCTTGGACGTTATATAGATCGGCCTCTACATCTTTTCGGTTTTGGCGGTATTATGTTGTTTATGACAGGTTTCTGCCTGGACTCTTTCCTGGCACTCAGGGGATTATTGGTTACAGGCAGAATTGGACATCAAGCAGCCTTATTACTTGGAGTCTTTATTATGATTGTGGGAATCCAATTTATATCGATTGGTTTGCTGGGTGAATTGTTGATCAATCGACTAAAATCAAACAATAAAGACTATAATGTTGAAGAGATTTCATGACATAAAGTGACAAATATTTCTAGCAGGGAATGGTTAGAAGAATAAAAGAATATATATATATTGAACATTATAACATAGAGACAATAGGCCTTATATTGCTTATTCTGTCTGTTCCTATAATGATCTATACTCCTGGAAATCCTCTCTTCCCTGGGCCTATAGGGTCAAAGATCCAGATTGTAGATTTTATCTTTCTTTTTCTTCTGCCTGCCTGGTTATATAAGCTTTGTCACAACCAGATAAGATTTAACAGGACTTCTCTTGCTGTCCCTCTTGTATTCTATTTAGTTGCCTCTTTGCTGTCCATCTTAAATTCTTCTAATATCAAGGATGGTCTTGTTGAATTTATCGGTATCCTTTATTTGATAGCACTATTCTATCTTATTGTTAATGCTGTTAGAGATAGAAAAATGCTTGAAATGGTGATAAACATTTGGTTGATAACAAGTGCTTTGGTAGCGTTTCTTGGGATACTGGGTATTTTTTTGGCCTATGTATTTGATATTAAAACCTTTCTTGTGAAAGAATATGCCGCTTTCCCCTATTTAGGCAACATTTATCGTGCTTACTCTACTTTTGGTGTTAATTCAAAGTTTGTCAGTAGTTATCTCACCATATCTTTCCCAATCTGTCTTGCACTATTGCTTAATTCAAAAGCAGGTAAAAAGCGTCTCTTTTATTATGTTACTTTAATATTATTCATATGTGTTTTGTTCTTCACATTCTCGAGAGGATGGCTCGGCTTGGCAGTAGCAATCTACTTGGTTTTATCAAGGTTTCAAAGGCCTGAAAAGTATTATAGATATTTGAAGGTATTGACAGCTATATTTATTATTTTATTTGGTTTATTTATTTCTTTGATTACCAGGTGGCAATTTGTTGACTTTCAGATAATGAAGACAACGGTCGAAAACAGTACAAATATAGAACCTAACATTGCCTTTACTGATAATAGTAAGGAATTAGAAAAAGTCAGCGTCGAAATAGGGTATATAGATACTACCTATTACAGATTAAAAAGGGTTGCTATGGAGATGATACTGGACCATCCAATAATAGGGGTTGGATTAGGAGTATTCAATGATGAAATAAGAAGATATAAAATGGAGGGAAAGTTGCCTGGCATTTTTCCTGCTATGGACCCACACTGTATGATTTTGGGTAAAGCCGCACAAACAGGTCTTATAGGATTGATAGCACTTATCTTTCTATGGAGTAAAGCAATAAGGAAAGCCCTGAATATGTCATTTGTAGCTAAAGACAACTATTTTCAGATTCTATCGTGGGCTATATTTTCCAGTCTAGTAGGTTTTATTATTCAGAGTATTGATATGGACATTATGAATTTTCGTTTTCTGTGGTTCTTGTTTGCTCTTATTTTTATTATAGAAAGGTTGGAATTAACATCACATAACATGAGCAATTTGCCAACTAAGTTATGATTGTTCTTTCAAAGGTGTTGAATTTAAGAGAATTAGAGAACAGAGTAAAACATATAAAATATATAAAGAGATAATTCCTATTAGAAGATATTAATATGGCGTATTATACGAAAAGTATTGAGAGTTGCAAGCAATGTTAAAAAAGATGTTGTAATTAACAATGAGAGAGTTCCAGGCGGAACTTGCGGGATTTAGGATAAAACATATTAATTTGGGAGTTTTACATGAGTAAAATTGTTTTTATTAGTCCTCCATTAACTTCAGAAGAGATGTACGGTAAATTAGCGCTTGGTGGGAGTAATGAAGCTCTTTTAGGTATATGTTATTTGGCAGCGGTTGTTCGCGATAATAATTTAAATGTAGAAATAATTGATATGCCCGCTTTAAACCTAAACTATGATGAAGTGGTAAATATGTTAATTAAAAGAAATCCTAGATATATAGGATTTACTTCTGTGACATTGGCAATATATAATGCGGCAAAGTTGGCAGAAATGATCAAGGAAAAAATTCCGAATGTAATTATTTTAATAGGAGGAGCCCATATAACTGCAACTCCCAAAGAGACAATGTCCAAATTTCATCAGTTTGATATTGGGGTAATTGGTGAAGGGGAAAAAGTGATTGTAGATTTGTTAAATGCGTTAGAAAACGGCCTCCCTTTACAAGGTGTTAGAGGGATAATATTTCGAGAAAATGATAAGATAAATGATACTGGGCCAGCAACGCTTATTAAGGATTTGGATGAATTGCCAATGCCTGCATGGGATTTACTTCCTGATATATCAAAAAATTATACACCAACTTTATATGCGGTGCTACGATCACCGTCTTTTTCTTTAATAACTTCTAGAGGTTGTGCATTCCATTGTACTTTTTGTGATAGGAGTGTTTTTGGAAATAAATATAGAATGCACAGCCCAGAATATATTATAGCGATGATAAAAGATTTGTATTTTAACTATGGAATTCGAGATATTCGTTTTAACGATGATGAGTTTATGCTATCAAAAAAAAGAACAAAAAAGTTGTGTGAATATATTGTTGAAGAAGAATTAGATTTCAGTTGGTCTTGTTTGGCACGTGTTAGTAGTATTGATGCAGATATACTAGGAATCATGAAAAAAGCTGGTTGTTGGCAAATTAGATTTGGTATTGAAAGTGGATCTCAAGTAGTCCTTGATACTATTAAAAAAGGAATTACTTTAGAACAAGTAGAAAGGGCCGTTTCATTAACAAAACAAGAGGGTATAAAAAGCATTGGATTCTTTATGATGGGCCTGCCAAAAGAGACAAAGCAAACTATCAGGGAAACAATTGATTTTGCAAAGAAATTGAAACTGGATGATTTTAAGATTAACTATTTTGCACCTCTCCCTGGCTCTCAATTATATGGTGATTTGTCGAAATATGGTAAAGCTAACCTTGATTGGAGGGAGTTGCATTTTCATGTTAAGCCCAGTTTTATACCTTATGGATTAACCGAGGATGATTTGATTAAATTGAACAAATTGGCTTTTAAGGAATTTTATTTGCGTCCAAAAATAATTTTATCATACCCATTTAAAACTAAGTATTTTTTTCGTAATACTAAGGCTTTGGTAAAAGGAGGAACAGCTCTAATTAATCACTACTATAGAAAGTAATATAATCTTCCTGAATTAAATCTTTTTTGCTGGATGGATGTCAATGAATAAGAAATTGGTGGGAATATTAAAAATTATTATAACTTTAATCCTTATTTTTATTGTTGTACATAAGATTGGATTGAAACATATTTCCGGTAATCTGGATAAGCTTTGGCATATTGAAGTTCTAATGGCGATGTTCATGTCTCCTATAGTTGTTCTACTTGGTGTATATAAATGGAAATTATTAGTAAATGGTTCCGGATTCAAAGCGACATGGAAAAGTTTTGCTACCTCCTATCTTGGAGGAATGGGCATAGGGTTGTTTACTCCTATGAGAGTTGGAGAACTTTCAAGAATATTGTTCTTATCTGGTAATAGAGAAGTGTTGTTAGGGGTTGCTTTGTTAGATAAGGCTATTGATTTACAAGTGCTTCTCCTTTTATCAACTATAGGCTGCTTACTCGTTTTTGGTGTGAAAATGGCAGTAATATTTGGTGGTTCTTCAATTCTATTACTATGCATTATTTTGTTTCCGATTTTATACAATCCTGTAAAAAAAAAGATGTTGATGCTGCCTTTTAAGGAGAAATTAGAAAGATTATTTATTTCTGTTGAAGATTTGCCTTATAGTTTAAAAAATTTATGCTTACTTATACGTCTTCTTGTATGTGGTATTAATATAGTACAATTTGGCTTATTGTTAAACGCTTTTGGACATGTAAGTTTTTTAGCTGTTTTTTCAGTAATGCCAATTATTGTGCTTATTAGCAATTTCCCCATAACAATTGGAGGTTTGGGACTTAGGGAAGGCGTGGCTGCCTTAATGCTTAATTCTTTCGGAGTCTCCCCGGCCATTGCTGTAACGGCAAGCTTTTTATTGTTTTGTGTAAACAACCTGTTGCCAGGTGCTATTGGTTTTATATTCCTTAGCAATCATTCCGTTAATAGTGCAAAAGACATGTTTTTGAATAAATTAAAGAGATGAGTTTTTGGCTACCTACTGTTTTGAATAAATATGAATATACAAAGTACCGAACAAGTAGTCCTTTTGTTGTTAAATTATAAAATTGATTAAATTTGTAAAAGATTTGAATTGCCAAAACATTCTTGATGAGGTGAAAGAACATATTGCAGTGTGAACATGATCAAGACCACGTCAACCATCGGAATAAAAGAACATTTCATAAATTTCTTTCTGAAGAAGTTAATGTAAATAAAATAACAACTTCTTTTTCTTGGTTGATAGCACTTTGCAGCAAATAGTCCTATACTGAAGTATAATGTTTATTATAGGCCCAAATTATGGAAGAGAAAGGTTGTTTTAGTACTAAAAACGAACAGAAAACAGTAGACTTGTTTGACATATGTGTAGTGGTTCCTGTTCAAAATAATGAAAAATATCTATCGGAAATCTTCCAGGGTATTGAAAACCAGTCACTGTCGCCGAGGGAAATAGTGATAGTTGATTCTAGTTCAAACAATATAATATCAAATCTTATAAATGGGTGGAATGGCAAAATTCCTGTAAAGTATATTAAGATTGATTCTGCTTATCCAGGTGGCGCAAGAAATATAGGGGTAGAGATGGTAGAAAGTGAATGGATTGCTTTCTTGGATTCAACAACTGTACCTGAATATGACTGGATGGAAAGATGTGTAGAGATGGCAGTTGGGAAGAATGTAGATTTTGTTGGCGGTCTTACTCTTTTTGAAGCTGATACTTACTTTAAAAAGCTATTAAGGGCTGCAACATATGGTTGTAGCCCTAATGGTACATTGCCTGGATCAATAGTGAAAAAGGAAGTTTTTAAGAGATCAGGAGGTTTTATTCCAAGCATACGTTCTTCAGAGGACGTTGAATGGATTGAACGGATAAAGTCTATGGGGTACAAAACAGATACTGTAAGAGATTTTGTTTCAATATATTATGGCTTGCCAGGTAGCTTATGGTTAGCAATAAAGAAATATTATAAGTTTGCTATGGCGGGTGCTCAAACGGAAGTCTTTAAAGGCCATAAATATTTATATATGTCAGCTTTGTTAATATTACTCACTATATTAATTTTTAAGTGGAATCTCTATGTTGCAGGATGGGATGAAAATAGTATTTTGTATATTCCACACATAACCAAGATATATCTGGCTTCTTTGGTTGTGTTATATGTTGTTTTTAAAGGATTTTTGCGACCGTGGAATCGTAAAATCACGCTTGGAGTTTTTGAGAAGGTGTATCTTTTGGTTATAGCTGTCTTAACTTCAGGATTAATCTATAAATGGAACTATATATTTGCACATTTTAATGTAAATAGTATTTTCTATATACCGCATATAACTAAAATATACGTTGCTTCGTTGTTTCTTTTGTCTATTGTATTCAGGGGAATAATACGTCCTTTAAGGCGAAAGGTTGGGTGTTCATTTATATTTCCGTTTAATTGGATAATAATTGGCCTGATAGGGGTCACATTGGATTTTGCAAAAGCTCCTGGCTTTATTTGGGGTGGAATGCTGGCATTTGTGGGTAAAACAATTAATAAAACAACATAAGGTAAGAATTGTTTGTAGTTAATTAAGAATCGTTTCTTCTGTAGCGGTTTTTGATGGAGAAAACTATTTTATAGAAACTTATTCCTGATATAGTAAGTACACCAAGAAAAATCGGAGGTCTGAATAGGCTCTGACTGAAAATACTGGTTGCCGTGTATACATTCCCTAATTGTATTAGCTGGTATCGGTACAATGCAACTAAGGAGATATTGGAACAATTTTCAAAAAAACAGTATCTGCTACTGAATATTGCTTACTATCATTTTTATGTCCCGTCGACATAATCAGTCCCTTATATCCTGTAATCCAGTCTAGTATCCTTATGATCCAAAGGCCCTCTCAATCATCATTTTTTCATTGACTTAGAGTTATAGTGTTTCTATAATGTTCAACTGTTGAACAAATCACAAATGGTTTGCTGGACAGGGTTAATGCTAATTCAACGTACGTCTGGCGACGTGTTGATTTGTGATTAAAAATAAGACAGCACGCTCCGGTTTTTTCTGTTCAGTAAGGGGCTGATATTTTTTTATTTTGCCACAGAATCCAAACAGTTGAAATGTAACTGAAAGGGCGGAGCTGTCTCCGCAGCATGTCTATAATATCAAAATATTTAGAATAATGAAATGAAACACCTTGAAGAAAACGTAAAACTGCTTAACCACATTCATGAAAATCCGGAATCTACTCAGCGGATATTGGTAGAAGAGCTTGATTTCAGTTTGGGAAAAGTTAATTATCTAATTAAGGCACTTTCTGAAAAAGGGATTATCAAACTGAAAAGTTTTAAAAGCTCACATAAAAAGGCTGGATATTTGTATTACCTTACTCCAAAAGGGATAAAAAAGAAGGCAGAGATAACTAGAAAGTTTTTAGAACAAAGGCTGGTGGAATATGATAAGCTACAAGAGGAGATAAAGACGCTTAAAATGCGACTGGAGAATACCGACGCAAGTCAAGATTGAAATGGATAATAAAGAATTCTCTAAGGAACTGAAAAAGAGGACTCGGCAATAACTTCAGCCCACTTTGAAAAGTGGATTTTCAAAATGGTCCTGTTTGCACCTCTTATAATCATATGTTAAATAACAAAACAATATTAATCACAGGCGGTACCGGCTCTTTTGGTAAAAAAGCTACTGAAATAATTTTAAAGAGATACAAGCCTAAGAAATTAATTATCTTCAGCCGTGATGAATTAAAACAGTTCGATATGGCACAACAGTTCAAAGAATCAGAAGAAATAAGATATTTTATTGGTGATGTGCGAGACAAAGAAAGATTGCATCGGGCTTTTCATGGGGTTGATATTGTGTTACATGCCGCTGCTTTGAAGCAAGTTCCGGCTGCAGAATATAACCCTTTTGAGGCGGTTAAAACAAACATAATTGGCGCTGAGAATGTTATCAATGTTGCGATTGATCAGGGAGTAAAAAAAGTTATTGCCTTAAGTACGGATAAAGCAGCCAACCCGATAAACCTTTATGGTTCTACAAAGCTTTGTTCGGACAAATTGTTTATAGCAGGAAACTCTTATGTAGGGCGTGATCATAGTGTTTTTAGTGTAGTTCGTTATGGAAATGTTGTTGGAAGCCGTGGAAGTGTTATTCCCTTCTTCCTTAAACAAAAAGAAAAGGGTGTACTCCCCATAACTGATTCACGGATGACACGGTTCTGGATTACACTTGAACATGGTGTGGCTTTTGTCCTGAATTGTCTTGAACAAATGGTTGGCGGTGAACTTTTTGTGCCTAAAATTCCAAGCATGAATATAATGGATTTAGCAAAGGCAATAGCTCCGGAATGTAAAACGAAAATAGTTGGTGTTCGTCCTGGTGAAAAGCTGCATGAAGTTATGGTAACAAAAGATGATGCAAGAAAGACTCTTGAATATAAAGATCATTATGTAGTACAGCCTGATTTTCAATTTTGGGGAAGTCGATTTAAAAGTAATGGAGGAACTCCACTCCCGGAAGGCTTTGAGTATAATTCAGGAACAAATCCATGGTTTCTTACTATTGCTGAGATGAGGGAAATGATAGAGACGTGATGAAGACAATCCCATACGGAAGGCAATGGGTTGAGGAAAAAGATATCAGCGCAGTTGTAAATGTTTTGAAAAGCGACTATCTTACTCAAGGACCTGTTATCGAACAGTTTGAAAGTGCAGTAGCTGAATATTGTGGAGTCAAATATGCTGTAGCGGTTTCAAGCGGAACCTCCGCACTTCATATAGCTTGCTTAGCAGCTGAGCTTGGGAAAGGCGATATATTATGGACATCACCAAATACCTTTGTTGCATCTGCAAATTGTGCCTTATATTGTGATGCTAAGCTTGATTTTGTAGATATTGCCCCTCATACTTACAATATAAGTGTTGATGCAATGAAAGCTAAGTTATACGAGGCGGAAAAAAATGATTCTCTTCCAAAAGTAATTGTGCCAGTCCACATTGCTGGACAATCCTGTGATATGGAGCAAATTTATCATCTCGGCAAAGATTATAACTTTACTATTATTGAAGATGCATGTCATGCCATAGGGGGGAGTTATAAAGGTATGAAAATTGGCTCCTGTAAATTTTCCGATATGACTGTTTTTAGTTTTCATCCAGTGAAGATTGTTACAACAGGTGAAGGTGGTATGGTCTTAACCAATAAAGACGACCTTTATCAAAGACTTATTCGCTTAAGGACACATGGTATTACAAGGGATAATCAATTTATGGAAGGTGAATCGGATGGACCGTGGTATTACCAACAGATTGAACTAGGAATGAATTACAGAATGACAGATATACAGGCAGCGCTTGGATTAAGCCAGCTTGATAGAATTGATGAGTTTATTGTACGTCGACGAGAGTTGGTGCGTAGATATAATGAACTATTTTCAGATTTTCCGTTAACCATTCCCTGGCAGTACTCAGATGCCCATTCAGCATTTCATCTATATGTTGTTCGGTTGAAATTGGACAAAATAAAAAAGACACGAAAAGAGGTTTTCGAGGAGCTGCGTGAAAAAGGTATAGGCGTTAATGTCCATTACATCCCTGTTCATACTCAACCTTATTACCGTAGACTTGGTTTTTCGTGTGGACAGTTCCCAGAGGCTGAAAAGTATTATGAAGAAGCAATTACCCTTCCTTTATATCCTTCAATGACGGAGAAAGAACAGGACTATGTTGTTAGTACTCTAAGAGAGGTTCTTTCTTGAAACTTGGGATAGGAACTGCCCAGTTTGGTTTAGACTATGGAGTCTCTAACACTTCAGGCAAAACCTCCCTTAAAGAGGTGCAGTCAATATTAAAGGTTGCCACAGAAAATGGTGTTGATGTGTTAGATACAGCATACTCTTATGGTGATAGTGAATCTGTTATCGGTAAGTGCCTGCCTGAACAGAACAGGTTTCGCATAATTATCAAGACTCCTTCCTTTAAAAAAAGCAGATATACTGTTGCTGATGGAAATACTATAAAAAGTGCATTTTATGAGTCACTTGAAAGATTAAGGCTGTCAAGTGTAGCAGGATTACTCGTTCACCATGCAGATGATGCGCTTGCAGAGGGAAGTGGATTCCTTTATGACGTAATGCACGAACTTAAAAGTAAGGGATTAGTTGAGAAAATTGGATTTTCTGTTTACACTAAAGAACAAATAAATCAATTGTTAGACCTTTATGACTTTGAGTTGATACAGGTTCCGGTTAATGTGTTGGATCAACGGCTTATTAAAGGGGATGAGTTAAAGAAATTAAAAAATAAGGACATAGAGGTCCACGCACGTTCAATCTTTTTACAAGGCCTGCTCTTAATGGATCCCGACAAAATCCATCCATTCTTTAACGAAATTAGGCTACTACTTCAAAAATACCAAAGGTTCTTGTACCTAAATGGGTTGAGTTTAGTGGAAGGAGCAATTGGGTTTATCAAAAAAATTCCGGAAATTGACCATATAGTAGTAGGAGTTAATAATCTTAAGCAGCTAAAAGATAATATACAAAGCTTTAACAGGACCAATAATCACCTTAATATTGATTCTTTTAAAGAGTTTTATATAAGCGAGCCAAAATTTATAAATCCAAGTTCATGGAAGTTAAACTGATTGTCCGATAATGCGTCATATAAATCTTGTTAATACTGTCTTAGCATTTTAGTCATTATGATTCTTGCGATCCTTCAGGCAAGGACTTCATCTACCCGCCTCCCAGGTAAAGTATTAAAACCCATACTTGGGCACCCCATGCTTTCTTTGCAGATAGAAAGAATACAAAGAAGCAAAAAAATAGATAAACTTATTGTTGCTACAAGTAATGACCGCAGTGATACTGATATCTATAATTTATGTATAAATATTCAAATACCCTGTTTTAGAGGCAGCCTTGATGATGTATTAGACAGGTTTTATCAGACGGCAATGCAATATAAGCCTGAGTATGTTGTAAGGTTAACAGGCGATTGTCCATTAACAGATCCGGAAGTAATTGATAAAGTAATTAATTTCTACTTTGAAGGTGATATTGATTATGCAACTAACTCTATGGCTCCATATACGTTCCCTGATGGGTTGGATGTAGAGGTTTTCAGTTTTACTGTTCTTGAGAAGGCGTGGCATGAAGCCATCCTGCCTTCGCATAGAGAACATGTAACACCTTTTGTTCGTCAGCATCTTGACATGTTTAAAGTTGGTTACTTTAAACATGAGGAGGATCTGTCGCATTTAAGATGGACAGTAGATGAACCGGAAGATTTTGAATTTGTCTCCCAGGTATATAAAGAACTCTACCCTCAAAATCCGACATTTGTAACAGAGGATATTCTGGGATTGATAAACAGGAAGCCTTCATTACTTGAGATTAACAGTCATGTTGAGCGAAATCTGGGGGCCAAAAAGTCAGCAGAAGCTGACAAATTGTTTTTAAGGAAGTTGTAAATGGACTTTAAACTTCGCCTTTGTCTCTCTGCTCTGAAAAATTAAAATGCATACCGAACGATATAAGACATCCCGGCAAATGCTTGAAAGGGCATTAAAGACAATTCCACTTGGTTCTCAAACATTTAGTAAAAGCAAAACAGCATATCCTGAAGAGGTATCGCCTCATTTTATAAAAAGAGGTGATGGCTCTCATGTATGGGATGTAGATGGCAATGAATATATTGATTTTGTAAATGGCCTTGCCTCTATTACACTTGGCTATAATGATCCGGATGTTACTGAGGCAGTAAAGACACAACTCGAAGAAGGCACAATATTTAGTCTTCCCCATGAAATAGAGATCAAAGTCGCTGAAAAAATTGTTGAGATGGTCCCATGTGCAGAGATGGTTAGATTTGGCAAAAATGGTTCCGACGCAACGGCAGGTGCTATAAGGCTTGCAAGGGCAAATACGAAAAGAGACCATGTTGCTGTATGTGGTTATCATGGATGGCAGGACTGGTATATTGGTTCGACAAGCCGCAACCTCGGTGTCCCCTCTTCAGTCAGGGATTTGACACATTCCTTTGCTTATAATGATCTGGATTCACTCGATCAGTTGTTTAATAAATTTCCAGATCAGATTGCTGCTGTAATTATAGAGCCTATGAATTCTACAGAGCCAAACAATGGATTTCTTGAAGGAGTCAAGGAATTAACCCTAAAGAATGGAGCAATACTTATCTTTGATGAGACAATTACCGGTTTTCGTTATGCCAATGGAGGTGCTCAGGAGTACTTTGGTGTAATCCCTGACCTTGCGATATTTGGAAAGGGTATGGCTAACGGTTACCCGGTATCTGCAGTTACAGGCCGCGCAGAGATAATGAAACTGATGGAAGAGGTATTTTTCTCATTTACCTTTGGAGGCGAAACATTATCACTTGCTGCGGCTCTTGCAACCATGACTAAACTTCAACAGAAACAGGTTGTTAAAACTCTCTGGGAACAAGGCGGAAAAATTAAAAAGGGTGTTAACTCACTAATAAAAAAACATGATATAGAAAATGTTTTATCAATTACAGGTAAAGATTGCTGGTCATTTTTAATATTTAAAGACACTGGTGTTTATTCACAATGGGAATTAAAGACATTGTTTCTACAGGAAGTTTTTGCAAGAGGAGTATTAACTCTAGGAGCACATAATATGAGTTATGCTCATTCCGATGAGGACATTACAAGACTTTTAAATGCATATAATGAGGTCTTTATGCTTTTAAAAGAGATTATTGAAAGGAACGTAATGAATAAATGGCTTAAAACTGAGCCATTAGTGCCATTGTTTAAGATCAGATGAATATTGTTTTTCGCACAGATGCATCAATAAATGTTGGAACGGGCCATGTAATGCGCTGTCTGACTCTTGCTGATGAGTTAAGACAAAAAGGTACAGATATCAATTTCGTATGTCGTGAGGAACCTGGCAACCTTATCAGCTATATTGAAAACAGAGGATATAAAATTCATCAGTTGCCTGGGGAGATTGATATTGACACGGATAGGAAATTGACCAAAGAAATACTGTCAAAATATGAAAGCACTCATGACTGGCTGATAATAGACCACTACGATATTGATATTTCATATGAATCTCCTCTTAGAGATCATGTGAAAAAGGTTATGGTTATAGATGACCTTGCTAATAGAGAGCATGACTGTGACCTGCTTCTTGACCAGAACTATAGTAAAATTGATAACCGTTATAATGGTCTAGTCCCTGAAAACTGCATACAGTTATTAGGGTCTGAATATGCAATGCTCCGTCCTCAATTTCAAAAGGCAAGGGAAAATCTAAGAAAGTGGGATGGTGGGGTTAACCGTATCCTGGTATTTATGGGAGGCGCTGATTCAAAGAATATTACATCAAAAGCTCTTCGAGCTATACATATGCTTGATCGTTCTGATATTGCTATTGATGTGGTTGTTGGCGATCTGAATCAATATCATGATGAAATGAAAATCTTAACATCTAAAATGCCAAATACTATTTGTCACCACAATGTCGAGGATATGGCTGAAATGATGGCTTCAGCAGATTTATCTATTGGGGCATGTGGTATTACAACATGGGAGAGATGTTGTGTAGGTTTACCAACTATTACGATTATTTTAGCAGAAAATCAAAAGGACGTATCGGAAAACCTTGATAAAGAAGGAGCTTTAATAAATCTTGGTTGGTATCAGAATGTTAAAGAGAATGACATTGCAGAATGTATAAACGAATTGATTGATAATCCTGGAAAAATGCAATCAATAATAGATAAAAGCAGAAGGTTGGTGGATGGAGAAGGAGTAGGTAGAGTGATTGATACTATAAGTTCTATTGTTGGCAATAGAAATATATATGAATTTACTCTTAAATAATGAGCTTGCGGTAAAAGAAAAAGTCTAAATAAAATTGATATTTGTGAATATAGAAAAGAGATAGAATGAGAAAGAGGGTATTGATTACAGGGGCAAGAGGGTTTATAGGAAGCTCTTTTCTGAGGAGGCTTGCAGATACTAAGTGGGAAGTGATTTCTTTAAATCGTAGTAGTCGCATGTTGAAAAACGAAGTTGTTTCAGATTTTTGTGATGAAGATTTTTATGTAAAATTAAATTCTTTGCCCAGAGTAGATGCTGTTGTTCATCTAGGGGCCAGAATCGGTTGGGATGGAAGTTCAAGATCAGATCTTTTTGTGCCTAATGTGCTCGCTACAGCGGAATTGGCTAGATGGTCTAATAAAGTAGGAGCTTATTTGATTTTTGCTTCAGCGGCTATTATATGTGGTTTAGGTAACCCATATATAGAATCAGATAGTAAGCCCAAATTTGATTCAGATTATGGTTATAGTAAATGGCTAGCAGAGGAGTTAATTAAGATGTCGGGAGTCAAATATGCCATTCTGAGGATAGGTGGTGTTTATGGCAAGAATGGCCCAAAACATCTAAGTTTGAATCTGTCTATTGATAATGCTTTTAATGGAATAAGACCAATACAGTATGGAGCTGGTAATCAGAAAAGGAATTATATATATGTGGAAGACTTAGCTGACATTTTGTTTTATTGTTTAGAAAACAGAAGAGAGGGAACACATTTAGTCGCTGGTTCCAATATTAATACTATTTCTGAGATGCTTGAAATAATATGCCATATATTACTCCCGGATAAGACGCCAGAGTATAAAGCCGGAGACAATAGCCATGATCAGATAATTGAACATTCAAAAGCTCTCCCAAAGGGTCGCAGTTTTGAGGATGCGTTATGTGACCTGAAGAAGGATGTTGAAAATGTGATTTTATGAAGATAGGGGTTCTGTCAGACATCCATGGTAATCACTATGCCTTAAAGGCCGTTTTAGAAGAGGCACGGAGGTGTGGTGTGGAGTATCTTTTTATCCTCGGAGATTTAGTAGGATATTACTATTATCCGGATGAAGTGTTGAAGTTGTTAGAGGATTGGCCTAAAGAGGTTATACAGGGAAATCACGAAGAAATGCTTAAAGAGGTCATGAACAAAGAGACAGAAAAAGACAGGGTAAGAAGGGAATATGGAAGTGGTATTGATTTTGCCATTGAGAAATTGAGTATGGAATGGATGGAGAAATTAAACGGGTTGCATGCGTTTAAGTCTGTAACTAAGGATAACCTACGCTTTGATCTCTGCCATGGTTCTCCCTGGGACCGCGATTGCTACATCTATCCGGATTGCAATAACGATATCCTTAACCGGTGTGCTTTGTCGGAATCTGACTTTGTGCTCATGGGACATACACATTATCCTTTTGTCTATTTCTATAACAATACCATAATTGCTAACTCAGGTTCAGTTGGTCAACCCAGAGACAGAAGTTCCGCAGGAAGCTGGCTTGTAATTGACACGATGAATCGAAGCCTTGTGTTTCAGCATACACCTTTTGACAGTTCTTTGATAATTGACGATGTTAAAAAGATTGACCCTCACTTGCCGTATCTGCATGAAGTCTTGACCGGAGCCAAGAAAGTTAAGGTATGAGGACAAAATAATTTAACATTTGCCATGTGCTTTTATGATAATGGCAGGGGCTCATAATGCGAGAGTTGTAATGGAGAAATACTTAATGGGTCATGGAACTGATAAGTATGTAGGTTTTATGTCTATTTCTGCTGAAATCGATCCCGGTAGAACTATAATCATATTTGTCGGCATTTAAGAAGGATATGGTTTTTGAAAACATAATTGTAACAGGCTGTGGTGGAGATATAGGGATAAATATAGGCAGGATTTTGAAAATTTCCAATGTGTCTAATCGGGTAATTGGATGTGATATTAACGAAGAGCATGGAGGTTCAGTTTTTTTTGATGTTTTTGAGATAGTGGAAAGAGCGGATTCTAAGTTTTATATCGAAAGTCTGTTGAATGTATGCAAAAAATATTCAGTTGACCTGATTATTCCGACCTCTGAACCGGAATTGCGTTTCTTTCTCAATGAAGATATTATAGGCTCTTTGGACGGTACCCCCGTATTAATAGTAAATAAAAAGACATTAACCATAGGTTTTGACAAGGCTCTTACCTCTGATTTTTTGAAATCATCAGGCCTATCCTACCCCTGGACGACTTTAGTAAGTGAAGGAATGCCTAAGGCATTTCCTTGTATTATAAAAAAACGTTATGGTTCAGGGAGTAAAGAGATCATGGTAGTGGATGAGGAAGTGGTTGATTATTACTCTACAAAGAGGCCTGATGATCTGTGGCAAGAATATCTCAGCCCTGATGACCAGGAATATACTTGTGGTTTATACAGAAGTAAGGCAGGGGAGATTAGAACAATAATTCTAAAAAGAAGACTTGATGGAAGCCTTACTGTTTATGGTGAGGTCAGGGAAAACATGGAAATTGAGGTTATGTTAAACAGGCTAGCGGAATTGTTGGATTTGCAAGGTAGTATTAATCCTCAGCTTAGGCTTACAGAGAGAGGACCGGTAATGTTCGAAATCAATCCTAGATTTTCCAGTACTGTGATGTTTCGTCATCTGCTTGGATTTAAAGACCTACTTTGGTCAATAAACGAAATTGCAGGAAGGCCAATTGAAGACTATATACCTCCTAAGATTGGAACAAGATTTTACAGGGCGTCACAGGAGGTAATTCTTCAAGGAAACAGATAGTAAATCCTGTCCTGTCTTTAAAGGTGCGGTGCTTGATTTGGAAGAATTGGGGTGGGTGAAGTTTATTAAAGGTAAAAACTTAAAAATCTTTAATTGCAGAATTATATTTGCGGTAGACATTCATCTGGTTTTTCATGGTAAGCCTGCATGGGAAAAAACATAAAGATAAATAATAGTTTGGTTGGCCCTAATAACCCTGCATATATCATAGCAGAAGCTGGTTCTAATCATAACCAGGACTTTGAAATGGCTAAAGCATTAATTAAGTCTGCAGCGGAGGCTGGAGCAGATGCGATAAAGTTCCAGGCTTTTCGTGCGAAAGAGCACTATTCTAAGCATACACCCGGTTTCAATTATTTAAAAAAGCAAGGTTATCAGCAGTCTACGTATGAGTTGATATATTCATTAGAGATTAATCGTGACTGGCATGCTCTGCTGATAGATTATGCAAAGTCAATAGGGATAACTTTTCTTTCCTCTCCCTGCGATACGGATGCAATAGACCAGTTGGAAGAGCTTAACGTTGAGGCTTTTAAAGTAGCCTCCTTCGACTTGCCAGACATATGCCTTATAAGGCACATGGCGAAGTACGGAAAGCCCCTAATTTTGTCAACTGGTATGGCTGACTACGCTGATATAAAGGCAGCTATTCAGGCTTGTTACATGGAGGACAATGAGAATATAATATTATTGCAGTGTACTTCTCTTTACCCGGCTCCGGCACATCTTTCAAATTTGGCTGCAATGAAAACAATGTATAAAGCTTTTGACTGTTTGGTTGGGTATTCAGATCACACGTCAGGGGATCATGTTGCTCTTGCAGCTGTTGCTCTTGGTGCATGTGTTATTGAAAAGCATTTCACGCTTGATCGGACATTGCCAGGGCCGGATCATGGTTTTGCAATCGAACCTGATGAACTCTCAGAAATGGTTCATAAAATACGAGAAGTAGAGGCTGCAATTGGTGTTGGCATTAAAGATGGTCCAAGTGAAGAGGAAAGTGAAATGTATATAAAGGGCAGACGTAGTCTGCACATTAAGCGCTCTGTTAGTGCGGGGGAGATCATAACCAGAGACAATATTTGTATTAAAAGACCCGGATACGGTATTTTACCTCGATTGCTAAACAAGGTGATAGGGATGGTTGTAACTAAAGATATTCCTGAAGACCACTGGATTTGTTGGGAGGATTTTAAATGACATTTGGAATCTCATAATCCCCTTTCACTATACATCTAACTTGTGGCATTACCAATAGGCAACAAAAGTTACAGTGTTGTTGATGATGACATGGGTCCGTTGCAGGCTTCTGTTTTACTAAGGGGAAGGTCAATATGCATTTTGAACATATAGGCGTGGCAGTTAGCAACATAAAAGAATCTCTAAGTATTTTCAATAATTTATTTGAACTTAAAAAAGAGGTCTCAGAGATTTATGAGGATACACTTCAAAACATAAAAATATCATTTATAAATCTTGCGGGTGTAAAAATAGAATTGGTAGAGCCGCTTGATAGCAGCAAGAAATCGCCAGTTGATAACATAATCGAAAAAAACATGTCTTACTATCATCTATGTTTTCGGACAGGATGCATTGAGGATGAAATCTTACAACTTGTTGAAAAGGGTGCTATAGTTGTGACCGAACCAATACCATCATTAGCTTTCAGTAACAGGAAAATAGCTTTCTTGTATGTAAAACATCTAGGATTAATTGAACTGGTTGAGAAAGAAAAATGAATATCGCCTTATTAAGCAATATAAATATGGATATGCTTGCTCCCTGTTTGAAAGAAGAGCTTGCAGGAGACGGTATAGAGAGCGAGTTTTACGTTTCAGGCTTTAATCAGTATGTACAGGAAATAGTAGATCCGGATTCAGTTTTGAGAAAAGGTGATTTTGATTTTGCTATACTTTTCCTTGATGGTGAAACACTTTTTCGTAAAGTTATAAACGAATCTTTTAAATTTAACAAAGATGAAATCGAGCAAATACTTGATCAGGAAATTGATAATCTTAAACTGCAATTGAGTAATATCCTGGAATCTAACAGTAGGCTTGTTTTCTATATAAATAATATTTTTATTAGAAAACCCAACATTTTCGGTGCGCTTGATAATAAAGATAACTTTAATCTCTCAGAACTACAGGATGAAATAAACATTAAGATAAAAAAACTGAAGATATCAGAGAGGATAATAATAGTGGATTTTGTGGCCATTCCAGCAAGACATGGTTACGAAGCTTTATATGACAATAGATTGTGGTATATAGGTCAAATAAGATTTGGCAGTCGGGGATTTCAGCTTTTGTCAAAATTGTATTCATCCTACATGCGGGCCTACCTTGGGAAGAGCAAAAAAGTGCTTATAATGGACCTTGACAATACACTTTGGGGAGGAATTATTGGTGAAGATGGCCTCGAAGGGATAAAGCTAGGGGAAGATGGGATAGGTAGAGCATATCATGATTTTCAAAAGCTTATAAAATCATTAAAGCAAAAAGGAACATTATTAGCTATCTGCAGCAAGAACAATCTGGCTGATGTAAATGAAGTATTTGAAAGTCATAAATTCATGGAGCTGAAAACGCATGATTTCGTAGATCTCAAGATTAACTGGAAAAGCAAAGTAGAAAATATTAAGGAGCTTTCTACTAATTTGAATCTCGGGCTTGACAGCTTTGTCTTTATAGATGACAATCCTGTTGAAAGACAACTCGTCAAAACAAGATTGCCTCACGTGACCGTACCTGATTTCCCTGATGATCCTGCAGATTTGTGGCAATGGTTTATAGACTTGTCATTCAAATATTTTAATACCATAACAATAACAGCTGAGGATAGATTGAGAACTGAGATTTATCAAGCTGACACTAAAAGAAAGGAACTTGAGAATAGTACTGCAACACTCGAAGATTTTTATAAATCACTTGAAATGAAAGCAATAATTAAAATTGACAGCCGATCTGATATAAAAAGAATAGCCCAATTGACTCAAAGAACCAACCAGTTTAATCTCACTACAAAGAGATATACCGAGAACGATATGCTTGAATATATAGACAATGAGGGCTGGATTGTTATGAGTCTTGAATTAAATGATCGTTTCGATTCAAATGGAATTGTAGGGATTTTAGTAGTAAAAATAGAGGGGAAGGATGCTCATATTGATACATTTCTTCTCAGTTGCAGGGTTATAGGGCGGACAGTAGAAGATACATTTCTATTCTATTTAACTGAGATATTGAAAGGTAAGAACATTAAAAAAGTGATAGGTGAATATGTGCCGGCACAGAAAAATGATCTTGTTAAAGACGTATATCAGAAATTTGGTTTTGTACCTCTTGAGAATGGAAAAGACAACTCTAATCTCTGGGTGCTTGACATAACAAAAAAAACGCTGAAGAAAAACCGATGGATAAACATCCAAGCAGATGGAAATTAACGATGAATTGAGGCAGGTTGTGGCAAAGACCTTCGGACTGTCTGTCGCAGAAGTTACGCCAGATTTGGCAGCAGGTTCTATAAATAAATGGGATTCATTAGGGCATCTTAATCTTGTTTTGGCTATAGAAAGTAGTTTTAATGTAAAATTTAAAACAGAACAGATAGCTGAGTTGGTAACTATTAGGAAGATACATGAAGAACTTAAAATAAATGGCCTTTTTTGATGAACAGTTCTAATAGAGAAACAAGGGTAAGGCCATATCAAAACGGTGACGAGCATCAGATTGTTGACCTTTTTCGAATTTCATCAGACCACATACGGACTGTTGATTTTTTTAAATGGGCAAATTTGATAAATCCATTTTCGCAAAGCATCTCCCTATTACTGGAAAGCGAGGATAATAGCATCGTAGGCCATTATTCTGTAATGAAGGTTGAGCTTGTTTACAAGGATAGATTGATCAAGGCAGGTTTCGGTGCTCAATTGGTGATTCATCCTCTTTTTAGAAATTTCAAGTGTATGTGGCAGCTTCTGCAAGCAACTTGGAGTAAAAGCCAAGAACAAGGGTTGGGGTTTATCTATGCCTTTCCTAACAATAATATCTGGCCCATAAAAAATAAACTTATGGGATGGAAGCTTGTAAATATTTTTAGTGCATACGAGCTAGATTTAAAACAGACAAATATAATTGATGGTGAAGTTTCAGAAGTTGAATTTCAGCGCATAGATAATTTGTCTCCATATGAAGATTTAATTAATAATATATTAAAAAAGAGCAAAAACAGATTTAATAATCTAATTCATATTGAGAGAGATTATGATTTTGTTCATTGGAGGTTTTTTCAGCATCCTATAGAGCATTATCAATTCTTTCTGATAAGAAATAAGGATAAAGGGTTTAGTGGATGGATGGCTCTTAAGTTTTATAAGAAAAACGAAATATTGTATGGGCATATAGTTGATCTTGTTGTTTCTAATGAAGATATGTATATGGTAGTAAAGCATGTGGTAAAGCACTTTGCATCATGTGGCGTAGATATTGTGTCATTATGGGGGAATAAGACAACGAGAGATATATATAACGAAATGGGTTTTGTAGAAAAAGGATTTACAACAAATTTTGGCATAATATTATTTGAAAATAGTATATTAGAGCAGGTTGATTTGTATAATTATAATAGTTGGGACTTGGCAATGTCTTACTCCGATGCGTTTTAGAAAAGAGATAATATGAAAAAAATACTTGTAGTTGCAGCTCATCCTGATGATGAAGTGCTTGGTTGTGGTGGCACAATGGCAAGGTTTGCTATGGAAGGTAATGATGTTTATACACTAATACTTGGAGAAGGTGTTACTTCAAGAGATAAGAAAAGAGATAGAATAAACAGAGAGAAGGATTTGGGTGAGTTAAAGAATCATATAATAGAAGCAAATAAGCTATTAGGTGTTAAAAAAACATATACCTTTGACTTTCCTGATAACAGGTTTGACACTGTGGCACTGCTTGATATTATCAAAACTATAGAAGAGGTTAAGGGTGACGTTGGCCCAGATATCATGTTCACTCACCATCATGGAGATCTTAATGTTGATCATAACATTACATTTAAGGCTGCCTTAACTGCGTGCAGGCCTATAAAGGGTGAGAGCGTGAAAGAAGTTTATTCATTCGAAATACCATCTTCAACAGAATGGAATGCCCCTTCTTCAATAACATATTTTGTGCCAGATTATTTTGTGGATGTAAGCAAAAGCATAGAAGCAAAAATCAATGCTTTAAAAGAATATAAATCTGAATTAAGAGATTTTCCCCATCCACGTTCTTTAGAAGCTGTAGAGCTTAATGCTAAACAATGGGCTGTAAAAGTAGGACTAGAAGTAGCTGAGGTATTTAAAACGGTTAGGTTAATAAAGAAATAGATTGCTTTTAAAATTTCCTTGTTGTACGCATCCTGATTTTTTGTCAAGAGACAATGGATTTAGTGCTATATCGACATTTAGACCTATTCCCCCATTAGCACTGGCTTCATTATTTAAATTCTGATGAGTGGGACTCCAATTAATTATAGAAAATGGGTTATGATGCGAATATTGGGCTTAATTTTCTCAACAACCCTTGTCTTGATACAGTCGAAGGCACGGATTATATTCTAAGAAAATCTGAGGATTTGTTACAAGTACATCAATAAATGAAAGGATAAATCAGGCTAACTACATTATGGAAAGTAAAAACAAAAAAAACAAGTATAATACTATGGATTTAAGTTCTGATAGTGAATTGGCAAACAGGAAAAAAATAATCCAGCTTTTTAAAGATTGCCCTATACCAGACGATGAATTGCATTGGAATCTTGGCTTATTTATTAATAGACAACTGTTTTCCAGAATAATGTTTTTGTATAATTTATATATTAAATGTCTCAAGGTACATGGTGTTGTTATGGAATTTGGCGCTAGATGGGGGCAAAATTTAGCTTTATTTCAAAATTTTAGAGGGATGTTGGAGCCCTTTAATCATAGTCGTAAAATCATTGGTTTTGATACATGGGAAGGTTTTCCAGGTTCGACTGAGAAGGACCATCCAAACGTTAAGGCAAAAGATTATGGAGTCACAAAAAATTATGAAAAATATCTTGAGGAATTGTTGCAGTATCATGAAACAGAAAGTCCTATATCACATATTAAAAAATATCAGCTTATAAAAGGTGATATAAGTAATACTTTGCAACAGTATCTTGAAGAGAATCCGGAGACAATGATATCGTTTGCCTATTTTGATTTAGATTTATACAAACCAACAAAAGACTGTTTGGTATTAATTAAAGGTCATTTGGCGAAAGGTTCTGTTCTTGGGTTTGATCAACTGAATGATGGTAATTTTCCGGGCGAAACTATTGCCTTAAAAGAAGTGTTTGGCCTTGATAAATTTGAAATACAACGGTCTCCAATAAGTCCTTTGCAATCATACATTATAATAAAGTAAGAACATATCAACATGTTGAAGTAAAGAAAGCATTGCCTGTATAATAACTAAAAGTAGTCTCGATTCTTGTTTAGCAATCAGATAATCTTCCAGACTCCTGTCTGGTGGATAGACTGCTCTAAGTCCGCAAAGCCTTTGTATGTTCGAGAATATGGGCATCAAAAGCCTTGAGACATAAGATTATACCAGCTCCTGTTAGTAGAATTTCAATTGAAATCTAACCTCTACGGTTCCTGTATATTCCTATAGATTAATCTAATAGGGACCGATTTAAAAAACCAGTTCGTATAGTATGGAGAGTTTTAGTATGGAAGTTCAGCGATGTGTTAAATGCACTCTTCCCGTTACCTGGGAAACACTTTATTTTGATGATGAAGGTGTTTGTAATATATGTAGAAACTGGGAGTTGAAGCAAGATGTTGTAGACTGGGTTGATAGAGAAAAGCAGCTAAAGCAAATAGTTAAAGATATTAAGGAGCAAAATAATGAATATGACTGCATAGTGCCTTTTAGTGGCGGTAAAGATTCAACCTTTACATTATGGGCAATTGTTAAAAAATATGGATTAAAGCCTTTAGTTGTTTCTTTTGATCATTGGTTTTACCGTCCACGAACAATCGATAATAGGAAAAGGACTTTTAAAAGACTTGGAGTTGATGTTATAACTTTTACTCCAAACTGGCAAATTGTCAGAAAATTAATGGTTGAGTCCCTTATCAGAAAAGGTGATTTTTGTTGGCACTGTCATGCGGGTGTATATACCTATGCGATGCAGATTGCAGTAAAATTCAGAATTCCATTTCTTGTATGGGGAGAAGGGGGTGGTGAGTATGAAGGGTATTTTAAACTTCTTGGTCTTGAGGAAACAGATGAGTGGAAATTTAATAGAAGAATAATATTAGGTATGAGGGCGGAAGATATGGCAGGCTTTATTGATGTAGATTTAAAGGACTTGGCGCCGTATACGTATCCCACAAAGGAAGAGTTAGACACGATTGGGGCTATAAGCTTGTCATTAGGCAACTATATTCCCTGGAACCAGGAAAAACAAACAGAAATTATTAAAAAGGAGCTTGGCTGGCAAGAGGACGAAGTTGAGAGTTTGTATCCAAATACACTTTCTTTTGACAAAGTTGAATGTATGTTTACAGGAATACGAGATTATATAAAGTTACTTAAAAGAGGTTTTTCAAGAATAACACACAGGACTACTATAGACATAAAACAAGGTAAAATAACGCGTGATGAAGCCCTTAAACTTATAGATAAGTATGAAAAAAGAAAGCCCAGGAGTTTAAGTGTTTTTCTGGAATATATTGGTATGCCTGAAGATGAATTTAATGATATATGCCTGAAACATGTGGTCCCACCAGCAAAACCTGTTGACCCGAAGACAATTCCGGATGGAGATAAATTGTGGGACCAGGATTTATGGTTTAGAGATGCTGAATAGTAAGAAAAGCATGGACTTTAATATAGGTCTCATCAACTATGGTATAGGGAACATAGGTTCTGTTTATAGTGCGTTTAAATTTTATAAATATCAAATTAACTTCATAAACAGCGCCGAGGATATGAATAATATTGATATTATTGTTTTAGCAGGTGTAGGGAATTTTTTATCTGCATCGACACGTTTAAAAGATATGCATTTCTGGGACAAGCTTAACGAAGATGTATTAATTAAAAGAAAACCTACATTGGGAATATGTCTTGGTATGCATTTGTTTAGCACTATCAGTTATGAAGGGGGCGAAAACAATGGATTTGATTGGATAAGTGGGAAAGTGGTCAAAATCGAAGATGAAAGACTAAGGGTTCCTCACATGGGCTGGAATCAAGTAACCTGCTCAGATAAAGAACTTATTAAAGATGTGACAAATCCTTATTTTTATTTCATGCACAGTTATCATTTTGTCCCAGACGATAAAGAAGTAATTATAGCTACAACAAATTATGGTAATGTTGAGATAGTTTCTGCAGTAAAAAAAGATAATATCATTGGAGTTCAGTTTCACCCTGAAAAAAGTCAGGGAGACGGTTTAAGATTTATTAACAGATTTGTGGAGGCATCGCTTGCTGGCTAAAAGAATAATTCCACATTTTTTGTTAAAGGGAAAACGATTGGTTAAAGGAACTAACTTTAGTAGGTTTGTAGATGTTGGAGATCCAGTATCACAGGCCATGATTTATGATGCTCAAGGGGCTGATGAGATAATTATTGTTGATATAGATGCGTCTAAAGAAGGAAGAACAATTGACATGAATATTATAGATCAAATGTTGAAGCAGTGCAGATTGCCTATTGGAGCAGGAGGAGGAATTCGTACAATAGATGATGCAAGAAGATGCTTTGAAGCAGGTGCTGACAAGATAATCGTGAATACTCAAGCGGTTTTAAATCCTACTTTCGTGTCAGAATTAGCGACAGAGTTTGGTTCTCAATCTATAGTGGTTTCTCTGGATGTAAGAAGGAATGAGGCTAATAATTATGATTTATATATTTATTCAGGGAAACAAAAGATTGACATAATGCTGCATGACATTATTAAGGAATTTGTCGATTATGGTGCAGGAGAATTTATTATAACATCTATTGATAGAGAAGGCACTTTAAAAGGGTTTGATTGTGATCTTTATAGTTCCTTAAGGGAAAGTATTAGTTTGCCTTTAATTGCTTCTGGTGGGGCAGGGGCATACGACGATATAGTTGATCTTCTTAAAGAGACCGATAGTGATGCCTGTGCTATCGGCAAAATGCTATTTTTAAGAGATTACGATATAGTAAGAATTAAATCATACCTGAAATGGAAGATGGTTTTAACGAGAGATGCTTAGTTGGAAGTGTTGATATCAAAGGGAATAGAATTGTATTGAAAACTCTATCACCTGAAAATGTCACACAAAACTATCTGGCGTGGGTGCAGGATGAAGAGGTTATGCAGTTTATGGAAAGCAGGTGGAAATCATATACACTGGAAGAGCTTAAAGATTATGTTAGGAGGATGAATGAAAGCAGCAATGATTTCTTGTTTGGTATTTATACAAATGACAACAACGAACACATCGGAAACATCAAAATTGGAGAAATTAATATAGTCCACAAATTTGGAAATTTAGGTTTGTTCATTGGGAATAAAGAGAAGTGGGGCATGGGATACGGAGTAGAGGCAGTTAAACTTGCAACTGAATATGCCTTCCGGGTACTTAATTTAAATAAACTGGTAGCGGGCATGTATGAAAATAATATAGGCTGTTACAGGGTTTTTTTTAAGGCCGGTTATAACGAAGCAGGAAGATTAAAAAAACACAGGTTATGCAAAGGTGAATATGTGGATCAGATAATTGTTGAAAAGGGTAAAGAATAGATTCCGGATAATGAATAGTAGAGTATATCCAATAAATGTCACCGGTATTAAAAGAATTGGTACTGAGAAATGGTTGGAAAGCTACTATGTTCCAGTTACAGGAAAAGAATTTCAAACTATTTATGACGATGTTTTTGCTTCCTTTTTTGATACTGTAGAACAATATGACGATGATGTTGTTTACTGGATAGCTATTTCTAATATAAAAATAATCAATTTTACTTCACAGTGGATTTCAGAAGTATTAAGATTGATAAGATTAAAGGAAAGAGGATATGAGTATATAATTGGTAAAGAAAAAACGAGAATTCCAAATGACATTTCAATATATGAATATGATTCTTTAGCTAAAATAAATTTAATCGGCAAGGTTGTCTCAGGACTGAATTTTCAGGAAAGAATTAAAAATGTTTTAAGGACTATAAAATACAATTCCCTTCCCCCAGTATTTGCTGATAAGTATTTTCTGACTAATATTTCATCTCCTGTTTATTTTATAGGATGCAGATCTCAACAAGAGGTAGTTTCCTATTGTAAGCAAAATAAAATATCTCCTATCCATCTGCCGTCTATGCTCTTTGCAAATAATAGACATGAAGAAGATAATAAAGATTCCGGACTTAATGTGATACTTGGATTTGTTAACAGCTTTTTTGTTTTGCTTAAAAATAATTTTCCGTCAATTAACAGTAGCTTGTTTGAATTACTGAGAAAAGAGCTGGATGAATGTTTCACTTACAGTTTATTTTATTTTCGTCAAAATGTTAATGTTTTTAAGAAATTCAAACCGAATAAATTGTTAGTTGCCGGACTGGGAAATCCTATACATAGATTGTTTTGTGCATCCTGGAGTTATGCAGGAGGTGAAGTTATAGGGGTTAACCATGGCAATGCTTATTATTCTGGCTATTATCCTGGTGTCATTAATTATCTCTCTATAGTGGACCACTATGTAACGGTAACTACCGGGCATAATGAGCTTTTAAAAAAGTCTGCAGAAGATTTTTCCTGTGGATTAAAAATGGGAGGTTTGACATTCATAAAGCAATCATATTATAAGCGGTTGTTTGCAGAACTGCAGAGGAAAAAACCTGTTAATAAAATAGAAAAGATTATGTTTGTCGGTTTTCCAATGACAGATTATTACTATCCTTTTTTTCCAGGTGGTTATGCATTTGCACAGCTTGACCTGGAGATAAGGCTTGTAAAGCTCTTGAGGTCAAATGGGTACTATGTTATTTATAAACCCCATCCAGTTACACTCAATGATGTAGAGGGGGTATTTGATGGATATGCAAACGAGGTTATAAAGGTAAGATTTGAAGAGGTTTTTGACAAAGCTGACTGTCTTATGTTTGGAGATTATTCTACTTCTACTTTTGGTTATTCGCTGCTTACCAATAAGCCAATAGTGCTTATTGAAGTAAATGGAAATTACTGGTATCCAAGGGCGTTAGAGTTGACAAATAAAAGGTGCTCTGTGGTGGATGCTAAGCTTGTTGATGGAAGAATTGTTTTTGATGATCAAGATGTTCTTAATGGTGTTCAAGGGTCTATTAGTAACATTAATTATGATATTCTGTATGAGTTTGCTTTTTAAGGAAGAGAGATTATGTGA
Source organism: uncultured Candidatus Scalindua sp. (assembly GCA_964584595.1). GTDB lineage: Bacteria > Planctomycetota > Brocadiia > Brocadiales > Scalinduaceae > Scalindua. Next base: position 144,828 of record CAZPAM010000001.1, on the reverse strand, counting down.
AAAACAAATTTATAATTTTCAGTAATGCTTTTAATGAACTGGATATGCTTTTGCCATTCATAGACTATGCTCTTACTAAATACAAAGATAGTGTTATACTCTATTCAGATCGAAAAAATATTGCAGGTGCAGATTGCCACTTAGAATATCTAAAAGAATACCATAATATAAAACATAAGTATTTTTACGATGAGCAGTGTTTTAGAAGTTATAAGAAGTTCCTCGGTTTCCGGGACAAGATTAAGCAAATTCAGTTTAATAAGAAAAAAAATATTCGATATATTAGTTATATAATTACTTTAATAATCTTGATAATAAACAGAATAAATGAGATTGTTTTAGAGAGGCCAATCAAAAGGTATGTTAATCAATTAAATCTATCAGATAGAATAATAGTCTATGTTGGTGGTGAAAGTGTTTTTCCTTACAGTGTAATTGTTAAATATGCTGAAAAGCGTTCCATCGTAACTATTGGTTATTTACAAGGTTTTTACATTTATTCAAACCTGGAATTTACTGGAAAATCAATAACAGATAAAAGGTCAATTAGAGAGACCATGCCTAAATTTATTAAGCAAGGTAAAAGGCAATATTGTACATACTATCTTGCTGGAAGAACTATGAAAAACACATTTTTTAGATCTGGTGCAGACATAGACTTCAAGGCACAGGAAAGGGTTTATGAAACAGTTACACCTAGATATACTAAAGGATGGATTAAGATGTTTAGGGCATATTTAATGAAAAAGAAACCATTTAGTTATGGTGATGAAAAAAAAACAAACGTTGTCTTTTTTCTGTCAAGAATAAAGCAGAATGTAAATTACAAAGAGTTTGTTAACATATTGCATCTACTTTCTGAGTTGGATAATATAAATTTTGTTTACAAGCCTCATACTAGAGATTTAATTGGATTTGAGAAGATTATTCCTAGTGGATATGATGGGTCTCATATAAATTCAATGGTCCTTTCTGATTGGGCGGATGTGGGTATTATTTTTGGAAGCAGTATTGCAATACAGCTTTTAATAGATAATGTCCCAATTATCGTGCCATCATTCGTGCATACAAACTCTACAATATTAGAGAAACATAAAATATGTATCACTGCTGATAGTCTGGGCGAATTAATAAACATTCTTACAAATAATTCTAAGGATGATATTAGGAAACTTATTGATAGTGCAAGAGTGACAAGATTTCTTAATGAGTATCTCGATGCAAATAAGGATTATGAACAAATAATGCAAGAATATTATGAGGCCGTAGTTAACGACGGACATGAGAATAAAGAGGCACTGTATATATGATAAATAATAAGATAATCAGAAAACTATTGTTATTTATGCCAAAAATAATCATGTTTTGGCTTATTATGAACAATTACACTCTTGTTGTAGCCTTATTTTATAAGGCATTCATAATTAAAGAAAAAGAAAGTAAAAGTGGGAATAAATCTATAATTAAGAATAACGATGAAATTACTATTTTGGCACTTAATGCAAATAAATTCAGAGGCGACCTTGAATGCCTGGTTGAGGTAGGCAACTTTAAGGTGCTTACACTGGGCAATATGTGGCAAACAATATTAATGTATGCTTTTACACGTAAAAAAGTTGGTGTATCGGAATATGTAAATGCTGAGGCTGGAAGTATCATTGACACGTGGAAGAACAAAATAAATATATTTTTTGAAGGATTCATTTCAGCATTATTGAAGTTAATAAAAATAGATTGCGTGATTACAGTAAATTACAGATATGTAGAAGATTTACCCTGGGTTATGCATTTTGAAAAAAAAGGGATACCACATATTTGTTTATACAGAGAGGGCCTTCTTTTTTTTGACCGCGCTTATGATGCAGTTACTGCCAGGAACCGTAGATTTAAAGGATATCCTGTAACGCATGTTATCGTACATAATCAGATGTGCAAAAACTCTTTTGTAGAATCAGGTTTTGCAACTGAAGGGCAGGTAAGTATATGTGGGGCTTTGAGGATGGATATTTTGCTCAAACAGATAAACTCAGGCAATGGTAATGTATTAATCAGCAATAAAAATAGAAGAAAGCGAGTGATACTATTTTACTTTCCACGCAACATGTATATTTTTGGACAAGAGAAATTATCGGATAATTCTATTTTGTCTGACAATGCCTATAAATATCGTTATGCAACAGACATGTGGCCTAAACGTTTTGACCTGTTTACGGACCTGCATATGTCGTTTGTTGAACTTGCCATAAAGTATCCTGAAGTTGACTTCGTCCTTAAACCTACGCGTGAATTTATGAGTAAACCTATTTCATGGGAAGGATATGTAAAATTTGTTAATGAATCAGGTATTGATTTTAGCAAATTAAGGAACTACACTGTTGAGCCAAATGCCGATGTTCATGATTTAATCATAAATAGCGATGTAGTTATAGCTCTTCAATCCACAACTGCGTTAGAATCAGCGATTGCGGGGAAGCCTGTAATATTTCCATTATTTTATAAATACAAGGAAACAAAGAACTTTAATGATTTTTTATGGCGGAACAACTTAGATCTTTTTGCTGTTGCAGAAAGTGCTGATGAGCTGAAATCGTTAGTAGTGGAGGGGCTGAAAAATCCTGAAATAAACGAGGCAATTATGGATGGTCGCCGAAGATTATTCAAGGAATGTTTTTCTGATATTGAAGGTGTTGCATTAAGTAGATACGTTGAAACAATAAAAAATGTTGTAAATTCTTCAAAGAACAGAAATTAAAACTCAATAGGATGCAGTAATTAGTAGTATTTAGCAAAAGGAGAAATAATTAATCCTATATGTGTGGTTAAATAAAAATAATTTATACCACAGATTGCACAGTTCCTGATATATAGTAATATAATATGCATTTAAGTTAATGGCGTATAAAGACAATACAGTTCTTGCAGTGATTCCGGCGAGGGGTGGTAGTAAAAGGATCCCTCATAAGAATTTACAAAAAATTAGAGGTATTTCTCTTGTAGGACATGCTGTAAAGACTGTAAAATCTTTGTCCTGGATTGATAAAATAATCCTTTCAACAGATGATGAAAGGATAGCTGAAGAGGGGCACATCTATGGTATAGATGTGCCATTTATGCGTCCTTCTGAGTTGGCTACAGATACCTCCACATCTGTAGCAATGTGGAAGCATGCCTGGCTATCGGCTGAAAAAAAATACAATATGCGTTTTAACATTTCCGTCTTATTAGAACCAACAAGTCCCTTGCGCATTCCAGAGGATATTGAGTTAACAGTTGAAACACTTATTATGAATAATTGCTCTGCAGCAGCTACAGTAAGTAAAATTCCAGCGGATAATACACCCCCCAAAACATTATTAATTAGAGGAAAAGGGTATCTGGAATTATATTTAAAAGATGGTTTCGAATATTGTAGCCAAAATATTCCTGATTATTATTCCTTAAATGGAATTTGTTATGCTGTAAAACGAAAGACATTACTTGAGAAAGGATACATTGTTGAAGAGGATTGCTTGCCAATAATTATTGGACGTAACGTAGTAAATATTGATGAATTTATAGATTTAGAACTTGCTACTTATCTTTTTTCAAAATCGGGCAAGAAATATAATGAACAGTAATTGAAAAATGCTATCAGAAATTATTAATAATTATTTGCCTGTTGATAGAATAAATCTCAGAGGAGATGATTTCTATAATAAGAAAACAAATGCAATTAAGAAAGAAGTATCACTTGTTAATAATAAACATGGGTGGCAGGATAGAAAGACTTGTCCGGTATGTTTGAGTGATGATTATAAGGTTGAGTTCGCAAGTTTTGGGATAGACATCGTTGCTTGCCAAAGGTGTACTTTGAGATATACAGCGAAGGTTCCCATTGATCCAAATGATGTTTATGATGATTTGGTCTATTTTAATAATACCCAGAATTTATGTGTTGATTTTCATGAGTATCGAAAAAAAAGATTCGGTAAGGATAGGGTCGAGTTAATTATAAATCAGCTTGGAAATATTAGAGGTAAGAAGCTATTAGATATAGGTTCAGGCAGTGGCTACTTCCTTGAATGTGCAATAGAAGCAGGCGCTGAATGTACTGGAATTGAAGCGGGGGGACATTTAAGAGAATGGTCGCAAAAGAGGTTGGGTATCTCTATTATGAAAGACGATATAGATGAGATGCCTTCGAATATGCAGTTCGACATAATAACAATGTTTGATTTAATTGAGCATGTTATAGATCCGGTAGCGCTTATGAAGTCCGTATGTCAGCACCTTACAATATCAGGTATTGTAGTTATCTTTACGCCAAATTTTGACTCATTAGGCATTAAATACATGAAAGAGAAATCTAATTTAGTTTTTCCAACCGGCCACTTGACTTATTTTACTAATAAATCAATGAATTATTTATTAAAAGAAGTTGGTTTGGAGCTTGTTCACTATGAAACATGCGGAATGGATGTAGCAGATATTTTGGGTTATTTAGAAACTGACAAGGAACAAAACAAAGATATAATCTCTTTTTTGTCAAAAATAGAAAACGATATGCAAGCGATCATTAATAAAGCAGAAGCTGCGAATCATATGCGATTTATTGCTGGAAAAATATAGTTCTGCAAATGCAACATATTAATTAATAGTAATAACTTGGAAGACGAGAAAACAATAAAGATCGGAAATAGAATAATAGGCCCCAATTATCCCCCTCTTGTAATCCCTGAGATAGGGATTAACCATGAAGGTGATATTAACAAGGCCTTTAAAATGGTGGATGATGCTTTTGAGGCAGGTGCTGAATGTGTTAAATTTCAGTGTCATATTGTTGAAGATGAGATGATTTGCAATGAAGTTATACCTGCAAATGCAGATGAATCTATCTGGCAGATTATGAGCCGTTGTGCTTTGACTAAGGAAGAAGAGTTTCAACTTAAGGAATATGTTGAATCCAAAGGAATGATTTATTTAAGCACCCCTTTTTCAAGAGCAGCTGTGGACCAGCTTGAGAAAATGGGCGTTGAAGCATATAAAATAGGCTCCGGGGAGTGTAACAATTATCCTCTCGTCGAATATATAGCATCACTAGATAAACCGGTTATTCTAAGTACCGGGATGAACAATCTGGATAGTATTGGTATAGCAGTCGGAATACTGAGGTCATACAAAGTGTCTTACGCATTATTGCACTGCGTATCCATGTATCCAACACCTTATGAAAAAGTACAGCTTGGCGCTATTAATGACATATCAAATCGTTTTCCTGATGCTATTCTTGGTCTGAGTGATCACTCTCTTAAGAGCTATACATGTTATGCCGCTATTGCTCTTGGGGCTTCAATCCTGGAAAAACATTTTACCTCTTCCAAAGAATGGCCTGGGCCTGATGTCCCTTTATCGATAGGACCTGCTGAATTAAGAGACTTGATTGAAGGCTCAAAAGCGATTCATGAGGCACTTGGAGGAAAGAAAGAAATTCTTTCCGAAGAACAGCCGACCATTGATTTTGCATATGCCTCTGTTGTGACAATTCAGGCTATAAAAAAGGGTGAACTATTTAACGAAAAAAATATATGGGTAAAACGTCCGGGGACAGGAGAAATACCAGCTGCTGAATATGAAAATATGCTTGGCAAGACTGCATCAGCGGACATCTCTTGTGACGTGCAACTTTCTTATGAGGATGTAAATGTATAAAAAGAAAATACTGTTTCTTACAGGCACAAGAGCTGATTTTGGCAAACAACAATCTTTGATTGAAGCTGCTGAAAAAGAAGGAAAATATGATGTCTCGATTTTTATTACAGGTATGCATATGGAACCTAGATACGGTTCTACAGTAAATGAAATTCTAAAATGCAATTTTAAGAATGTCTATAGCTTTATCAATCAAAGACAGTATGATTCTATGGAGACTATTCTTGCAAATACCGTTCACGGTCTTGGCGACTATATATATACATTGAAGCCTGATATGATTGTTGTCCATGGTGATCGTATTGAAGCCCTTGCCGGTGCTATTGTGGGGGCATTGAATAATTTACTTGTGGTGCATATTGAAGGAGGTGAGGTTTCGGGGACGATCGATGAATCTATCAGGCATTCTGTGTCAAAATTGGCGCACATACATTTAGTTGCAAACAAGGAAGCAAAAGGGCGATTAATTCAGATGGGAGAGAAAGAAACAAATATTTTTACCATTGGTTCTCCAGACATTGATTTAATGACATCTTCAACCCTTCCATCTCTAAAATCTGTTAAGAAGGATTTTGATATTCCTTTTGGTCGGTATGCTATATTTATTTACCATCCAGTTACCAGCAGTTTACATAACCTATTTGATAACATACAAGAGGTTATGAAAGCCATTGTTGCTTCAGAAAAGAACTTTGTTGTCGTATGCCCAAACAATGATCCTGGCTCTGATATAATCCTGGAGGAGCTTGAAATGCAAAAAGAAAATCATCGACTTAGAATCTTCCCTTCAATTCGATTTAAGGCTTTTCTTGTTTTATTAAAGAATTGTGAATTTATAATAGGTAATTCGAGCGCTGGAATAAGAGAGGCACCATTTTACGCAGTCCCTTCTATTAACATTGGAAATCGCCAAAACGGCCGTTATTTGCATAAAACAATAATTGATGTTGCCGAATCAAAGAATGATATCATTAGCGCAATAGAAAAGGTGAAATGTTTAAAGGTAAAGTCTTCGAAGCATTTTGGTGATGGTAAGAGTACTAAGAGGTTCTTGAAAGTATTAAGCTCAAAACGTATATGGAAGGAGAATATACAGAAGCAGTTTATAGATTTGAAAGCAACATGAGTTTAATGACAAAGTGAGTTTGCTATGCTCAGAATGTCTGTAGTAGCTTGCTAGAGTTTTAAATAACTGAAAAAGGAACAAGATATATATATTGCTATAATAATTGGTAGAAAGAACAGCAAAGGTTTCCCTGGAAAGAATTTATATCCAGTACTGGGTAAACCTCTATCCTACTATCCTATGAAAGCGGCAAAGGATAGTCCGGAAATTGATAAGATCTATCTTTCAACAGATGATGATAGACTGATGAAACTTGCAGAAAGAAATAATATTGAAATAATTGCTAGACCTGCTGAATTATGTACAGATGCCGCTCTTGGCGAGAATGTTTTTGTTCACACATATAATGCTGTCAAGGAAAAGAATAAAGGACAGAATATAGAGATTGTTGTTTTACTTATGTGTAATGCTGCAACAATTGATTCTAAAATGATCTCAAAAGGTATAAAAACATTAGAGAAGAATCCGGAGATTGATTCAGCTGTTTCTGTTTCTAAGTACAACATGTGGAGTCCCCTTCGCTCGAGAAGAATTGACAAAGATGGTCTGCTTAAGCCTTTCGTCCCTTTTGAGAATTTTGGTGACCCTGAAACAATGGATTGTGATAGAGATTCTCAGGGAGATGTCTGGTTTGCTGATATGGGCGTTTCAATTGTAAGGGCTAAATGTCTTGAAAATATTAAAGATGGGCTACTTCCTCAAAAATGGATGGGAATGAAGATATATCCACTTAAACAATGGGGAGGCTGTGATGTCGATTATGAATGGCAGATACCCCAGGTAGAATTCTGGCTAAAGAAACATGGATTCACAGAAGATTAAGCACAGTATTAATTTATAAAAAAAGTATGTGATGACTCAAACAGCGCATAAAGACCATATTCATCATGATTTAGCAGGTGAAGATATTCTCCACTTTGATGATGCCAGATTTATCGAATATCGCAGAAAATGGGATGAAAACCCAAAAAATCTTGATCATGGAGAGTTTCCTCTTCATCTTGATATAGAAGTGACAAGTAGCTGTAACTTAAAATGCCCTTTTTGCGCAACGACTTATTCTAAATTTAATAATGGCTATATGAAATGGGAAACTGCAAAAAAAATCTTAGACGAAGCAGGTGAAAAAGGTTTGTATGCATGTAAGTTTAATTTCCGAGGTGAGCCCCTCCTTCATAAAGAACTAGGCAGGTTTATTAAGTATGCGAAAGATAAAGGAATCATCGATGTTTTCTTTAATACCAATGCTGTATTTTTGACCGAAGAGAAAGCTAAGATGCTTATTGATACAGGCTTGGATCGTCTAACAATATCCTTTGAGGGTTTTGACAAAACAGTGTATGAAAGAAACCGTGTAGGCGCTAATTTCGAGGAAGTTGTAGCCAACGTGGAAAGATTGAGGAGTTTGCGGGATAAGCTGGGTGTTTCAAAACCAAAAATTAGAGTTCAGACTGTATTGATTCCTGAATTGAAAGATTGTATGGATAATTATGTTGCATTCTGGGAGGACAGGGTTGACCAGGTATCTTACAATGATATGGAACCATCTGTGGATACCGTATTACAGAGAATAAAGCAAGTTAAATCAACGTGGATTTGTCCGTTTCCTTATCAAAGAATGACGATCATGTGGGACGGAACTGTAACTGTCTGTAAGAATGATTATAACGGCAAATTGGCCTTAGGAAATGTTAATCACGATTCTTTAGAGAAATGTTGGATACATTCACTTAAGACTTTAAGGGAGCAGCATAGAAAAGGATTTGCCCATGAGATACAGGCATGTAGAGAATGTCCTCTCAGGTTGAGCGAATTGACTGAAAATTCTGTGAAATGATTATTACAATTTAGATTGTTTTTTAAATGTCAATTAAACTTTCTGTTTCCAATATTGCATGGCAACCAGATGAGCTCGAGGACCATTTAAAATTGTTGATGGAGTTGGGGTGTGATGGTGTAGAAATTGCGCCAAGTTGTATTTGGAAGGAACCTGCTCATGTAAGCAATGACGAAATAGAAAGTCTGAAAAAACTAATATCGAAATACAATCTTGTTGTCCCCGCTTTTCACGCTTTACTCTTTGCGAGACCAGACCTTTATTTTTTTGGAGAAGATTCAATAAGGGAACAAACAGTATTATATCTAAAAAAGCTGATAAGGCTAGCAGGTATGTTGTCTGTCAAGGTATTGGTTTATGGTTCTCCTGCCAGTAGAAAGGTGGATGATAAGGATTATGAAAGATGCTACGAGATTGCAATAGATGTATTCAGGGAACTGGGGACTGAGTCAGAGCGCAATGATGTCGTTTTCTGCATTGAACCACTAGGCCCGAGTGAAAACGATTTCATACTGACTGCTGATGAGGGTAATCAACTTGTAAGTGATGTTGGTAGTAAATACTTCGGCCTCCATCTTGATAGCAAGGCGATGGTAGAGGCGGGAGAAGATTTTGGATCTGTATTTCGAAGATATGGGGCTATGCTAAAACATTTCCATGTAAGTGGGCCCGGTCTTGCGCCACCGGGTTCTTCCGGGTTAGATCATAATTCAATTGGAAGGGCCCTTTCTGCATCGTGTTATAATGGTTTTGTTTCCATTGAAATGAAAAGGGGATTTGGTAACACAAAGGATGTTATAAGAGACTCTGTTGCGTATGTGCGTAAGAGTTATTTTGTGGTTTGAGAAAGAATGAATAAATTTAAAGTATTATTTGTTTATCCCAATCTGAGAGGCATGAATATGCTGCCTCCTGCAATTGCTATCTTTTCTAAAATATTAAAGGATGATGATTTTGAAGTTGCCTTATTTGATACGACATATTACAAGATTGGCAATGACTTTGATTCAGACAAAGAAAAGGAAAAATATCTGGCAGTGCGGCCATTTAACATGGCTGAAAAAGTTACCTTAAAGGTTACAGATCCTTTTGATGATCTTGACCAATTGGTAAATTCTTTTCAACCGGATTTGGTAGCCATGTCTGCGACTGAAGATATTTTTCCTTTGGGACTAAGGTTAATAAAACACATTGATAAGTATGATATTTTAACTATCGTGGGAGGTGTTTTTCCCACTTTTGCTCCACATAAGGTCATAATGAATAAAGAGGTAGATATAGTTTGTGTAGGTGAAGGTGAGGAGGCCATTCTGGAACTCTGTAACAGGTTAAGGGATAATAAAGATTATTCAAATGTTAGAAATTTGTGGATAAGAAAAAGTGGGAAGATTATCAAAAACCCGATCAGGAAGGCATTTGATGTTGATAAAGTCCCATTACCAGATTTCTCTTTGTTTGAAGAGGCGAGATTATATAGACCAATGGCCGGAAGAACATATAGAATGCTTCCAGTGGAGACGCACAGAGGTTGCCCATACTCTTGTAGTTATTGTAACTCTCCTTCGCAAAGAAGCTTATATAATGATGCGAATGCTGAAAATCATTTTCGTAAGAAGTCAATTAATATGGTAAGAAGAGAAATAGAGTTTTATAGAAATGATTGTGATGCAGAATATTTTTATTTTTGGGCAGATACTTTTTTTGCTTATACGGATAAAGAGTTTGATGAGTTTGTCGAGATGTATGACGACTTTAAAATCCCTTTCTTTTGCCAGGCAAGACCTGAACAAATTACAGAAAACAGAATAAGGCAGTTAAGGAGCGTTGGTTTACATAGAATGGCCCTCGGGATTGAACATGGTAATGAAGAGTTCAGGAGAAGGATTATAAATAGAAAGGTCAGTAATGAAGTGATTATAAAAGCCTTTGATATAATTTCAGATTATGCTTTGCCTGCGGGTGTTAGTGTAAATAATATTGTAGGTTTTCCTACAGAAACTCCTGAGCTTGCAATGGACACAGTTGAATTAAACAGGAGTATTGCTGATAAAGTGGACACAATGAATTGCTATGCTTTTACACCATTCCATGGGACCCCACTTAGGGACTTGTCTATCAAGCTTGGTTATATTGAGGAGGACACCTTTACAGGCTGCCTTACAGGAGAGCCTGCCCTTAATATGCCGCAGTTTCCAAAAGAAAAGATAAAAGGGATTATGAGAACATTTTCCCTGTATGTAAGGAATGACAAGAGTTTGTGGGATGATATAAAGATCGCAGAGAGTTTTACGCCGGAAGGCGAAAGAATGTTTAAAAAGTTGAGAGAAGAATATATCAAAAATCATTTTTTGGCAGAATCTATTGGTTAATCAAATATGGAATTAGGAAACAAGAAAATATTGCTGGTTGGCGCAAGCAGTGATTTGGCAGGTTCTCTCAATGAGAAGTTGTATAAAACAGATAATATAGTAGGGTTTCATTATAACTCTAATGAGAAACCGCTATTAAAATATGATGAGGGAGAAAAGGTAAAGAGGTTTCAAAAGGACATTAATTCTTCTTTGGCCTGTTTTCAACTTGTTGATGATTTTGTGGCCTGGGCAGGAGGTATTGATTGTTTGATACAAATGTCAGGTGACATAAAAAAGCCTGTCGACTGGGAGGAGTTAACAGAAAAAGAATGGTCATACGATTTGTCCGCGAATCTGATAATGCCGTTTTTTCTGGCACAGAGGGCTGTTTCGTATATGAAAGAAAGTGGTGGGCGGATATTGATGATGAGTACTGTCTCTGCTTCTCACGGCGGAGGAGCGACGTCCCTTGCTTATGGAGTGGCAAAGGCAGGTGTTGAGTGTGTTGTTAAGGGGCTTGCGAGGGACTGTGCAAAATACAATATATTAGTGAATGCAATTGCGCCGGGATTTTTTCTTACAAAGTTTCATACCAAGAAAATGAAGAAGGACCAGGAACAATTGCAAGAGAGGGCAAAAATGATACCATTAAAGAGGGCGGGTACAACAGAAGAGCTTGCAGGAACAGTCATGTATTTGTTGTCCGAAGGGGCTTCTTATATTACTGGCCAGGTAATAGCAGTCAGTGGAGGAGATTGGCTGTAATCAATTATGTGAGGAGAGTGTATTAATGTATGATTTTTATTTCGGTACAAGAAAAGAGATAGAAGAAGATCCAAAGAATTGGTTGTTGACCATTAAACGCATGCTTCCAAGATGGCCAAATGGCATACCTGATACCGAATATATTGCTCTTTACGATTTGCTTAATGATTTAGAAAGTAAAGGGACTTATAGAAAAGATGAAGATATGGTGCTTGTCGAAACGGGGAGTGGTGCTTCAACAATCATACTCCTGTATTTCGCCTTGAAATGGGATACTGAACTTTACACTTGGGACATTTCGAGCAACAAGCTTGCTTACCTTCGTGGACTGCTTACAGACACTTTGTTTAAACATTATTCAGATAAAAACATATTCAACCACTGGAAGTATGTGCCATATGATTCTAAGTCTGAGCATGTTGGAATAAATGTACTGGCAGAGTTAAACAAAAAAGTCTGTGGTAGCTTCTTTGACAGTGATCATACTTGGGCTAATCTAAAAGCTGAAATAGAATTAATATGTCCAATGTTAGTGAATGGAGGTTTGGTTTCTATTGATGATGGTAATTATAGGTATAAGAATGTTAATGCTGCATATGTAAACATGATCAGGACCAAGCTTGGACTTTCTTCTATAGATATTGAAAATAATAAGTGTGCTCCCTTCTGGGAGGAAGTCGAAGGTTTATTAAGAAAATACTTTAGTCGGATTGAAAACCAGGATGGAGGCTCATATCGGAAGACTTTTAAAAGTGATTTGTTCTGGACCTACTATGCTGCAGATAGAAAAAATATGGCTGACCTTGGAATGGAAAAATTAAACGAATTGGCCCACAGGTTTGATGCGTGGTTGGTGTATAATGATTATGAATGAAAGGGACAAGTTTGTATGAAAGTATTATTAGTGTATTGTAATGCCTTGCAGCAAAACGCCCTACCTATGGGTATTACACAACTGTCGGCATGCTTAAAAGAAGCAGGGATAGAAGTTGTCTTATTTGACACGACATTTTACAAATATCGTGAAAAGTCATCAATGGAAGTGCGTTATGAGACATTACAGTTTAAACCGGTAAAGTTAAAATACAATGAAGGAGATATTTATGCTGATTTTCTTAAAACTGTAGAGACGGTTGGACCTGACATTATTGGCTTTTCGGTTGTTGAACCAACATTTATCCTTTCTCTGGGACTTCTTGGCCACGTTTTAGATATTATTAAGAAAAGAGATATAAAAGTAGTTTATGGGGGTGTGTTTGCAACTCTGGCGCCAGAGGTTATTGCTAAACATGATAATATTGATTGCATATGTACATGTGAGGGAGAGATCACATTTGTTGAGTTTTGCAATAACCTGAAAGACGGGAAGGATGTGACTAAAACTAAAGGTTTCTGGGTAAAAGTAAATGATGTCTGGAAGAAAAATCCAAAAAGCCAACTTGTGGACATAAGCGCTCTTCCGATGAAAGATTTTGCTATGTTTGGGGATGATTATCTCTTGAAACCAATGATGGGAGAGTTCCTGCGAACTGTTTCATTAGAGGTTTCTCGCGGTTGTCCATACAGCTGCACTTATTGTGCGGCGCCTGTTTTAGACCAAAATGCCAAGAGTGAAAATACTGGAAGCTATCATCGCTTAAAGAGTATTAATAAGATAGATGAAGAAATGCGGCATTTTATGGAAATATATAATCCCCATTTTATATACATGGTCAGTGAGTCATTTTTGGCCGTGTCACAAAAAAGGATTGATGAATTTTACGAATGCTATTCGAATTATAGAATTCCATTCTGGTTTAACACGCGACCGGAGGACATAACTGAAAAAAAAATTAGATTGATGAAAGACCTGGGTGTCCAAAGAATCAGTCTTGGTATAGAAAGTGGAAACTATGAATTTAGAAAAAAAGTACTACGGAGAAACACTACTGATGAGCAAATTATCAAGGCAAGTGAAATTCTTCATGATCATGACATTTCTTTCTCCATGAATATAATATTTGGCTATCCTGATGAAACCCGTGAAATGATCTTAGAAGGCATTGATATTTTTCGTAAGGTCTCTCCTGATGGCGTAAGCACCGCTATTTTCAATCCATATCATGGTACTCCTCTAAGACAAGTTTGTCTTGATAAAGGCTATATTCCTGATGACTTAATCTGTGAGGATTTTTACCAAAAAGAATATCTTTTAAGTGGCAATACTGTAACAAGAGAAGATGTTATTGGCCTTTATAAAACATATCCTTTATATATACATCTGCCAAAGTCAGAGTATTCCAGGATAAAAATTGCAGAAAGAGATGATGTTGAAGGCAATAAGGTATTTGCTGAACTACGAGAGATGTTTTGCAAGATTATGAAATGGGACGCCTTAACATTAACTGATTAAGGAATGTGGCAAGATGTTTTCTGTTTGTGGGGCTGTCAAGGCAAGTAGAATGGAGGCCTTGCATGTAGTACCTGTGAATCGTTAAAGTTGTTTTTTAGGTGGAGTGTTTAAAATGAGAACAGTTCTTATATCGACATCATCTTTTGGTAAATATGACAAGGCCCCACTTGAAAGGCTTGTGAAAATGAATTATAAGATTACAATGAACCCATACGGAAGAGAGATGCTAGAGGATGAAATAAAAGAAATGCTGAATGGTGTGGATGCGTTGATTGCAGGAACAGAGCCTCTGACAAGAGATGTTATACTTAATGCAAAAAGTCTTAAAGTGATCTCTAGGTGTGGTGTTGGAATTGACAATGTAGATATAGAAGCTGTGAAAGAGGAGGACATAAAATTATACAGAACACCGCAAGGTCCGTCTCTTGCTGTGGCAGAACTTACTTTAGGTTTAATACTTGATTCTCTAAGGTACATATCTTGTTTAAGCAGAAAGATTCGTTCTGGTGGATGGGAAAAGAAAATGGGCAGGCTTTTTACTGGGAAGACAGTGGGTATAGTTGGTATGGGCTCAATAGGAAAGAGACTGGCGCTTCTTTTAAAACCTTTTAATTGTAGAATATTGGCTAGAGATCATGTGCCTGATAATGAATTCGCAAAAGAAAACATGATTGATTATGTAGGTTTAGATGAATTGCTGAGGGATTCAGATATTGTCACTCTTCATTTGTCTCTTGATAATGAAACAAAAGGGTTGTTTGATATGAATCTTTTTTCACAGATGAAAGATGAGTCTGTGTTTATTAACACCTCCAGGGGCATGATAGTTGATGAAGATGCGTTATATGAGGTTTTAAAAAAAGGTAAGATTGGGTATGCATGTCTTGATGTTTATGGTAATGAACCATATAAAGGCAGGTTGAGAGAGTTAGAAAATGTAACATTAACATGCCATATCGGTTCCTATGCAATGGAAGCAAGGGTTGAGATGGAAAGGCAGTCTGTGGAGAATTTGTTGAAGGGGTTGAAGGCTATTAACCACTAAGGCACGAAGGAAAAACTATTAAGGTTTTTTGACTGGTTTATTCTAGTCATGAGTTTTTCTGTTTATATCAGTATTATTGTATGAAAATTGTTACTTAGTATTCTGGCGGTGAAGGAAAATGATCAAAGCAATCATCTTTGATTTTGACGGTGTATTGTTAGAATCTACCCATGTTAAAACAACGGCATTCAGAGAACTTTTTTCAAGATGGCCTGATAAAGCTGATGAAGGCGTGGCTTTTCATCTAAAAAACATGGGTATTTCAAGGTACATCAAGTTTAGATATTTCTATGAAAATATTATCAGTCAACGCTATTCAGAGGAGATTGGCCTTAAACTTGGAAGTGAATTTTCAGGAATAGTACTTGAAAAAATAAAAGCAACTCCATTTGTCAATGGAACAGAAGCTTTTCTTGAAAATTGCCATACAGAATATAGTTTCTATATAGCTTCAGGAACACCAGATGAAGAGCTTCTTGAGATTGTTTCTTTTAAAATGATAGATAGATATTTTGATGGAATCTTCGGGTCTTCACTTACGAAAACAGAAATCATTGATAATATATTAGGAACGAATTCATTAAAAAATAATATGGTAGTTTTCGTAGGGGATGCAGTGTCTGACAAAAAGGCGGCCGAAGAAACGGGAGTTCATTTTGTTTTAAGAGTTACACAAGAGAATCATTATTTGAGAAGTACATGTAGATACGAGATTAGTGATTTAACAGAGTTAAAGGAAAGAATTAAGGACATAGAGAAATGAAAGTAGTTGTCTTTGGAGGTTCCGGTTTTCTTGGCAGTCATATCTGTGACAAGCTTTTGGATGCCGGGCATGATGTCACAATTTATGACATAGAGGAATCTTTATATAGAAAACCGGAACAGAAGATTATAATTGGTGACATACTTGATGAGGGAAAAGTACGCCAGGCTGTGGCTGATAAAGATGTAGTATTCAATTTTTCCGGCTTGTCGGATATTGAGACTAATACGCAAAGACCGATAGATGCTGTAAAGACCAATGTCTTGGGGAACAGTATACTCCTTGAAGCTGCTCGTAGTGCAGATATTAAACGATATGTATTTGCCAGTTCTGCTTATGTTTTTAGTGGTTCAGGAATTATATATCGGAGTTGTAAACGGGCATGTGAAGATTTTATTGAAGATTATCGAAGTGCTTTTGGTTTGGAGTATACGATTCTAAGATATGGTTCATTATATGGCCCAAGGTCCGATAAAAAGAACAGTATTTATAGTTATATCAAGCAGGCTCTTGAGCAACGTAAAATAATTTGCAATGGTTACCCTGATGATATAAGAGAATATATTCATGTTGAGGATGCCGCGTTAATGACTCTTGAGGTACTCGGTTCTCAATATGCTAATCAGAATATAATACTAACCGGCAAAGAAACTTTTAAAGTAGCAGATTTTTTGAATATGATAAGTGAAATAAGTGGTGGTGTTGATATTGAATATCGTAAAATAGACTCTCCCTTCCATTACAAAATAACACCTTATACATTTTCTCCAAAAATTGGAAAGAAACTGGTTAATAATCTATATACGGATATTGGACAGGGACTCCTGCAGCTTATGGAGGAAGTTTATAAGGAAGTTAATGGAGGGAAGCTGTGTTGAGTACTCTGCTATAGTGTTTAAAAGCGACTTCCAAATGTGGCATATTAATAATTACATATGTTTTAGTTGACAACCCACCCTTCTTCTATTTATAGACCGATGAATGAAAACATAAAATCTATTCTAATTTCAGAAAATAATAGTATAAGAGATGCAATGCATGTGATCAGTGATGCTGCTTTACAAGGTGCTCCAACAGGTATTGCACTTATTACAGATAATGCTAATAAATTATTAGGGGTTGTTACTGATGGTGACATAAGAAGGTCATTGGTAAATAATGTAAGTATTGATGCACCGGTTAAAAGCATAATGGTCAGGGATCCAATAACTGTATCTGGTGGACTTACTGAATCAGAGATGATTGAATTAGTTACAATAAGAGTAAAAGGCAGCGGGAGGATAAGAGATGTAAAGGTTGATCATGTTATTATTGTTGACAAGGAAGGTATTGTCGATGATGTTATTGACTTTTTTGAACTGTGGAAAAATTCTGATTTAAAAAATAAGACTGTATGTGTGGTTGGTCTTGGATTCGTAGGGCTCACATTAGCTATTATATTAGCAGATTCTGGATTTAAAGTAATAGGCTATGATGTAATGCAAGATATGGTCAATAATATCAATAATGGTAATCCGCCATTTTACGAGAAAGGGCTTTCTTCCTTACTGAAATTCCATATCAATAATGGAAATTTTAGAGCTGTTTCAACTTTAGATGAAGGATTTTGTGATATTTATATAGTGAGTGTAGGGACTCCAGTTGACGGAAATCATAAACCTGATATTGGGCACATTAAAAAGGCAACAATACAGATTGGTAAGTTATTAAAAAAGAGAGACATGGTTATATTTAGATCAACCGTTCCTGTTGGCACAACGAGAGATATTCTACTGCCAATCCTTGAAAAGGAGTCTAGTTTGAAAGGTGGTGAGGCATTTTATCTCGCATTTGCACCGGAAAGGACTGTTCAAGGAAAGGCATTGGAAGAGTTGAGGGCACTTCCACAAATAATAGGTGGATTGAATAAAGGAAGCTTGGATGTTGCGTCAAGCTTCTTTTCAAATTTAAATACAACAATAGCTAGAATGTCATCCCTTGAGGCAGCAGAAATGGTAAAACTTGTTAATAATGCTTATAGAGATGTTACTTTTGCGTTTGTAAATGAACTTGCTATTACATGTGACCATTGGGGGATTGATCCAGTTAATGTGATAAATGCTGCAAACCAGGGATATCCAAGGAATAATATTCCTGTTCCAAGTCCTGGAGTAGGAGGTTCTTGCTTAAAAAAGGACCCGTATATCTATATTGAATCTGTAAGTAATATGGGTTTTAAGGGCGGTTTGTCTCTCTGCTCAAGGAAGATAAACGAATATATGTCGTTATTCGTTTTTAATAAAATAGATTTATTTATAAAACAAAACAAAAAAGATCAGAATATAAAAATATTTATTGTCGGTTTTGCGTTTAAAGGGGAGCCTGAAACATCTGATATTAGAGATTCTACGACGGTTGATTTGGTGGCAATAATGAAAAATAAGACAGATTGGCATATATTTGGTTATGACCCTGTAGTTGATAAAGATAGGATTGGTAGATTAGACGTAGCAGGGTGTAGTATAAGAGAAGGCTTTAAAGGAGCTGATTGTGTTTTGATTATGAACAATCATCGTTCGTATATTGATGTGGATATTTTAGGTCTTCTTGAACTTGTGAATAGGCCTGCATTATTTTTAGATGCATGGTCTCTGTTCCCCCACAAGGAAATAGAAAGTGTAAAAGGGGTTTTTTATGGAGGACTGGGTGGAAAGGATTAGGGCTGTAGTATTTGACTGGGATGGAACTGTTGTTGATACAATGCCTTTGAAAATCGAAAACGCATCCAGGATATTTAAAAAGTATTATGGTGTTTCTTATGAAAATACAAGGGAAAGTTACAAAAAATATTCTGGTGTATCCCGTAAGGAACTTTTCAATCTGATTGCAAAAGATAATATTGGAAAAGGATTGTCAGGTTTAGAATTCAGTAAAATAAGTGCAGAATTTACATTAAGAAATATTAATTCATATAAATCAAGTACTGTATTTAATGAAGAATACAGGGAAATATTTACATGGCTTACGAAAAGGAATCTGATGTTATTTGTATCAAGCTCAGCAGTTAAGGATGAAATTGCTAAGCTTGCAATATTGCTGAATATAAAGGACTGTTTTTTAGAGATACTTGGTTCTTTTGATAATTTTAGAAAAGGCAAACATCACATAGACTATATAAAAAAGAAATATGCTCTTTCAACTAACCATATTATGTTTGTAGGCGATGAGAAGGCAGATATGAGGCTTTCTGGTAGATTGGGTCTTATGTGTGTCGGAGTTGCAAATGGTAAGTGTAAAAGTAGTCTGGAAATGGAATTTGCAGATTATGTTATACAAGACTTGACAGAATTAAGGAGTATTTTGTAAGTGCATAGTATTGTTATTGCAGGTGGAGAGGGTAGAAGGTTGTGGCCCTTAAGCACTCCAGAAAAGCCTAAACCATTGTTAAAAGCTATAAAAAATAAAACTCTGTTAGAGTTAACTATTGAGAGGCTTTTATGTTTAACTGACAAAGAGAATATATTTGTAGTTATTACTCAAAAGATGCAAGATGCTGTAGGGGAAATATTGTCAGGATTTCCTGAAGAAAATATTATTGTCGAGCCAGTAGGTAAAAATACAGCTCCATGTATAGCTCTGGCTGCAAGAAAAATTCTTGATAAAGATGATAAAGCTGTGATAGGGGTCTTTCCAGCAGATCATATAATCTTAAATAACGACCACTTCAGTGATTGTGTAAAGCAGGGAGAAAAAATTGCAAACAGGTACGATGAGCTTGTTTTACTGGGACGTCAACCTGAAAAGGCATTTCCAGGTTACGGATATATTATTCTTGGTGAAGAAATAGTATCTGATAATAGCGTTAAGTATTTTTATGCAAAAGGTTTTAATGAAAAACCGGATTTAGAGACAGCTAAAAAGTTAATGAAAGAAGAAGATATATTATGGAATAGTGGTATATATATCGGAAAAGTGAAGAAGTTTATCGAGGAGATAAGGAAATATTTGCCATATGAATATGACAATATAGATAGATTTTACAATGATTATTATGGACTGGAAAAAGTTTATGATTCATTTGCTTCTATTTCATTTGATTATTCCATAACAGAGAACCTTAACAACTTTATCGTTCTTTCAACATACATTGAAAGAATTGATGTAGGTAATTTTAATGCATTTTATGATTTGTGGGAAAAGGATGACCAAGACAATGCTGTCTATGGTGAGTTTTTAGGTGTTGAATCTAAAAACAATATAGTGTATTCAGAAAAAAAACCTATAGCAGCTGTTTCCATTAATAATATAGTAGTAATCGATACAGATGATGGAATTCTTGTTTGTCCAAGAGATAAAGTATTTGAAGTTGCAAAGGTGAAGGAAAAATGGAATAAAACCATCAATAAACTTAATAATAAATAATCATTGCTAAAGATGGTCGAGCAATATGGCAAAAATTATTGCAGAGTGTTGTCAGAACTATAATGGGGATTTAAATCTTCTTAAAGATATGATTTGGGCTGCTGCTGAAGTGGGAGCGGATTATGTTAAAATTCAATCCATTTTGGCAGAAGAACTGACTTATAGAAAACGTTTTGAGGTGGGACGGGTGGAAAACGGAATGACGAAAGTGATCAAACGTCCTTATCAAGTAGAATATGATCGCCTCAGACCTATGGATTTGAGTGATGAAGATCATCAATGGTTTGTAGAAGAGTGTAAAAAAGCAAACGTGAAACCAATGACTACGGTTTTCACACAGTCTCGAATTCCTTTCTTATCGGGTTTAGATTGGGATGCGGTCAAAGTAGCTAGTTATGATTGTGTTAGTTTGCCACTGGTAAAAAATTTAGCAAAACACTTTAATCATTTGTACATTTCAACGGGTTCGACTCATGATGAGGAGATTCAAACGACAGCTGAAGAGTTGAAGGGTCACTCTTTTTCTTTCTTACATTGTGTCACTATTTATCCAACTCCACTAAATGAGATTCATTTAGCTCGAATCGATTGGCTGCGTCAATTTTCTTCTTTGGTAGGATTCAGCGATCATTCCTTAGTCGAAAGAGATGGAATAAAGGCTTCTGTCGCGGCCATTTTCTATGGAGCTGATGTGATAGAGCGGCATTTTACCATTTTACCGGCAGATCAATCCAAAGATGGGCCCGTGTCAATTAATCCTGAACAGTTAAAAGAGCTGGTCACCTTCGCGAACATGCCCAAAACAGATATCAAAGAGTTTATAGTGAGTCACATCCCTGAGTATGAAACAATGATTGGGAAATCGAGCCGGTCATTATCTCATACGGAATTATTAAATCGAGATTATTATCGTGGTCGTTTTGCAAGCAAGGTAGATGGCCAAACCGTTTATAATTGGGAGGAACTTCCATAAAAATCATTGGTGTTATCCCGGCACGTGGAGGCTCAAAAGGTGTTCCGGGAAAAAATATTCATCCCTTAGCAGGAAGACCATTAATCGCTTATACAATTGAATTAGGGATGCAGTGTTCACTGATCACAGATGTGGTGTTGACTACAGAAGACGAAAAGATTCGGGAAATTGCCATTGAGTGTGGTGCTCAAGCCCCTTTTTTGAGACCATCCGAATTAGCCACAGATACGGCACTTGCAGTGCCTACCGTCCAGCATGCGGTTCAAGAAATGGAAAAAATCAAAGAGGGAAATTATGACTATGTGATTATGTTACAGCCTACTTCTCCTTTAAAAACGACTGATGATTTGACGAATGCGTTAAAGCAACTTATCAAATCCGATGCAGATAGTATCATTAGTGTGGTGGATGTGGATAATTGGCATCCTATGAAAATGAAAAAGTTTAAAGACGGAGCGTTAGTGGATTACGACGAGCCGCCTGTAGAAATGCCTCCGCGACAGAGTTTGCCCAGTGTGTATATCGTAAATGGTGCAATTTACGCAACGAAGCGGGACGTATTGATGGAAAGGAATAGCTTTAAAGGGAGCAAATGCTTAGGGTATATTATGCCTTTTGAACGGTCCGTGAATATTGACACTGAAGCCGATTTTTTAGTGGCCGAGTATTACATAAATAAAAGATAATATGGATGATTCATTAAAAAATTTATATGAAAAAGTGTATGAAGGCGATAAAAATAAGTTTTTTACATTTAGTACAGAAGACGCGACTCAAGAAGTCTTGAATGTTTTAGATTGGACAGGTTTGCGTGTCTTGGAGATAGGCTGTGGGACCGGGAGAACGGCTAATGTATTAGCCAATGCCGGTGTTGTTCATGTCTTGGCCATGGACTATTCTGAAAATGCTATCAAAACAGCAAAAATTGAAAACTCCCATGATAAAATTGATTTTCGAGTAGGGTCTTTTGTCGATTTGAAAGGGACATATGATTGTATTGTCATGCAAGAAGTAATTGAGCACGTTGATGATCTGTTTTCCGTGTTATCATTACTGAAAGAACACATACACCAAGCGGGACACCTTATTATAACATGCCCCTCTTTTCTCAATTTAAGAGGGTTTGTTTGGATGACATTACAAATCCTTTTCGATGTTCCGATGTCACTCTCGGACAAACACTTCATTTCCCCATTTGATATGGAAAAATGGTCCGATGAATTAAATTTATCTGTAAAATGGAAAACATTTAGACATGGCCAGGGACATGGTGAGAAAATGATTGTGGATATGAAAAAGAGGTTGACGAATGCCCTTAGAGATGCTGGCTTAAAGAATTCAAAAGTCGATGAATTGTTAGCATGGTATAAATCTGCAAGTCGGTATGAAACAAATCAAATCCACAATGGAGCTAAAGCTCTTTATCATTTTAGAAGATTATAAATATGAGTGGCCCAGATATTAATATCAACGATTTTAATGAAAGACGTAAAGATGAAAATAAGTTTAGTGCCAATCTTTTACTTGGGGTGAAAAAGTTCTATTCCATTACATTCAGAATTGGTTAAAACAAGCCTTTGTGCGCAAATCCTACTCCAGAGCATTCTAAGATTGGCAAAGATACTGGAATTGATAGATTCTGGGAGTCAGTTGAAAACTGTCCAGTGTGTAATAGTTATTAAAAATCGTTCTGTTTCGAGAGGTCAGGATTGAGAATATATAAATGTGAAGATTGTGTACACAGTTTCATGAATTCTAGAATTACTTATGAGAAAGTCGTTGAACTTTACAAGAATGATCATGTACACGTCGAGATATCTAAGTATTCTGTTCAAAAGAAATAGATATAATTTCAAATATGGTTTGGATCTGATTGGTCAAATGAGACACCATTCTAAAGAAGGTATACTCGATCTGGGATGTGAAGTTGGTGTTTTACTTAAGGTTGCAGACCAAGCAGGCTAGGGGCAAAGTACAAGATTTGATGTAAATGAGGTGTGTTGAAGGGTTTTTAATAATTCAATCAAGGCCATTCAATGTTCATGTTACAAAATGTTTAATTTACTTGCGCTTATTACAAAGAAAAAATATTGGTATATCCATAGTATGATTATCAAGGTTATATTAAGGATATTAGGGGTAAAAATTGGTAAGAAATTTTATATAGAAGGCAATCCTAAATTAAAAATTGAAGGTAATCCTAAAGATATAATTATAGGAAACAATGTTTCAGTATTTGGAAATATTGACATTAGAAATAGGGAGAATGGCAGGATTATTATAGAAGATGATGTGGCGATTGATACCGATTGCAGATTTATATCAGCTAATAATGCAGTATTGAGAATCGGCAAAAGGTCTAGTGTTGGGCAAAATAGCATCATTGTCGCAGGAGATGATGTTAGTATTGGTGATGACTGTCTAATTGCCGCTATGGCATTTATTCAGTCCTCCGAGCATGGATATAGAAAAGGAGAGCTGGTAAGAAATCAAAAACATGTTTTCGGGCAGATAGTTATAGGTAATGATGTTTGGATAGCAGGAAACGTGACAATAACGAAAGGAGTCGTTATTGGTGATGGCTGTATCATTGGAGCAAAAGCTTTGGTCAGAAATGGGCATTATGAAAAGGATTCTGTATTGGCGGGAATACCGGCAAAAAAAATAAAGGAAAGATTGTAAATGAATTACCTAAAGAACATTCTCACTTTCTTAGGGTTGAAAGCTCTTATATTTAATATTATGACACTTAAGCTTTTTATACCCATCATAGCAAAGAATGTAAAAAAGACTCTTTTATTTGAATGTTTAGACAATAAACACAGTGATAGTTTTGGTGTGCTTGTGTTACACTCCTTTCGCTGGACTTTAGATCTTAACGTTCTGAAAAGAAGCCCTAAACTAAGATTGATTTATCTTCCTCCTGCAAAGCAGCAATGGTTAAATAACCTGATTATGAATCCGGTTGAAGAATTATTCAAAAAGGATAAAACTCTACATTTTCAGCCGGAAGCCAACCCAAAGGCCGTGAAATACAAGAATAAGCTAAACAGATATCTTGTAGATTTCATTAAATATATTGCTGAAGAGTACGGCTTTAAATGTATTATTACATGCAATTACAGGTATATACCGGATATAGAGTGGGCTAAGGCATCAAGATTAGCAGGTGTACCATTTATTGCTCTTCATAAAGAATGTTTGAGGGATGAATTAACTGAGCAGCATTACCTAAATTTATTTAAAGGTCGCAAACTTAAATATTTTGGCAATAAGTTGGTTGTTCACAATGAGAGGGAAAAGAATTTGCTGGTAAAAGCGAATGTTTATGAGGAGAGGAATATTATTGTTGCAGGCTGCTTAAGAATTGATGATATTATTAAAGAGTGCAATCATATTAATAATAGTAAAAAAACTGTTTGTCTCTTTTCCTTCAGGCACTTTGTGCAGGGGATAATATCAGAAACAGGAACTGGTTTTGATGATCGTGAAGGCAAGGGGTTGATTGAAGCATTTGCACAAACACATGTGGCAATAGCTGAGCTTGCTATAGAATACCCTGATATTGTATTTATAATTAAGCCTAAGTGGCTTTCTAGTTGGGAAGAAAAAATAAGAGAAGTTATACGGGATGGAGTTGGCCGTGAAATTGAGGATATTAAGAATTTGATCTTAACTGTCGACATAGATGCCCAAACCCTCATAAAGAAATCAAGTGTTGTGATTGGGGTGAACTCTACAACATTACTTGAAAGTAGGTTATTGCAAAGACCAACAATAATCCCTATGTTTGCAGAAGCAGGAGGTAAATATAAAGGTATAATTTATTTCCAGAAATACTCCGGTTCCGAATTTATTTTTTCTAAATCTAAAGAAGAATTCAAGGAACAGATAGTCTCGGCGGTTAGAAGTGAAAATCATTGGCCACCATCACATGAATTGATAGACGAATATCTAGGCTTCCACGATGGGAAGACCCTGGAACGCATAGTCTCAATATTAGAGACCGAAGTCAACACGGCATCATCAGAATTAGTGGCAAGTTGACTTTTGCTCTTGTTTGCATCAAGAATATCATTAGTAGTTGATTCAGTAGTTTGCTATAACTACTAAATAGCAATTTAATCCAACTCTTTTATAGACTAGGAGACGCCCAGAATGACTGATAACGGAAAAGTAATTAGGAAATGTATTGTCTGTGGTAAGGACCATTACGAAACTATGTTTACATTTACATATGATTATTTAACTAAAATATATAAAAATGTAAGTCCTGAGTATGTAGAAGCAATAGGATGGTCGCCGGATACAAGATCTTCGATTGTCAAGTGTCTAAAATGCAAAAGTATTTATGTTAGAGATGTTTTTGTGGGTTATGAAAGAACAAAAGCTGATATGCCAATAGAAAAGCCATCATATAATCCTAATGTAAGTTGGTCTCATTGGGCGGAACGTGTATGGATACTTAATTGTCTTTTGTTTTTAGCTCAAAATATTTCCTGTAAAAAACCGCTTAACAATAAAAAAGGTATTAATTTTTTGGATTTTGGCTCGGGTGCTGGAGATTACTCAAATCTTGCACGTACTATGGGGATTAAAGATGTATATGCACTTGATCCATATACCGTGGCACATAAAACATATTATGAAAAATATAATTTCCCGGGAATTGTATTTTCTAGAGATAAGGATGAGATTTTTAAACATGCCCCGTTTGATCTTGTAGTATCTAGTAGTGTTGTTGAGCATCTCTTTGACCCTGTGAATGAATTGGTTTCCATTTATGATAATATGTCGAAAGGCGGCGTCTTTTATGTAAATAATCCTTTTATGGACATAGATAGGGAGATTGATCAACTATTAAATGCTAAAACAATTTATAAAAAGGACAATATTAGTCATTATCATCCAGGCCACATCAACTATCTTAAACCTAAGCAGTTTAAGTACCTTTTGAAAAAAATTGGCTTTGAAGTTTTGAGTTTTAACGTGAAACCTCCAGTTCCTTTGACTAAGTATGCTATTAAAAATATTCTTCGTCGTAATGTAGTACAGTTTGCAAAAACAGCATTTAATCTTTTAGGAGTTCCATATAGCAGGCATGCTTTTATTGTTAGGAAGAAATAAAATTTGTAGCGCTTCCTCTGAGAGCCAGACATTAAACAGCCCGGGTGATATAATATTGTTCTCTTTTCAAGACAGAATGCTCTAACTCGTGCGCTTTACTTACTCATTGAATTCATCATCGCATAAAATTGATAAATTAATTCCTTGTATAAGGAAAGCATCAGCAAAAACCGTAAATTTTTAATGCAAATCCCTCTAATTTCTTCCCTGATTCATTACTTCAAAGTCGTATACGGATACGCCGGGAGAAAATTATATATTTTACTATTGCTATTTCTTCTTGGTGGTTTATCTGAAAGTATTGGTATTTCGATGTTACTTCCGGTCCTGAATATTGATAAAGCAGTGAGTGATCAGGATCAATATACTAAGACTATTTATGTTTTTCTCGAATCAATAGGTATTAATATATCCCTGTTTCCACTAATAATACTTCTTTTAATTGCTTTTTTGTTTAAAGGAGCTTTTGTTTTTCTTCAGAAAACCTTTGCCTCATATATAAGGTTTAACCTTATTAAAGATATAAGGATTGATTTTTGCAATAAATATAAAGGCATGAAATATAGTTACTATACTAACACAAGTATTGGTTATCTGAATAATATAATTACGACAGAAATTAACAGGGGTGTCGCTGCATTGAACAGATACACGGTTGTGATTGGAAGCTTGGTATTTATACTTATCTATATCTCTTTTGCTATTATTATTAACTGTAAAATGACCTTTGTCGTGCTTTTTTTGAGTATATTATTGTTTACACTGATGAGAAGTCTTTCTCGGTTGTCAAGAAAGATATCGCTGCTTGTATCAGAGACAAATGCCCAGATCCAATCACTACTTATTCAGACAATTTATAATTATAAATATATTAAAGCGACAGATAGTTTTACTCATATATTTAAGCACCTTTTTGCTAAAATTAATAAAAATTATGTTTATTACTTTAAAAGTAGTGTGTTGACCTCTATACCTTCTTCAATAATTGAACCTGTATCCGTTTTACTTATATCAGGGCTTGTACTTTATTATGTGGGATTTCAGGGAAAATCAATAGCAGAGATATTTGTGCTGGTGATTTTTTTTTATAAGGCATTTGGTTATGTCTTTGTTTTTCAATCTAACTGGCAGAAATTTAATGCAAGTTTGGGGGGATTGGAGGTTATTGTAAAAGCTGATAGAGTTCTTGATAAAAATCTAGAGCTAGCAGGAACTAAGTTAATAACAAATTTTAATAGTAGGATAGAGTTAAAGGATGTAAATTACAGTTATGGTTCAAGAAAGGTATTATTTGATGTAAACCTTGCAATACAGAAAAATAAATGCATAGGCATTGTTGGTGAATCAGGAGCAGGAAAAACGACCCTGTTTGATATCTTTACGGGTTTGTTGACACCACAGTATGGGAAAATCAGTATTGATGGTATAGATTATTCGGAATTAGAGCTTTCAAGTCTCAGGAATATCATCGGTTATGTAACTCAGGAACCTGTTATATTCAACGATACAATCGCAAATAATATTGCTTTCTGGGAGTGTGATAGTCAGGAAGAAATCTGTAAAAAAAAGATTAAAGACGCTACTGTATTGGCAAATTGTGATAGATTTATCAATGAAGCCGAAATGGGACTTGAAACAATAATAGGGGATAAGGGAGTAAGATTATCAGGAGGGCAGCGTCAAAGGATTGCTATTGCAAGAGAATTATTTAAGGAACCGGAGATAATGATTTTTGATGAGGCAACTTCATCACTTGATACTGAGTCGGAGCAGCTTATTCAGCAGAGCATCAATTCATTGAAGGGAGAACGTACAATTGTGATAATTGCGCATAGGTTGTCAACTGTAAAGAATTGTGATTATATTTATGTTTTTAAGGAAGGGCGGATAGTAGAAGAAGGCAGTTTTGATGAATTGTATGGAGATACAGATTCACGTTTTTACAGCATGTGCCTGGCTCAGAATTTGTGATCGAACATGAAAATGGGAAAAACAAGATGTTGTAAGTTGGTAGTAAAGACTTAAATTATAGAAATAGGAGTTCGGCAAAGTAGCTTCTCTGGCTTCTGAACTATCTGAAGAATTTAATCATGGAGGTTTTATGGGTAAAAAACAGCTTGACATACAAGAAGTACAGGATTTTTGGTCAATGAATCCAATGATTTATAACAGTGACAAAAGTGAGAGTCCTGAACAAATATTTGAGAATTCGGTGTCTAAAGTACGTATGAAGGGGTGGTTTCGGCAAGAACCAAATAAGCCACTTTATTCAAATTTAATAGATTATTCATCACTCAAAAACAAAAATGTCCTTGAAATTGGTCATGGTGTTGGTTTTTTGGCCAAAGAATTTATTGGTGCGGGAGCAAAGTATACCGGTATTGATCTAAGCACATTTCATCATGAGATTTGCTTAAAATTATTTGATCATCATGATAATTCAAAGTTTTATTTAGGAAATGCTGAAGATTTGCCTTTTGAAGACAATTCCTTTGATTATGTTACTTCACAGGGTGTTATGCACCATTCACCAGATACCCAGAAATGTATAGACGAAGCGTGGAGGGTTTTAAAGGAGGGGAGCACTCTTTTTGTTATGCTTTATCATAAAAATTTCTTAAAGTATTATTATAATAAGTTCTTCAAGCATGGTATTTTACGAGGTGAATATTTTCGTTATAAGTCCATTCAGAAGGTTGTAGAAAAACACACTGATGCTCATGGAGACAGGACCGGAGCGCCAGTTTCTAGACATTACAAGGTGTCTGATATTCCTATACTATTTAATAAGTTTAGTTCACATAGACATCAGATATACGGAGGATATGCTGAGTTAAATGGATTTCCTTCTGCCAGGTTTAATATAGGGCAATTTATGTCTGAAAGTTTAATGCAAAAGATATTAAAAAAACATGGTGGTTACTTATACATTTGGGCTGTTAAATAGTAATTATTATTAATGCAAAGTATTTAGTTCGCCCCCGAGTATATTAGTTTATTTGATAGTATTGATAGACATTCCTTCCTATATTACTCCCTTAAGCATGAAGCTGCAGGCTAATAGTTGTGAATCAATATTCTCAAATCATTTTATTCTTATTCCTTAACCACTGAACTCTGAATCTTGGACCTGTGAACGGTTACAAAATATGTGTGGAATCATAGCTATGGTAAGTTTCAAGAATCACAAGCATAATCTATCAAGACTGGATGAGATGGCTAAGATGATAACACATCGAGGGCCTGACGATGAGGGTTATGCGCTTTTTGATGTGGAATATGGTAATTACAAAATTTATTCTGGAAAAGATACGCCAAAGGATGTAATTGACTCTTATTTAAAGTTTGCTCCAAAAAATAGATATCAATATCCGGATGAACGTTTTTCTGTTGGCCTTGCACATAGGAGGCTGTCAATAGTAGATCTGACCTCTACCGGCCATCAGCCAATGTGTGATGAAAGTGGTAGATACTGGATCGTATTTAATGGAGAGATTTACAATTTCGAGGAGATTAAGAAAGAGTTAAAGGAAATTGGTTATTCTTTTTACAGCACTTGTGATACCGAAGTTATTCTGAAGTCCTACATGGCCTGGGGTAAGGAATGTCAGGACAAGTTTAATGGAATGTGGGCTATCGTAATATGGGACAATCAGGAAAGGAGACTCTGGGTATCCAGGGACAGGTTTGGAATAAAGCCAATGTATTATATGTTTCATGATGATTTTTTTATTGTGTGTTCTGAAATTAAAGCGATATTGCCTATATTAAAGTTACTTCCTAATACAAAAGAGTTTTATGCGTATCTACTGGATGGCCCAAGTGAATCACATCCGGAGACATTTTTTAAGGATGTCTACCGATTTCCAAATGGCTGCAGTGCCACTTATAGCGCTAAAGAAAAAAAGAAGAGCTTATTCTTTGAGAACTACTGGGAGCTGCGGCCTTTGGATTTTGATAATAGTGCCTTTTCAAGTAAGAGATTGAGAGAATACGCAGAGGAATATTACTTTCTCCTGGAGGATGCTGTAAAAAAGAGGTTAAGGGCGGATGTGAAAGTTGGATGTGCGTTGTCCGGTGGCCTGGATAGTTCTTCTATTACATATGTTGCCAATAAGTTGAGGGAGGCGGCGGGAATCGATGAGAAAATTATTACTTTTTCCAATATCTATAGTGAATTAAATGAGAAATACTGTGATGAATCCGGTTTTATTGACAAAGTTGTCGATTTCTTAGGAGTTGAATCACATCGTGCTATGCCGAGGAATAAAGATATACTTGCCATGAACGATAAAGGCATTTGGTATGGTGAAAACTGTAATGATAAATTAAATATCGCACCATTTAATACCTTTAAGATATGTAGTGATATAGGACTTAAAGTAACATTGGATGGACAGGGCGCAGATGAACAACTCGGTGGGTATGGACGCTTTTGGAACAATTATTTTTCAGCTACCTCAAAATTGAAATTTGATTATTGGACAAGCATGTTGCGCAAGCCTATTTCTTTAAAGGATGCTATATCTTTTGCCTTCTTCAGCAGAGAGTACTTTGAAAGCAAGGACATTAGGGCCATGATGGAATATCAGAAAAGGATTAGTAGGATTTTAGATAGGGAGTACAGATTGTCTCGCAACGTATTCAAAAAAGATAATTATTTCACAAATGTAAACAAGGCTTTTAATTGGAGTATAAATAACAGTGTGAAAAGATTGCTTCGTATAATGGACTTTAACTCTATGGCTTTTAGTGTAGAAACAAGACAACCTTTTATGGATTATAGGTTAATTAAGTTTCTAAATAATTTACCCTCTGTATACAAACTTCATATGGGTTGGTCTAAGTATATAGCAAGAATTGCATTTTCAGACAAGTTGCCCCATGAAATAGTTTGGAGAAAGGATAAACAGGGATGGCCTATGCCTTTAAAAGAATGGGTAAAAGGAGATATTGGTACTATCATATCAAGAGAAATTCAGGGGAGCGCATTTTTAAATGAGATTCTTAATAGGCATAAAATAGAATTTGATGATTACAGCTCTATTACTTTAAGGCTTTATTTTAGACTTTATAATATCACAAGAGTCGGGTTTATGTTTTTCAACAATAGAGAAGGTCTAAATATATGAAGGCTATAATATTAGGTACGAGTAGAGGTATAAGAAAGCAGGATAGCGCTGAAAGCTATACTGCTTTAATGGGCTTAAGAGGGGGTATCTGTGCTTGATTGGCTGATTTTCTCACTTAATGCTGTTGATGTAACATCTTGATATAAGTGGCTTTTACTAAATAAAGAAAAGAAGATAGAGTATTTAAAAAGGTATACAAGTGAATGATCTGAATGAATGCTTTTTACTCTCTAGGCCAAAGTCAAGCGGAAAAACAGCCTTGCCTTGTAAGCCTGTACCACTGTCTGTGTGCAGTGGTACTATCTAATGTTAATTTATGTGAGTTATAATGAGAAAAATTATCGTATACGAAGAGCTAGACAGCTTTTACGAAAGACTAATAAAAGTAAAGAAAAGCGTTAAGGAACTCATAAGATATTTAAAAAAAAATATCTATAAGAATAATAATTCCTTTGAGCTTTTGGATTTTGATCAAGTTAGTACGTTAATAAATAATTCCGAAGAAGAATTTATTATTATAAATCGAATTCCAAATAAACATTATACTTGCTATGAAAGTAGAATTGCAAAAAAAGTCAGTTTTGACAATAGTAGAAATGGAGTGATGGTTTGTGCTCAAAGTATTAAATCAACTCACAATAAAGAAATATCATTTAGTATTTTCCTTGGATCTAATGTTAGAAATGTAAAACTTCTAAAAATTAAGGGTTTTTATGAAACTAGTTGTTTAGACGATAAGCATAAATATCCTTTTCTGGTTGAGCTGGATAATGTTTTATTCAAGGAAATAAGAGAACCTACTTTTTGGATGGATATTAAGCTTGATATATCTGTGATTCAGGAAAGAAAAGTAGATAATATCAGCTTGTTTTTAGAAGATATAAATGTTGACAAGCACAGTACAAATCAAAATAAAATAAATAATTATTTCGTTTCAAACATTAATACATGTTCTTCTGCTGCTAAAGATAACGGCTTAATATTAGTTCTATCACTGGATGCTATATCATCTATTGATATAGCCCTAAATAATAAGGAGAGGGATTTAAAATTATTAGGTATAAATAAATTTGAAAGGGAGTCTGTGTCATATAACAGAGCTTACAGCTCTTCCTCACTTACGGCAAGTTCTGCTGTATCATTAGTAACAGGACTAGGATTGTCTCGCCACTGCATATATGACTACAATTTACAGACTGATAATAAATTCCTAAAAGTTATTTCTGCTAAATATAAAACTTTAGGAGAGATATTAAAAGCAAATAAATATAAATGCTTAGGCTTAACGTTCTTTTCAAGATGGCGTCCTCATTTTGGCTACTCAAGAGGGTTCGATTCGTTCATTAATGTCTCAACTGGCGGTTGCCATACTTATCCTTATATAGAGAAGTCACTATCATTTATAAAGAACTCTATAAAATCCCAGACTTTTGTTTTATTGCATTTATTTGGTGCTCATTCTCCATTTGTTTCCAAATATAACTCTGTAGATGACGATCCAACTGAATCTGCATACTTAAATACTTTAGAAGAAACAGATCAAATGGTTCATGCTATATTTAGCTATATAAGAGAATTGGGAATATATGATTCATCTTTGATATTTCTTGTTTCCGATCATGGGAGGTCTACTTTTCCATATAAAGGCAGAGAGGATTATCAATTTTTTGAAGATCGTATACGGGTCCCATTTATGGTTAAATTCCCAAAAGCTTGCCTTGCTCAGTCAAAATGGGAAGAATGTGTTAATAAGCCGATTAGCGCTACTACAAGTATATACGAAATTATTGCTGATGTTGCTGAGATCCAAAAACCCGATTATTTTAATAAGCTATCAAGGCGAACGTATAATGAAGTTACTTGGGTAAGTGAAGCGGTAGATTATTCAACAAACCCTGTTAAAAGGTTCGGTATAGTTGGGTATGATAACCAATATAAATGGGTGCTTTTTTTTCATTTTAATCATTTGTCTTGTGAAATTGGAGAACTTTCTGAATGTGTTGTGAATCCTCTATATAATAATTATTATGCTAATGATGATCAGAACATAATTAATACGATTAGTAAAAAACGATTGAAGTCTGTTGTTGAAGATGCGAGAAAGTATCTAACTCTTGGCCTTGCCTTTGTTAATAAATATCCCCCTATCATACAGAGTGATAATTCTCTGCATAGTTATTACTTGTAGTGTATTTGCTGTATAACAAGTTCTAATGTTATCTGGATACTATTTCATTAACTAGATGGGAGAAGTGCCTTGTCTTTATATTCATGAAGGTATTATTAATATCATCTAAATATGCTCCAGAGTATGCGGGATCCGGATTGCGTGCACACAAGACATATAAACGTCTGTCAAAAAAATATAATATTAAATTTGAAGTCATATGTAATTCCATAGAATTTTGTCATAGCAAATGTTATTCATTTGAAGGCGTAAACGTAACAAGAATATATAATTCACCACTAGAAAAACTGCTTGGGAAAGAAAACAATAAAATAACATATTATTTTAAACTGATTACCAAATATTATGCAGAGATTTATGCAACATTTAAAAGCTTAAAAAGGAGGGAATATGATGTTATTCACACTTTTGGAAATACACCTTCCGTTGCTGCTGCTGCATATCTATCAAGCTGGCTAAGGAAACCGATGATCATTGAACTTTGTAATATTCCGATAGATGATCCTCATCCTTATTTGCCTGTGGCAAGTCGTTTTATGAAAGCAAACTTCAGTAATGGTAAGGTTTTTGTGGCAATATCCAAACAGTTAGAAAAAGTTTGCAATCAATTTGGGTATACAAAAAATGTGTGGTGCCGGCCAAATCCAATAAATAAATCTCTTTTTTGCCTAAGAACTGATAAGGATAAATATGATCTTAGAGAGAGACTTACTCCATTTAAACCGCACGATAAAGTTTTAACCTATGTTGCTAAATTTGTGCCAAGGAAAAATCATATTTTTCTGATTGATGTGATTAGTAGACTTCCCTGTGAATATAAACTTGTTTTAGCAGGCCCTTTAGTTTCAGAAGGTGAATATAAGGCAAGAGATATGAATTGTGCAAAAAAAATAAGAAATAAGATTATAGAATTAGAATTGGAAAAAAGAGTTCATATGCATATAGGGCAGGTTGAAATGCCAGAATACCTTGCAATGTCTGATTTATTTCTTTTTCCTTCATGGAATGAGGCTCTTGGAACGCCAATGCTTGAAAGTCTTGGATGTGGAGTTCCTGTTATAGCTAATAGAAATGAGAGTGCTTTTCATCAATGGATTGTAGACAACAAAAATGGTTTTTTATGTGAATTGGAGCCTGATAAGTGGGTAGAGGCTATTAAAAAGACAGATATTTTTGCTCAGGCGGAAAGAGAAAATATTGCAAGTGATATATATCGCTATGCTTCTGAAGATATAATAGACAAATATTATTATAAAATTATTAAAGCTCTTACTTTTACTGGGCATAGTGGCGAGATAAATATTAATGAAGTACTGAAATGTTCAAGTAATGAGTAGGGCCTTGTGTAGATATGACAGCAACATTTAATTATAAAGCATATATTAAGGGTATTTTAAATACGTTAGGTATAGAAGAACAGGCAAGAAATCTATATTATAAAATTAATCTTCAGAAGTATTTAATTAATAAAATAGAAGAACGGAAATTTAGAAGGCAATACGCAGACAAAAATCGTTATATACTAAATATAGAAGGAAAAACAATTGAATATGATACAGAAGATAGTTATTCAAAGCATTGGTTTTTCCCGAGATTAGATGGGAAAATACATGAAAAAAAAGCAACGTTTTTATTAATAGAATCTTTAAAATCAGCGAAATGTTTTGTAGACATAGGTGCACACTTGGGATTCTATACATGTATTACATCTAAATTAATACCTGATGGCGTTGTTTATAGCTTTGAAATGGACAATCAAGCATATGATTTATTGATCAGAAACTTAGAAGTTAATAATTGTAGGAATGTTGAGACATTCCAAGTCGCTGTGAGTGATACTGACGATGTGGTTTGTTATACTAAAAACAAACATTCTCCGAGTCCCGGGCTCAGACTGTCGACATTAAATGAAGAAGAATCAAAATACATTAAAACACTATCAGTTAAATCTATAACATTAGATGGTTTTTTTGTTAACAAAAAAATAAAGCCTGATATTATAAAAGTTGATGTTGAAGGAGCTGAAATGAAGGCACTGAGTGGAATGAAAAATATCCTAAATACATGTGATGTTAAATTGTTTTTGGAGATTCATCCAAAGAAATTGGAAATGTTTCAATCTTCAGCGTCAGAAGTTGTCTCAACTTTGTTAAGTTATGGGTTTAAAGTATATGAAATAGAAAACATGAGAGAGAATAATGATGGTATAACCTTGAATCCAATAAGTAGAGAGAAAAGTTTGACGGAAAACACTATGCTGTTTTCGTATAGGTGAAGCTGGGTTTTTATACAACGGTTAAGATGTACATGTGCGAAACTATTTCGTGGCCTTTCGACTTATGGTAGCTATTATACAATGCAGGAGAGGAAGCTGCATTGTATAATTGTGTGTTCTTAAGATGGCATAAGGTGTCTAATACTTGATATTAAAGATGAAAAAGCATAATAATTAATATGAATTAGCCTGCTTATCTTGTTGTACGTGTAAGCGGTACAGACCAACGAAGGGAATAAATACAGTTACTTTGAAAATTGTCTTATTTGTACATGCTTTACCTGGTGGAGGAGCAGGCAGAGTAGTAACGCATATGGCCAATTATTGGGCTAATGCGGGGCATCATGTTACAATTATGACTCTTGAAAATTCGGATTATTCGTTTTATCCTCTCTCTGCTTCTGTAAAATGCCGTACTTTAAATCTTGTAGGTAGTTCTTCTTCATGGGTAGAAGGGTTGCTAAAGAATCTAAGGCGTGTTTACCTTATTCGCAGGGCTATTATTGAGTCCGCACCTGACTATCTGCTCAGTTTCATATTTTCCACCAATATACTTGTTCTGCTTGCCACAAGATTCTTGGGTATTCCGGTGATTGTTTCAGAGAGAAACCATCCTGAATACAGTAAAGAGAATCGATTTGTATGGCACAGACTAAGGCGTATTTTATACCCCTTGGCAAATCACCTTGTAGTTCAGTCACAGGAGATTAGAGAGTGGTTTAAGGGCTACAATAGATCAATTCATATTATTGGGAATCCGGTAAGGGTTTCTCAGAAAGAAATGGAATCTGAACCTGAAACTCAATTACCTGAAGGAAGACATATTGTGGCTATGGGTCAGCTTATATGGCAAAAGGGCTTTAACCTTTTGCTTGATGCCTTCGCAAGGGTAAGCAAGAAAAATCAGGCCTGGAATTTGATTATAGTTGGAACGGGTATAATGAAAGATGAATTGCTTCAACAGGTAAAGAAGCTGGGCTTGGATGATTCAGTATTCTTCCCTGGTTGTGTAAGAAATCCGTATGCAATATTTGCCAGATGCGATATATTTGTTTTGTCTTCCCGTTATGAAGGATTTCCGAACGTCCTTTTAGAGGCAATGGCGTGTGGTCTGCCTCCTGTCAGCTTTGATTGTCCTTCAGGACCTGGAGAGATTATCCAACAGGGTTCTAATGGTTATTTAGTGCCCCCTGAAGACATAAAATCTCTGGAAAATACACTTTGTGAATTAATGCAAGATGAGGAGCTGAGAGTTAATATCGGGAAAGAGGCATCAAAGGTGCGTGGAAGATATGTTCCTGATAAAATTATGAAACAATGGGAGTTGTTACTAAAATAATAAAGAATATTTTAGTCGGTGAAAGTCTGTTAAGAGATACTGAGTATTAATGTGAGCATTATAATAAGAGCAGGTGGATTTTTAAGGTACAGTGGGTTCGTAAAGAATAACCCTAAGTTAAGAAGATTGTTAAGACGCATTGGAATAGGCATTTCTAATAGAATTAATACAAAAGGGGTTATGAAGAATATTGGTGGAATCGCCAATTTTCTTATGTCTCCCGACTTTACATTCTATGACGTTGAAGGTTGGGGAAAGGGGAAAAATAACGGATTCCAAAAACTTATTGAACTTGCCGGGGAGAATGACATTGTTTTTGACATAGGAGCCCATATAGGTATATGCAGTCTATCAATCAGCAAGGTCTTAAAAGTGGGAGGAACATGTTACGCCTTTGAGACTGCTAAGGCAAACCTGAGATATCTTAAAACACATTTAAAAATGAATAATGTTGATAATGTGATAGTTATTCCCTGTCTCGTTGGAGACAAAAGTGACGACTGTGTGGAGTTCTACGAATCTTCTAGTGATTCAGGCATGAACTCACTCTGCAAGCCGGAAAATAAGGATTCAACCTATAATAAAATCGTCAAAGAACAGATAGCCCTTGATTCCTTTGTTGCGAAAAATGGTTGTATACCCGGACTTATAAAAATTGATGTTGAAGGTGCTGAAGTAAGTGTGTTGAGAGGTGCTAAGGCTGTTTTGAGGGAATATCATCCAGAAATAATAATTTCAGTTCATCCAAAACATTTAAAAGCATTAGGGCATTCGGTAGATGTATTGACAAATGAGATTCATGATCTTGGCTATCAGATATATAATATTGACGGCTCTCAGGTTAACGATAAACTCCAGTCTGGAGAATATTATTTGCATTGAAAACAAAAGGCTATTCTTGAAAGTAAATATTTTAACAACAGACAATTTTATATCTTACTACTTTTTCTATCCTCTTCTTGCAAACAAGAAAAGACTCAAAGAATTAAATATTATTTTGAAATATTATGAGAAGGTTAGAGAGGGTATTTATGATTGTGATGTTGTTTTGCTGGACAGTAAATATTTTTCTAAATTATGGAAGAATAGAGACTTTGTTCTTTCCCTTTTACAGAAGATAAAAGATAAATGTGCTAGGGTGATATGGCTTGATATGACGGCAAGCACAGGAAGCACACACTTTCAGGTGATGCCTTATGTAGATAAATATTGGAAAAAGCAGGTGTTAAAAGACATGACATTGTATGAGCGAGAATACTATGGCGCAAGAATATATACAGATTACTATAAAAATAAATTCAATTTAAAAGACGAAAAAGTTCAAATAGTTGAACCATTAAAGAAAGAGTATTTTGGTAAACTATGCGTTTCATGGAATATCGGGTTAGGTCCACATTCAACCAATATAAAGATGTCCAATGTTATTAGAATGCTTCCATGGTCTTTAAAAGAAAAGTTGAATTATACTTATAAATTGAAAATATGGCCTCATTCAAATAATAGAAAGTCAATATCATTTCGTGGGAGTAGTAAGTATTCAAATATAATAAATGCCTTTCAAAGAATTAAGACTATTGAGAAGCTGAAGTCAAAAAGAGTTGAAACAGAACCGATTAGCTATAAAAAATATTCAGATGAATTGAGGAACTCAATGATATCAGTCAGCCCTTTTGGTTATGGTGAAATATGTTTTCGTGATTTCGAAATTATATTGGCTGGCGCTCTCTTATTTAAACCATCAATGGAACATATGAAAACTTATCCGGATATTTACGTAAAGAATAAAACCTACGTGCCATTTGAATGGGACTTCAGGGATTTTAACGAAAAAATTGATGATTTGATTGACAATCCAGACATGGTAAAAGAGATAAGCTCCGCTGCAATGGATAGATATAAGTATCTATTGTCAAACCAGGGGCAAAACGAGTTTTGTTTGAGGTTTAAAACTCTACTCATGGACACCGGCTGATATATTTGTATTTATTAAGTAATATCTACTAATGGTATTATGCACTTCAAATTTAATGAAAGACAGGGACTAGAATGGTGAAATTGTCATTTAAGGATAAAATCCGGGATCTCCATAATCGTGGAACAAGCACCATGCTAAAATATTTGTTAAAGAGGGGGTCTTACGAATTTCGCAAGAAGCTATTGAAACAGCGTTTTGTTGAAATCAATGTTCATGATTACAGGATGATTGTTGATCTGAATGACCCTGGAATATCGAGGACGTTAATCCACTTTGGTACAAGAGAAAAGGACCATATTTACATATTAAATAAGGAATTATCATCTGGTAACGTAATAATTGATTTGGGGGCCAATATTGGATATTATGCTCTTATGGAAGCCAATATTGTTGGAAATGATGGATATGTTTATGCGTTAGAACCCTCCCCATCAAATGTTGATATGCTTAGAAAGAATATTTCTCTTAATAATTATGATGGTATAGTTGAGGTTTTTCAGATGGGAGCATCAAACAAAACAGGCAAAGAGAAATTTTATACTTCTGAAATGTCCAATTTGGGTACATTTTCCCCTACAAGGTATTACGGAAAAAACAGCATGACGAAAAGTTCACCCACAATTTCCACCAAAACGACAAATATACCGGACTTTATTGTTGATAAAAAAACCATAGATTTTATACGTATGGACATTGAGGGATATGAAGTAGAAGTTTTTGAAGGAATGATGCCCCTGCTCGAAGTTAAAAACTTTTCGCCTAAAATCCTATTTGAGACTCACAGACCGAAATATGATGATACCCATCATAGTATGAGAAAAGCATTAATAAAAATGTTTAAATATGGATATTATCCCAAGATTGTTGTGTCAGACAATCATCCAAAGGGTGAGTTTCTGAAAAGGGGATATAAGCCTGAAACGCTTATCCATACAGATGGTTATTGGAGAGGTATTTATTACGGGGTGACGAATAAAGATGCAATCGATTTTATTTGTGATATCGGTTTTGTAAGGGCGGTTCTTCTGGAGAGAAAACAGTAACTATCTAGTAAAACAATTCAAGTAAATATATAATAATAAGCTAGAATTCATTATATGTTGAATAAATCAATAATATATAAAATAATTTTTTCTATCACAGAGGCGATTATTCCATCTTTAAAGAATGTTTCTATAAAAGAGCGAAAAAACATATTAAGGGAGACGTCAGAGTTTAATATGTCACGCATTAACGGGATGGCTATATTCCTGAGAGTACCCATAAAAATCATATTACATCTTTTCAATTTGATTTCCATTCTGACAATCAAGAAAAGCTTCTTATTGGCAAGTAATTCTTACAGGCTAAAACATATCGAACAAATAAAAAAGATTGAAATCTTGCCACTGGGCGACTTAATAAAATTATTAAGAGGTTTATCTCTGCTCAATTTTTATGATAATCAGTTGGTAAGGAAATCTATAGATTACGAACAAAACACACCTTCGCACCTTTAGGAAATCACCCCCTTTAGGTCACATTAATAAGCTGGTTAAATGTATAGGAAATTCATAATCATTTATTCTTGTGCGTCAGCACATATCCAATTTGTCCTTAAGTAAAATTGATGATAATCACTGAGAAAC
Source organism: uncultured Candidatus Scalindua sp. (assembly GCA_964584595.1). Lineage (GTDB taxonomy): Bacteria > Planctomycetota > Brocadiia > Brocadiales > Scalinduaceae > Scalindua. The sequence goes on along the minus strand of CAZPAM010000001.1, from coordinate 103,823 downwards.
AAATTAACTCTGACGTTTCGACATCTGCCGACGCCGTTGTTGTCGGCAGTGGAGCGGGAGGTGCGACTGCTGCATATTTGCTGTCAGAGGCCGGTTTCGAAGTGGTAGTCCTGGAAGAGGGAGGTTATTATACTAGTAATGGCTTTAACGGCGGAATAAGCGAAATGATGGGTGTTCTCTATAGAGATGCCGGGTTAATGCCGATATTTGGAAAGCCAAACATTGCCTTTGCGGAGGGATGTTGTGTTGGTGGAAGTACTGTTATTAACGGAGCTTTATGCTGGCGTACTCCTGAATCAGTATTAAACCGTTGGTCATCCCATTATGGTCTTCCTTTACTTGATAAAACTTACATGGACGGAATATTCAATAGGATAGAGAATGATTTAAGTATTTCTGTTCAAAATGATAAAGGCGCAAATAGGACATCACAGAAATTAATGGAAGGATGCGATCAACTGGACTGGAAATATGAGCTTGTCCCCCGCGCACAAGTAAACTGCCAGAATGTCAACAGATGCCCTACGGGCTGCCCCAATGATGCTAAGCAGAGTATGTTGGTTACTTACCTGCCAAAGTCTGTGGAGAAGGGCGCGGATATATATAGCAATGCTCGTGTAAAAAAGATTGAAATGAGAGGGACAAGAGCAACCGGAGTCATTGCGACTGTGAAGAAGAGCAAAAGAAAGTATAAATTACGTATAAAAGCGGACAAAGTATTTATTGCTTGCGGGTCGATGCAGACCCCATATCTCTTAAAAAAGAATGGCTTCTCTAAAAATATCGGACCAAATCTGCAAATTCATATCAACTTGAAAATCGCAGCTTTGTTTAAAGAAGAAATAAATCCCCACATAGGGACAATGATGACAGCCCAAGTTAAGGAATTCCAGGATGATAATTTCTACATAGGTGGATCGAATTTTGATCCTGTATATTTGGCATTAACGCTATCTTCCCATAAAAACAAAATAATTGAACGTTTGACCCAAAAATGGAGGAATACGGCTATATTTCTTGCTCAGGTAAGATGCAATGGAAGTGGCAGAGTTATGGTAAGCAGATTAATAAACAGGCCCTTGCCATTTTACAAGCTGGATCGGGAAGATGAAATAATCGTTAGTATGGCATTAAAAAAGCAGATTGAGTTATTAGTTGCGGCAGGCGCGGTTGAAATGTATCTGCCCATTGATGGAAGCCCGGTGATAAGGTCGGTAAACGATATAGATGATTTTCTCGCAAAATCAGTTAATGTTAAGAAGCTAAATTTACTCTCTGTTCATGCAACGAGTACTTGCCCAATGGGGGCAGGCATTAATAAGTCGGCAGTTGGTCCATTTGGGCTTTTACATGGCACCAGAAATGTGTACATTTGCGATGCAAGTATCTTGCCTGAGGCTCCGGGGGTAAACCCTCAGATTACTATAATGGGTTTAGTTAGCAGGAATATAAATGAAATATTAAATGGATAGAGAGTGTATTTCCTACAACTTGATGCAGGTAATTTTAATAATGGGAGCCACAGATCATGATTTTATTAACAGGTGCAACAGGATTTGTAGGAACTCGCCTTCTTAAGGCACTTTTAGAAAAAGGATACAAAATCAGGGCACTTATACTCCCTGATGAGCAAATACCTTTTGATGGGACAAATTTAGAATGGATAAGGGGTGATATAAGAGACAGAGAGTCTTTAGAGAACTGTTTTTCAGGTATTTCCATGGTACTGCATATGGCCGGAGTGGTTGCCAGTCCTGATAACGGTCTCACGTTTAGTGTTAATCTTGATGGTACCAAGAATCTGGTTGATTTAAGCATTGAAAATAAGGTAAATAGATTTTTTTTTATGTCCGCTGCGGCAGCAAAATTCAAGCATCTGAATGCATACGGGCAATCCAAAAAGATGGCTGAAGAGTACATTGTTACATCGGGAATACCATATGTTATCCTGAGAACTGCCTTGATTATCGGCAAAGGTTGTTATGAATTTGAGAGATTTGAGAAGTATGTAAACCAGTTTCCAAAAGTGGTAATTGTTTTTGGCCACGGCAACACCATTAAAAGACCGATATTTATTGGTGATGTGGTAACTTCAATAATCAGGATAGTCGGGAGGAACAGTGTGTTAAACAGAATATATGATATTGCATCTCAAAAAAAGGTTATCCTCAACGAACTGATCGATTTAATTTGCATTAATGGGGGTGAGAAAAAGACAAAAATTCATATCCCTCTGGGTTTCTCATTATTTTTAGCCGCCATGATGGAAACCTTATTACGAAAAAAGGCCCCGATCACAAGGGATATATTAATCGGACTCAATGAAGATGTGATTCTTGATACCAATTCAGCATTTAAAGAATTAGAGTTATATCCAATGGATACGGCTAAAGCCATTTATAAGTATTATAAAGAATAAAGTTACGATTTTATTAAGCTAATGAACGATATAATGTACTCAATTGTCACTCCTGTGTTTAATGAAGAGGAAAACATTGTGGAATTTTATAACAGGTTATCACTTGTTATGAACCGATTAGAACAATCATATGAAATAATTTTTGTTAATGATGGAAGTAACGATAGATCCATGGAACTATTACTTACATTAAGAGAAAGTGATAAAAAAATAAAAGTTATTGATTTCTCTAGAAACTTTGGCCATCAGATGGCTATTTCTTCCGGAATTAGCTATTCAAAAGGTAGTGCTGTCATTGTGCTGGATTCTGATTTACAAGATCCCCCCGAATTTATTCCCGAATTAATTAAGGAATATAAAGAAGGGTATGATGTCGTATATGCTGTACGTAAAGAAAGAAAAGAGGGTTTACTTAAAAGGACTGCATACTCAAGTTTTTATAGATTATTTAATAAAATCAGCCATACGGAAATTCCACTTGATACAGGAGATTTTTGTGTCATGGATGAACATGTTGTTAGGCAACTGAATTTAATGACTGAGAGACATAGATTCGTTCGTGGGATTAGAAGCTGGGTCGGATTCAAGCAGAAGGGATTGGAATATGAAAGGGATAAAAGATACGCAGGAAGCCCTAAATATACATATATAAAGCTATTTAAGCTCGCTTTAGACGGAATATTTTCTCTCTCTTATATGCCTTTAAGGATCAGCTTTTATTTAGGTTTATTTGTCTCATTTTTTAGTTTTCTTTCAATATTTTTAGTCTTATATCTTAAACTTTTTACTGATATTGTCGTAAAAGGAATTGCTACCCCAACGATATTTGTTCTCTTTCTTGGTGGTATTCAATTAATATCGATAGGCCTGATTGGTGAATATATTGGGAGAATTTATGATGAGGTTAAACATCGGCCGCTATATATTGTGAAACAATTAATCGGGTTTGAAAAAGATAAGAATTAGGCTTAAATCTACTAGAATTCAGAATACTTAAAGTCTTTTGGGTAAATACTAATGAAAAATGATAAAACAATACTTTTGATTCAACCACACGTTGGCAAGCTGGATTACGCGGGGTTGCGTTTGCCTGAAGCTTTGCTTGCCGTTGCCAGATATCCTTTAAAGCATGGATTTTCTGTAAAAATAATCGATCAGCGAATTACCCAAAACTGGAAGAAATGTGTGGGTGATTTTTTGGAAGATAATAACGTTTTATGCGTCGGCCTGACATGTATGACAGGGCCACAAATTAGATATGCACTTGAAATAAATCGACATATAAAATCCATCTCTAGTGTTCCAATAGTATGGGGTGGTATACATCCCTCTCTATTTCCAGAACAATGCCTGGCAGACTCTTCAATTGATTATGTTGTGATTGGTGAAGGCGAAGAGACTTTCATGGAGCTTATTTTGAAACTGCAAGATAATGAAAGCATGTCAGATGTGCAAGGGATAGCATATAATAAAAATGGAAAGACTGTTATTGGTAAACCAAGGGATTTTATAAAGGACATGGACACTCTGCCACACCTGCCTTATGATTTGCTAGACATTACACGTTACAGGGCCTCCGGTTTGTTCGACGGACCATCGTTTACATTTTTTACCAGCCGAGGGTGCCCATTTCCTTGCACTTTCTGCTATAACGCAGTATATAACAAGGGCAAATGGCGTGGGTTTTCAGCAGTTAACACTGTTGACAGGCTGGAGGCTATAATAGATAAATATGGTATCAGGTATTTTTTTTTCCAGGACGATAATCTATTCACAAATGTCCAACGATTTCGTGAGATGATGCGTGAAATAATTAGAAGACAATTAAATATTGAATGGGCATGTTTAGGAGCCAGAATTGACACATTGAGCCGAATCGGTGAGGAGGGGCTGGAATTAATGGTTAAAGCCGGATGTAAAGATGTGGATATAGGTGTGGAAAGTGGTTCTGATAGGATACTTAAAATGATTAAGAAAAATATAACCGCCGATCAGGTATTACCCGTTATTAGAATGCTTTCCAAATTTCCAATTAATTCTAAATGTACTTTTATTGTAGGCTTTCCCGGTGAAACGGAAGATGAGGTTCAGCAAACTATAAAACTATCCATGCAAATTGTTGAAGAAAATGAAATGATTTTTTCCCTCATATTTGTTTATACTCCATACCCAGGATCAGATCTCTTCTTTGTTGCTGAGAAAAACGGTTTTGTCGTTCCGGAACGTCTTGATGACTGGGGTGATTTTACCAGAGATGAATGGTTTTTGCATAATGAAAACTGGCTTACAAAAAGGCAGCGCAAACGCTATAACAGTATTTGCTTTACTTCAATGTTTGCCTGTAAAGCTGGTAAAACAAAGATTTCAAGCTATTTAATGAAGTTATTGTTTGACTTATATCATCCTATAGCAAAATTTAGATTAAAGCATAATTTACATAGCTTTCAAGTAGAGTCCTACCTGCAAAGAAGACTCCTTAGTTCTTCGAAATTATGAAGACAATGTTGGAAACATATCCAAAATGATTTCGTTTGTCCTGCAATAAGTTTTTCTAAGTGTGTTAACCCGATAGACAAAAAAGCGAAGTGATAATGTGAAAAGCGGTATTTCTAAACGCTGGAAATGGAATATACTACGATTTGCATTAGTAGCGGCCATATTTATTGTTCTATATAAAACCGGACAATTTGATATGGTGAGCCTAAGGTGTGCTTTCAAAAGGCCTGATTTGATTATGTTGTCTGCCGCACTATTGCTTCTCGGAGTTTTGGTTAATGTGCAGAGGTGGAGGATACTTTTAAAGGTACAGGATTTCTATATCAGCAATACTAAAGCGATAAAGCTGACCTTGATCGGAGATTTTTTTAGCGTGGTAATTCCCGGATCAGTTAGTGGTGACATTGTTAAGGCATACTATCTTGCCAGGGGAAAAAAGCAAAAAGAAAAGTTAATCACAACCATTATCCTTGATAGACTGGTCGGACTATATACGATGATATTGATAGCTACATTGTCTATCATTACAACATTTCTATATTCTTCAATAAATGGTGATTACGGAGTCTGGACTAATCCAACCCTAAGGGCTCTGGGATATTTTATTTTTACCGTATTCATTTTATTCAATATTATGGGGATAATTATTGTTGGTAGTAGAGGGAGATATAAATTTGTTGAATTTTTGTTGAAAAAGGCACCATTTCATGAGGCAGTAATAAAGATATATGAAGCTGTACTTCAATACGGTCATAAACCAGGATTGATGTTAAATGCAATATTTGTATCTATATTGGCCCAAATTATTATCCTTATGGGTGTATGGTTTCTTTTCAGTATTCTAGGAATAAATTTATTAACTGCTATTGATTGTTTCGTTGCACTTCCTATCTGTTTAGCTATCAATTCAATACCTCTTACACCTGGAGGCTTGGGTGTAGGTGAAGCTGGATTTCAGGGAGTTTTTTTATTATTTGGATCTAACAAAGGAGCTGAGTTGGCAATGCTTTACCATATGATTTATTTTGGACAGAGAATAGGGTTAGGGGGAATGGTATATCTGTTTTCTGGTTTTTCAAGAAATGAATCAATCATTACTACATAACCTGTGACGTATGAGAATATCAGGTCATATGCCGCTATTTTGATGGGATGATATTCTAAATAAGTTTTTTATTAAAAGATAAATATAGTGAAAAAAATTGCCATAATCGGTGCTGGAATAAGCGGACTATCCGTTGCTTATTATCTTGATAAGGATTATCAAGTTGATATATATGAAAGATCTGGACAAGCTGGCGGATTGGCCAGATCTTTCAAAATTGAAGATACGCATCTTGAAATTTACTTTCATCATTTTTTTAAATCTGATAAAGCGCTTTTAAAACTTATAGATGATCTTGGTATTAAAGAGGAGGCGATGTTTAGAAAATCGAGTATAGGCATCTATTACAAAGAAGGAATAATGCCATTTTCCACATTTACAGACCTCCTATCTTTTAAAAGACTTTCCCTTTTGTCAAAAGTAATATTTGGTTTACATATATTTTTTTTGAGAAGTAAGAATAGATGGGAAAATCTTGAAGATCATACAGTGAAGGAATGGATGCAAAGACATTACGGAGAAGAGATATATAAACAGGTATGGGAGCCATTGCTTTATGCAAAGTTCGGTGGATATGCATCGGAGATACCAATGTCCTGGCTGTGGGGAAGAATACACCCCAGAGCTGCGTCTAGAGAGGGAGATCAAGAATCATTAGGATATATCAAAGGAGGCCTTTCTGTGCTCTTTGATCGCCTTGTAGAGAAAATAAAGGCGAAAAACACTAATTTTTTTTTCAATCGTGAAGTTAGGGAAATTCAAACGAGTGGCAATAAGGTGTCGATTCGCACAAATAATGACGTAAAGCATTATGATCTTGTAGTTATGGCGATCGACACAGTAGAAGTTATCAAAATAATAAAAGATCTAAGTGATAAAAAAGCGGATAAACTTAAGGAAATAGAATATTTTGGTGTCATATGCCTTGTTCTTAAACTGAAACATTCACTCGGCAAGATATACTGGTTGAATAACGCAGAAAAGGAGATACCGATTAGTGGTATAATTGAACATACAAATTTTGTTCCTCCCGAATATTATAATGGATACCATATCGTCTATGTATTTAGATATCTCTCTACTAAAGACAGATTCTTCTCTTTAAGTAAATCTGAAGTTTATGATTTATTTTGCGAAAGCGTAAGAAGGATTTACCCAAACTTTAACAGTAATGATATAGCGAATTATTATTGTTATAAAAGCCTAAGGGCAACACCTGTTTATAAAGGGAGATACTCAAATCTCAGACCTTCCTTTGAGATATTACCTGAAAAGCTTTATATGACGAATACTTCACAGATATACCCTGCTGATAGGAATTTAAATAACGGAGTACTGCTTGCTAATGAATTAGTAAATACATTTAGAAAAAATTCAATATTATGAAGGTCAAAGATATCATAATTGGAGTATTAGCATCAAAATTAACACTTTTCATTCTTTTATTGTCATGGATAGGTGTCATTGTCTACTCTAACTTTCTTCTGCCGCCATCTGATGATGGAAGAACTTACTTTGAACCTGCCTTGGCCTTTTTGTATGGAAAAGTTCAGTGGGGTGTTTTTATTGGAGATGATTTTGATCCTCACTTCATTGGTTTTCCAACATTCTCATTTGCTCAATACGTATTCCTGTTCTTTACATCACTGCTCAAGGTCCCAATAAATCTATATACGAATAAAATGTTCCATATGATCTTGATTTTTTCCCTTATTTTGTTGACTGTTCATTTATTATATCTTTATCTATACCGGTTAAATAATTCTGATTATGTAGTAAAGAGCAACCTTTTTTTGGTTTTGTTAGGCATTACTCCATTTGCTCAACAATGTTGGCAGGTACGTCCTGAAGTCTTTGGGGATGTGCTGATAGTAACTAGTCTTATTTTCTTCTGTTATTGGAAATTATCTAACAACAATAAATATATGTTTTACTATCTTAGTGCGATGTTCCTGGGGTTAGGCGCTGCAGTTCACCCAAACTTTGCGATTGTAGCTGGAATACTGACTATAGCAATTTTTGGAGCAAATTTTATTAGGGGTAACCGGTTTCAATCTGTTTTGTTTGGATTTGTAGCTTCAGTGCCGCTTTTATTAATAGTTGTATGGTTCTTAATATATTATCCGGAATCATTTCATGAATTTAGGTTACAGGTCGCACATCATAAAGGTTCTGCCGGGGGAATAAAAAAACTGGTAGAAGAGGCTTTAATGCTTGGAGGCTGGGGATCAACATTCATAAAACTATTTTACTTTGTTTTTTGGTTTCCTTTATTGGTAATTGTAGTAACGACCTTTTCGTTAATTTTAAAAAATATAAAAAGCCTATTAATTCGTAATACTTTTAATATTTTGTTATTACCAATTTTTATCTCTATTATTTTATTAATGATTATTAATCGAGAAGATGATTCGTACTTTGTAATATATTCATTTTTTATACCTTTGGTATTTGTTTTAGTTATGAGATTTCGGAAACAATCTTACATACATTTAGATAGTAATAAAGGAATATCTTCTATTTTTGTCCTGTTATGTTTAATATTAATAGTTTTTGTGCATACTTCTGTTCATTCAGCAAAGTTTCTTTTTTCCTCAAAGAAACATTACTATGCACCAGCAGTTTATACAGCGGTTGCTGACAGTTTAAGCTCGGAAGATACATTGTTTATTACTAAAAAAAGGCAAGTACCGGTTTTTTATGATTATGTGGAAGCAAAATATCGAAGAAGTTCAGGCATTAGTGATATCTTTATCGTTTTTGCTCAACCTGCGTTAGAATATGATAAAAATAAATTAAAAAAGTTGTTAAAAAGCAAGGTTAATAGTATCAGTCATGAGAAATCTGTATGGGGCGTCTGGAAAAATAGCACAAACATTGATCGTGAAAATATGAAATTGGCATGGGGCTACGAGTATCAACCTAGTAATTCGAATCCTTTACATCTACTTTTCGATATTAAAGCAATAATTTATGAAGATAAAGACCATTTGTTTTTTAGACCTGAAATGATTACTTTTGAAGAGTATAAATTGTAACAGTGTGTCTTTAAACAAAATCCACATTTTCTTTCTTATACGCTCTCTAAATATAGGTGGCACCGAGCGCCAATTAGTAGAATTGATTAAGGGTCTTGATAAGAACGCTTTTGAGATAACTATTGGCCTATTTTATGATGAAGGTATATTAAGAGAAGAATTGATAGCGATAAAGGGCGTTAGGTTTTTGCCTTTATTTAAGTCAGGACGTTGGGATATTATCAGATTCTGCATTCGATTAATAACTGTTTTACATAGATTAAAACCACACATCCTATATTCTTTCCTCCCAGATGCAAATTTAGTAGGCCTAATTTCTGGGAGAATCGCATGTGTGAAACGAATCGTCTGGGGTGTGCGGGCTTCAAATATGGATGTCAGCCGTTATGACTGGCTTGCCAGAATGAGTCTTCGTTTTAGCGCTTTACTGTCTCGATTTCCTGATGCAATTATTACTAATTCATATGCAGGTAAGGAGTTCCATAGAAGTATTGGTTACAATACAAATTGTATGATGGTTATACCGAACGGAATCGGCACCGATCATTTCAAGCCTGACCATTCAGCAGGTTTAAGAGTGCGGGGCGAGTGGGGCATTGATGATGATGCGATTACGATTGGACTGGTAGGACGTCTTGATCCAATGAAAGATCATGCGACGTTTTTGCGGGCAGCAAAAATATTTAATCAAGAAGAACGCCGTGTTCGTTTTGTATGTATTGGCGATGGTAAAGAGCCTTACAAAAGTGAAATCCATTCCCTGTGCAGGGCACTTGGACTAAATGGCCAGCTTATATGGGCAGGAGAAAGAGAAGATATGCCGTCTGTTTATAATGCAATAGATATAGTTACTTCTTCTTCTTTAGGTGAAGGATTTCCAAATGCGATAGGAGAGGCAATGGCATGTGGTGTGCACTGTGTGGTTACAGACGTGGGTGATTCGGCAATAATTGTTGGAGAAACAGGGAGTGTTGTTCCTCCTGAAGATCCACAGGCACTAGCAGATGGATGGAGAAGTATGCTGAAACGTTTGAATGTTAATTCATATTCAGTTAAAGAGAAGGCTCGTGCGCGAATAGTATCTCATTACAACAGAGAGATATTTATTCAGAAAACATCCAGAATGTTTCTAGGTTTATTATGATCGCTTGACTTTTTTGCGGGGAAAGGGGTGTTTTTAATAATTATGGAAGATTGGGCAGGTTGGTTGTTGATGCTCTTCAATTTTAGTATAGTACTGATGTGGAAAAATGTACGTAATGACAGAAAAGTAGTCCATGCAATCTGGTTTTGCATAATATTGCATCATGCTATGGTGCTTTTGAATGCTTATGTAGGCTACGATATAGTAGAGTTGCTCGATGCGGCTACATATCATGCAAATGGTGCAGTGCTGGCTGCATCACCCGAGCTAGAGTGGAAGATTTATGATGAAGATAAACTCGTTACTTATATTCATTTTTTGGGGTTCTTTTACCAAGCTTTTGGCGCATCTCTTATTTTTGGTGAGGAGTTGTCAGTTTTAGCTTTTATATTGTCATGTGTGGTGTTGGTTAAATTGGTAGATCTTTTAGATCTAAGGCGTTTTCGTGTTGGTATTATACTTTTCTTTGGTTTGCTACCTTCAGCAGTGATTTTTAGGTCAGCGACGTTACTCGAGCCATGGCAGGCTTTATTTTTCTTGTTGTTTGTGTATTTGGCAATAAGACTGTGGAAACAACCTGGTATCCTAAATGTTTTGTTTTTACTAATATCTGCTTTATGTTTGGCATTACTGCATGCTGCTTTAATATACTATACAATTTATTTGATTGCATTTAGCTTATATTGTGTGATTAATGGCCGCAAAAAGAGAGTACATTGGGCAAAGCATGTAAGGTTTTTGTTTGCTGGATTACTTATTGCCAGTGTAATTATATTGGCACAAAAGATGGGATGGTTTGTTACTGTTGGACGAGCATTGGAAGTGACAGGTGATTTTAGAATAGCTGCATCAACTGTACAGGGCAGGACGACTTATGGTGTTATGCTGGATACGTCGTCTGTGCTTGGGGTTGTTAAAACGATTCCTGTGATTTTCGTCCAATACATGTTCTCTCCTTTTCTATGGCAGGTTGAAAATGCTTCTGATTTCCATGCCATGCTCGAAACAATGCTGCGTTTTTTGCTTTTGTTCTTTGCCTTGTACTCGTGGCGTAGGTCTTCAGGTGAAGTACGAAACTATTACAGCTTTTTGCTTATAGTTTTCTTGGGTATGGAAATTATGTGGGCGCTGGGGTGCGTTAATTGGGGAACGGCAATGCGACACCGTATGCCAGGGTATAGTGTTCTTGTTCTACTTGGAGCTCCAGGCTTGATTTTATTTATACGGGAATTACAGTTTGGGATATTTGGGCGAAGAAAAGTTAGTGGTGAATTAAATGGGCAATCGCTACACATGAGTTAAGGACCTCTAATGGAGTTTTGTAATTAAGGAATCCTGATTAGGTATTTTAATAAAAACATGTTGCTATTGAAATAAATATCACGTTATCGTTGACAAGAAAAGAAAAGATTAAAATTGTTCATATTATTGCTGCTCTCAATGTAGGTGGAACTGAAATGATGCTATATAAGTTGCTGCCACGTATGAGAAAAGATAGATTTGAGAACATTATTATTACTTTGAAAGAGAAGGGCGAGCTGAGTGAAGACTTTGAATCACAAAATATAAGAGTTTATAATGTTTTAGGTATGGGAGGGGTTTTAAGGGTTTCGGCACTTATAAAATCATTAAAAATATTTCGACAAATAAATCCTGATTTGATTCAGGGATGGCTGGCACACGGTAACCTCATAGCCACATTAGCATCTGCTTTTCTTCCATATCGGTTGTCGACTTTATGGAATGTGCGTTATACGGCCCTTCCAAGAGGCGAAACAAAGCGATCTATTCTATTTATCATAAAACTCCTTTCAATACTATCATTTTTACCACAAAAGATTGTTTTTAACTCAAAAGCAGGTGCTGATGATCACTGTAGAATGGGATACCGAAGTGACAAAAGCTGTATTATCCCAAATGGTTTTGATACGAAATTGTTTTCACCGTCTGAGAAAAATCGTAGCTGCGTTCGTTCGGAACTTAATATAAGTGAAGAGGCCGTACTCATAGGACTTATAGGCCGTTTTGATCCTTTAAAGGATCATAGCTGCTTCCTTAAAGCGGGAGCAATGCTTCTAAGTAGAAAACGAGGGATTTTCTTTTTATTGGCTGGACGAGAAGTTGATTGGCAAAACCAGCAGTTAAAACAACTAATAGAGAAGCTTGGGATGAGTAAGAAAGTGTTTTTGCTTGGGGAACGCCGGGATGTACACCGGATTACGGCTGCGTTGGATATTGCCTCTTGTTCTTCCGTAGCAGAGGGGTTCCCAAACGTCATTGGAGAAGCGATGTCTTGTGGAATACCATGTGTTGTAACTGATGTGGGTGATTCCGCCATGCTTGTTGGAGACACTGGAACGGTTGTACCTCCTAGTAGCCATGAAGCCTTGTGCGAGGCTTGGCTAAAGTTGATTGAAATGGGAAGTGCGGAGAGACGGATTCTTGGAGAAAAGGCAAGGAAGCGAATAGAAGATCATTTTTCTATTCAAAAGGTTGTTAAGAAGTATGAGCATTTGTACGAAGAGCAAGTTCATTGACCCTATGTATTATTCGAATAAATTAGATATTTTGAAGGATATTTTTGGGTCTGAAAATATAAAAGTAGAATTGGAATGTTTAACGGTAAACAATAAGAAATATCCTATTATTGATGATGTAATCATTCTCCTCGATCCGGCTCAGTATCCTGAGTCTCTTTCGAAGAGAATCAAGGTGGATAAGAACATCATCCCTACAGTAGACATGGAATTTGCGGAAGATATTCAATTTACTTTTGGAGAGGAATGGCAGGAATTCTCTGATATTATGTTCGAGCATGAAAAGGAATTTTCACAATATTTTGATCTAATCAATTTGACTGATCTGAAAAATAAACGAATTTGCGATTTAGGGTGTGGTATTGGGCGTTGGGACTATTTTTTAAAAGACCAATGCAAGGAGTTGATTTTAGTCGACTTCTCAGAGGCAATTTTTGTGGCTCGTCACAATTTGAATGATGCTGATAATGTTTTATATTTTATGGGAGACTTGAAAAGACTCCCGTTTCGTGATGACTTTGTAAGTTTTATAATTTCTCTTGGGGTTCTTCATCATTTACCAGGTTCGGTTCTTGAAGAAGTTAGATCATTAAAGAAATATGCTTCTCAAATGTTGATATATTTATATTACGCCCTTGATAACCGGCCATTCTACTTTAGAGTTCTATTTATGCTGGCAACCAGGCTTCGTTTGAGGACTGCATCTATTAGAAATTCAAAATTTAGAAATATTTTTAGCTGGTTTGGTGTGCTTTTTTTCTATTTACCATTTATTATTCTTGGTTCAATATTACGGCCTCTTGGGAGATCCCACCTTATTCCACTTTATGAAGCATATCATGGCAAAACATTAGAGCGAATTCGTCAGGATGTTTATGATCGGTTCTTTACCAGAATTGAGCAACGTTTTACAAAAAAAGAAATAATGACATTAAAGGATACGTTTTCAAATGTGATTGTCTCAAATCAGCTTCCATATTGGCATTTTTTAGTAAAAAGATAAGAACATAACTACGCAAGATGATTGATGAGGTAAACTGATTTGGGGATTGAGGAATTAAGCCCTAAATTCTTTAAAAAAAATCCATATAATCAAAAAAATCTGTGGTTTCTTTGAATGTTTTCAAGAAAACTTTGAAACTCCGATACGAGTGGCTCAGGTGATGAAAGTATATAGAGGTATATCTTATGTGTGGTATTGCCGGATTTACAACATTAGATAATTTTAAAAAAGATGATTTAATTGCGAATGTCAGTCGCATGACTCAAACGTTACTGTCGCGCGGACCTGATGATAGCGGGGTGTGGGTGGATGAGAAAGCGGGCATTGCGTTGGGTCACCGGCGTTTATCAATTATAGATACTTCTTCCGCTGGTCATCAGCCTATGGAATCTCTATGTGGCCGTTACGTAATATCTTATAATGGTGAGATTTATAATTTTAAGTATATGCGCCACGATCTGGTAAATGCTGGATATATATTTCAAAGCCATTCTGATACGGAAGTAATGCTCGCCGCAATTACAGAGTGGGGAATTGAAAATGCTGTGAAACGTTTTATTGGGATGTTTGCCTTTGCTCTATGGGACAAAAAAGAGTGTATGCTTTATCTGGTACGCGATCGATTAGGTATTAAACCTTTATATTACAGCCTAATGGGTGAATCTATTGCTTTTGGATCTGAGCTAAAAGCTCTTACGGTTTTACCCTATTTCCGAAAAGAAATTGACAGGAATGCTCTCACTTTGATGTTACGCTATAATTATATTCCGGCGCCTTATTCTATTTATGAGAATGTATATAAACTCTTACCAGCCACTATTTCTACCATTAGGCACGGGTATCCGGGCGCAGGGATGAGTTCTCCGAAGTCGCTGTCTTTGGAAACAAAAGTATATTGGTCTGCTAAACAAATTGCTGAAGACGGAGCAATAAATTCTTTTGATTATTCTGATAAAGAAGCTGTAAAAGAACTTGATTCTTTATTGCGTAAATCTGTTAAATCTCGAATGATTTCTGATGTTCCTCTTGGAGCTTTTCTTTCCGGTGGAATTGATTCTTCAACGGTTGTGGCTCTGATGCAAGCTCAAAGTGAACGTCCAGTTAAAACATTTAGTATCGGATTTAATGAGGACGGTTATAACGAGGCAAAGTACGCTAAAGCAGTAGCAAAGCATTTGGGTACTGATCATACGGAATTATATGTCACATCTGAAGAAGCATTGGCTGTTATTCCCCAACTGCCTGTTTATTATGATGAGCCGTTTGCTGACTCATCCCAGATCCCTACTTTTCTGGTCTCCCGGCTTGCGAGGAAGTATGTTACAGTTAGCCTGTCAGGTGATGGCGGGGATGAAAATTTCAGTGGATATGAGCGCTATTCTTTTGGAAAATCCTTATGGCAGAAGACTGGATGGATGCCTGCAAGTGTTCAAAAAAGTTTTGCAATCATGTTAAGGACACTCTCACCTGAGACGTGGGATAAGCTTTTTAGCAGATTCCCTATGGTAATCCCAAAACATTTAAGACTGACAACACCGGGTGATAAGATTCACAAGCTATCTTATATTCTTGGAGGTAAAAGTTCCGATGAAATGTATTATCGCACGATTTCCTTCTGGAAGGAACCAACAATGATTGTTAGAAATTCTTCCGAGCCTCGCACTATTATTACTGATAAATCACAATGGGCTAAAGTGCCTGGTATGACGGAAAGGATGATGTTTTTGGATCTTGTTAGTTATCTGCCTGATGATATTCTTACAAAGGTTGACAGGGCAAGTATGGCGGTAAGTTTAGAGGTCAGAGTACCGTTGTTGGATCACAGAGTGGTAGAGTTTGCGTGGAAAGTCCCATTAACTATGAAGACAAGAAACGGGCAGGGAAAATGGCTATTGAGACAGGTGCTTTGTCAGTATATTCCTAACGAATTAATAGAACGTCCTAAAATGGGATTTGCAATTCCTGTCGATACCTGGCTTCGAGGCCCTCTGAGAGATTGGGCAGAAAGCTTGCTTGATAAAGGCAGGCTTCAACAAGAGGGCCATTTTAATTATGAGCCGATAAGGGAAAAATGGAATGAACATCTGTCCGGGAAGAGAAATTGGCAGTATTATTTATGGAGTATTTTAATGTTTCAGGCATGGCTGGAGAATAATTAATCATAGTGAGAAAAAGTGAACTAAAGTTTTAAGTAAGTTAAGCTGGAAACATTATTAAGCAACAATAGATTGCTTTGGTGTTTGCAAGTTGTGTTGGGAGGCATCTTTTGCATTGGATGAATGAAGATTGGTGTGTCAAATTCTGAGATCTGAAGTCTGGGATCGGAGGCCGGAGGTCTGATTGCGGATATGGAAGATATGTAGAATTCCTGTTGATAGTACTGATCATCTTATCTGAATACCATTTTTTGGTAACATATATAAATATTAGATTTTTGTATGGAACATAAAAAAATAGTATTTGTTGCTAATACAAGTTGGTATCTTTATAATTTTCGCCTTTCTCTTTTAAATGAAATGGTTGCCAGCGGCTGGAAAGTCTTTGTTGTGGCACCTCAAGATAAATATTCTCAATATTTTGAAATACATGGAATTAATTTTGTTCGTTTAATAATTTCTCGTAGAGGAATAAATCCGTTTAAAGAGCTGCTTACAATATGGCGAATTTATGTAATATACAAGAGATTACAACCGGATTTTATTCACCTTTTTACTCCTAAAATGGCGATTTATGGTTCTTTTGCCGCACGTTTTGCTGGCATAAAGAATGTTGTGAGTTCAATTACTGGTCTTGGCTATGCGTTTATCAATAAAGGGATTTTGCGTTTTATAGTGAGAGCAATGTATAAAGTAGCATTTCAAGGAGTGTCACAGGTTATTTTTCAAAATTCGAATGATAAAGAAATGTTTTTGCGGTATAAATTAATTTCTCCGAAAAAAGTATATTTGGTCAAGGGGTCTGGAGTTAACACTGAGTATTTTACATCTCATGTAAATGATAATCGGTTAAATGGTAATATCACTTTTGCTTTAATTTCTCGTATGTTATGGGACAAAGGTGTCGGTGAATTTGTTGAGGCTGCTAAGTCTACCAAAAGAAGCTTGCCAACGCTCAAATTTTTACTTGTTGGTAGTCCTGATTATGGCAACCCAAATACGGTCCCTGAAAAATTTCTGGAAGATCAAAATGCGAATGGTTGCATAGAATGGATAGAACATGTTGATGATGTAAAACCATTTATAGTAAAATCAGATGTTGTGGTCTTGCCATCTTATAGGGAGGGATTGCCAAAAGTGTTACTTGAAGCGGCTTCCTGTGGACGTGCAATAGTCGCTACGGATGTGCCTGGCTGCAGGGAAATTGTTGAACATGGTATTAACGGCCTTCTTGTGCCTCCAAAAAATGTTAATTCTTTGGCGGAATCAATGTTAAAATTGGCGAAAGATCCTGGGTTGCGACTTCAAATGGGACAAAATGGCCGCAAGAAGGTTTTAAGAGAATTTGATGAAAGAATTGTAATTAGAAAAACAATGGAGATTTATAAAAAGGTGGGATCACAATTCTTTTAAAGATATCATGAAAAAGCACATCTCGAGAATAAAAATAATTCTATTGTTAGGTGATATTATTTTAATCATTTTTAGTATTTACTTGTGTCTTACTATTCGAACAAAAATACTTGACCAGTTCTATCCAGATGCTTCCTCTATACCCTTCTTTGCAAGCGCTTCTATTATATCCTCGTTAACATACATTTTTATATTTTATATTGCTGATATTTATAATTTTCAAGGCAAGTTTGTCAGTATAAAGTTTGCGATTAGGCTTGCTATCGCAATAATAATTGCGAATAGTGTCGTTGCTGCGGGGGTTTATATACTTGGTCTTTGGAGTTATAGTAGGATAGTTATTTTGACAAATTCATTCTTTGTGTTTTCTTTTATGTTTCTTTGGCGCTTTTTATACGAAAAGACTTTTCAAAGCAATAATGTGCTTCGTAGGATTCTCGTTATTGGGGCTGGTTACACGGGCAGGGCATTGTATAGCGTTATGGAAGGGAATAAAAATTTCAAAATAGTTGGGTATTTAGATGATGACGAGAAAAAGAGAGGGACAGCTGTTGGCTCTTCTCCAGTCCTTGGCGCAACAAACCTTCTTTCGTCTTTTGTAAAGGAGAAAAGTGTTGATGAAGTAGTTGTTGCCATAACACATGGAACAACACCTGAGCTGTTTAGAATGTTAATGAATGAGAAATTTAATGGAGTAAAGATTCTTGATATGCCGGCCTTTTATGAAAATATTACAGACAAGATCCCAATTTATCATATAAGTGATAGGTGGCTAGGGTATTCTGATTTTTCTGGTATAAGGAAAAACATTTACAATACAAAGATAAAAGGGGTGTTGGACAAAATTATTGCTGTGTTTGGAATTGTATCATCATTTCCATTGATGCTTGTTGCAATTATAGCAATTAAAATAGATTCAAAAGGATCTGTTTTTTTTAAACAGGAAAGGGTGGGAGAAAACAAAAAAATATTCATAGCATTAAAATTAAGAACTATGGATTGTGGAAAAGAAGATGAAAGAGCCTTAGCCGGTTATAAAAAGGATCCAAGAGTTACAAAAGTTGGTAGAATAATAAGGTTCTTTAGAATTGATGAAATACCACAATTATGGAATGTAATGAGGGGCGATATGAGTATTATAGGTCCAAGATTATTGATAAAAGAGGAAGTTCGTGAATTCTCAGAAAGTGTGCCGTATTTTTATCTAAGACATTCTGTGAAACCAGGAATTACTGGATGGGCACAAGTACACTATAAACATGGGAAAGAAATTCAAGATGCCACAGAAAAGCTACAATATGACCTTTTCTATATTAAGAATCTTTCACTTGTTCTTGACTTACATATACTTTTAAAGACTGTAAAAGTAGTATTATTTGGGAGAGGTGCGAGGTGAACCTCACTCTAACGAGGAAGGAAATTAATTGTTGTTGGTCAGTGGTTATGAGTGGCAGGGATCAGGTGGGAAGTAGGATTGGGGGCTTTAGATTGATGATGGAAGCAAGAAACATGAAGCAAGAGGCAATATTAATAGTCATCTGTCATTAGGTCGTCCAGGCGACCGTCATTGATTGTCAGCAAGAGAAGAAAATGGAGAGAAAGAGTTGAATGGGAGCTGAAATATATGATGAGGCTTTTTTATAGAATAACTCTTTGAAATAAGCACATTATATTTCTTGATAGTTATTACGTTTCATAATTAGTATTAAGAGAAGCCTTTCTAATGCTTTTGTTTTTTATAAGAATAAGAAAATGATTTCTTGGATCATTATAATTAGCTTAGTATGTGTAATTGCTAGTGTGATCTTTTACAGGCCGTATCTGAGTGTTGTGTTTGTAATCGTATCTGTCCCATTTGAGGGTGTAATAGATTTTCAATTCATCGCAATTTGTCTTGAGCGTGTAATAGGTTTTCGCAACTGGACAATCTATAATTTAGAAGTCATTACAATCTATCCTTTAGAAGCAATTCTGGCTGTTTCAGTTCTTGTTTGTATATATAAGAGTATATTGGGAAGATATAATTGTTTTAGGAATATGAAGTTGGTGTACTGTTATATTCCATTTGTACTGTGTGTTCTGTTGTCGGCTATAAAATCAATCGAGTTGTCGTTAACGGTGAAGGAGATTGTGCGTTGGCTAGAGCTTATTGTGATCTATTATCTAACTATAAATCTTATAAATGATGATAAGAAGGTGAGAGTAATTTTGTATTCTCTATTTTTAACTATGGCTATGGTTTCAGTAATTGGGATTATTAGCATTAATTATAATGGCGCAGGATATAGAGCAACATCATTTTTTGGCAACCCGAATCCATTGGCAGGTTATGCAAACTTAATAATACCTGTCTCTTTTTGTATGTTGATGACAAGTGTACGCTTATGGGAAAGGATTACGTTAGGTATTTCTACTGTACTATCAATAATAATCTGGGTTTCTACATTTTCCAGAACGGGATGGCTTTCTTTAGTCATGATAATGATCCTTGTTTTCTCTCTGACTAAAGTAAAAATGAAAAAAGTTGTCCTTCTCTTAGTGGTGTTCCTTGCAATATCTGCAATATTATTATCCTCAAATATTTATAAGAGCGAATTCATGAAAACAACAACGTTAAATGAGGTAAAGAAGGCTTTAGAACCCAGAGCTTTATGTTATCCTATAGGATTGAACATGGTAAAAGATGACTTAATTCTTGGAATAGGTATTGGTAACTATCCTTTACTTATTAAGAAATATACCAAAGTTTATGAATTAACTTACTCGCAAGTTTATGACTTAACACGCCATCACTTGCATAATCTATATTTACAACTGTTTGTTGAGACAGGATTTATGGGGTTGTCTGCTTTTGTATTCTGGATAGTATGTATAGTCAAGTATTTAGTGAGTTCCTTGAAATCGTTTGAGAATTCCAGGCATTATTGGCTATTTGTTGGTTTAATGGGGGGGGTAATTGTTTACTTGTTCAATAACCTTGCAGACGTATTAACGGTTCATGGCATTCATCTTCAATGGGGCATAATATTAGGGCTTGCGGTGGTATTAACACAGTTTAGGAAACCAGAAACGTGTCCAAAGACGGTCTAGTCAAGAGAGCAAGGCGAAATATCTTTTATAAGATTTTGTCAGAGTCTACG
The DNA here is from genome assembly GCA_964584595.1 of uncultured Candidatus Scalindua sp. Classification (GTDB taxonomy): domain Bacteria; phylum Planctomycetota; class Brocadiia; order Brocadiales; family Scalinduaceae; genus Scalindua. Next base: position 83,372 of record CAZPAM010000001.1, on the reverse strand, counting down.
AGGATCTTACCCGCACTATTATTCATATATATAGCAAGGAAGCTGGGTGATGAAAACTTTGGCAAATTATCATTTGCATACTCTTTTGCCGGAATTTGTTTTATAGTTGCAGATTTTGGTTTAAGCACAATACTTATAAGGAATGTGTCCAGGCAAAAAGAACTGACCAGGGAATATGTAGGTAATATTCTGGTGTTAAAGATTGTCCTCTCACTGATATGCATCTCTGTAATTGGCATATTCATTCTTTTTACTGATTATCCTGCTGATGTAATTACATTACTTGTGGTCTTTGGTGGGGTAATGTTTTTCAAGGCTTTGGTAGATTTCTTTTGTGCTGTTCTTAACGCACATGAGCGGATGGATATAGAAGCACTCATTAAGGGGGCAAACCATATCCTTCTTTTTCTATCAGGTATAGTGATTTTGGTGCTAGGACATGGACTTTTTGTCTTAACCAATATCTTTTTTGCAGTCTATTTAATAAGTTCAATAATTGGATTTTACATGGTGTATGTGATTATTGAAGAAATACGTCCATGCCTTAATCTGAGCTTCTGGAAACAGATTCTTCGGGAATCATTGCCCCTTGCATTGACCGTCATCTTCACTGTTATCTATTTTAAGATTGATATAGTTATGCTTTCACTAATAAGAGGGGATAATAGTGAGATCGGATGGTATTCGGCGGCAATGAGATTGATAGAATTAGTAGGTGTTTTGCCGGCCCTGATTGTAAGTGCACTCTTTCCTATTGTCTCCAGCTTGTACAAGGAATCTATAGATTCTCTTAGAAATGTTTTCAAGACATCTTTTAGATATCTTTTGGCGATTGCATTACCAATCGCAGTGGGTACATTATTATTATCTGACCGTTTAATATACGTAATTTATGGAAAGGAATATTTCAAGACAATTCCGGCACTAAAGATTTTGGCTATTGCGCTTATCTTTATCTTTGTTAATTACATTCTGATGAACATCCTGGTTGCAGTTAACAGACAAAAAACTAATGCCATTATGGCTGGAACGTGTGTATTAGTAAATATAGCCTTGAATTTATGCTTAATCCCTCACTATGGATATTTGGGTGCAGGCACTGCAACAGTAATAACAGAGATAGTTTTGTTCGCTTTAGGCCTGTACTTTATTGCAAAATATGTCTGCAAGGTTAATGTCATTACTATGCTGATAAGTCCATTAATTAGTGTAGTTATTATGGGGACATTCATAGTCGTGGTTATAACAAAATTGCATCTGGTACTTATTATATTCCTAAGTTCATTAATATACTTCTCCTGCCTACTGTTATTCAGGTTTCTTACAAAAGATGACAAGGTAATTCTTTTACAATTGCTGGGCAAATAGATATGAAATGAAGGTATTAGTAATATGGAAGGCTTTAGTATCTGAGGTATATCATAAACGATTCGAAGAATTGGCAAGGCTTAATGATGTAGAGTTGACCTTGATTGTGCCTGCAGAATGGCAAAACACCAGGCTAGAGAAGGGATATTGTAAAGAATATAAGATAATTCCCAGGAAAGTCAAATTAAATGGCTTCAATCATTTTCACTGGTACCCAGGACTATCAGAAGTTGTTAGGCAGATTCGCCCGGATATCATTCATATTGAAGAGGAGCATTATAGTATTGTAACTTATCAGGCAATTAGGCTGGCAAAGAGGTATAATGCTAAATGTTTATTTGTCTCATTGCAGAATATTTACAAAGTATATCCGTTTCCATTTTCCTGGATTGAACGACATAACTTGGAGAATGCTGATTATGCAGTAGCCGCCAGTGAGGAAATAAGAGATATTCTTGTCAGAAAGGGTTTTGGTGAGGATCGACTTTCGGTAGTTCCATATGGTATAGACCATTTGATATACCGTAGGATTGAAATGCCAGAGCTTAAGTCTAAGTTAAGGCTGGACAATTACACTATTGGATATATAGGCAGACTTGTAAACGAAAAGGGAGTTATGGACTTGTTGGGAGCAGTGTCAAAGCTAAAGCGCAAGGTTAATCTCCTGTTTGTAGGTGATGGGAAATTAAGAAATAAGATAATGATAGGAGGAAGACGCTTGGGGATCTCTGAACAGATCAGGATTGTAGATACTATTCCTTCTTCACAGATTCCAGAATATTTAAACTGTATGGACTGCTTAGTGCTCCCTTCTCTTACTACAAAGAAGTGGAAGGAGCAATTTGGAAGGGTATTAATTGAGGCAATGGCGTGCGAAGTTCCTGTTATCGGGTCAGACTCCGGAGAAATTCCACATGTTATTGCTGACTGTGGGCTAATATTTAGAGAAGGTAGTGTTAATGATTTAGTTCCAAAGTTAGAGTTACTAATAAATGATTATGATTTAAGGGTGGAATTGGCAGAGAGAGGCAGGCAGAGGGTATTAAACAATTATACTCAGGAGAAGGTTGCAAAAGAGACATATAAAATATACCAGAAAATGATGTCCTGAAATGATTGTTTTAGAAGATATCAATCTCAAAATGGCTTAGTGGCTTAAAGGAGTTTAGTAAGATTAAAATTGCACTGGTACATGACTGGATTACAGGTATGAGAGGGGGAGAGAAGGTCCTGGAGGTATTCTGTGAGTTGTTTCCTCATGCTCATCTGTATACTTTGCTGCATAACAAAGGAAGCGCTTCAGATACTATTGAGAATATGGATATTCGTACATCGTTTATTCAGCATCTACCCTTGGCAGAGACAAAGTATCGCTACTTTCTGCCTGTATTTCCGAATGCTATTGAAAGTTTTGATCTCCGCGGATACGATGTTGTCCTGTCCAGCAGCCATTGTGTTGCGAAAGGCGTAATGACAGAACCTGATACACTGCACGTGTGTTATTGCTTCACACCAATGAGATACATATGGGACATGTATGATCAATATTTTACCGGAGAACGATCCGGTGGAATGGCAAGAATGGCGGCTTCTTTGGTGCGGAATTATCTACGAAAATGGGATGTAAAAAGCAGCCGGCGTGTAAACAGATTTGTTGCTATTTCCAAATATGTAGCCGAGAGAATAAAGAAGCATTATGGTAGAGAGCCAGACATAATATTTCCGCCGGTTGACTGTTCATATTTCAAGCCGTCGACATCTAGTGAAGATTTTTACCTGATGGTTTCTCCATTGGCACCAAATAAACGGGTGGATATTGGAATTAATGCATTCAATAAACTTGGCCTACCACTGAAAGTAATTGGTGCCGGGCAGGAGGAGGGCAGGCTGAGAAGAATTGCAGGCAGAAATATTGAATTAATGGGATGGCAGTCCGACGAGACAGTAAGAGATCACTATGTAGCATGTAAGGCTCTGATCTTCCCCGGAATAGATGACTTTGGAATTGTTCCACTGGAAGCACAGGCATCCGGGAAGCCAGTAATAGCTTATGGAGGTGGAGGTGCTTTAGAAACAATTATTCCTATAAATAGTAACAGACCGAGAGAAGATAGTGAGGAAGGGCAGTCACAAAAGGCTACGGGAGTATTCTTTTATGAACATAACCCTGATGCCCTTGCTGAGGCTGTATCCTATTTTGAAGATATAAGGGATGTGTTTGACAGGCATGAGATCAGGAAGAATGCGGAGTCTTTTGACAGGGCAATATTTAAGGATAAAATTAAGGATTATATAGAACAAAAATATAGTGAGTTCAAGAAGGACGTTTTACTGGTAAATTAACGAAATTATAATGTAAGTGCTGGAATTTAAAAATTAAGTGATATGTTAAAAAAGCATAGTAAGTTTTTTGAAACTCTGGTTTTGTTTATTGATTGGATAACACTTGCCGTCTCATGGATGTTGGCGTATTATGTGCGATTTTATATTCCAATTATTCCTGTATCCAAAGGTATACCTTCATTTTATACGTACATTACCCTTCTACTGATTATGCTTCCGCTCTGGTATATAGTGTTTAAAACGTTTGGTTTATACAGACCAAGAAGGATTTCATCTAAGGTTGCAGAGGTATGGGATATTGCAAAGGCAACTGCAATTGCTACCTTAATTTTGGTTTCATTGTCTTTTTTTGTTAGACAATATGAGTTTTCAAGACTTACATTTGTATATTTTGGGGTAATTTGCGTGATTGCCCTGTGTATTGAAAGGATTCTTTTTCGTGAGCTTTTAAGGTTTATCAGAAAAAGAGGATATAATTTAAGACATGCCTTAATCGTAGGAACAGGGAGTTTGGGACAAGGTGTTACAGATAGATTACATGAACACCCTGAACTTGGTATCAAAATTAGAGGTTTTTTGAGTGAAGATAATTCTCAGATTGGTAATGAACTGAAAGGATTTGAGGTACTGGATAATTTCGAAAATATTCGAAGTGTTGTGATGAGTCAAAAGATTGATATAATTTTAATAACCCTTCCATTAAGCGCTCATAAGAGATTAAAGTCGATTCTTAACAATATAGGTGATGAAATGGTATCAATCATGGTAATTCCGGATTTGTTTGAGTTCGCTACATTAGCCACATTAAGAGGAAGTATTGGAGAATTTGAAGGTATGCCCATAATCAGCCTAAGGGATTCACCTTTATATGGTTGGAATATTGTTGTCAAAAGGATTGCAGATATTATGTTGTCTTTAATCATTATATTAGTTTCATCTCCTTTGATGTTCGTTGTCTCATTGCTGATAAAGGCGACGTCCAGGGGCCCTGTATTTTACAGTCAGGAACGTATGGGTTTAGATGGAAAGATTTTCAACATGTTGAAATACAGGACGATGGCAATTGAGGCTGAAAAGGAAACAGGCCCGGTATGGGCAGCAAAGGATGATTCCCGTAGAACATCAATTGGCACCTTTTTGAGAAAGACAAGCATAGATGAACTCCCTCAATTCTTTAATGTGCTTAAAGGGGATATGAGCATTGTTGGACCAAGGCCTGAGAGGGAATTCTTTATACAGCAATTTAGAAACAAGATTCCAAAGTATATGTTGAGGCACAAGATGAAGGCTGGTATTACAGGCTGGGCACAAATCAGCGGATGGAGAGGGAACACTTCACTTGAGAAGAGGATTGAGTGCGACTTATATTACATAGAAAATTGGAGCCTCAGGTTAGATTTATCAATAATGTGGCTGACTATCTGGAGGGGGCTTGTGAATAAACATGCTTACTAAATTGTTTTGTACAAACACAAGAATTAATTATGGCAAAGTTAAATGAGTTGGTTTATTTACGCTTTTGTTTGTGCATTAAGTTTGGCAACCGCAGATGCACTCAGTAAAAAAGTATTAGACGATAATACAGATCCATCTATTGTTGCCTGGGCAAGAACAGGGTATGCAGCTCCTTTTATTGCGGCTCTTATCCCATTCATAGACATCCCAGAACTTGATCGCATCTTCTTTATGATTACATTTTTGGCTGTCCCACTTGATATAATGGCAGTGTTGTTATATATGAAGGCAATAAAGGTATCACCTCTTTCGCTAACACTTCCATTTTTATCTTTAACCCCTGTCTTTCTGATAGGAACATCATATATTATTTTAGGAGAAAAGCCTGATAAATTCGGTTTTATAGGTATAATGTTAGTCGTAATTGGCGGTTATTTATTGAACGTTCACACTATTAGCCAGGGATTTCTTGCGCCATTTAAGGCAATAGCTAAAGAAAAGGGATCTGTATTAATGATTATTGTTGCTTTTATCTTCAGCATAGGAGCATGCCTTGGTAAGATAGCGGTACAACATTCGAGCCCGGAATTTTTTAGTGTTATTTATATATTCTTGTTGTCACTGGTTTTATTCATAATAATCAGTCTTAAGAGTAAACACTTCTTGTCGAAATCAATTTCCAGGCCAATACCTTTTATTTTTATAGGGCTATTGATAGCGACAATGATAATTACACATCTAAAGGCAATTAGTCTTATTGAAGTATCTTATATGGTTTCAGTAAAACGTTTGAGTATTCTTTTTGGTGTTCTTTATGGTATTATGTTTTTTAAGGAAACAAATATTAAGGAACGGCTTCTGGGGGCTACAGTTATGGTTTCAGGTATTATTGTACTTGCTGCATTTTAGTTATTAATTTCTTTTTTGGGAGTGATAAAATGGAAACTAAAACGTTCAGAAAAGGTGATAATATAATTGATAAAGACTCAAGTGGAACATGTGCATACATTATTGAGTCTGGAAAAGTTGAGGTATCAGATTTAGTAAATAATGAAAAAGCGATTCTGGCGATTTTGGGAGAGAAGCAAATATTTGGTGAAATGGGCTTGGTTGAAGATAAACCCAGATCAGCTACAGTTACGGCCATCGAGGATGTGCGATTAGCTGTGATTAGTCGTGACAATTTTAATGAGCTCTTTGAGAAAAACCCTAAAGCGCTTTTGCCTATTATAAAGTCACTCTTTGAAAGATTGAGAACTGCCAACAAGATGCTTACTAGTAAGGATACTCCGGGTGATAAGGAAACAAAAGAACACAAGGGATTGGGTGCAAGAGTTGTTGTCCTTTCGGGGATTAGTGAAGCTGGTAAAGATGTGTTAAATAATGGTGAAATGGAGATAAATAAATTTCCATTCAAGGTTGGACGCGAATCTAGTTCAGGGGGGTTGGATTGCCTTTCTGATAATGATTTATATTTAAGAGATTCTCAGCCTCTTAATGTATCCAGGAATCACTTTTCTGTAGATAATATAAGAGGAGATATTGTTGTTGTTGATAGAGGGAGCAGGTTGGGTACGATTGTTAATGGTATAAAAATACAAGAGCAACATATATTAAAGAAGAGTATTAATGAAGTAACCGTAGGAATGCGTAATTCACCATTTGTATTTAAACTTGAAATTAGATGATAGTGTGTGATAAAGGGGTGGTTTATGGTATTGGTCTTGGAAGCAGGCCAGCTCTTTCTGTGATTTCCGGAACTATTTCTTCCCACTCAACAGCCATGATGTGAACTCCTGAGACTCCTTCAACTTTGCGTACTCGCTCGATTATCTCAAGGCAGATATTTATTCCCTCAGCCTTTTTCTTTTCCACTCCCTCCAGACGTTTTATTATCTCATCAGGAACATCCATGCCGGGAACATTCTTCTTCATGTATTTAGCCATGCCCAGAGACCTGATCGGAGTAACGCCGGCTAAGATGAAAACTTTCTTATGTAATCCCATCTCCCGCACCATGCTCATCCATTTCTCAAATTTCTCCACGTTATAGATAATCTGTGTTTGTATGAAATCAGCTCCGGCTTTTATTTTTTTTGCAAGACGAATAGCTCGATAGTTGAAAGGGTCAGCAAAAGGATTAGCTGCAGCACCTAGGAAAAGCCTGGGTTCAGTCTTTAGCTCTTCGCCTGATTGAAACTTCTTCTCATCTCTCATTTGCCTGACAATATCCAGAAGTTGAATTGAATCGACATCAAAGACACCTTTCGCATCAGGATGGTCACCAAAGCATTGATGGTCTCCGGTCAGGCATAGAAGATTTTTCATTCCCAGGCCAGCGGCGCCAAGTATATCACTTTGCATTGCTATTCTATTCCTGTCTCTACAGGTCATTTGTATGACAGGTTCCATTCCCATGTTAAGGAGTATGGCTCCGCTTGCGATACTGGAAAGGCGTACCATTGCTGTTTGGCAGTCAGTTAGATTAAATGCGTCAGCATAGCCTTTCAAGATTTCGGCTTTCTTCTCTACAGCTTCACGGCTGGCGCCTCTGGGTGGTCCCAGTTCTGACGTAACAACAAACTCGCCTTTCCTGAGCAGTTTCTCAAGGTTACTTCCAGCTTTTATGTTATTAGTATTTGTATTGTGCTCTTCACTCATAGTAATATAATGAGATTGTTAAGATTTTGTGAAAAAGATAAGGCTAAATTATTCTTCAAAGTTTTCGTATCTCTTCTATCAATTGATTTGCTGTTTGTAGAAAGCCTTCCTCATTGTGGGTAGAATGAATGTGACACTTTATCCTTTCCTTTTCTATACCAATTGAAGATAGGAAATCCATTGCAGTTTTAGTTTTTTGCTCGGCCCAGGCATTACATGAATCTCCGAAATGACACGAGTCGTCACATGATGTAATTAAAACGCCATCTGCACCTTTCTCAAATGCCTCAAGTATTAATCCGGGGCTTAACTTTCCTAAACTGAGCAAATTAACCTGCCTGATATTTTTTGGTAGCTCTTCTCTGGAGAGTGCAAAGTCCAGGTTATAACTGCAATAGAAGTTTATTATTAACGGCTCAGAGGTTCCTGCTTCCTTGAAAGCGTCATTTAAGTGATCTTTGCCCATATCCTCATACGATCCTTTAAATTCTATTGCCTTGGCTGGACATTCTACAACACACATTCCGCATGATTGGCAATCGTTATTAATATAAGCAGAATTTTCATCTTCTTTAATCTTTGGGATTTCAAAAGGACAAACCCGGACACATGTTAAGCATGCAATACAAACTTCTGGCGAGATGGTAGCACCGTTTCCGCAGTTCATACAACGCATTGCTTCACGTACTGCCACCTCTTCAGTAAAACCAAGTTCGACTTCATCAAAATTTCCCACCCTTGTATTTGGATCAAGAGATGGCATTTCATCCCTCGCTTCTTTCTTTATTCTCTCCACCCTTGTTTCTGACTCTGATAGTTCGTCAATAGGTTTAACATCTCTGAATTTATAGTCTGTTTCCGAAGATTTTCTGAGATAATTGTGGATTGATAATGCCGCCTTCTTACCATGCCCTAAGCCCATAGTAAGTGTTCCTCTGCCTAATACAATATCTCCACCAGCAAAAACACCAGGCATATCAGTGCTCAGAGTGTCAGCGTTTACGGTTATTGTGCCTCCTCTGGTAATTTGAATTTTCTCCTGCCCTTCAAGAAATGATAAATCAGAGGCCTGGCCTATGGCCAGAATAATAGTATCTGCGTCTAATATGGATTCACTGTTCTCATGAAATGTGGGATTGAATCTGCCCTGGCTGTCAAAAACAGATTTTACCTTAAGTGTTTCAAGGCCTGCAACCTTACCATTTTCTCCTACGATTCTTTTTGGGCCTACTGAAGTATGAAGTATTGCCTTTTCCTGCAATGTTTCTTCGATCTCGTAATCACTTGTTGGCATCTCACTTCTAGACTCAAGGCATGCAATGTGGACTTCCTTCGGTCCAAGCCTTAAGGCCGTCCTTGCACAATCCATTGCAACCGCTCCGCCACCAATAACCAGGACATTATTTCCAACCTTTGCATTGTTATGGCAGTTTGCGCTTTTAAGGAATGTAATAGCATCCTGAACGCCATCTAAGTCTGTGCCCTCAATGGGTAATCGTCTGGTTACAGGCAAACCTACAGCTATAAACGTAATCTCATAACCTTCATTCTTTAAATCGCTGAATGAAAAGTCCTTGCCTACAGTTGTATTATACTTTATTTCTACTCCCAGTTTTTTTATAAAGTTAATGTCTTTGTCCATGAAATCTCTGGGCAGGCGGTATGTTGGCACTCCCATACGAAGCATACCTCCTGGTTCGGAGTGTGACTCAAAGATAGTACATTTATATCCAAGGAGTGACAGGTCTTTTGCGGCTGCCAGGCCTGCCGGCCCGGCACCAATGATTGCAATCTTTTCAGAATACTTGGTTTCTGCCTGCACCTTATTTCCTTGTGATGCTTCGTGGTAATAACCGTCAGCAAGGAACCGTTTGAGCCATGCAATAGCTATAGGTTTATCTATACTGTTCCTTCTACATTCTGTTTCACATGGATGTGTACATATGCGGCCGCATGCAGACGGCAATGTATTCCTTTCTGCTACGACCTGCATTGCTTCAGCAAACTTTCCCCTTGCAATCAATTGTACATAATCACGTGCATCCTGCCGGATCGGACAGGCTACAATGCATGGAGCTTCTTCGTCAATCTCGTGTCTGTTCATTTTTGTTTTATCACCAAAAACATCTGTCATTTGCTTTTTACCTTAAATATATAAACACCTTACGGAATCTTCCACTTAGGAATCCAACATTTTATTTTTATAATCACATCATGTCAAGTTAAATTGAATTTATAAAGAACATTTGAATCAACCGTCTTAAGCTTATCCTGTTTTTGGCTATAACCTGAGTAAAACAAAACACTTGAAACTAAAATGAAAAATTGATAAACTCCTTCTCGTAGTTTACATATAAGCGGGCGTATGTTCAAGCCGAACTACGTCACCATAAATATGAAATAGAGCACTTGATCACTCCATAGATCATTTCGGGGCCCATAGCTCAGTTGGTTAGAGCAACGGACTCATAATCCTAGTGGGCCCATTTTATATAATTTCATTTTGTTTACACTCCTAACTCATTTGTAGTTATATTCAATCAAATATGGCTTGCTATAATAACAGGGTCTACCGGGGTGTACAAATGGATAGATTTATACAATACGGTCGCTGGGAAGGCTCTGTTGGAGGCTTGATTTATGGTTTTTGGAGATAGAAACCGGAGATATGGAGGTAAATGCATTGAATAGACCTAAGATGCTGATGATGTTATCTGTCGTCCTGATGGCGTCGTCCTTAATGTTGATAATTACTAATTTTACTGGCGCTATGGAATATTCAAAGAAGAATGTAGTTATTTATGCCTGGATGTTTGCCATGGGCGTATTCTTTTTTGTCAAGAATATGAGAAAAAGTGAACTCTGATAACAGGGATTATGAAGAAGATCGGGATAATTGCAGGTGACGTCTCTGCGGTGGCGGAACTACTGGATAGTAAGACGTCAGAAGCTATCTGGGATACGTTGCCGATTGAAAATACCGTGAATACGTGGGGAGAAGAGATATATTTTGATATCCCTGTTAAATCAACTTTGGATGAGACTGCAAAAGAGGTAGTTGAAAAAGGCGATCTGGGTTACTGGCCGACAGGAAAGGCCTTCTGCATATTCTTTGGCCCGACACCAGCCAGTCAAGGCGATGAGATACGTCCTGCCAGTGCCGTTAACATAGTTGGCAGGGTTGAGGGTGATGTTGAAATGTTTAAGAGTGTACGTGATGGTACCAATATCAAATTGGAAAGAATAGAATAAATTATGTCCAATCTTTTGTTGGAAATAGGCACTGAAGAGATTCCTGCAGGTTATATAGAACCCGCTCTAAAACAGATGGAAGAGTTGTTTAAAGAGCAGGTAACAAAGAACCGCCTAAGCTTTGACAGTATACATACTACCGGTACACCTAGGCGGCTGGTACTATTTGCAAGTGGATTACCGCAAAGGCAGGAGGATATTGTGCAGGAAGTAAAGGGGCCTTCAGCAAAGGTTGCCTTTGATGAAAGTGGAAAGCCGACTAAAGCGGCTATTGGTTTTGCAGGTTCACAAGGGGTTAAGGCTGAAGAAATGAAGGTTGTGGAAACATCCAATGGAAAGTATTGCTTCGCAGTAAAGGAGATAGAAGGGCGGAGGATATTTGACCTCCTGCCGGAAATATTGACCTCTATCATTACGTCAATCGCTTTTCCAAAATCTATGAGATGGAAAGCAGATAAATTGTATTTTGCACGACCCATACGCACAATTATGGCGCTTTTTGATAAAGACGTTATCAATCTGGAATTAAATGGCATACAGGCTGATCGTAAAACAAACGGACACCAATTTCTATCTAACAATGTCATAGATATTAAGGGTGCTGATTATGAAAGCTACAGAGGGATATTAAAGAGTGAAAATGTAATAGTAGAGATAGGCGAAAGAAGGGACATTATCAGGGAAGAGATAAATTCTGTCCTTTCTGTTTACGATACTACTCTGGATGACGAAAATCTACTTGAAGAGGTGACAAATCTTGTCGAGTTTCCGGGTGCTGTAAAGTGCAGCTTTGATAAAGGTTACCTGGCAATTCCATCAGAAGTTATTGAGACTGCGATGAAGGATCATCAAAGATATTTTCCTGTTAAGGACAAAGATGGTAAGTTGTTGCCAGAATTTATTGTAATTACAGACAGGGATTCCGGTGATGGCAAAATTATCAGAAAAGGAAATGAACGTGTTCTAAGAGCAAGACTTGCTGATGCAAATTTCTTCTGGGATGAGGATAAAAAAATATCCCTTCATGAAAGGGTTAAGGACTTGGAAAGCCTTGTTTTTCATGAAGATATAGGAAGTTACTTGAATAGGGGGGAAAGGATTGGCGGCCTGGCACGTTTTATGGCAGAGAAGTTGAATTTTTCTCCTGACAAACTGGAATTGGTTAATCGTGCATCCAGGTTATGCAAAACTGACCTTTTAACTGAGATGGTTGGCGAATTTCCAAAATTGCAGGGCATAATGGGACGTGAGTATGCTCTGGTACAAGGTGAGGATGAAGAGGTTGCAAGGTCGATAGCTGAGCATTATTTACCCAGGTATGCTGATGATGTGTTGCCGGAGACGGAGATAGGCACTGTGCTTAGCCTGGCAGATAAGTTTGATATAATTGCAAGTTGTTTCTCTGCCGGTTTGATTCCTACCGGTTCTCAAGACCCTTACGCGCTCAGGAGGCAAGCACAGGGGATAATACGTATCCTGGAGACTAAAGAACTTGATATCTCTTTAAAAATGGTGTTTGAAAAATCATTATCGAGCTTGGCAGATATTAGTCCTGAAAGTGATAAGGTTTATGAACAGATAATGGATTTCTTTAAGGATAGGGTATATAACGTTTATATTGAAAGGGGCAATCGTTACGATATCGTAGAATCAGTAATGAAGTCCGGTTTTGACAATATATCGGATTTTGTTTGTAGATTAGAAGTCGTAACCAGGATTGCAGAGACTTCAATCTGGCAAAATCTTGTAGCTGTAGTAGAGAGGACTTTCAATATAGGGAAAAATTGTACAATCCATGGTGAGGTTAAAGAAGAATTATTAATAGAAGAAGAGGAGAGTGCATTATGGGCTGTCTATAAGAAAGAAAATGAAGGATTACTTCAATACGTTCCGCAGGGAAAGTATGAGGAACTGTCGATTGCATATAATGATGCATTTGCAAAGCCGGTTCATGATTTCTTTGATAAGGTTTTCGTCAATGTAGAGGACGAAAATATTAAGAATAACAGGCTCTTATTAGTTAAAAAGGTTAACGAAATATATGTTGAAAACATTGCAAACCTCGCATTTATCGTCGAACATGATAGATGAATCACTTACCGAATCATTCCTGAATTACCTAATCGTTGAATGTGGCCTTTCGGATAATACCATAAAGGGGTATAAGGGAGACCTGCGTAATTTTTCAAATTATTTGCAGGGCGAAGGAATTAGGCGGTTTCAAGACTTACGTGCAAAAATGATAGTAAATTTTATAGAAAAGGAGAAACAGAGAGGACTTTCGGAGAATTCAATCTCTAGAAGTCTCGTTACCATAAAGATGTTATATAAGTACATGATTATGGAAGGAAAGATTTCTGCCAATCCGATGTCATCAGTTAATACGCTCAAGCTCCAGAAACATCTGCCGGAAGTGCTCCATTATAAAGCTGTTGAGGAAATATTACGGGCGCCGGACTGTAATGATAAGCTTGGGATACGTGATAAGGCGATATTAGAGCTTATGTACGCAACTGGAGCCAGGGTTTCTGAGGTTGCGTCAATCAAGTCCAGCTGGATAAACTTTGATTATGGTTATATCAGGTGCCAGGGGAAGGGTTCAAAGCAACGTATTGTACCCATGGGAGCTGAGGCATCGAAATCTATTAGAAGATACCTGCAGGAGGTACGGCCTCTTCTTGTGAAGGTAGAAGCTGATGAGCCTTTGCTGTTCTTATCCAGGACAGGCAAGAAGCTGAGACGTGAAAACATCTGGAGCATAGTGAAAAAGTATGCTATTAAGGCAGGGATTCGATCAAATATCTCCCCACACACATTAAGGCATTCATTTGCGACACACCTGCTGGAAGGAGGGGCGGATCTGCGTTCAGTTCAGGAGATGCTTGGGCACTCTAATATTTCCACCACGCAGATTTACACACACATAGACAGGAAATACCTTAAATCCATTCACCAGAAGTTTCATCCAAGGGCGTGAAATCCTTATTGGTGCATAAGTCCTTAGTCTTCCTCAATAATATCTATTACTTGTTTCTTTCTTTGTTCCATTATTAGCTCTGTATTACCTTCCAGGTTCAATCTGAGTAACGGTTCAGTGTTAGACTTTCTTACATTAAACCACCAATCCTTATACACAATAGTAATACCATCCAGATAATCAATCTTACCGTCTTTAAAGCGCTCAGCAATCTGTTCAATCTTTTTGTCTTTGTCTGTAACCTTAAAATTGATTTCACCGGTTGAAGAGTATCTCTTAAGCGGTGCGATCAGATTGGACATTGGAACATTTCTGCTGCTAAGAACATTTAGTATTTCTATCAGGGCAATTATTCCTGAGTCGGCAAACCAATTTTCTTTGAAATAGTAGTGTCCGGAGAGCTCACCGCCGAAAATGGCACTCTTTTCTCTCATTGTAGCCTTAATATGAGAATGCCCAACTCTTTCCCGGTAAGGTATGCCGCCTGCTTTCTTGATTTCTTCTGGCAGTATCCGACTGGACCTTAGATCATATATAATTGTAGCTCCATGTTCCTGTCGCAAAAGTTCTTTTGCTATTATGGCAGTAATTATGTCACATCCTATTTCCTGTCCATTTTCGTCTACAAAGACACACCTATCGGCATCGCCATCAAACGCTACTCCAAAATTACTTCTAGTCCTACGTACCTTATTTTGTAGATCCCGTAAGTTCTTGCTTTCTAAGGGATTTGGCTCGTGATTTGGGAATGTGCCATCAGGTTTGAAGAATAATGGAACGATTTTGCACGGCAGGCCATTAAAGATAATTGGAATCATTTTTCCCGCCATTCCGTTTCCGGCATCGATAACGATCTTTAACGGTCTGATATTTTTGGCGAAACTAAGAATATATTTTTTGTAATCATTAAGTATGTCTTTTTCTATAATTTTTCCATATTCTTCAGAAGCTGGAAATCTGGTCTGACGTGCCAATTCTGATATTGTTGATAAACCCGTGTCAAAGCTGATCGGCATAGCTTTTTCATGGCATAGTTTGAATCCATTGTACTTTGCTGGATTGTGTGACGCTGTAACCATAATACCTGCGTTGTAGTTATAATGTCCCACAGCAAAATAGGTGGTATCTGTAGATACTTCTCCTATGTCAATGACATTAACACCTGATTTTATTATGCCTTTCATTAATGACCTGGCTAGAGATTCTGAGGAAAGCCTGATGTCTCTTGCTACTACTATATTTTTAACATCTGCTTTTATGCCTTTTAAGAATTGTACTACCGCCATTCCTATTTTCTCAGATGTATGTTCGTTTAATTGTTCTGGATATTCACCTCTTATGTCATAACTTTTAAATATCTTGAGATTGACCGCTTTATCCTGGTTAGGAGACAGTTGTACAACCTTCCTTGCATTACCGGTTCCCAGGTTTGCTTTCGCTGTATCATCTTCTACTGATGTTGATGATACATCAACAGCTTCTGTTCTATAGTGGCAGACAGGACATTTTGGGTAATGCACCCTCTGTCTGCCTTTACAAATGGATATGCTAATCTCGTAGCCATCACCAGGACATTGACGCTTTGGTTTTGCTATATTTTTTGACATGGGATAAACAGAATTATGCGTCTGGAAAGTACTTGTTTAGTATTTAATGGTAAAGCAACTATTTAAATATGTAAAGCAAAAATAAGATTAAAATAATTTTTGTATGCAACAAAGGTTTTCCACAATAAGCAGGATTTAAATGTGTCAATAGAATATATTGTGTAGAAGAAAGCAGGTGTTTTATTAGACACATTATTATTACTTTTTGCCTGAAAACGTTCAAGCGGTTTTAGTCAAGACTGCAAGTATCCCTGCTCTATGGCTAGATTCTTGATTAGTGCATCATTTTGAGAATTTAACAAATCATCGGGACAGAAAGAAATAGTCTTTTGAAAATCCACAAGTTATCCACAAGTTATCCACAACATGAAAGTATGTAAAGTCAAAGATTGGCCAAACCTCAGGCAATAGCCCTGCCTGTGTAATAGCATGTCAAATATGAACTTGTGATCATGGGGGTGATGGGGAGATGCATTAATTGTAAAAAATGAATTTATAATGTGAAAGGTATTTCAGAAAAAATATTTTTATAAATTATTTTATAAAATATTTTTCTCAAGTCTTGAAGTTCAATCTTATTGCTATCAAAAGTCTTATGCATTTTGAGATTATATGCCAAAAAAAATAAAAGAAAACATTGCCTTTTTAATTTGACAGTAATATTTATTTTGCTAATATCCCGACTTAAAAGAACACCAAAAAGCTTCAAGAGTCGAATATTAATTTGTAGTTTTTCCTTAAAAACATTAAGCAGTTTTTTATTCGAAATTTGTTCTGATCTGTCTTTTTCTCCCCTTACATGAGCCGTTCTACAACAAAAGAATCTTCTGATCTCTGGAATAATACCCTATCTGAAATTGAGACAAAGATTGGCACGCGACAATATAATTTATGGTTTAAAAATTCCCGCCTGATTTCCTTCGACGATGAATCTTTAAGTATAGGTGTACCGAACCAATTTGTCCAGACGAAGATTCGTGACAGTTTTGAGCCACTAATAAAAGAATCTATAAAAGACAAAACCGGAATAAATCCTTCAATAAATCTTCTTGTTGAAGACAATGCAAATGCTCAAATCAGCCACAAAAAAATGGCTGAGATTATAAAATCTGAAAAACCATTGAATCAGAGCAACAATTTTATAAGCAAAAGACAGTTGTTGTTAGAAAATTATGTTGTTGGCGGTTGTAACCGGTTGGCTTATGCCGCAGCACTTGAGATTTCAAAGCCCGGGCCTGTGGCATTTAATACACTATTTGTCCATGGTTCCATTGGGGTAGGTAAAACGCATCTCTTGCAGGGCATCTGGAACCGATTGAAAGCTGAATCAAGCGCCATAAGTGCTGTTTACATGCCTGCTGAGAACTGGACAAATGAGTTTGTTTATTCTTTGAAGGGTGGCAGACTTGAGTCATTCAGGAAAAAGTATCGTGGTGTCGATATATTTCTTGTAGATGATGTTCATTTCCTTGCTAACAAGAATGGAGTTCAGGAAGAATTCCTACATACCTTCAATACGTTGCACAGTTTGTCTAAAAGAATAGTGTTTGCTAGTGACGCACATCCCAGATTGATGAATCAGCTTAAAGAGAGCCTTGTCAGCAGGTTTATGTCAGGAATGATTGCAAAGATTGAGCAACCTGGATTCAACACCGCACTGCAGATTTTGCGGTCTAAGGTTGCGAGTACACGGAAAAAAATCCCTGATAACGTTCTGGAATTCATTTCTGAGAAGTTTAATGACAGCGTAAGGTCAATGGAAAGCGCAATAACTACGGTACAGGCATATGCAAACTTAAATAAGGTAAAGATCGACTTGCAATTGGCTTCAGATGCCTTGAGTGACCTGCACATTAACAGAAAGAGTGTTACGCTAAAGGATATAGAGGACGTTGTAATTAAGCATTATAACGTATCTCGCAATGACATTCATTCCGGGAACAAATCAAAGAATGTTGCTCTTGCCCGTCAAGTTTGCATGTATCTTACAAAAGAACTTACTGAGTCCTCATACCAGGAGATTGGAAGGTTTTTTGCGAACAAGCGGCATACAACAGTTATTTTTGCTATAAATAAGATAAAAGAGAAAATGAAGAGTAGTGACGAGTTCAGATCTTACACAGAAAACCTGGTAAGAATAATAAAGAAACAATAATACAATCTTTACCTTTAGTTTTATAAATTCATGTGGCTTGGTCTGAATATTTAGTAAATAGATATAACATAGAACAATTCTAAAACCACTTAAAAGGAGATTCTTTGTGACTGGAGAAGAAATAGAAGGAAAATGGCAGAAAGACATGGAAAAAAGGAATTTTATTAGATGGTATAGAAATGCTAATCATGAAGAGATTGAAAAGGTAAAAGGGGAAGGAAAAAGAATATTGGAAAGGTTATTAACAGAATATACAGATGAGATAGAGTTGATAAATAAGTCAAAGTACCAAATAAACCTATATCCAAACCAAATATAAAAATACAAAAATCTAACATTCACTTCTCGCTTCCTTTTAAGACAACAGATATTACCTGAATTAAACACACCTAACAGAAATAATGGCATTAACTTAGAAATACTTTACAAGTATAGATGCCAGACTTTCTTTCCACAACGTCTCACCAATTTATAGGTTGACAATGAATTTGCGTAACAGTACCATCACAAACTTGTACATTTCTTTACAATAGATTATACTGAAAAAGCCGTCAAGAAAGCGGTAACTGCCAGAATTACAAGGTTTTTAGAGGAAAAGTATTATGAAAATTAGTTGTATGGGTTGTGGTTATGTAGGGCTTGTTGCAGGGACTTGCTTAGCTGATATGGGCAACGAAGTGACCTGTTGTGACATAGATAAAGGCAAAATAAATAAGCTTAAAAGGGGTGTTATACCTATTTATGAGCCAGGTTTAAAGGACATGTTCGAAAGAAATGTTAAAGGAAAACGTTTGCGTTTCAGTAGTGACATGAAAACTACTATTAAGAACTCAGACGTGATCTTTGTGACCGTTGGTACTCCTCCCGGGAAAAACCATGAGGCCGACCTCTGTGCCGTTGAATCGGTTGCAGCACAAATTGGTAAAAACATGAAATCTTATAAATTAATTGTAAATAAAAGTACTGTGCCTGTGGGTACTGCGGAGTTGGTAAAGAAAATTGTAAGAAAGAATCAGAAAGTTAAATGTGAGTTTGATGTAGTATCGAATCCTGAGTTTTTGCGTGAGGGTGAGGCTGTAAAGGATTTTACTAATCCTGATAGAATAGTCATTGGTACAGACAGTGAAAAAGCAGAAAAGATAATGATGTCAATATACAGGGGTATTGCAAGAGCAGACAAGCCGGTATTTATTACAGATATAAAGAGTGCTGAGATGATTAAATATGCCAGTAATGCGATGTTGGCCACAAGGATATCATTTATGAATGAAATTGCCCAATTATGTGAAAGGGTCGGTGCTGACGTTAAGAGTGTTGCAAAGGGTGTTGGGCTTGATAATAGAATTGGGCCCAGGTTTTTGCAGGCAGGTATGGGTTATGGCGGTTCGTGCTTTCCCAAAGACGTTAAAGCACTGTCGGAATTGATGAAACAGAATAAAGTTAAAGATAAATTGTTGTCTGCTGTGAATACAATAAATGAAGATCAAAGGAAATTGATTTTCCAGAAAATAAAGAAACTGATTTCACCATTAAAGGGAAAGAGCGTTGCTGTCTGGGGACTGGCTTTTAAGCCAAAGACAGATGATATACGCGAAGCGCCTTCTATTGACATAATCAGAGA
Organism: uncultured Candidatus Scalindua sp.; assembly: GCA_964584595.1. Taxonomy (GTDB): domain Bacteria; phylum Planctomycetota; class Brocadiia; order Brocadiales; family Scalinduaceae; genus Scalindua. The sequence goes on along the minus strand of CAZPAM010000001.1, from coordinate 63,933 downwards.
ACTTCGAAAGTCAGGTGCTAAAATACGCGCGTTTGATCCTGTGGCAAAGATAAACGCAAAAAGGGTATTAAAGGGTGTTACTTTCTGTAGCGACCCTTATTCAACGGTTAAGGGTTGTGATGCTTTATTGGTTGCTACTGAATGGAACGAATTCAGGGTTCTGGATTTTGAACATGTAAAAAGATTGTTGAAACACCCTAATATAATAGACGGCAGAAATATCTATGAGCCGGACGAAATGAGAAAAGCCGGCTTTAACTATATGGGTGTTGGAAGATAGAATGTTTGCCTTTCTGGAAAATGGATATTCTATTCGTCCTCTAATGTAGATAAATCCCCTGTTGGCAGTCCTAATTCCCTTGCCTTTAATAATCTCCTCATTATTTTACCACTTCTTGTTTTAGGAACATCTTTTGTAAATTCTATTTTTCGCGGGTATGCGTGAGCAGCTAATCGTTCTTTTATAAACCCTTGTATCTCCTTCTTAAGTTTCGGCGAAGGTTTGTATCCCTTATTGAGAACAATAAATGCCTTTATTATTTCACTTCTTTCAGTATCAGGTACTCCAATAACACCTGCTTCAGCGACTGCTTTATGTTCAACTAGTGCACTTTCCACTTCAAACGGCCCTACGCGGTGACCGGCAGTGTTGATGACATCATCAGCTCTTCCTACAAACCAGAAATAACCATCATCGTCGACATAAGCCGTATCTCCTGTGGTGTACCAGCCGGAGATTTTAAAATATTCATTATACTTCTTTTTGTTTGCCCATACCTTTCTCAACATTGATGGCCAGCCACGCTTCAAACCCAGAAGGCCCTGTTTTCCCGTAGATACCTCTTTGCCTTTTGTATTAATAATCTTTGCACAGATACCAGGAAATGGTTTACCCATTGAACCGGGTTTTATTGGCAGACTAGGGTAGTTAGCTATCATTATTGAACCGGTTTCTGTCTGCCACCAGTTGTCGTGAATAGGCAGGTTGTAAACCTTCAGTCCCCACCTTATAACTTCCGGATTCAATGGCTCTCCGACACTGCAGATATATCTCAGACTGCTTAAGTCATATTTCTTAATGATCTCGTCGCCGGCCTTCATGAGCATCCTCAATGCAGTTGGTGCTGTGTACCATACGGTCACCTTGTATTTCTCTATAATTGAGTACCATTTCTCCGCATCATACCTTCCGTTAAATACTACTTGTGAAATTTTGTTTAACCATGGTCCCCATATACCGTAAACGGTTCCAGTTACCCATCCTGGGTCTGCTGTGCACCAATATACATCATCTTCCCTTAAATCTAAAGCCCACTTCGTGGTGATATAATGGGAGATCATATCATTGTGTACGTGTGTTACTCCTTTGGGTTTTCCGGTGGTTCCAGATGTATATAAAATAAATAGATCATCTTCAGGATCGACCCATCTTATGTCAAATGACTCTGAGGCCTTATTTGTTTCGGATTCATAACTGATTTCATCATGTTTAAGATTGTTTTCCGCATTGACTAGTATGATATGTTTGAGTGCGGGCAAATCCTCTTTTATCTCATGTATTCTCTGGCTCAATTCAGGTATGGTTATGAGTACTTTTGCTTCACTGTCATGAAGACGATCCATTACGGCTTCCGGTCCAAAAGCTGAGAACATGGGCCCGGCGATTGCGCCAAGCTTTGCTATTGCAATAATGCTTATGTAAAGTTCATACGTCCTTGGTAAAAACAGAAAAACCCGATCACCTTTATCTACACCCAGGTTTCTCAATACGTTGGCTAATTTAGAAGATTGCCTTTTTATGTCTGAAAATGTAAATTGCTTTTTAGTATTGTCTTCGTCTTCCCAGTACAGGGCTATCTTATTCTTGCCGCCATTATCAGCATGCCTGTCGATTGCTTCGTGAGCAATGTTTACTTCGTTATCAGTAAAGTGGTCAAAGTTACTGCTGATATCTTTCCATTTGAAATTCTTATATGTACTTTCGTAATTTATCAATCCATGTTTAACGGGAGTCTTATATATTATGTCTTTATATTCCACTGTGTAATCTCCAAAAGTTTTAAGTTAGCGACAGCTTTGCATCTTAATGATCCAGCCATAAAAGTCGCTATTTATAACAGAGCATAAAATCTATGTCAATATTAAGATATAAGGAGTGGTGCTATCATGATAAATGATTTGATACTTACTAATCAATAAGTTATGATTAATCGAAAATTACGTAATTACTTGCAAAAAAATCAAGTATGATTAATGCAGTTAAGTATCGACACATAAATATCTTAGATGGTGAGTATATGGTAAATAATTTCTATAATTAAGTTGATATGAATTCTACGAATTTAGTTAATGTCGGCATGTCGTTTCCGATGTCTTACCGTATATCGGTTGATAAAGCAGTAGGGATTACGACAACTGTGCCAATTGAAATTATGTACGCTGCGGGCTATGTGCCTATTGATTTGAATAATATCTTTATCTGCAATGATGAGTCTGATGCATTTGTTGATTATGCTGAAATCAAAGGGTTGCCAAGGAATACGTGTGCGTGGATAAAGGGTATATATTCAGCAACTAAGAAAACAGGGATAAAGAGAATTATAGGCGTTATCCAGGGAGATTGTAGTAACAATCAGGCCTTAATCGAAGTTCTACAGACTGAAGATATTGAAGCGATTCCATTTTCTTATCCTCACGATAGAAACAGAGACTCTCTTTACAGGCAATTAGAATTTTTGTCGAATGCTTTGGGAACAAATCTAGAGACGGCGCATCAGATGAAACTAGTACTGGATAACGTAAGAAAAACTGTGCACGAGATTGATCGTCTTACGTGGGAAGAAAACAGGGTTACTGGTGAGGAAAATCATATCTGGAATGTCTCAACAAGCGATTTGATGGGAGACTATGAGCTTTTTGAAACAAAAGCTTTAGATTTTCTTGAGGAGGCCAGAAAACGCCCGGCGCTGGACCCTGAAGTAAGATTGGGATACATAGGCGTACCCCCAATTTGCTGTGACCTGTATTCTTTCCTGGTTGAACTGAATGTACATGTTGTTTTCAACGAAGTACAGAGGCAGTTCAGTATGCCGTATAAAACAGATACATTAGTAGACCAATATACTCATTACACATACCCGTATGAAATGCGATATCATATTGATGATATAAAGAAGCAGATTGCTGAAAGAAAGATTGATGGAATTATTCACTATGTTCAAAATTTCTGTCATAGGCATATATATGACAGCCTTGTTCGCAAGCATATTGATATTCCGGTATTAACGCTTGATTGTGATCGCCCCGGGAGATTAAGTGGTTCTATGAGGACGAGGATAGAAGCATTTGTAGAAATGCTTAAGAATATCAGATGTTAAAAGATTATAAAGGCGCCTGCCATATACATACAGAGTATTCCGATGGAAGTATTCCTGTTTCTGACGTAATAAAAAGTGCTAAGGATGCCGGTCTTGATTTTGTGATATTGTCAGACCACAATACCTTCTTGCCGAAGCAAGACGGCTGGGAAGGCTGGCATGACGACTTGTTAGTGATTGTCGGCATGGAGGCTTCGCCCAGACGTGATGGCCATTTTCTAACACTTGATACACAACCGTTAACCGATAACAGGTATGTTAATCCAGAGCAGTATAAGTATATGACGTCCAAAGATTGCCTTGATGATGTTGTCAGTAACGGGGGAACATCGTTTATCGTTCACCCTCTTGGTAAGAGGAATATATCTTTTAGTATAATCCTTCAGGCGTGGCATGACTGGGAACATAATGGATTTGCAGGTATTGAGATATGGTCTTACATGCACGACTGGATTGATGATCTCAAGCTGTCAAATCTCTGGCACTTTTATAAAAATCCAAATTCGCAGATAAAAGGTCCTGATCCGGAATTGTTGTCTATATGGGACCGATTGGGGCAGAAGAGAAGGGTGGCTGGCATATCCGGTCTTGACGCTCATTACAGGAAGATCCCGTTTACGAAAAGGCCGTTTTTTACCTATGAAGAACTCTTTAAAACAATTCGTACCCATGTTATTCTAGATAGTGAATTAGCTAAATCTGATGAGGCTATTCAATCTGTTTGTGATGCGCATAAAGAGGGCAGATGTTATGTCTCTTTTGATTTACTGGAGGATGCTACAGGTTTTAACTTCATTGCGAATTCCGGAGACAGGACTTATTATATGGGTGATGAGGTCTTTAACGTTGAGAAAGAGATTCATTTTAGTATCAAGTCTCCACACCATGCTACAATTAAACTCCTGAGAAATGGGAAAATATATAGTGAAAACGAAGGTACCTCTTTAGAATTTTCAAGTGCTGAAAAGGGTGTTTACAGGGTAGAGGCATACATGGATGGCAGACCCTGGGTCTTTACAAATCCGATCTACGTTAGATAGTTTAATGTGTATGTATTTCAACATGGATGTGAAATATCATGACAGAAAAGTCCAGAGATAAGATTTATGAGGACTCGATAAGTAACTGGCCTGAAGAGGAGAGACCGAGAGAAAGGTTATTAAAATTCGGCCCTCATTCGTTAACAAATGCCGAGTTGCTTGCAATATTACTACGTGTTGGCGTAAAAGGAAAAAGCGCTGTTGATCTGGCGAGGCAAATAATTAGAGAGGCGAAGGGCTTGAGAGGTCTGGACAAGCTGGAGCCAAAAGATTTGTTCAGCATTAAGGGCCTAAGTGATGCAAAGATCTCACAAATAAAGGCATCAATAGAACTGGGGAAAAGGATTCTTGAGGAATCAAGAACGGTAGAGGGTATAGCTTCATCGTCAAGGAAAGCCTATGATCTCCTTTTTCCGAGGATGAGGGATCTGAAGAAAGAAGTTTTCAGAGTAATATTCCTAAATAGTCAGAATCAGGTCATCGATATAGTTACTGCTCATGAAGGTACAGTAACGATGAGCAGTGTGTATGTAAGAGAGATTATCAATCTGGCAAATAAGTTTGGTGCTGCAGCAATGATCTTTGCACATAATCATCCATCCGGTGAGCCTAAACCAAGTGGTGAAGATAAGGCGATTACAGAAGAACTTGTCTTTGCCGGCAGGATTATGAAGATAAAGGTTTTAGATCACATTATAGTTGGCGATGAGACGTATTTCAGTTTCGCAGACGAAGGTTTGATCAAACGTTATAATACTAACTATGATATGAAGAAGTAGGGGTTCAAGATTATGAACCCCTTTTTACACGCCAATAGCATGATATCCCGCATCAACGTGGATTATTTCCCCTGTAATTCCGCTTGCTAAACTACTGCACAGAAAAGAAGTTGTATCACCTACTTCACTTGTTTTTATGTTGCGTTTTAACGGAGTTTTATCCTTCGCACCTTCATACATAGTCATAAAATCTTTTATACCTCTTGCTGCCAGAGTTCTCATAGGTCCGGCCGAGATTGCATTCACACGAATATTCTTCGGGCCTAAATCAGCAGCTAAATATCTAATGCTGGATTCAAGCGCTGATTTGGCAACACCCATTACATTATAATTCTTAACGGCTCTTTCTCCGCCGATATATGTAAGTGCTATTACTGCTCCACCACGTACTTCCAGAAGTGGGAGTGCGCGTTTGCATAAGGCTACTAATGAAAAACAGCTTACGTCCAGGGCAAGTTGAAATCCATCCCGTGAGGTATCTACAAAATTACCAGCCAGATCTTCCTGCTTGGCAAATGCGGGGGTATGTATCAATCCATCCAGAGTATCAACTTTATTACCCAATTGCTCAAAGAGTTTATCTATATCGTCATCGGAAGTGACATCGCATTCACCAACATCTATTGCATCTAAAGGTTCGAAAAGCTGCCTGACTTCACTACCTAATCTTTCATTTTGATAGGTATATGCAACCTTTGCACCCTGTTTTGCGAGAGATTGTGCTATTGCCCAACCAGTGCTGCGTTTGCCTGATATGTTGGCAATGAGTATTGTTTTGTCTTGAAGAATCATTCTTAATACTCCTACGTTAATGTCTGGAAATATATCTTTGTAAATTCTGAGAGTAGGTATGGTAGTTGGAAAGACAAATAAAATCAATAAATATTTCTATTCGTATTTTTTAAATAGTGACTCGAAGTCGTCTTCCTTTCTCAATGACTTTTCTACTATGTCCCAGACTTTGTCCAGGAATGTATATGCTTCATCTATTTTGTCTCTTAATATTAACTTCATGATCATGATATTGCTCATCTTCTCTATGTCAATGTCGGTGTGATGCAGTCCCCGTTCCCTGATTTTCTTTGAGATCTCAAGTTTCTGGTAAATCAGGTCCAGGGATGGGGTAAGGGTACCGGTAAAGTCATCGAATAGAACATTTTCTTTTTGTATGCCTAGATTATTGGCGGCTGCTTCAATTACGGTCACAGTCATTGGTGCAGGGCCGCATAGATAAAATATTATATTGGGGTCATGTGTAAGGTATTTAGTGAGCAATGGGCCAATAAAACCTACCTCACCAAGCCACTTTTCTCCACTCTTATCAATCAAGCCTGGTTCTATGATATCTCTTTTGTGTTCTTCTGATGCATTGGTGAAGTAGTACTTATCTTTGTCATCCAGCTCTGAAGGGTTGTCTCCTCTAAATGCACCTGACATTACGGGTATGAACTTGAAATTGGTATGTTCTTTCTGCCAGTGCAGCCATTTCAATATATATAGCAATGGAATATCCTGAAATCGCCTTTCCCCCAGGAAGAAGTATGCCTTGTCTTTGCGTTCTTCACTGAACCATTGCTCCATGAGTGCTAGTATAGGCGCAAGTCCCGCTCCACCTGCCACAAAAACGGCAGTGTGGTTTTCCTTCTTCAGAAGGAAATTGCCAAAAGGGCCTGTAAATCTAATCCTGTCCCCGGACCATAAGTTCCATATTGATTCGTCCTGAAGATATTCTTTTACACAGTTGGGACCAAGGCAGGGGACTCCACCGTCTTCAATCGGTACACGCGGGTTTATAGGTGCCGTTCTTGTAATCAATTTAATTATTTCTTTCTTCTCCGCAGCAATTGAATAGGCTCTATAAAGGTCAATACCGGGGGTATAGGGGATAAAGTCCTTTCCTGATTCATTACAAAAACACCTTATCTGTTCACCGTATTTCTTATAATGCTGCTCAACATAATCCTCAGGTAATCCTATTTGTATATACTGTCCGGGGGTAAAGTGGAACTTTTGGAATGGGAGCAAACTGATTTCATACTTATCTGAGGTCAGCTGGATTTTTTTGACCACACGGGCAGTGTATTTCTTAACATGTAATGTTGATTTAGGTAGATATATGTCAACATCCCTGTCTACCCTTACCTGGCATGAAAGCCTTGTATACCCATCGCCTTTACCTTCCTCAAGAAACTTTCTGGTATCTTCCCTTGCCTTGCAATCGAAAAGAGGTATTTCGGTTGGTGAGTATGATCCCATATCGGTAAGCAACTTTACCTTGCATAGTCCGCATGTGGCATTCCCACCGCAACCGGATGGTATATGATATTCCTTGTTCTGAAGTATGTTGAGTAATTTGTCTCCACCTTCAATGACGAGATCTTTCTCGAAATCATCGTCACTGTGTATACCAAGTCTCAGTCTCTTCCCTTTACCGAAGAGCTGATAGGTTATCTCACTGAGCCCGGCCATGGATAACATGATTATGATGACGATACCAATACTCAGCAATATTGAAGTGATCATGTTTTAAGAATTCCTGATATAAATAATTTTTCAAAAAATGTGTATCATGCCGATACCGGTAAATATGGCCGCCATGATACCCAGCAATAATATAGCAACAGAGTCTTCATCCCATGAGTTTAACGGAACAAATAACCTGTGCCGTCTCAGTACAGCCAGCCAAACGCATACCATTAACCAGTGGAGGCCAAAGCCGAAGGCTGTGACAGTTGTAGCCATAAAAGACATACCCGGTGGAATGGTAAATGTAGAGCTGGCAAGAACAATGCAGTTCACGGTAATCAATTCCAGAAATTGTCCCATTTGTTCGTATATATGCATAGCGAAACGTCGAAGCAGTACTCCCAGGATTTGTACAAAGGTAGCGATAGTTACAATAAAGACAGTGAGATAGAATATCTTCTCGAGTCTTATAGAAACCGGAGAGATTGCAGAAATATAGTTACTGGCGCTTATCAATACTTTATTATAAATTATCCAGTTAAGGCTTGCAGACAATGTAACAACGATAACGACTGCCAGCCCCATCCTCCATGCAGCATCAATCTGTCTTGATTTGTTAAGCAGGGGGCATATCCCCAAGAGCTTGCTTAAAACAATACCGTCAAAGAAAAGTGCACTCAGAAATATGGGCAAAAGGATTACAAACTGGCTATTTATGAATGAAAGCGCCTTTACATTTGTGACAAGACTTATAATGAGGAGAATTCCTACAGCAATGAATATTATAAGTTTTCTGGATATTTTGAACCCTGATGTCTCTGTTTTTACCGGAACTTCAACGTCTGCAGGCTCTTCTTTTTGTAAGCTTTCCTGATAAACAACACCGGTTTTGACAAATAGTGGCCTGAGCATAAACCTCCATAATGCCAGAGCAAAGAAACCACCCACAGGTGTTATCATCAATACCACCACAGGGAAGCTTTCCGGAAATATACGGAAATTCATCAGTGTGCCGAATCCCAGAGGTTCTCTCATAAGTGCCAGGAAAACAAGTGCAATAGAGTAGCCTAGACATGCCTTCAATATCTTCTTCTGTGCATCCCAGAATTCATATGTCAGGCCCTCCGATATTACTGCAAGGACGATACAGTTTGTTGTAATCAGGTCAATGTACGCCTGTATGTTAAAGGCAATTCTGGGGATTATTGTCTGAGCTATCAGGTTGAATATGGTTACGAATACGGAGATGATAATCATGAGTAACGTAATCTTGTGATGGGTGCCGGATGCTATTATTAATTTCTTAAATGGATATACAAGGCAAAAGCTGACACAGGTTACAAATACGACACCTACTCCCATTGTAAGAGAGTTCTCCATCTTATTTGTTACCGCCAGTGCTGAACAGAACCCTAACCCTGCAGCGGCTGAGATTATATAGTTATCTCTTAAAAAGAATTTTGATACTACCCTGATGTATCTTGCCAGAACATTCATCCCTTGTCTGCCTCCATTTCCTGCCAGAAGGTTTCCATCGCTTCGTTAATGATGTCCTCTATTCCCTTACTTGTATAGGAGGCGCCTGTAATGGCATGTACCTCATTAGGGCCAATTGTTTCTCTTCCTCTTACGATTGACAGTTTTGGCTTCAGCTTTTTTCCGACAAATTGTTTCTTGAATTCCTCTTCCGTCATTCTGCCTCCAAGTCCGGGCGTTTCAGCATGATCCAGTACCTCTATACCTTTTACCGTTTCCAAATCAGGACCAACGCAAATGAACAGGGAAATATCTGCTGCTTTGTTAAATCCATAACCAAGCCGTGTGGCAATAAATCCTATACCCTGCAACTCTTCATCCTCATAATACATAAAAAGCTCTTTCTTTTTTTTTCCTTCTTCAGTTTGTTCATTGTATTGGCTTGTTATGGCTTCTACAGTGATGCTATTTTCGAAAACTTTTCTTATGTCTTTCTTGTCAACTTTTTTTAGCTTAAGGCCAAAGAATTGTTTTTCATCGATGCGGTATGGGATACTGAAGATATTGAGGACGGACTTCTTAAGCTTTATCTCGTGGTATTCGGCTATCTTTGGAGCTGTTACAAAATAAAGTGCCAGCAATATCGCACACGGTATAGCCGTAATAAGGCTGATCGAAAGGACCCTTGTTGAAAATATTTTGTACTCGTTCATTATTTAAAACTCGATATTCTTCTTTTACGTTCTATATTTTATCTTCAGTATAATGGATTGAATCGGGACGCTGAGAAGATTCATGAGTAATATTGCATACATTATGCCTTCCGGTATTGATGTGAAATTTCTAATGACAACCGTGATAATGCCACAACCTATACCGAATATCCACTTGCCGGCTTGACTGTATGTAGTTGTAATCGGGTCTGTTGCCATGAAGAAAGCAGCAAAGATAAGGCCTCCACTCAAGAGTTGAAATATAGGAGGTGCCGCGGTTTTACCCACCATTAGAGAGAAAATGGAGGATAAGACAAATACACTTCCTAAATAAGCAACTGGAATTCTCCAGTTTGCAATCCTTTTCACACACAACCATATTCCAGTTATAATGAGGGTAATCCTGCACGTTTCTCCCAGAGAGCCTGTGTTTGCACCGAACATTAGAGATATGAGAGATGCTGTTTCGCCCGTTTCCTTGAAGGCTATGAGAGGTGTTGCATGCGTTACTGCATCAACGCCATGCATCAAGGATTTTATGGTTGGTATACCAATGGAAGGTTCCTGCCAACCGGAAACTACCATTGTAGGAAAGCATATTGTCAGCATCAGGCGGCCGAATAGGGCAGGGTTAACAAGGTTATGGCCAACACCGCCTAGTATATTTCTGAACAAAATACTGATTCCAGCTCCTACACCAATTAACCAGAGAGGTGCCTGTGGCGGCAGAAAAGCAGGGATAAATAGACAGGTTACAAATCCCCCTTCATTGATTCTCTCTTCTCTGGCCAGTATCACCCAGATTACGTCTACAATAAATACACCTACCACGAAGGACACTATAAGCCTGGGGACAACACACATAAATCCATAGAAGTATATTGCAGGTAGAACCCATCCAAAAAACAGTGCCGCCAGTATACCGCCCATATATTGTTTAACATCCATCGAGCTTCGAATAAACGGCGGGCTCTTTGCCGTATCCTTTGTGCTCCTTATCAGGCCGTCAGTCGCCTCGAATAACGCCCCGAAAAGGAAATTTACCTTTGGATGTGATTGGATAAAGCTTTCTGCTTTATTCAAGTTTTTATCCAGTGTTTGTTCTATTTTTTTGAAGATATCCTTCATTTGTTTATTTTAGTGATTTACATTCTCTGATAACCTGAAGAAGTTCCAGCTTCGAAGGGCATATAAAACTGCAGAGTCCGCATTCTATGCACTTCTCTAATGTATAAGTACGTGCCTTGTGTTTCTCACCACGATCATAACAGTGCCAGTAAAGGGCAGGCTCAAGATTCACAGGGCATATATCATCACAAAAATTGCAATATACGCAGCGTCTCAATTCTCCCATGAGACTTGTTGTAAAGAGTAATTCGTTAACACTTAGATAAGGGAAAGGTGTCTTATAGTCTCTCTCCTCCATTACTACAATATTCTTTGTGAACCAATCGATCTTTTGAGTCAAATCCTTAACTTCGGTGCCATTCAGTAGTCCATCAAGAAACACGCGATATTTGATATCCGTTCTAACGTAGAGTTCCAACATACTCTTGATAGGGGTACCGGGTTTTACCTTGAGGATTTTATTATCATTTAAACCTGTTCCGGAGATTGGTATAAGGCGGGAGTTAAATTCGTTTTTCTTGATATAGTGTTCAAAAATACCGGTAACATTTTGAGGGTCTAATATGAGTATGCCATGTTCGATGGTATTCTGGTCAAATGCAATATCTAATCCAAGAATGTTCTTTACGATTAGAACAGGTGCATCATAAGGATATACCGGTTCTATAGTATGTAAATGGAGATATTCTTCCTTTGTAGAAGGGTAGATTCTGTTTGCACCGGCTTTATATTGGGTTAACTCATTAACAAGACCTGTTTCCTGTTGGCTAACGACGACATGACAGTGTGAATCAGGAAAGTATTCTTCCCTTACAGTTTCTAGTTTATTTAAGAAATCATGTGTTCGGTTTCTAAGGATTGCCCGGTTGGGAAGTGCCCATGGTTCAGTGGGACATAGATTTACTATTATGTGTTCAACTTTTCTATCAGGAAAGGAAAAACTGAAATTATCTACAGGACCGTCATATTTTACTAATATTACAGTTTCAGCAAATTTTACAGGGTATGCCTCTATAAGATTAAATCCTTTTTTGTATGCCTTTTTCATCCTCTTTTTCTTATAGTTATGAATATACTAATGTGCTTATGAATATTAATAAACAGGCAAAGCATATAGAAAGTTGAAAGTTATTATTAGCATAGAAAGGGGTATTTTCAAAACAAAAAACAGAGAATATATAAACAGTTATGAATCAGGATATCTTTGTAACTTTAGTCATTTCAGGTACTTTCTACTTTGGACTTTTAGGTTGTATTTTATGGAAAATACGGTTTAATTATTATATCATAAAACCGTGTAAGAATATGTACAAGAGTTTATTAAAAAAAGAGTTACAATTATGAGTCAATTTCCAAATAGATGCATTCTTGCCGCAACAGATTTCTCAGAATATTCAAAGGTTGCTTTAAACATTTGTCTGGGAGTATCCAAATGCATGAAGACAAAGCTTTATGTATTACACACCATCGAGAAATTTCCCCATGAATACAAGCATGTACTATCCGACACTGCACATGCAGATATGAAACAGAAACTTGAAGGGGAGGCTATGGGCAAGATTAAAGCAATGTTACCAGCGGAGTTACTTGATGATGGGAGTGTAATACCCATTGTAAGATTTGGTAAACCTTTTATGGAGATAATACAGATTGCGGAAGAGAAGAAAGTAGACCTTCTGGCAGTGGGTACAAAAGGAAAGGCAGGGGTGGATAGAGTTATATTGGGCAGTGTTGCGGAACGGATTGCGAGAAAGGCCGGCTGTCCTGTTATGGTTGTCAGGGGTAAGAAGTATGTTGGGTTTAAACGGATTATAGTTCCTGTCGATCTTTCTGACTGTTCCAGGATAGCGCTGGAATATGCTGTCGCTACGGCAAAGGCACATAAAAGTAAATTAACTATTTTACACGTTTATGAGGAATCATTCGTTGAACCTTACGTAAATGCAGCAAATTCTGAGGAGGAGGCGGGAGAAATAATTAAAGAGATAGAGCAGGTGAATGAAACCAAGTATGATGAGTTTCTGAAAACTGTCGATCTCAGTGGGGTTGAATATGAAAAATTGCTGAAAAAAGGAATACCTGCGTTTGATATAGTAGAGATAGCCAGGGAACAACAGGCAAACCTGATAGTTATGGGTACACATGGAAGATCAGGTATCAGACACATACTGATTGGCAGTACTGCTGAGGAAGTTGTTCGTACTGTGCACTGTGATATTATTATAGTTAAGCCTGAATAGAAACGTTTTTAAACGAATCCTTTAATTTGTGTAATTCTATGGTTTAAAGAAAAAATGACAAAAGTATTATCTAAATATACTTTTATTATTCTTTTAGCAGTATTTCTGGTTTTTTGCATATCTCACATATATTCTTCACCTGAAGAAGAATCCCATAATTCCACTTCAACAGTACAAGAACATCATTATGTGGCTACATTTCTGAACAACCTTGCAAAACTCTTTTCGCTTCAAGGCAAATATGTCGAGGCTCAGCCTCTTTACAAGCGAGCACTTAAAAAATATCAGAAGGAACCTGTTAAGGAACCTGTTCAAGAACCTGTTCAAGAACAAATATCCCCGCCGGTTGCTCCAGCAGAGCAGCCAAGTAAATATCCTGAAGTAAAGATGCCAAGGGATATTCATAAACATACAGACCCTATTGCTCCTATTCTGCTTGGTTTAGTTATCATACTTGCAGCAGCAAAGATTGGCGGTGCGATATTTGAAAAAATAGGACAACCGGCAGTACTGGGTGAACTGGTACTCGGTATTATTATAGGGAATCTGGCCTATTTTACAGGTTGGGAGTTCTTTGCTCCACTGGGAAATCATACCTTCGTCGACCTCCTGGCAAGATTTGGTGTAATAATCCTTCTCTTTGAAATCGGGCTGGAGACAAACATACGGGATATGTTAAGGGTAGGTCTTTCATCATTTCTGGTAGCTTTGAGTGGTATTGTAACACCCTTTATACTGGGATATTTCACCAGCCTTTACTTCTTTCCTGATGCAGGTTTTAGTGTTCATCTCTTTGTGGGGGCTACGCTCTGTGCTACAAGTGTAGGTATAAAGGCACGCGTATTTAAGGACCTGGGAAAACTCCAGACTATTGAGTCCAGTATAGTTATGGGTGCGGCGGTTTTTGATGATATTATAGCGCTCTTTATACTGGCGATAGTTACTGACATAGTAGTAACGGGAAGTGTGGATCCCCTTCCTATTGTTCAGACCTCAATATTTTCTATCCTTTTCCTTTCGGGCGCTATATTCATGGGTTTGAAACTGGCGCCGCTTCTCGGCTATTATACAACACGTACGAAGGTCGAGGGTTGGAAACTGGCTATGGCCATTGTCTTCTGTCTCCTTCTCTCTTATATAGCCAATCTTATTGGCCTGGCAACCATAGTGGGAGCCTTTGCTGCCGGACTTATCTTAAGAGAAGTTCGTCTCAAGGATTTAAAAGGAGGAGAACACGGTATGCAGGAGATTCTACGTCCTGCGTCTTTTGTCTTCGTGCCGGTATACTTTCTCCTGATAGGTATGCAGGTAAAGCTGGAGCTTTTTTACGATAAGCATGTCCTGATGGTAGCCTTGGCAATAACCCTTGCGGCAATTATTGGTAAACAGGTTTGCGGTTTGTGTGCGCTGGAAAAAGGGTTAAATCGAATTGCTATCGGTGTTGCCATGATTCCCAGGGGAGAGGTGACGTTGGTCTTTGCCGGGATAGGCAAAAGCATCGGCGTGATCAGCGACACTATATTTACGGCCTTAATAATTATGGTAATCATTACTACTCTGATTACTCCACCCGCCCTAAGACTATCAATGTCAAGAACGCCTTCTACGCCAAAGGATTAAGACAAATTACCGGTATAATACTTGTAAAAGAGAGTATATTTAATACAATAAATTTAGATGTTAATATTTAAGAGGTGATTCTGCAAAGTTTCACATTTAAACCATTGAAAGGGATATTGAGAAGATTTCATATTACCGCTGAAAACTTGTGCTGATATCAACAATTAGGAGAGAGTAAATGAACATTTTAGTTGCGGTCGATTTATCTGTTGCCTCCCAAAAAGTCTTACATTATGCAGAAACTCTGGCTTTGGGTTTGTCTGCTAAAGTATGGTTGCTATATGCTGAAAAACCTGACTTGGGTTTTGTAGGTTTCGGACCGGGCCGTCCGCAATCAGAATTGGATAAAGTTGCTGAGGATTTTAGAGAAAAACGTGAGGAATTACAAAATGAGGTGGATAAACTGCAGAATTCCGGAATAGATGCAGAGTCTCTTCTTGTTCAAGGAGTAGCCGTAGAAGTTATTCTTGACGAAGCGAGTAAGTTAAACATTGATTTGATTGTTGTTGGTTCTCATGGACATGGTGCTGTTTACCATATGGTAATTGGCAGCGTCAGTGAGGGGGTATTGCACAGGTCTTCTTGTCCGGTTCTTGTTGTGCCCACGCATGAACGTACTAAGAAAAAGAAATAATCAAGCCATAGACTATATCTTACTCATCAAAAAACCCTTGCCTAATTTGCACCTGAGTTTATAATCGTAATATATATCAGCATTTTCTATTTTTTTAATTTTTGCTAAATAACTAATATGAGAAAATATTTACTACTACATATCTTAATTATATCATTTGTATTCATTTGCCCACCGATTATGCTGGCAGAAGATGAGCCGCAAATTACCCTGAATTCAACTTATAGAGATTTATCTGTTTATCATGTGCAATCAATCTCGAATATTTCTATTCGTAAAAAACATGATTATGGATTTTACGGATACAGTACAATCAGCCATAGTTATGAGAATAAGTCAATAAATGGAGACGATGTGGTAATAAACCATGCAACAGGCTTGATGTGGCATCAGTCCGGTTCTGAAAAGAATATGGGGTGGGATGAAGCGAAACAATGGGTAGGGGACTTAAATGGCAGAGGTTATGCCGAGTATCATGATTGGAGATTGCCTACTGTGGAGGAAGCCACATCACTGCTCGAATTGAGTAGATTAGCTGGTGACCTGTATATAGATACTGTTTTTGATGTAAAGCAAAGCGGTATCTGGACCGGTGACGAAAATGATTCTGCCAGTTATCTGGATGGCGTGTGGAGCGTACGCTTCAAAGGAGGTGCTTACGGCGCTGGTAACGTAATCTGGTGTTACGAGAATGCCAGCAACTATGTCCGTCCGGTTCGCTCAATGAAATAATACTCACAAAACAAACCGTCGCCTGCCCGGGTGAATCCGTTAGGACGGAGGCAGGCATATTAATGTTTCTTTCTTCACGCTTTACTTACTCTATCCCAAACTACATATTACCTGCTAATCACCCTCCCTCTTGTATACACATTTTGTCTTTATTGAATCTGACAGATATTATATAAACTGGTAAATATAATAGAATTTTAACCAATACAAAGATGTCCAAAACATTAAAAATATTGTTATGTGCAGATGATGACGGAATAATGGTCAAAACCATAAAAAACGCTGTCAGTAATAAAGGTTTTGAGGAGAATATTGTTCTTGTTCGAGATCAACATGATACAGAAACTATATCTAAAGAAATAGTTGATGCCGATGTTGTATATCCGGACAAGGCTGTGATTACCAGGGAAATGATCATGAGTGCAAAGAAAGTTAGATTATTCCAGTGCGGAACCGGATACGATACGATAGACCTTGAAGCTGCCAGAGATAGAAAGATTCCTGTCTGCAATATGCCGGGGGTTACGGCTCAGTCAGTTGCGGAGCATGCAATGTACCTTATGTTAGCATTAGCAAAGAATGATAGAGATTACAGACAGGAAATGAAGGATGGCAAATGGAACAGGGGGGTTAGTATTGAGCTTGCCGGAAAAACAGTTGGCTTAATAGGATTCGGCAATATTGCCAGGATAAAGGCAAGGATCGCTCATAGTTTTGGAATGAAAGTAATAGCATGCAGGAAAAACAGGGAGAATGGGAATGAGGGCCTCGATTTTGTAGATATAGTTGACTTTGATTATTTATTGGAGGAATCTGACATCGTTTCTATTCTTATTCCCTTAATAAAACATGGCAGTTGTCGGACAGAAGGATTAATCGGAAAGAAAGAACTGAAGAAAATCGGCGGAGCAGGGCTCGGATGGCTGATAAATACTTCCCGTGGTGGCATAATCGATGAAAGGGTATTGATCGAGTCATTAGGAAACAATGTTATCAGGAAAGCCGCTCTGGATGTGTATGAAACTGAACCCCTTCCGGAAAACAGTGAATTAAGAAGGCTTCCAAATGTCGTACTTACTCCTCATATAGCCGGTGATACGAAGGAAGCCCTGATTTTAAGGTACACCCTGATTGCAGAAAACTCAATAAAAGTCATGAATAATGAAAGGCCACGATATATAGTCAAAGAATTGCAATAATTTATTTAATTTTATTGCCTTATATGAATAATGTGTTACTGTAACAAAAAAGGGAGATAAAATGTCTACCAAAGAGAAATATTCTGATAGAAGACACGGTCAGAGAAGGCAGGATAAGAAACCAGATTCTGCATCAGAGGCGCTGTTGCCTGATCAAAACATAAGGGAAGCTGACAGAAGGGGTGATCCGAGAAGGGACTGTGAAAGACAAAATGTTTCATTTGAAGTATTGATTGACCATAAAAGTGGTGAGACAATAAACGTTAGTTCAACCGGAATTTATTTCGAAGTACCAACAACCGACATAGAAGCTTTTTCTCCAGGTACAAAAATCCCCATTCAGATAAATACAGTTACTGCCGCACCTCATTCTAAAGAAAGAAAGCTTAAGCTTACGGGAGAAGGATTGATTATCAGGAATATCATAATTGAGAATCCGGATTGCGAAAACAGCCTGGGTATAGCTGTGAAATTCGTAGACAAGCTTAATATTAAAGTGGATAGCGATTAGTTATCCAGAATATCACCATTCCGAGCTACATATCATCCACCAAACAATCCAGCTGGTAAATCTGCAACATTCCTGTGTATCCTGATGTTTAAGTTGAAG
Organism: uncultured Candidatus Scalindua sp.; assembly: GCA_964584595.1. Lineage (GTDB taxonomy): Bacteria > Planctomycetota > Brocadiia > Brocadiales > Scalinduaceae > Scalindua. Next base: position 45,919 of record CAZPAM010000001.1, on the reverse strand, counting down.
TCTTATTTTATGGAAAAAGGGATTTCATTGGAGTATTATAAACATCCTGCTTTAGTATGCTTTCAATCTAAGCATGTTTGTGTGAATCGTTCTATTGAACTTACGCAGAAGTCTGTGGCAAGAGAAAATTATGATTACCGGACATCTAATTGTAAATCTTATCTTGATCCTGACCGTGGCCTGGTTCATGGGTAGAATCTTTACCAGATTTGGCTTGCCTGTCGTATTAGGAGAGTTATTGGCAGGGCTAATCCTGGGCCCCCCTTTATTGGGTATTGTTAACACATCTGAACCTCTTGAATTAATGGCAGAGCTTGGAATCTTCTTCCTAATGTTTCATGCCGGATTGGAGATGGACCCAAAGGAGGCTGTAGAGCATATCTGGCCGTCTATTGCAGTTGCCCTTGGAGGATTCATCCTTCCGTTTATACTCGGGTTCTTTACCTGCAGGATATTTGGGGGGACTGTGTTCCAATCCCTCTTTGTCGGTATGGGACTATCTATTACGGCTATTGCTGTTCAGGCCCGGATATTGCATGACATGCAGATCCAGAATACAACAATAGGGCATATCATTATCGGAGCTGCTATTGTTGACGACATTCTAGCATTAGTAACTTTGTCAATACTTTTAGGTCTGGCTGAGAGTGGAGAGATTCACGCATTACAGATTTCATTTGTTGTCATTAAAGTAGTAGCATTTTTCGCTCTTACCATTCTCATCGGTCAATTTATAATACCAAGATTTATAAGGAAACTGGATGATCGTGAAGCGAAGACGTTTACGTTTGCCCTTATATCTGCCCTGGTTGTAGGCTATTTAGCTGAACTGGCCGGTCTTCACCTTATAATTGGTGCCTTCCTGGCGGGGCAATTTGTACGTAAGGAGATCATAGACAGGGGATTTTACCAAAAGATTAATGATCGTTTTTACAGTTTGAGTTACGGTTTTATGGCACCCATATTCTTTGTTTCCCTGTCTTTTCATCTACATTTACAGTGGAATTGGTATTTCATAATCTTCACCCTGGCTATTACGTTGATCGCAATTCTAGGTAAGTTTATAGGTTGTGGGGCGGGAGCCTATCTCTACGGGCATAAATTCTGGGGTTCTGCTATCATTGGGTGTGGTATGAACGGTCGTGGTGCAGTTGAAATGGTGGTTGCGGCTGTAGTTATTAAATTGAGTAATCAGTTAATGGTTAGTCACACTATTAACGAACCATTACTCACTCATGATCAATTCTCTGCACTGATCTGCATGGCATTCATTACTACCATAATAGCGCCTTTAACCTTGAAATGGACCGTAAAGAGATATTGTACTTATGATGAGAACGCTCAATTCTGCAGCCTCTGGGAGAAGAGT
>CAZPAM010000001.1:0-44450 GCA_964584595.1 uncultured Candidatus Scalindua sp. | reverse complement strand
ATTTGCTACGTCAGACTCTGTTGCCACACGGTTTCTTCCTGCATTCTTCGCAAAATAGAGTGCCTGGTCAGCCCGGTTGGTGAAATTCTCAAGGGGTTCACCTGGCCGATATTGTGCCACACCTATTGAGACTGTTATGGTTCCCAGCGATTCTGATTTTGCCTTCTTCTCCAGTTTCAATTGTGCGACTGAAGCCCGTAGAGTTTCAGCGACAGTCATGGCTCCCAGCAGTGGGGTTTTTGGAAGTATTACAGCGAATTCCTCACCGCCTATACGTGCTGTAAAATCACTACCTCTTACTGACTTCTGCATGTTCTTTGCCATAATTCTCAGTATTTTATCTCCAACAATATGTCCATGCGTATCATTAAATTTCTTAAAGTAATCTATATCGACGATCAGTAGGGATAAATGACCGGTAGTTTCACTAACGGATTTTTCCAGTGTTTCATCAAACCCTTTTCGATTCAAGACACCCGTCAGGAAATCCACTAATAATTCGGACTTTGCCTGTTCAAATTCCTTTTGCAGTACCTGCATGTTTTCTGTAGTTTCTTTCAATCTCTGCTGTGTTGATTCTCCAGATTTCCTTATTTCTTTCGTTGCAGCAATGGCTTCGTCCAGGACATTCCTGATTTCATTAACAGACATATCCTCTGACAATTTATCTACACACTTTAATGTTGAGGATTCGTATATTTCCGTTTGTCCGCTTATCTCAGACAGTTCCTTGAGAATAGACAACAAAGTATCCTGTAGATTCTTTCTGACTACATTCAACTTATTCTCGTATTGGTCTTCAAAGAAGCGCTGATAAAGCATTTCGTTTGTTTTCTTGGAAAACGGTTCTTTCTTCTCAATAATGGAATCTATTGTTTCCTGGTGTTCTTTGTTCTTTCCCGAAACATAGTGATACCATGTTGTGTAATTCTTAGGTGTTATGGGGATGGCGTGTTTAGTCATCAGGGGCAATACAAGCCGAACGTATCTGGCAGTTTCTTCCAGTGATTCTGTATCATTCATTTTGACCTAATCCGTTTCTGTGCTTAGTCATTATACGATATATATCATACTTAACGAGACATAAGTAATGTCTAAACCCGGCCAATAAATACCAGATAGTTACAATACGAAATGTTTAGGATAGTTTAAAGGCCGAAAAAGTTTCTTTACAGGTGCGTATATCGCAACATATGTACCAATGACTGGTATTGAAAGAAAAGAAACTGTGTCAACACTTAAGCTGTATGACAGCAGGCCTTTATATTTTAAAGGGTAACCGCAGAAAGATTTCTTGCTTACAGTTGATTTTTATAGTGTTCCAAAAATGTACATTTATTGTTGAAAAATGGGAAGATTTTAACGTTATGCTTGCACAGGTAATGTTGGAACAGATGAGAAAAAAGCAGGAAGGTAAAAGAAACTGCATAAAAAGGCAAGTCTACTCTACTGAGTTAAATATAGTTAATAGTGTTGCAGCTCTTTATGGCTAGGCTTGCTGTTTCTTTAATTCGTCTTCATAGAGGGGTGACATCTGCCAGCATTTGTTAATTACCTTGGGAAGTGTCTCCAGGAAATAATCAACGTCTTCTTCCGAATTATCTTTTCCAAGACTGACGGTAATTGAGCCATGGCATACGTCTGGTGGTACTCCAATAGCCGTAAGTACATGAGATGCCTGTAGGTCAGGCGAGCTGCAGGCAGAACCGCTGGCGATAGCTATACCATTGTAATTTAGGAACAGGACGAGTGATTCGCCTTCAGCAAAAGATATCCAGAAGCTCACATGCCCGGGAAGCCTCTGTGTCAAGTGTCCTGTAAAATGCAGGTATTTGACTGTATCAGGAAGTGCTTTTATGATTTTATCACGAAGCGGAGTAAGATGTTCTATCCTTGATGTCATTTCGGTTTTGGCAAGCTCAGCTGCCTTGCCCATTCCTACAATCGCCGGTATGTTATCTGTACCCGGCCTCAAGCCGCCTTCCTGTGCGCCGCCTTTAATGATGGAAACAATTTCAGTTCCCTCTTTTACATACAGGGCTGCAATGCCTTTTGGGCCGTAAAATGTGTGCGATGTCAGAGTCAATGAATCTGCGCCAAGTTCCAGAACGTCCACAGGAATAACTCCTGCCGTTGCAACGGCATCGGTATGGAATATAATACCCTTTTCCTTCGTTATCTTTCCTATTTCCTCAATAGGCTGGATTACTCCTATCTCATTATTTGCATGCATAATTGAAACAAGGAACGTATCCTCGTTTATGGCTTTGGCAACATCTTCAGGGTCTATCAGGCCATCTTCGTTTACCTTTATATATGAAACCCTGAAACCATCTTTCTCCAGTTCTCGTGCAGTGTATAAAATTGAGTAATGTTCAACTTCCGAAATAATTATGTGTTTTCCTCTGTCTCTATTTGCGAGGGCCAAACCCCTTAAAGCCAGATTATTTGCTTCGCTTCCCGTAAAGGTAAAGATTATCTCTTCAGGTTTGGCATTAATCAGGTCAGCGACCTTTGCCCTTGACTCGTCAACGGCTTTTTTAGCCTTGAGTCCATATGAATGAAGGTGGGAAGATGGGTTACCAAAATTCTCTGTAAAAAAAGGTAACATTTCTTCTACTACTCTTGGATCAGTAGGTGTCGTAGACATGTGATCCATATAAACTTTGCGCATTGTAAGTTCCCTTCTGTGGTCTCCAGTATTATCAAATCTTAATCTTCGTGATATTTATATATCTCGTACTTCCATGATTAAGTAAATTAAAAGTGTTAGTCCTGTAAAGTCATTGGCTGTCCGCAACACTCTAAGGTGCCGGCACCGCCTTCTTTTACCTCAACTATTGCACCACATATATCACACTCATAAACTTCGTTGGCTTCAGTTGTCATCTTTTCTCCTCCATTTTTCTACCATTAATTATACTAATAATTTTCCAGCAGTTATCAGGAAATATTCTCCTGCTGCTATCATTAGCCAGCCAAAGAATTTCTTGATAATTATACTCCAATTTCCGGTCTTTGGCAAACTTGCCATCAAACCAGCAAACGTTCCTACAATTATTAAGAGTGTCCCCAGCCCTATAGAAAAAACAAAAAGTAGGCCTACACCGTAAGCAACATTTTGTTTTGCCGCAACATAAGTCAGGACAACACCAAGTACAGGCGCTGTGCATGGTGCGGCAACAGTTCCTGCAAGAAGTCCTACCAGAAATGCACCGATACGCCCACCAGCTTTTTTCCCTGGTTGCCTGCTTGCTAAAAAAGAGGGAATTGGCAGTGTAAAGGCATCCAACATTGACAAACCTAGAAAGATAAAGATATTGGCTACAACAATGTAAAGTATGGGGTTTGTGCTGGCTGAACCAAAGAACTGTCCGGTCAAGGCCGCAAACGCTCCCAGTGCGGCATACGTAACTGCCATTCCTAATACATAAAAGAGAGAGAGGGAAAAGCCCTTCAGCTTGGAATCACCACTGCGGCCTCCTATATAAGCGATCGTTATAGGTATCATCGGGTACACACATGGCGTAAAACTGGTGAGCACACCTCCCAGGAAAACTGCTATAAAAGCCAGAATGGGCGACGCAGCTAGGTATCCATCTAGACCTTGTAGAAATCCATCCATACTATTCTCTTAATTATAAGAGCTGTTCAAGTTTTTGTTGAAGTTTGCTCTTGCTTGTTACTCCTACCAAAGTTTCCTTTACTTCGCCATTACCGAAGATTATGAGGGTGGGCACAGACATAACACCATATTTTACTGCAAGATCTTTGTTCTCTTCTACATCTATATCTACTTTTGCAAACTTGACCTTTCCATCGAATTCCTGAGCCAATTCATCCAGTATAGGAGCTTGTGTCTTGCATGGGCCACACCAATCTGCATAAAAGTCTACCAGGACGGGTGACCCAGCTTGAATGACAGATTGCTCAAAATCTTCACTAGTGACTGCCGTTAAGTTTGACATCCTTAAATATTCTCCTTTCGTAATGGTTTTGTCGATAGGTTGTCATCTTTAAGCTGTCTTCCTTAAGAAAATGATTTGGCAGACAACATGTAGTAATGACATATTTTAGAGTACGCATTTTCTAAATTGTATCCATTTCATTTTATTCAGTATTATGGAAAAAGCAAGTAAAACTTGAGCTATAAGAAAATACCAATTAAAGAGGTGATAAAGATTTCATAGGAATGAATGTTTTTGGATACCAGTCAAAGAAAAAGGACTCAGGGGATTACCCCAAGTTCTTATCTAGCAGTGAGTAACGAGGAAAGAATTTAAAACTGCGACCTCCGACTCAACACTGACAAGGGTTTTGAGCCTGTGGCTTGGCCCACAGGAGAGCACGTTGAGGGATATGTGTGTTGAGAGGTTTGTAAAGCAAAAAACAGGTAGCAGGTTTATTTCAATAACCAGCATCATTGTGGAAGTATTACGAGACGATAATATCAAAAAGCATTATAGAAAAAGAGAAGATTGTTGAGAAAACCGAGTATGATTATGAACACATAAAACCTGGCCTCTTTGTACAAAGCACGTGCAAAATGTTTTTTCTTACTACGCCTTACTGATTTTCTTTTATTCATTTGTATTTTCTTTAGATAAGTTGCGTATTCCGTGTACATCTTGAGTAAAGTTCTCTACTCTAAGTTATCGGTAGTTGAGCTATATTCTTTAGAAAATCCTGTATGAATAAAAAAAGCCTCGTTAACAATGGGATTAGGCAATTGTTAACGAGGCAATATACTGCGCAAGGTTATTTCAATGACTAGCATCCCTTGAAGAGAAATTCTGAGGTCGGGAGTAACCATGCACAACCAATTGTTTAACCTCTAACTTTTTCTGATACGTTGGTTGGAATCTGCTGCTTCAGTAGTTTAAGGGTTACATTGTTAGGGTCGTTAGCTTCCAAGAACTGAATACGCTTTTTGACAGTTTCAAGGCAGTGTTCAGATGTTACTTTCTTTTCAATCATTTTATACCCTTCTAAATAATAGGCTTTCCCTTAAACATATATTGTCGGCAGTTGAGCTATATTCTTTAGAAAAATATGAAAAAACTTTTAAGCGTTGATGGGATTAGGAGTGATGAAGGGTTTTGAGCTTGCGCCAGGCCCACAGGAGAACACGCTGAGGATATGTGTGCGGAGATTTGTTAAGGAAAAGCAGGTGCGCAAGGTTTATTAAACATCTAGTATTCCTGTGGGGGAGGTATTGCGAGACTAAGTGTAACCTTGCACACCCAATAGTTCTATTCGCTAAATGTTGCTTTCACGAAATTTACTAATGCCACAGCCAAGAAACTGAGTATGACAATGAACCCATAAAACCTGACCTCTTCGTACAAATTACGCATAAAAAACTTTTTCTTACTATGTCTTACTAATTTTCTTTCGTTTCTTACACTAAATAATCGTTCATTTTTTTGCCCCCATAATTACTAATAGTTCTATTCGACAAATGTTGAATACAAGAACTTTATTAATGCCATAGTCGAAAAAGTGAGTATGACAAAGAAACCATAAAACCATACGTCTTTGAACAAATTATGCACAAAAGAATCTTTCTTACTACGCCTTACTAATTTTCTTTTTTTACTTACACTATACACGCTCATTTTTCTGCCTCCCTTCAGAATTATTAAGCAGCTATTTGTAAGTTTTTTAAGATGATAATACTGTTTAGTCAGTTTTATTGTTCGCACACATTATGCCAATTATGTATTTTTTAATAATCTTTTAATCCCATGCCTAAGTGCTGGTCTGTCAATACACAATGAAAACAGTATATTTTGCGTATAGATAGAGTATGGCAAAAAGAAGAATAACTATGGGTAATACTTGGGGATTATTGCCCAAGTATCAAAAGAAGTTGAACCATATTCTTTAGAAAAATATGAAAAAGCTACTAAGTGTTTATGGATTTAGGGGTGATGAATGGTTTTTCTGGGAATGAATGTTTTTGAATAGCTGCAACCCTTAATTTGCATTGGAAAGGCGTTTATAAAAAATACGGGAAACTTTACCAATGTCATGATCACATTCCATAAGGGTTTTGTAAAGATTTTTGGCAACAACTTCTTTTCCATATAAGTGATATAGACGTGCTTTTACAAATATTTTTTGCTGCTCAATTGTTGCCTCATTAATGCGTTTGGCCGAATCGATTTGGAGGGCTGTGGCGGCGAGACGTAGAGCTTCAGTTTTAACAGTTTCTACAGCTTCAACGGCATTAACAGTATTAACAGTTTCAGCTTCAATAGTTTTAACAGCTTCAACAGTTTCAACAGCTTCAACAGTTTCAACAGTTTTAACAGTTTCTACGGCTTCAGTTTCAACAGTTTCAGCAGCTTTATTCAACAACCAATCAATGGAGGAGATAGCAACCCAGAATCGGCCTAAAGCGCTTTTAAATTGGTAAGAGAAAGTATATTTATTAAAAACATAACCAGATGGATAAAAACGTGCCTCACAAGGAAGGGGAATCCCTTGAGCTCTGTTATATTGACGAATGTCTCTGTGGCGAGGGATAATCTGCTTCCCTTTTTCAGTCAACGAATCTTCAAATCCAAAATACCTAATATCTTTTAGCCAAGCATCTATATAGACAACTCCAAGGGTTGCAGAATTAACTCGTGCACAGGTATGATTTGATATACCTGTTTCTGGATCAGCTAGAGCATACGCCTCCACTCCATCTATAATTTCGTGTAAAGTGAAAGCAACCGCTGAATTGACTTGATCGCACCAGCCATATCCTCTTATGATATTAGGGAAGGTAGTTTGATAAATAGGTAAGTGGTCTAATTCATATCCACTAATCATAATGCTATCAATTCTTTGGGTTACTATCTGAATGGCATCCACTTCAGAATTAATTTCAGGTTGTATTCGCTTCACGAATTGGCGTCGCCAATCTGATCGCAGCTTAAGTTCTGCAACTCCCATAAATATTTGTTTAATTCCAGAATGTTCTTTGTTTACTAATTCTTTAGGTTTGAGATAATAATCATAATGCTGATCAACAAACCATTCTACCATACGGAATGGTATAGGAATGATCCAAACAGCAATTAAAGTGACTATCCCTGCAGTGGTAACGACTAACGTGGTTTTGAAGCCAGTGCGCATAGTATCAAATAACGAAATTAGAGTTTATCGAAAACTAATGGAAAAGTTTACAAGAGACCGTAACATTTTAATATTACTTACAATTCAGTGAGATTACAATCAAATCTTTAAAGCTAATAAAAAAGGGCTTAGAGCAAATTTCTAAGCCCTTTCATGATGTGGTAGCGGGGACAGGATTTGAACCTGCGACCTCCGGGTTATGAGTTCTCTGACAGGTTTTTGGTTAAGTTTATTATTTGCAAGTATCTTGTTGTTATAGCAGGGTATAAGTGCTGTTGAAAACAACTGGTAATAGTTGAAAAGAATGGCCATCTTTAACTATCATGGATACTTTTTGGACATCTGAAATTTGCCCTTACATTGTAAGAAAATACACTTTGCATAATCCTGTATACATAAGGAGGAAAACATAAATGAGCAAATTAGAAAATCAAGAAAACAGTGAGCCAAAGAAGAAGAAACCTAGGGGGACGCCTTTCCTACCCGGAAATAAATTCGGCTGTGGTTCCAGGCAAAAGACCTTGTTAGAAACATTATGGCTCACTACGAGACAAAATATAAAAATGAACCATGGTTAGAAAACACATACTTGTGCAATTTTATGGATTGAGATTAATCTTTATCCACTCCAAACCACATCTTACCAGTAATATCCCTGTGTATCCTGATGCAGAGCTTTCACATATAAAGCGTAAACTATTTCTACAGGTTTACAGGACAAAAGTGATTACCAAGCTTGGATCATTCTAATAAGGGTGCCTTGCCAGAGAACCATCTATGTAATTGAAATCTTAGGCGGTTGATGGGTGATTGGGTGTTGGCTCTTAAAAGTCTAGAGCCAATTTTTTCAATATTTGGCAAGTTTTCGAAGTATTTTTTGTAGTAGGCTTCTGAAATATCTGTTTGTGCTAATTTCACAATATGCCAGCCTTGTTCGTTCATTTCTTCGATCGTGGTCAAGTCTCCTGTATTATTTCTAAAATAGATTCCATTATAAGGGTCAAACATAACCCATCCCCTTTTGATTCGAACAAAAGATAGATCTAAGTTACTATCTGTATCTTTACTGTCTAATGTGGTGAAGAATGCGTCTGCACCGATATAATTGCAAAGCGTAGAAAATAAATCATGAAAGTTTGCGCTGTTACCATAACCACGAATATAGACGTCCCAGACATGGCTGTCCATTACGGGTAAACTTTCTGGTTGAGGCTTGATGGTTTCGTAAGTCCAATGAAACAGTCGAAGGATTTTATCCTCCTTTGTGTCTAGGTGACCAGTGATTTGATTTGCCAGCCATTTATAATTAAAATGGCGGTCATAAAAGTTTAATATCTTAAGGTATAGGGGCAAGGTAATTCTTGAAACTTTAGAACCAACCCCCTGAAGCATGGTTACCTCTTTATTAAGCAAGGCAAGCGAACACAAGAATAAGAGAAAAATAAAGATTAGTACCAAATATCTTTTTTTCATGATTTCTTGTTCTCAATATAACATTGAACTCTCGTCAGGTACAATCATATACTGCACCCCATTAAGTAAGCATGTGTAGTTTAGGAGTATTTTACACTATTATGCTTGATTAAGAAATGGGGCATTATAAAATATCCATAATCCATTGTTTGATATACGATCCGTTCATATGGGACTAAGAGAGCTTGTATTATCTAGAAATATCGAAAATCCTTTAAAGTAATAAGGGTTGTTGAAAAGGTGTTTAGTAAAACACCCCACCCCGAACCACATTTTACCAGTAATATCCCTGTGTATCCTGATGTTTAAATGTACAGGGCAAAAGTGATTAACAAGCCTAGATCATTCTAATAATGGAGCTTCGCCAGAAAACCATCTATGTAGTTGGAATTTCAGGCGGTTGATGGGCGATTGAGTATTGGCTCTTAAAAGTCTAGAGCCCATTTCTTCAATTCCTGGTAAGTTTTCAACTATATATTGCTCGTAGGTGGCTTTTGTTCTAGCCCGGTTGGCTAAGTTCACAATATGCCAGTCTTCGTTTATTTCCTCGATCGTGGCCAAGCCTCCTCTATTATTTCTAAAATAGATTCCATCATAAGGTTCAAACACAACCCATCCCCTTTTAATTCGAACAAAAGACAGCTTTGCGTGACCACTGATATCTTTGCTGTATAATGGAGTAAAAAATGCGTCTGCACCGATATAATTGCAAAGCGTAGTAAACAAATCATGAAAATTGTCGCTGCCACCATATCGACGCACATAGACGTCCCATGGATGGCTGTCCATGTTGGGTAAACTCTTTGGTCGACGTTTGATAGTTTCGTAGGTCCAATGAAACAGTCGAAGGATTTTATCCTCCTTTGTGTCTAGGTGACCAGTGATTTGATTTGCCAGCCATTTATAATTAAGATGACTGTCATAAAAGTTTAATACCTTGAGGTATAGGGGCAATGTAATTCTTGAAACTTTACCATGAACGCCCTGAAGTATGGTTACCTTTTTGTTAAGTAAGGCAATCGAACACAAGAATAAGAGAATAACAATGGTTGGTATCAAATATCTTTTTTTCATAATTTCTTGATTTTAATATAATGGTTTTACTTTAGGTTCTTTCCAGTCGGGATTGTTTATCATTTTTCCTCTTGATTATAACTGTTCCTTGAGTATTATAATCCATAGTATTTCTACAATCTACAAGATTTCATACCACATATATATACCATCATTTGATGGATATGCTTTTCATAAATTAAGTTTGTTATTTACAGGAATGTAAATGTATAAACTCTATAAGGACTTGTTATATTCTCGCGCAATTGGAGGTGAAAACATGGATGATCTACATTTCTTTGATTCTCCGCCAGTGATTGAACTTTGTACAAACAAATTCATCAACGTTCCGGTCGTTCTTAAGTATGATGACACGCCTTTGATCTCAGTAACTAGAATGGAGGATGCTGGTTTCACAACCGAATTTAAAATCTACAATTCCGATGGTGTTTACATTGCGAAGGCCAAAGGTTCCCAGTTGTTCCTGACTGAGGATGGCGAAAAATCTAATCTCTCGATCCGTCATCCGTCTAACATGACCGTCTGTGAGCTTGACGGCAAAACGTTGTTTGAAATTCACCGTGATGAAGCAAATCACTATCACTAATATCAAGAAGATTTCTAAGTCAAGACGCACCTTTCTTTGGTTCAAGCCTGTAACATTCGCTGGATGGATTTTACTTCCTATCTTCCATTTTACGTTCTACATGGCTGTTATATTTCTTCTAGGAACACTTTTTGATAACAGCTTATCAAGCGGTGAGCAAACGGGCTTATTTACATCGTTTTGTGTCTTAGGGTTGTTTGCCTTTTTCTGCAACTTCTTCGCTATGCGCTCAAGAAGAAAGTACTTGGCCAAGCATGAGGTTATTAATCAGTAGATAAAACACAATCATGCCTACAGTAAAATGCGATAACTGCGGTCATTCAGTTGGCAATTGTTGGTCTTATCTGTATGGTTGTGGTAAGGGTTCGTTCTATTAGGAATTGATAGAGGAAAGGGGTAGATATGGCTAAAAGAGTCTTCGTCCTGGTACTGTTGAGTGTCTTAATCGGTTGTGCAACTCAGACAACGGCACCAAAAATGCCAGAGTTTACTACTGAAAAAGCCAAGGATTGCGCAAGGGAATGTCAGGCAGCATATGCGGAATGTGTAAATGCTTGTAGTCAGATGATCGGTGGAGCTACAACTGCTCGTCAACGTAAAAAGTGTTTTGACAATTGTAGTCAGATACTTATAGACTGTTATAAAACGTGTGAGTGAGATTACAATCAAATCTTTAAAGCTAATAAAAAAGGGCTTAGAACAAAGTTCTAAGCCCTTTCATGATATGGTAGCGGGGACAGGATTTGAACCTGCGACCTCCGGGTTATGAGCCCGACGAGCTACCAAGCTGCTCTACCCCGCGTCTCAATTATTCAATATTATATCAGCAAACCTAATCTGTCAAACAGAAATTTTATAAAATTACCTAACTTTATTCTGATAAGATTATCCTGTAAATCTTGTCTAAGAAGTCCTTATTACATCCTCTCAGGTGCATTGAGGCCGAGGATACTAAGTCCGTTCTTTATGACCTGCCTGATTGAATCAACTAACAATATCCTTGCCGATTTTAACCCTTCATCATCAATGAGTATCCTGTGATGCTGGTAGAATCTGTTGAACGTACTGCACAGATCAAGCAGGTATTTGCTCAGTATCGATGGTTCACAGTTTTGTGCAGAGCGTATTATGGTCAATGGGAAGGATTCAAGTTTCTTGACTAGTAATAGCTCGTCATCTTCTTTCAATAGATCGTATCCTATATCATTAGTTACTGTTCCGCCGCACTTTCTTAACACACTGCACAGCCTTGCGTGAGTGTATTGAACGTATGGGCCGGTTTCACCATCAAAGTTGAGGATTTCGTTCCAGTCGAACATTACATCCTTAACCCTCTTTGTACTCAACTCTGAAAATATAATGGCGCCTATGCCAACGTCATTTGCTACCTCTGCCTTATTCTCCAAGTCAGCGTTCTTGCCTTCTATAATTTCCTCTGCAATCTTACAGGACTCCACTAACAACTCTTCCAGCAAAATAACTTTGCCTTCTCTCGTAGACATCTTCCCCTGTTTGAACTTGACCAATCCGAAATCCACGTGTACGCAATCGTGTACCCATTCATATCCCATGAGCTCCAGGACCTTGAAGAATTGTCTGAAGTGTAATCTCTGCTCGGATCCGACAACATAGATCATTTTGTCAGGGTCATACTCTCGTTTTCTATATTCGGCAGCACATATGTCCCTGGTAGCGTACAGGCTGGCATCATCCTTCTTTCTCAGGATACACGGAGGCATATCGTATTTTTCGAGGTTTACGATCAGGGCCTCCTCACTAATTTCAGACAAACCCGCATCTTTGATTCTATTAACTGTATCATCAAGCATATCGTTGTAAAAGCTTTCACCCGAATACGAATCAAACTTTATGCCTAACTTCTCATATACTCTTTCAAACTCTGATAAACTGATGTCCTTGAAATATTGCCATGTTTCTATTGCTTCCTCGTTTCCACCTTCCAGCTTCCGAAACCAATCTCTTGCTTTATCCTCCAGAGAAGGATCGTCCTTAGCCTCCTTGTGAAACCTGACATATAATTCATTAAGCTTGCTGATATCGAGCCCTGTCTCTTTTATCGAATCCTGACCCTTTAGTTCCGGACCCCATCTTTTAAAGGCAACGATTAATTGTCCAAATTGTGTGCCCCAATCCCCCAGATGATTTATGCCTACGCATTTGTATCCAATGGTCTTGTATAGATTGTAAATTGCGTTCCCTATCACTGCCGAACGGAGATGGTGAACCGCTAGGTGTTTTGCTATGTTCGGCGAAGAGTAATCTATTACTGCCGTCTTGCCCGCGCCGGAGTCAGAATTTCCGTATGAATCTGATTCGGTAAAGACCTCATCCAGGACAGTCTTGAAAATCATTGCTTTCGAGACGTAAAAGTTCAGGTAGGGCCCATGGGCCTTAATGTCTGTTATTAACTCACCTGGTGCCAGCTTTTGTGCAAGATTGGCTGATATATTCAATGGAGCTCTTTTTAACTGTTTAGCAATGGCAAAACATGGAAATGCAAAATCACCCATCTTTAAATCCGGAGGAATCTCTATTAAACCCCTTATCTCTTCCTCTGACAGCGGGATTTCAGCCTTTAATAAATCTACTATGTTTTTTATGAAAATATCCATTTTGTTCCCGTTTGAATGTACTCTGGTATTGTAAAAATTACCCAGAGAATAGTAAACTATAAGACTGGAAATTACAATTGCTTATTACTCTGCTGTTGAGTTGGATTATTGATATCCGGCAGCAGGAAAACCAGCAGTCCTGCTATGGGCGCCAGGTATGCTACAACCACTAACGACGTTGCCATGCTGTAATGATCTGCAATATTTCCTATTATGGGAAGCATAAGGCCTGCAGAGCCCCAGACAAGGCCCATCGAAATACCTGAAACAGAACTGGACATATCCGCCGGGCATAATTTTTGAACTATGAGTATGTTAATAGCAGATGCTGCAAATATAACCATGCCACTTACGCCTAATAATACTATAGAAAGAGTCCCGCTTGAATCTAAAAACCATAAAAGTAACGGACACGCAAAGATTGAGGAACATGCTATTACTATTTTCCTGTTTATTCTATCTGCCAGAAATCCTCCTATCAAACCGCCAATGCTTCCGCTAATCAGGAAAATAGATATTGCGACTCCACTCTTCTGCATTGAGAATCCTTTTTCTGTAAAAAGTATAGACATAAAACTCATGAAGCTCGTAATGACGATTGACCGGGTAAACATTATCAGGAACATAATCCATAGCGGCCGCGAAGTTCTCTCAAAAAGTACTTTCAAACCTGACAGACTTGCATTACTTTTGTTGACGGGAATTCCCGGCAGTATCTTAATCAAGATAAGTGCCAGGATTACTCCGGGTATAGACAATAACCATAACTTACCGAATCCGTGTAATGATGCAATCAGCGTAATAACATAAGGCGCTCCAGCCAGCCCGATGCATCCAACCATAAGGAAGATAGACATCTGAAACGTTGACCTGTTCTGGCTTAAACCAGCTACAGTTGCTACGCCATTAGGATGAAAGGCTGCCACACCTGATGCCCCGATCATGAGCATTAAGACCAGGACAATAAAGTTTGGTGCAAGGCAAATGCTGCTCAAGAACAGTGCGGAACACAAGACGCCGGCTACTACAAAGAAATGTTTCTTATTAAATCTGTCACCGAGAAAGCCGAATACAGGCTGTAAGATTGAGCCGAACACAGCTAATACCGTGGGTAATACAGATACCTGTGTTATTGTTAAATGGAGAGTGGTCTGAAAGTATGATAAAAGCGGAATCAGGAAACCGGCGTAGAAATCGTTAAAGAGGTGGGCAAACGTTAACAGTATTATTGATGTAGATAGGAATCTACCATTGTTTTTTGTCATTCATTCTTCTCGTTTCCAATCTCAACATTTTCGTCCATCTTGCAATCGTTATTACAACAACTCATGGTTTGTCTCCTTATTGAGCACTTTGTTTTAAAGACATCTAACGGCTGTCATAACTGTAGTAAAAATACGGACGCATAATTACGTACGTGTTCATTGTTTTGTTAGATGGGCTTATAAGGATTCTATGCAGTCTTGTTATCAAGACAACTTTTATAAAAATCAAGATTACCAACCAACCTTACCTGCAGGGTATCTGCCGGCATGTTTTATTGCTATCTTACCAGCAGCTTTGTCTTTGAAAACATCACTATACCACCTTACATTCTTATCAACTAAAGGAAGAGCTTTTAGAAATAGATTTGCCTCAGTTTCACCATTGGTCAACGCTAGTCTTAAATATTTATGAGCTTTGCTCTTAAGTTCTACAAAGTCGTATTTCCTGGTTTCTTTTGCTTTCTCTCTAAAGTTGTCATACAGTATTTCGTTAAAGTAATAAATTCCTGTTTCTATTTGTGCTTTAGAAAAACCGTTATTTGCAGACTTTTCTAGCCAATAACACCTCTTTCTTATATTTGAAGGAACGCCTTTCGAGTATCTGTATATGTTTGCTATTTCATATTGAGCCACAACATCATCTTCATTGGCAGACTCTAATATGTTATCAAATGTTGATTTCATTTGAATGATTTTATTATTTTTAAATAGATAGCCAAGATGGCTGATTGATATAGCCAGTGTGCCTTTTGGTGGGCTTGCTGTTGATAAAATACAATATCTAATAATACCAAACCCTGGCAAGAAAAAATCTCTCCTTCCAATAATATTGAATTTCGTATTACTCTCATAGCTTCCAATACTGTCAATTTTCCTCCTGTCATTTATCCAATTTTTTAACACATAAATATTTTCTTGTTTTTCATGATAAATATACAGTATATCTTTAGATATATATTCATTCCCTATCCAATATTGCGCTTCTTTTTCCGGAACATCAATCCATCTTTGGGAGCAACCAACTAGACAAAGGCATACTAATGAGTAAAGAATGAAGCTTTTCATTTTACATGATAATAAGTTATAGTATGAGAAGCAGATGGGGTGTGGGGAACTTAGCATTTTAGTTAAACAACCGTTACCAATAGGCATGAAACTAACACATCAACCTATCTCAACCCCATCAGTGACCTTACTTCTTTCATCGTTTCTCCGGCTATCTTTCTGCATTTCTCAGCGCCGGTATTAAGGGTATCTATTACACTGGCAGGGTTGTTAATCAACTCAAGGCTTTTTTCTCTGATTGGTTTAAGCTCTTCAACCATATTGTTCCAGAGAATCTTTTTGCAATCAACACAGCCTATCTCTGCGGTTCTGCACTCTTTGTTAATCCTGTCTATCTCTGATTTCTTTGAAAAGTATTTGTGCAATGTGAAGACATTACAAATATCAGGGTTTCCGGGATCATCTCTTCTTTTCCTGTTTTCATCGGTTACTGCTCTCGATAGCTTTTTCCAGATAGCGTCAGGCTCTTCGATAAGGGAGATATAATTATTCATACTCTTGCTCATCTTATTCTTACCATCCAGTCCCATGATCCTGGGTGCATTTGAAAGAAGATGCTGCGGTTCAGGAAATAGGTCCCCATATCTAGCATTAAACTTTCTAGCAATTTCGCGCGACAACTCAATGTGCTGAACCTGGTCATCACCAACAGGCACTGCGCAGCCTTTATATAGTAAGATATCTGCCGTCTGAAGGACCGGATAGTCGAACAGCCCTACATTGACGTTCTTTTCGTTCTGCCCTGCCTTGTCTTTAAATTGAGTCATTCTCTCAAGATGCCCCATAGGTGCAAGGGTATTAAGTATCCACGTCAACTCCGTATGTTCGGGTACTTGAGACTGTACGAATATAATGCATCGGTCAGGGTCAAGGCCTGCACCAATGTTTGTAGCGGCGGCATTGATAATCCGTTTCTGCATTTCAGCAGGATCATACTCAATCGTTATTGCATGGTAGTCTACAATCGAGAAGATACAGTCGTACTTATCAAGAAGGCTGATCCAATTCTTGATCGCACCCAGATAGTTACCGATATGAACTTCACCGCTAGGTTGAATGCCGCTGAATAATCGTTTTTTCATCGTTGTAATCTGCAGAATGCAAGAGTGTTATAAATTTTCCTGTAATCTCTTAACGGCTTCTTTGATGTCACTGGTTTTTCCAAATGCTGAAAACCTGACAAATCCTTCACCCGCTTTACCAAACCCTGCACCGGGTGTAGTGACAACATGTGCTTTAGTCAGGATGTCTTCAAAAACATCCCATGACTTTTTGCCGGGAAATGCTGCCCAAATGTAAGGAGAATTAACTCCTCCAAATGTTTTTATACCCAACCCGTCTAATCCGTCTTTGATAATTTTAGCGTTCTCCATATAATAATTTACTTTTTCTCTTACTTCAGATAGCCCGGTTTCTGACAAAGCAGCGATTGCTCCCCATTGAGCAATATTTGATGAACCATTAAACAGTGTGCCCATTACTCTCTGCCAGTCTTTGCCTACACTTACTCCATCATCAAATTTCAGCTCTTTTGGGACAATTGTCCAGCCAAGCCTGACACCTGTAAATCCGGCAGGCTTTGACAGGGAACTGACCTCAATAGCACACTCCCTGGCACCTTCAATCTCGAAAATTGACCTTGGCAAACCTTCCTCTTTAATAAATTCGGAATAAGCAGCATCAAAGATAATTATTGATCTGTTCTTTCTTGCAAAATCAACTAACTCTTTAAGCTCATCTTTTGTTGCAACAGCACCAGTAGGATTGTTAGGTGAACATATATAAATTAAATCTGTTCTCTTTACTGTTGATAAATCAGGAAAAAAATCATTCTCTGCGGTACATCTCATATATTCTATACCGTCAAACTCTTCTGAGTCAGAATTATAATTACCGGTTGCTCCGATCATTACTGATCCATCTACATATACCGGATACGCAGGGTCCTGGACCGCAACTGACACATCATTGCCAAACAGGAAGAACAGTCTTCCGCAATCTGGTTTTGATCCATCTGAGACAATGATCTCATCAGTACCTACAATACCGTTATACCAGTTCTGTGAGATCCTGGTTTTTAATTTGTCCAGAAATGCCTGGGCCTGTGCATCATCATCATATCCGGTGTATCCTTCAGCTGTACCAAGTTTGTTTACTTCTTTGTTAAGTCCTTCAACAATATGTGTAGTTAGAGGCTCGGTTGTATTTCCGATTCCAAGACTTATTAATTTGGCATCCGGCTCTTTTTCTAAAAGCGCTTTTTTACGTCTTCCAATTTCAGGAAACAGATATCCTGCCTGCAATTTTGCTATATTCTTATTTCTTTTTACCATTAAATTTCCACCTAAGTTTTAAAGATTATTTTCCTGATGGAGTTACTACTGTTTTTCTCCCAACAGGACTTTGTTTTGCCGTCATCTCTTTTACATCAATTACGAGTACATTTGTTCTTTTTGCTGCGTCTGAAGACTGTGGAAGCCTTGGTGCCTCAGGTGCATATTTTTCAATAAGCTTGTTCAGGGCAAAGGTTTTTTCATCAATATCTACAACGATCCCTATATCACCAAATATTATTACACTTTTATACTCAGTTGTGGAACCGCATGGCATGCGCCTGCCGGGGATAATTGATATAATTTCGTCTATCTCAAAGCACACTTGTTGATTGTATTTTATATTCTCAATCTTCCGGCCTTCATGTGCGCTATGAAAATATATTTTATCTTTATCGTATACAAAGTTAACAGGTGTTATATACGGTACATTATCGAAGCATGTTCCCAATCTTCCTACCAGTGCATTTGACAGTAATTCCTCAACCTCTTCCCGGTCAGTAACTTCTTTGTCGCTTCTCCTCAAATTTATTCTCATTCAGGTTTATATGTCTCTTCCGACAGCTCTTGCAACTGCACCAGTTTCCTTCATCAGGTTTTCAAAAGCGTCAGGTGTTATTGTCTGGGGGCCGTCAACATAAGACTTTTCCGGGTCTTGATGGACTTCCAATATTAATCCGTCAGCGCCAACTGCAATTGCACCTTTTGACATAGGGCACACAAGGTCACGCACACCGGTACCATGGCTGGGGTCTACAATTATGGGAAGGTGCGTCAGCCGTTTTAACTCAGGAACAATACTCAATGACAGGGTAAATCTCGTATGTGTCTCAAATGTTCTTATTCCCCTTTCACACAAGATAACGTTAGGGTTGCCATGTGAAAGTATATATTCACCTGCAAGTAGAAACTCATCTAAAGTGGCCGACATTCCCCTCTTTAAGATTACCGGCTTCTTGCACTCACCCACTGCCTGCAGTAACAGGAAGTTAGCCATGTTTCTCGTTCCAACCTGCAACACATCAGCGTAGTTGCTTACAAGTTCTATATGTTCCGGGCTGAGTATTTCTGTGACTACCGCCAGTCCTGTCGCCTCCCCGGCTTTGGCTAGGTACTTAAGCCCCTCCTCTCCCAGGCCCTGGAATGAATAAGGGCTGGTCCTCGGTTTAAAAGCGCCTCCCCTGAGCGCAATAGCGCCTGCTTTCTTCACTCTTTCGGCAATATAATTAATTTGATCCTGATCTTCTACTGCACAAGGCCCGGCGATAACGCCTATCTTTTTGCCTCCCAGGACCTGATCATTTATTTTAATTTCCGTATCGGCCTTCTTTGCTTCACGACTTGCTATTTTATATGGAGTCAGGATTGGGACGGCCTTTTCCACACCAGGTATGGAATCCCAGTATTCGGGTGGAATATCTCGTTTGTCACCAATTACGGCAATTACTTTCCTATTGGTACCTTCCAGCAGTATAGTTTTACAACCAACCTCCTCAACCTTTTCCACAACATGGTCAAGCTCACCCTTATCAGCAGTTGGTTTCATTACAATTATCATAAATACACCTGTCTTAATGGTTTTACAAAAATACTAATTACCGATTGCATACAAATGATTATCATTTGAGCCAAAATATATAGTTCCATCAGGGCCTATTAATGGCGATGATTCTATCCATCCCTCAGTTTGATAGCTCCACTTAAGCTCTCCATTTGAATCTATGGCATAGAGAGTGCCATCGCTCGAACCAATGTAAACGGTGCCTTCTGAATCCACGGCTGGTGATGACTCAATCCATCCGTGGGTCTTGAAGTTCCACTTAAGTGTACAGTTGGCATTTATTGCATATACTTCCTTGTTGTAAGAACCAAAATACACTGTCCCATCACTGTCTATTGCCGGTGATGACTGCACGGTCTTTCCTGAATTGACTCTCCACTTAATTTTGCCATCTGGATTGATTGCATACATAATACCGTTTTCAGATCCGACATAAACAACTCCATCCTTATCTACAGCCGGAGAAGAAAAAGATTGATAAACATTGCTGCCAATTCTCAGCTCCCACTTTAATGTTCCATCGTGATTTAACGCACAAATAATACCTTTGCTTATGAGAAAGTGAATACTTCCGTCATCTCCGATTGATGGTGAAGAACTTATAGAGCTGTAAATCTTGCTCTTATAATTCCACTTCAGGTTTCCATTTAAATCCGTTGCATACAGATTACCATCTGCTGAACCGAAATAAACAGTATTGTCTTTTCCTATAGTAGGTGATGAATAAATCTCACCCTCTGTTTCATAAGCCCATTTGAGACCGCCATCCGAGCTTATTGCATAAAGTTTCTTATCTCTTGAGCCAACGTATATTTTACCATCAGGTCCTATAGCGGGAGATGAGGTCACTTCGCCTCCCGTCTGAAAAGTCCATACGAGCTTACCCTTAGAGCTGACTGCATAAAGTTTCCCGTCTACCGAACCAAAATATATTGTTCCATCCTGACCAATTGCCGGTGATGACGTAATTCTTTTCTCTACTTCAAACTTCCACTTAAGTTTGTTTGTCTGTGCTCCCTTAAAAGGGCTGACCCCGGTATGTCTCAAATCATGCCGAAACATCTGCCACGGAGAGTCGGCCGAGTTTGCAATAGAAAAGCGTACTCCAAAACCAGCAACTAAAACGAGTGTAGCCAATAAAACATTAAATATTTTTAAGAATGTCTTTGTATGCATAATTGCTCACCGAAAATAAAATTTCATTCCTTATTTCTCTCCAATAGCGTAAACATTACCATCACTTGAGCCGAAATATATAGTCTTGTCTGGCCCTATCGTTGGCGAAGATCTTATTACACCACCGGTCTTAAAACTCCATAAGAATGTTCCATCAGGACTTAATGCATAAAGCTTTTTGTCCCAGGATCCGAAATAAATGTTCCCATCAGAATCAATTGCCGGAGATGATGTTATAACGCCATTAGTCTTGAAAGTCCATTTCAAAATCCCGTCAGGATTAAGTGCATAAAGACTACCGTCATTGGAACCAACGTAAACATTGCCATCTCTGCTGACGGCCGGTGAGGAATCAATCCATTTTTTTGTCTGGAAATACCACTTTTGATTACCATCAGGGTTTAGAGCATATAACCTGCCGTCATTACTCCCTTGATAAATCGTACCGTCAGGTCCAATTGCCGGCGATGATGTAATCTGGCCTTTAGTTTTAGAATGCCACTTTAACTTACCATCAGGGCCAAGTGCATATATTCGGCTATCATTTGATCCGAAATATACAGTTCCCTCATTGTCTATCGCAGGGGAAGAATCTACATATTTGCGGGTAGCAAAGGCCCATAGGATTTTTCCTGCAGGGCTTATCTTATACAGGTAGTAATTATCTGAACCTAAAAAAAGGTTGCCATTGGCTGAGATTACAGGTGATGAAGAAACCCTGCCTTTTATTTGTATGTTCCACTTAAGTTTGCCATCTAAGTCCAGGGCAAATATTTTTCCGTTCCAGGCGCATACATAGATGACATCTTCTGAGATTGCCGGAGTTGAGAATATCTTGCTTCCAACATCGTATGACCACTTAAGTGTGCCATCAGGTTTAATTGCATAAAGTCTCTTGTCCTGAGAGCCTATGTATATTGTTCCGTCATTGCCAAGCACTGCAGAAGAATCCACAATGTTCTCAGTATGAAGATTCCATTTAAGATTATTGCTGTCCGGCCCTTGTAGTGTGCTTCGCCCTGTATGCATAGAATCATGTCGGAATACACTCCATGGTGCACTTAACACCTGTGCGGAGACAATAAACGCATTAGAGTAAGTAATTGCTGTAATGGCAGTTACAATGAAGATTGTTCTGAAAGCTGAAGGCCTTCTATACTTAAACTGAGTTGTTTTGATGTGTGTCATTTGTTATAATTTTTAGAATGAATAAACCGTATTTCACAATAATCTTACTCTTCATGGTTGCCGCTTGTCAATTCATTATGTACGTTGAATTGCAAGGTGCAGAAGCTATTCATGATAACGATAAAGTTTCTGACATTAGTGACTCTGTACAAGGCCCGGCAATCTTTTTCGAGAAGCCGGACTTTAATTTTGGCCAGATATTCAAAGGTCAAAAGATTGAGCATATTTATGAGTTTGAAAATCGCGGCAAGGATATCCTGGATATTAGAAAAGTAAAGACATCCTGCGGATGTACTGCCGCGATACTAACCAATAAGACTATTGCCCCCGGTAAAACAGGAGCGATCAAGGCCACATTTAATTCCGGCAAATTATCAGGAAATGTAACTAAAAGTATATCCGTCCTAAGCAATGATCCTGAACGTCCCCGCTATAAGTTAACTATTTCCGGCAAAATTATTGAAGATGTAAGTATCAAACCAAGGAATATTGATTTTGGTTCAGTTTTACTTGGTGAGAAAACAAACAAAACAGTTACAATTAAATCACAAACCACGCCTGATTTTAAGATAAAAAAGATTAGACCATCTAAACAATTTATAAATGCCTCAATAGTTGAAGAGAAAAATGGTGAATATGTTATCGAGGTAACATTAGAGAATGATCCAGGAATTGGAAGATTCAGTGGCGGGTTATACCTGGAAACTAACAGCCAGAGGCAAGAAAAGGTTACTGTGCCGTTTTTTGGAGAGATAGTAGGTGATATTACCACTTATCCTAAGAAAATCTATTACGGCTTTGTTACCGGAGGAAAAGAGTTAACCCATAAACTTTTCGTTAAGATTAACAAAAGTAACATAAAGATATTAAGTATTAAGACCTCTCCGGATTATGTCAGTTCAGAAATTGTTGAAGAAGGTGAAAAAGATAATCGCCACTACTTAATCGAAGTGAAATTACATGCAGAAGCTGCTGCCGGAGAGATTGGCGGGGTATTAGAGCTTTATACAAATAGTAAAATTCAACCTGTTGTAATAATACCCATAATGGGAGAAATAGAAGAAGGTTAAATACCGGTACTGCAAATCTTTCATAACAGCATGCAGGGAAGCTTATAATGATCAGGATTATCAGTAAATGTTCAGCCTTTAAAACCTTAATCACTGTTTTTACATTGCTGGTTTTATCAAATCAGAACAATGACAGGCTTTATGGAAATGAAACCGGTAAAAGCCTGAATGAAACATCTGGTCCTGCTATAAACATCATCTTTACCGGTGAGGAAAATGGCTATTTAGAGCCCTGTGGTTGTTCTGAAAAAGAGCTTGGCGGACTTCCAAAACGACATTCATTAATCAATATTCTGCGAGAAAGAGATGAAAACTGGATTCTCTTAAGTCTTGGAGACCTCCCTGGTAAAGTCGGCAGACAAGACGAAATCAAGATGGAAACGGCACTTAAGGCATTAGGCCAGATGGGTTACACTGCACATAATATTGGCGAAAAGGATATCAGTATGGGCATTGACTTGTTAGGCTATCTGTCCCAGATAAGTAGTGTTGATTTTATTTCAAGTAATATCGTCAATCTTAATCCACAGATTCTCAAAATAAAACCTTATGTTGTAAAAGAGATAAAGATCGAGGGGGCAACACTAAAGGTTGGTATTTTAGGTATTGTGTCACCAGGACTTATTGATGGTGCTTATCAGGAAATAGAGGTTGTTGATCCCATTGAGTCGCTTAAACCTTTAGTAAGCAAACTGAGTGATAAGACAGACCTCTTAATATTGCTTTCTCATGCAGAGATAGAGGATTCTGCAAAGATTGCAGAAATCTATCCGGAATTCGACTTAATAATCTCAGGCCACATGGTTGACAGGCCAAGCCTCTATCTTGAAAAAGTGAAAGATACATATGTAGTTCCGGTGGGGGAAAAGGGTAAATATCTGGGAACAGTTACTATGCCTTCTAATAGTAATTTGCCTTCTGTTGAAATAATATCATTAGATGAAAGATTTGAGGATTCGCCTGAAACAAAGATGCTGCTAAAGATTTATCAGCAAAGACTCAGGGATGAAGAACTGTTGCAAAGGGTGTTTAAGGCTGATCCCCCATTAAACCTTACATATATAGGGAATGATGATTGTGCTGTTTGTCACAATAAAATTTTCAAGCACTGGGAAAACACAAGTCATGCTTCAGCATATGAGACTTTAGTGAAGGCTGAACACGAGTACGACCCTGAATGTATAGAGTGTCACGTTATCGGTTTGAATTACTCCACAGGTTTCGTCACCATGGAATCAACACCGGGATTGAAGGGAGTAGGCTGTGAAAGCTGCCATGGGCCCGGAAGCAGTCACAAAGAGACACAATCAAAAGATTATGGTGCGGTCGATGCGGATAGTTGTATAATCTGCCACGAGGTTGAACACAGCCCCAACTTCCAGTTTAAGGAGTATTGGCAGAAGATAATACATCCGCCTGAAGACAAAAGTCGTAATTCCTACAACTAAAGAAAATACGGCAAGTTTATTCTTATGTCTGAAAAAACATCTCAAATACTACCCGATCATCTTAAAGAGGCAAAGATGCCTGAGTTGAGAAGGGAACCGGTTTCAGGGCGTTGGGTAATTATTGCTTCAGAAAGAGCAGCAAGGCCCACGGATTTTCTGACCAACCATCAACCTGCAGAAAACAACTTCTGCCCTTTCTGCGAAGGTAATGAAGATAAGACGCCACCGGAAATTATGGCGTATAGAGAAAGCGGATCAGAGGCAGATTCCAAAGGCTGGAGGGTCAGGGTTGTACCAAATAAGTTTCCGGCATTAAGGACGGAAGGAGAACAAAACACACATGGAGAAGGCATATATGAGATGATGAACGGTATTGGAATACATGAAGTCATAATTGAGAGTCCCAGACATGTGGTGTCCTTGACTGAACTTGGTAATGGAAATATTGAGGATGTTTTACGGAGCTATAGAGACCGCTTGCTTGAAATAAAAAAGGACAAAAGATTTGTCTACGGATTGTTATTTAAAAATGTTGGAGTTGCTGCAGGTGCATCTCTTGAACACACTCACTCACAGTTGATTGCGACACCAATTGTACCGCAACTGGTTGAAAATGAGATGGGGCGAGCAGAAGCATTCTTTCGTGATAGCAGGAAATGTATCTTTTGTGACATGATGCAACAAGAAATCACTGCGGAGAAAAGAATAGTTATCTCAACAGAAAAGTTTATTGCATTTACACCGTTTGCTTCCAGGTTTCCTTTTGAAATATGGATTCTTCCTGTAGCACATGGTTCCCACTATGAGAATCAGGAAGAGCATGAAATAGAAGAACTGGCAGAAATTTTGAAGAATACACTTGTCAAATTAGAATCTGTACTGGATTTTCCACCATATAACTTTATAATACACAGCACTCCCTTTAACATACACAAGTCAGACTATTTCCATTGGCATATAGAGATAATACCAAGGCTTACAAACATAGCAGGTTTTGAATGGGGTACGGGATTTTATATTAATCCAATGCCGCCGGAAGAAGCTGCTGAAATTCTGAGAAAAGAATGAGCAAAAGACAAACAACTTATTATCCGAAAGAAGCAATTGGTAAAATCAGAAAGGTATTAAACAAATCCAAGGGTTTGGTACTTGATGAGAATTTATTAAATACAGTAGAGAATATATGTCAAGGTGTCGAATCCAACTTGAAGGAAAAAAAGTCCGGGGCTGCAAAGTTATCCAAAAAAAGTGTTACAAAAGATGAATCAAAAACATTAGAAGAACAAATACAAGAGGAAAGAAAGATATTCGGTAACATAATGGAAGTTATCGGGGCAGGTTTATGCCTGCTTGATAAGGATTCAAAAGTTGTCTGGGCGAATGATACTTTGAAAGAGTGGCTGGACTTGAAAGAATCACCTATTGGCATCCACTGTTCCAGTATTTATCACTGCGATGTTGCCGGGACTGACAAATGTCCGGCTGTCAGGGTTTTCAAAGGAGAGGAAGGCCACTCGCTGGAATCATGGGTAACAACTACAAAAACTAAGGATAGAATGTACATTCAGCATATTGCCATGCCTATGACCAATAAAGAAGGTGTTCTGGAAAATATCCTACTGCTTACGGTTGATGTAACTAAAAGTGAAAAGCTGGTGCATAGATTATTACTATTACAACAGTTTGGAGAAATAACCCAGGGAACTCTTCATCTTGATAAACTGCTTCATTTGATTTTAACGTGCATAACCGCTGATTACTCGTTTGGATTTAACAGGGCAATGCTTTTCCTGATTAACGAGGAACTTGATGTCTTAAACGGGAAATTGGCGATAGGGCCATCCTCTTTAGAAGAGGCTACACAAATCCGGACGGAAATGTCAAGTAAGCATAATTCCCTCAAGGATATAATTAACAGATTAGATTATAGCCATAATATTGATACACCATTAAATACTATGACGAAACTTATGGTGTATCAGTTATCAGATACAAAAGAAGTAGTCACGATGTGTGCAAAAGAAAAGAAGTCTATAATCGTTAAAGACGCTGCCAAAGACACACGTGTAACCGCTGAATTCAGAAAGGCTTTGGGTGTTGATGAATTTGTCTGTGTTCCCTTGATAGCAAAGAATGAAACTATTGGTGTTGTAGTAGCAGATAACGTCTATACGGGGGAGCCAATATCGGAGGACCGTATCAATACTCTGGCAATGTTTGTCAACCAGGCTGCACTGGCTATAGAAAATGCTGAAACTTACAAAAGGCTTGAGGATAAGATAGATCAACTTACAGAAACACAAGAGAGGCTTATTCGTTCAGAAAAGCTGGCTGCAATAGGTTCGATGTCATCATATGTTGCACATGAGATTAGAAATCCACTGGTAACCATCGGCGGCTTTGCCAAAACGCTTTCTCGTTTTACATTTACAGATTCTAAAATTAAGACTAATATTGACATAATTGTAGAAGAAGTAAAGCGTTTAGAGAAAATACTTAATAACATCACAGACTTTGGCAAGCCATCTACACTGGAAAAGGTTGATACGCAAATATGCAAGATTATGGAAGACACATGCATATTGATGGAAAATTATTTCCAGGAGAAACACATAAAATTACATAAAAAATTTGAAGTGGATATACCTCAAATATCTGTTGATCCTGCACAAATAAAACAAGTCTTTCTTAATATAATAATGAATGCGGTAGAGTCAATGCCAGATGGTGGCGATCTCGACGTAATAATTAAATCTGTGTATAAATCAATAGAAATAGATATTATTGATACCGGCAAAAGTATACCACAGAGAGTATTGCAGAATATTTTTGATCCATTCTTTACAACAAAACCGAGCGGTACAGGTGTGGGTTTGCCTGTAAGCCTGAAGATTATTGAAGATCATGGCGGGAATATAGATGTCAAAAGCAAGCATGGAAAAGGTACAAGAATGTCACTGACATTACCAATAAAATAGCAGAAAGGAGTTTGTGGCGATGAAGACTATCCTCCTTGTAGAAGACGACAAAAACCAAAGGTTGCTTTACGAACAGGAGCTAAGGCATGAAGGTTATGAAGTTGTAACTGCTTCTAATGGTAAAGAAGCCCTGGAAAGAGTACAAGAAAGATTACCGGACATTGTCATAATGGACATAAACATGCCAAAGATGGATGGTATTGAGGCAATGGGCAGGATCTTAGGTAAAAACAAGGAGATTCCTGTTATCATCAACACTGCTTATAGCAATTATAAAGACAGCTTTATGTCATGGGCAGCGGATGCATATATAGTTAAAACCTCAGATTTGTCAGAATTAAAGGAGAAAATAAAGGAAGTACTGGCAAAAAAAAGTAAGGATTCCTGATCTGACGAGGACAAATCATGGTTATATAGTTTTTCCTGAATCCATGATAGAAAATCAGGGCTAAATAACAATTAATACCAGAGTGAAAAGACATGTCTTTAAATAATACACAAGCTTATGATAAAATACTTACCATAATCCTTGCGGGGGGTCAGGGAGAACGATTGTATCCACTGACTAAAGACAGGGCGAAGCCTGCTGTGCCTTTTGGAGGAATATACAGGATAATAGACTTTACGTTAAGTAATTGCCTGAATTCCGGATTACGCAAGATTGTAGTTTTGACACAATACAAATCATTTTCTCTCGATAAACATTTGAGACTTGGGTGGAATATTTTTAATAACGAATTAAGTGAGTACATAGAGCAGATACCTCCCCAGCAAAGGATCAGCGATCAATGGTATCAAGGAACTGCGGATGCTGTTTACCAGAATATATACACACTTGAGAAAGAGCAGCCTGAAATGGTCTTGATACTTTCCGGAGACCACATTTATAAAATGGATTACAGAAGTATGGCCCTCTTTCATCTGGAAAATAAAGCAGATCTTACAATAGCATGTATGGAAGTTCCCCTGAATGAAGGGAAAAGATTTGGCGTAATAATAACAGATGAAGAAAACAGAATTGTTGGATTTCATGAAAAACCGTCTGAACCGATTCCTTCGCCACATAACCCGGAAACTGCTCTGGTCTCGATGGGAATATATTTATTTAATACCACAACTTTGGTTAAAGCAATAATCGATGATGCCAAGCAGGACACAAATCATGATTTTGGAAAGAACATAATACCTGAAATGATACATTCAAAGAGAGTATATGCATACCCATTTGCAGATGGAACCAATAATAACCCAAACTACTGGCGTGATATAGGTACTCTGGATGCTTACTGGGAGGCGAATATGGACCTCGTACAAGAGTCGCCGGAATTTGATCTTTACGACAAAGATTGGCCAATCCGTACTCATCAGGAACAAAACCCGCCTGCAAAAACAACTTTTAAGAAAACCCTTCCAGAAGAACGAACAGATATGATCTTGAATTCTATTGTTTCCGGAGGATGTATTATCAGTGGTGCAAAGGTAGAAGGGTGCGTTTTGTCACCTGATGTCAGAGTAGACACTAATTCCGAAATATACGATTCAATTATAATGGAGAGTGTCAGGATTGGTGAGAATGTAAAGATCCGAAAGGCTATAATAGACAAATCAGTAAATATTCCGGACTACATGAGCATTGGTTACAACAGGGAAGAAGATTCCAAGCACTTTACCGTAACCGATAGCGGTATAACAGTCGTACGTAAGGAAATGCATCTGATATAATTAACCCCACATATCAAAAAGTGGAAGATTACCGGAAGAATCAAAGGTAATTTTTCTGGAAGAGGATATTTCCTCAAGATTATCACGTCCATTTAAATCATCAAGATACCCTTCGGATACAATAACCTTTTCTAAATCGAGTGTGTTCTTTATCCATACAATCTTCATGTCCTCAGGATTTTCAATACCGCATGTTGATACTGCCGCTTCTATGGCGTCTTTGTCGCATTCAAAAGTCATAGGAATCTTTGCTCCTTCTGGTCGGAGGGCCGTAACGCAATTTATATACGTTTCCTGAAAGTTGATCTTGTCCACTAATTTTCGTGTAGTGAAATCTGCCAGTCCAATACCACAAGCATTACCATGCGAATTTGGAGTCAGATCACGTACGAATATTCTTGATATTTTCGCACCTTCATTCCGGGTTTTACTAGAATTCTCATCTTTGCGTTCAATAATATTTGTATCCATACCGGTGCCGCTTATATCCTTACCCATATTGTCAACAATCAGCAAATTTATATTCCTGAAGGGTAGCTTTGCCATCAATTCAAAAGATTTCTTTTTAAGTCCGGGTTCTTCTTTAATGATATCTTCTCCCCTCATCACACTGATATTTGCAACCTTGCCATAAGCATTCTCAATTATCGCTAATCCAAACAAAACAGATAGTTTTGACAAAACTAACGGAAGGGCGGATTCAACAATCATGTCAAAACTATTCTTCATTATAGCCCTATGGTATACCCTGGCACCAACATCCTTGCCAAGCCCGACCAGCAACATTTTTGTTAACCCGCTTTCAATCTCACCTGCAAAACGTGTATGCGCCTTTATTCTATTAATTGCTACAACGTGATCTGCATTAATAACATTTTTATCAATATAAACAGGAATACCATTGTTGCTTTCTCCAATTTTAACAACATCCATGGTGGCTTTTATTGGCACCCCCATCTTCTTTTCTGTAATACCATACCCTTCTAATACTTTAAGTTGGCCACTGACTGTTGCGCCTCCATGACTACCCATGGCCGGTATTATAAATGGTTTTCCTTGCAACTTAATTAATTCATCAATAACTATTCTGGTAATCACATTTATATCTGTAATACCACGACTACCGGCAGTAATTGCGATACTGTCACCGGGCTTAATCCGTTTCTGCAGTTTTAGATTAGCTATTTCCGATTTAACTCTTTCGGTTACATCTTCTACCGAATAAGATGGAAATCTCTGTTTGATTTGAATTAATTTGTGGCTGTTAATCAAGCTTCTCACTCCTTTTGTATTTGTGTCTTGCCCACCGGGGCTAATTGAACAGATTGATAAAGAGATCTAAACGGGAATGGTTGTTGTGTGTCGGTGGGACCAGGGAATTCCGGAATTTCTATTCTTACTTCGCCTCAGTTGTCAAATTACCTTTGTGGAACTCCAAGTGTTCCGGTACCAATATCCCACCTGAAATAATCAACTTCATTCCTTCCTCTATATCCATGTCGGTTTCTACAATATCATCCTCTGAAAGATAAATTAGAAAACCGGAAGTAGGATTTGGGGTAGTTGGAACAAATATACTTGTTAGTTCCGTTCCGTCTTTTGTCTTTATGTTTCCGGTGACAAATGCAAATGCCTTCATGCCGACTCTCGGGTATTCAACTATAACCACACGTTTAAAAGATTGTCTACTCGGGAGACTGATAATCTCAATCAATTTTTTCGAAGATGTGTATATGTTATTAATAATGGGAGTCTTGTGCAGAATTGTTTCGAAAAAATTTAAGATTAGCTTTCCAAAGAAATTAGTAGCTATAACTCCGATAAAATAAAGTGCTGAAAAGGTGAGTATAAACGCAATTGATGTGACAACAAAATCATCAACTGTGCTTTTTGGAGAAGATCCCAGAAGAATGAAGGCTTTTTCCACTACAGGAGAGAGGATTCCTCCTATTAAACCGAACAAAAATTTTATTACAATAAATGTGATAAAGATTGGAAAAACAACAAGAAGGCCTGCAACTAATTTCCTTCTAGTGTTCTTCCTGAAATCTCTAGTGTAAAGTTTTCCTGTTTTCATATTTAGATAATTCTGAAACTTAAGACATCAGATTATAAAAAACTGCCAGATTACTACCATTATACTGGCAAGGATAAAATTCAGATCGGTAATACTTTCACAGACTAATCCACCAGGCATAAGTCGTATGTGATAGAGATACAAATATCCACAAGCATAGAGAACACATGGGATAAGATAATATGAAAATTCTGAAGTCCAACCGATCGTGGGGCTGATTAACAATAGTATTGTCAATAATATTGAGATTGCAACCAAAATCGCCTTCGTGCTTTCTTTTCCTATTGCTATCGGTATTGTTTCCTTACCGATAATTCTATCACCCTGGACGTCCTTTACATCAAGTAATACTGTCCTTATAAAGGCCATGCTGAAAGTAAATGCTAATACTACAGGAAGTGCTGACAATGACGGCGTTGCAGCTCCCAGGAAAGGAATTAAGCCGGTACTCACCGCCCATGTTATACTTATAAATATTGCCTTTGAACCTGGAATCTGTGCCAAAC
The DNA here is from genome assembly GCA_964584595.1 of uncultured Candidatus Scalindua sp. Classification (GTDB taxonomy): domain Bacteria; phylum Planctomycetota; class Brocadiia; order Brocadiales; family Scalinduaceae; genus Scalindua. The sequence goes on along the minus strand of CAZPAM010000001.1, from coordinate 13,164 downwards.
TTCGATATCGAATAAAACGTGAAAATTTATTTGGAATTATAGAAACCCTGTATGCTATTCCAAATAAAGTTGCAAAAAACACACAGAAAAATACATCTTTGCTAACTGTAAATGCCAGAACAAAAGAGGTGATTGCCGCGGTAATACTCAGGACTATAAAAAAGGTTTGATATCTTTCAAATAATTTTACCCTGGATGGTTCACTCAAGGCAGCGGCCTCTTTGTCTGCAAAATGGTTTAAAACATACATTGAAAACAGAAACAGTGTTGAGATCGCACAGTATTTAATCCTGGGATCAATACCGAGTAGAACAGCGCTTGAGTAGCTGAAACTTGCAGCACCAATTCCAATGTACATAAAACTGCCAATTAAGATTGAAATTGCCTTTTCAGTAAATATCCGTATTTTTTTTATCTTTTTACCTTTAAAATTCTGTACTTTGTCAACAACTCTCTGGAGTAGCCAGTTAGGAGTTGAAGCGCCGGCTGTCACACCAATCACGTTGTAGTCTACAAGTTTTCTTAAATCCAGTTCATCTTCTGTTTCTACCAGGAATGTAGGCGTACCTCTATCTACAGAGATTTGAACTAACCTGTTTGTATTAGCACTGCCTCTGCCACCAACGACAATCATTGCATCTACTTCTTCGCTCAAATTTATTACTTCTTCCTGTCGTCTTGATGTGGAGCTGCAAATCGTGTCAAATACCTCGTGGTCTCCATATCTATGCTTAAGCTTCTCTACTGTTAATGCATAAGTATTCATATCCTGTGTCGTCTGGGCAACAACACAAATTTTCTCCATGTCCGGCAAACTGGACACATCCTCCGGTGATGGAATTACATAACCATTGCCTTCCGTATATCCAAGTAGACCAATCACTTCAGCATGTCCTTCGTCGCCTACTATAATGGTAGAGTATCCTTTCTTTGCATGTTCCTCTATGATTAATTGTACCCGTTTCACACGAGGGCAGGTTGCATCGCAAACCTCCGCTCCAGATGCTTCAAGCTCCTGCCTTCTTTTGGGTGTAATACCATGTGCCCTTATAACTACCGTACTTTTGGTCAGGTCAGTATCTTCATTGAGAGCTCTTATCCCCTTTTTCTCCAGTTTCTCAAGTACTTGGGGGTTATGTATTAGTGGCCCTTCTGTGTAGACGGTGCCGTCATCTCTCTGCCTTTTATTTGCAGCATCAAGGACATTGTCCATGGCCTTGCGCACACCCATGCAAAAGCCTGCCGTTTTCGCAACTATTACTCGCATTTTTAACCATTCCTATACTTACATAAGGCCGACAGATCCGGCCAATCTACATATACACTAAAATCTTCTGTAAGTAATACTATCACCATACAATTTTCTTGTCAAAGAAATTCAGATTTGATAAGATTTTACCACGAGAAATATTATAATTCCGGCTCGACCGATCATTTCAGGTAAAAATATAAAGGAGTATATAATGGAATTTTATGAAGTAATAAGCAATAGGAGAAGCATAAGGGCATATAAAAAAGATCCTGTGGAAGACGGCAAACTTAGTCGAATCCTGAATGCCGCACGGCTTTCACCAACTGCCGCAAACAGGCAACCATACTCTCTTATCGTAGTTAAAGATGAAGACACCAAGCTAAAACTGAAAGATGCCTATTCACAGGAATGGTTTTATACGGCCCCTGTAATTGTATGTGCGTGTGCATTGCCAGATGATGCCTGGAAAAGAAATGATGGGAAGGGATACGTTGATGTTGATGTAGCAATAGCAATGGATCATTTAATACTTGCTGCTTCTGCCGAAGGGCTTGGTACTTGCTGGATAGCGGCCTTTAAACCAGAAGTAGTAAGGGAAGTCTTAAACATACCTGACAATATGGAGCCCCTGGTTTTAACACCACTGGGCTACCCTGAGACCATTCCTGAACCAACTTTTCGAAAACCACTTGAAGAAATGGTAAGAGAAATCACGTGAATGTACTGCCATTGTCCATGCCTGATACAGTTCTACGCTTCAGCGGAAACATATTGTATTATCTGACATTCCCGTGGTTTTGCCTACATGGCAATCAAACAGGGAAGCAGGGCTATACCTCCCTGCCAGACAAGTGGCAGGCGGGGCTTTCGGGAGGATTTCAGAATAGTTATTAACAATTTTATTAAGGTATAAATGATGACAACGATTGCAATCTCACGTTGTGATGATTATGAATTAGAAGAAGTCAGTGCTGCGACTAAAAGATGTCTGAGCTTGATTGGCAACATTGATACTATTGTAAGGCCCGGAATGAAGGTGCTGTTGAAACTGAACCTTCTTTCCGCCTCATTGGGGCCGGAAAGGGCGGTTAATACACATCCTGCCGTCATCAGGGCGCTTGTTGGTATTTTTCAAGATGATTATGGGTGCGAGGTCTACATTGGAGACTCTTGCGGTAGCCTCAGGACAGGTTCAACTGATAAGGGTTTCAGGGTTACACAAATAGACAAGGTTGCAGAAGATACTGGAGCCATTATCGTAAACTTTGACAAGGATGAAGCGCTTGACATAACAAATAAAAATGCAGCAATCTTAAAAGAATTTAAGATTGCAAAGACTGTTAAATCAGTAGATGTCGTAGTGTCTGTCCCGAAGCTGAAAACACATGGACTGACAAGATATACGGGTGCGATTAAGAATATGTTTGGCTCCATTCCTGCAAATGGAAAGAAGGATGTACATCTGCTTGCACCAAAGAACAGATCAATGGCACAGGCATTGGTCGATGTTTTTGAGATGGTGCAGCCTCACATCACAATAATGGATGCTGTTATCGGGATGGAAGGTAACGGCCCTAACGCCGGAGATCCGAGAAAGGTAGGATTAATTATTGCTGGTTTTGATGGTGTTGCGTTAGATGCAGTGGCCAGTACAATTATCGGCTTTGACCCCATGAAAGTACCTATAATCAGGTATGCTCACGAAAGAAAGCTGGGTACTGCAGATATGAGCAAGATCGATGTTTCAGGTGAGGAAATCAGCAAGGTTACAGTTGCCGATTTTAAAAAGCCTTCCAGCTCTGCACAGGATTTTGCATCCAACTATATTCCAAATTTTCTGCTTGCAAAGATGTTTGACAATAGCTGTTCGTCTGTATCTTCAATATATGAACCGAATTGTACAAGATGTTATGAATGTATCAGAAATTGTCCGGCAAAAGCGATGTCCGCTCCTGATGGCAGGGTAATCGTTGATGAGGACAAATGTATTGGATGCTTTTGCTGTGACGAGGTGTGCAATTACAAGGCGATTGTGATGAAACGCACATTTCTTGGCAGGGCTTTCTTGAAAATGGCAGTGTTCCTTGGTGTAGAAAGATTGCAGTAGGAGTCAATTATACTGTAGCCACCCGCTCAGGCAGGCGTTTAATGGGAAGAAACTATATAAAGTAAAAGTAATTGCCATCATTCCTTTTCAACACCAATTATCATCGAATTAGACGATAACTGATTTTCATCTTTAACTTTTTTGGCAACCTCTTCTCTATTTATAGTTATGTGCTTTGGAGCATCAATCCCCAGTTTGATTTGTTGATTGTTAATATCTACAACAGTTACTTTTATATTATCCTCAATTATGATGCTTTCGCCTAACCTTCTTGTTAGTATAAGCATATTTCATATTCCTCATTAAAATTTTATCTGGATATTGAGCGATTATTGATCTGTGCTACACTATGCTGTAGTTTATAAATAATATATCTCAAGTCAAGATGATTTACGTAGTAAGAGCGTATCTGCCAACAATTGGTTATAGTTTCGCTCCTGTCTTGTATATGGTGTTCAGTATGTTTAGAGCGAGTTCTGTCGCCTGTGGCTTCGAAAGTGCCAGGGTATAAGCATCTTCAATTCTTTCACCTTCTATCACAATCTCAATTCCGCCGGCCGTTGCAACTACAATAATCTTCATATTATCTTCCATATTGCCTGCCATCCTTTCTTTAATTCGTTTAGTCTAATCGCATATAAATGGTATTTCAAGGATTTAATATGATAAAGGGTGAAGTGCCCTGGGGTTCCAGATTCGACAGGGTAGTTTGTAATTGACAGGATTTGTGCCTTTTTGATATAAGACTACTATTAAATTTTATTAAAGATTAGCAGGGGACAAGGCATGGCAAAGATAGAAAAAACCATTGCAAGGGAAATACTCGACTCCAGAGGTAATCCGACAGTTGAAGTAGACATAATACTTGACGATGGCACAGTAGGGCGGGCGGCAGTCCCATCAGGGGCATCTACAGGCCGTCATGAAGCCTGTGAACTGAGAGATGCTGATCCAAAACGATACCTTGGAAAGGGCGTTACCAAGGCAGTTAACAACGTGGCAGACACAATAGGCCCAAAGATAAGAGGTTTAGATCCTTCCGAACAGGAAAATATAGATAAACTTATGATAGAACTCGATGGTACAGAGAATAAAAGCAACCTGGGGGCTAATGCCATCCTGGGTGTATCAATTGCTATAGCAAGAGCGGCTGCAAGCGCATCAAACAAACCGGTATATAAGTATCTTGGAAACGATGATGCCCATATAATACCCGTACCCATGATGAATATAATTAATGGTGGTGAGCATGCCGATAACAATCTTGATATTCAGGAATTTATGATAATGCCGGTGGGGGCTGACTGCTTTAGAGATGCATTGAGAATTGGTGCAGAAGTCTTTCATTGTTTAAAGAAGATCCTTAATGCCAAAGGATACAACACAAATGTAGGTGATGAAGGCGGTTTTGCCCCGGAGTTAAAGTGTAATGAGGAGGCACTGGGGACTATAGTGGAAGCCATAAATAAGGCCGGTTACGAACCGGGTAAGGATGTATTACTGGCGCTGGATGTAGCTGCAAACGAAGTTTATAAAGATGGGAAATATGTTTTAAAGGCTGAAGATGAACCGGAGAAATCTATTGAAGGTATGATCTCGTTTTTTGAAGGCCTGATCTCTAACTATCCTATTTTTTCGATAGAAGACGGTCTGGCAGAGGATGATTGGGATGGCTGGAAGGCATTAACTGAAAAACTTGGCAGCAGGGTACAGCTCGTTGGAGATGACTTGTTTGTCACAAATATAAATAGGTTTAAAAAAGGTATTGATCTGGGTATAGCCAATTCAATATTGATCAAGCTTAATCAGATAGGTACAATTACAGAAACCATACAAACAATAGAAATGGCTAAATCAAAGGGCTACACTACCGTCATATCACACCGCTCCGGAGAAACGGAAGATACTATCATTTCTGATTTTGCGGTAGCAACCAATGCAGGGCAAATCAAAACAGGCTCACTTTCCAGAACAGACCGTATATGTAAATACAACCAGCTGTTAAGGATTGAGGAAGAACTCGGTAATAATGCTGTTTATGGTAAAGTGAAAATAAAGTAGTTCGGTGCTGAATCCAGAAGAGTATCCAACATCAAGTATTTATTCCATCTGTTATAATGAAAAAATATGCTTAGACGTTTCCTTTTTACTTTTTCAATAGTAGCCGCGATAATAATCATTTTTTCTGTTATCGTTACACAAAAAAGGGAAGAAAGGAGGGCTTTTGAGGCAAAGCAAATGGAGCTTGCCGAAAAGGTTGACTCTTTGAGCAAAATAAACGAAAAACTAAAAAAGGAAAATAGGGCTCTAGTTGATGATCCGATACAAATCGAGAGAGAAGCCAGGGAAAACTATGGATATGCCAGAGAGGGAGAAGTTGCTTACAAAAAATACAAATTTAATATTTCGAAACCCGAGAGTAACAAGACAGAGAAGCCAACTGAATCTGGAGGATTGGAGTCATTCTTGTTTGATGGTCCATTTCCCTGGCAGGTGCCTTTGGGCTTGGTACTGATTGCCACACTGTTTTTACTGATTTCTTATAAATATGAACGTTAAGGCTTATATAGATAATATTGCGAGTGATGCTAAGAAAGCATCGCGCCTTATAGCGGTTGCCGATACTTCAGTAAAAAATGCTGCACTGGAGCAGATGGCGCTCAATATAGTAAACAGCAAAGAAATACTGATGGCAGAAAATGAAAAAGATTTAAATGCCGCGCAGGAGGCTGGTATGTCTTCTGCCATGATCGACAGGTTAAGGTTGACTGATTCACGTGTAGAAGATATGGCAAAAGGGATAAGAGAGGTGGTAAATCTTGACGACCCTGTTGGTGTTGTAATGGAAGAGATTGTACGTCCAAACGGCATGGAAATTCAAAAGGTAAGAGTTCCGATAGGCGTGATAATCATTATTTATGAGTCCAGGCCAAATGTTACAGCAGACGCCGCATCTCTCTGCCTGAAGACAGGTAATGCAACAATACTCCGTGGTGGTAAGGAATCAATACATTCTAATATAGCCATCTACAGACAAATAAGCTCGGCTCTTGAAGAGGCGGGTCTGGATAAAAATGCCATTCAGGTTGTTGAAACTACTGACCGGCAGGCGGTTGACTATCTTCTCAAAGCAGATGAATATGTAGACCTGGTAGTTCCCAGGGGCGGAGAGAGTTTGATACGAAATGTCGTTGAAAATTCTACCATCCCGGTCATAAAACATTATAAAGGTGTATGTCATGTTTATGTGGACGAATTTGCTGATCCAGGCATGGCTAGTGGAATATGTCTGAATGCAAAGCTTCAGAGGCCAGGTACATGCAATGCTATGGAGACTATGCTTGTACATGAAAATATAGCAAAAACATTCCTCCCTGATATTTTCAAGGGTATGTCAGATTCAGGAGTTGAATTACGGGGGTGTGAAAAGAGTCGTAAGATTCTGCCTGAAATAAAACAGGCTACTGAGGAAGATTGGTCAGCTGAATATTTAGAAAAGATTCTTTCAGTAAAGATTGTAGCATCTATTGATGATGCTATCGGGCATATTTCGACCTATGGTTCTTCACATTCGGACGCCATAATAACTGAAGACAAATCCAATGCAAAGAAATTTGCATTGGAGGTTGATTCTGCCGCAGTATATGTTAATGCCTCCACACGCTTCACCGATGGTTTTGAGTTCGGAATGGGCGCAGAGATTGGCATCAGTACAGACAAACTTCACGCCCGTGGCCCAATGGGCCTGAATGAGCTCACATCATATAAATACATAGTCCATGGAACCGGGCAAATCCGCAAGTGAGAACCAGTTAAACGAAATACCATCTTAGGTCAGCATTCCTGCCTGCCGGAGGGCAGGCATCATCCGGTATCTGGTTTCTTGACTCTGTCTTTTCAGGCTGATGCCCAATACTGTTTAACGTATTTCTTTAGAAAGTTCCCTGCTTCTACTATTGGTATTGCCTTTGGAGTACTTGGTACTGTCTCCTGAGCATCGTGTACTATCCTTAATACGCCTGGTACTGTTCTTCTGACGGTTGGTGCTGCTTTCTGAACATTTGTTTCCGGCACTTGCGACAGTCTCTCTATTACACTCTCTACTTGCTTAAGTTCATTTACATTTGTTCTTCGAACCTTTAAGGTGCTTTTTGCCTTATAAACTCCATTGTTTGAATTCGTTTTTGAAGATTTTCTTTGTACTGCTACTTTGGTTGCTGCTTTGTTACCAGTCGTTTTTCTAGATGTTTTATTTACTTTCTGATTTCTTTTCTTGGAGGTCGTTTTCTTTACAGAAAGCTTTTGTTTCGAAGACTTTCTTTCTGGAGAACTTCCAGTACTTTTGACTGTTTTCTTTGTTTTTGCATTTACCATAAATCTCTCCTTAATGAAAAAGTTCAGCAGATTTATCGAACGAATCAGGTATCATCACGGGAATAATTATTGGTATCGAGTGATAAATCTAAGATAATATGTTGGTTGGATAAGCTTAAGTTATTAGCTATGATCTTCAGGAATAAGTATGTAGCAATTCGAGAAGAATTGCCTACTGTAGGTAAGACTTTATGGGTGAATACATCTTAAACCCTGATAGTGTAACGAATTATTCGCTCATGTCAATGAAAATATGGATAAATAAGGCTTTAACTGTCTTTAGGCTTTTTAAGGTTTAATCCTTCAACATTTCCACGTATATAAAAATGTATGGCAATGAACAATACGGCAAAAGAGCAATAGCCTATAGAGAAATCACTTGCAACTCCATATCCAAACACACTAACCACACCATTTGGCGTAAGTTCATATGCATGGATAACACCTACATAAGAAAGTAACGCTGCTGCAAGAGACCACATACATGCTGTTAGAAATTTCTTTTCAATCAAGAATACAGAGATAGAAGCAAGTATCATAGAAGTAAAAATGAATCCTCTCTCCAGCGATATCATTCCGTGAATGGCCAGATTGTTAGCGAACGCTTCCTTGCCGATTATAAATAGAGTAGTGCCTGCTGACCTGAGAGTGCTTTCGACCATTAATAAACCCCATGCCGCAATTGCAGGGAAGAGGCCGATGGCAACTGCCATGGCATGATGTTTTGGCGTTTCCTGGAATGCCTGAGCAACTATTACAATTCCGATCCACAATAATATTCCTATTCCGGCTTCAAGAGGTACTACTTTAAGGATAATGGTGACAAAGCCACTTAAACAGATGATGGTTACAAAGATGCCGTTTAAGATTGAATATCCGGTCCTGGCGCCAATAGCCTTCCAACCCGGATGGCCTATATAAATGGTAGTAGGAAAACAACTGCCAAATAGAGAGGCCACAACTGAACCGATTCCATTAGTTAATAGTGATGAAGGTGTATTATACTTGTCTCCAGCAGCCTCAGCGCTCTCAAGATTTTGCAGTGAACCAACGACATTAAATACACCCATCGGAATAATAATTGAAATATATTGAAGCATATATTTACTTTGAATTATGTCAATCATGCTTCCGGCACTAAAATGCGGTGGAGAAAAGTGAATAAATCCATCCTTACTGACAATACTTTCACTACCCATATAACCCAACATCCATGCCAATCCTGTACCAACTCCTATGGCAATCAGACCTCCAGGCAGTCCCAGGGGGAATCTTACTTTTGAGAAATACTGAACAAGTATAAACGCAAGCGGAAATAAGGCTATTATTGGTTTCTCAAATATCCTAAATGCGAAATCCATAGAGATAAACGTAATGGCAATGCCTGCAAGGGTGGAGAGTAAGGCTGCCCGTGGAGTAATACGTCTCAGATACCCTCCGATTAATGCTCCCAGCATCTCTATCACTCCGCTGAGGAAACAGGCAACCATGCCGATCTTCCATACTAAGTATGGGTCTTTGGTAGCCTCATAAACCGGAGCCATTATGAAAAAGATAAAGGCAAAGAGACTAACCGTATTTATTCCATAAGGTAGAGCTGTTACGTTATCCCTTTTTGTTTTTATTGCAAGCCTTCTGGCTTGCCATGAATAGAAAAGGTTTCCCAGGAGTATTGAAATAGCAGCTCCGGGAAGTATCATACCGAAGACAAGTTCGTCAGGCATGCCACACAACATCTTACAAAAACTCACGATGAGTATTAGCTGTACAAGATTGTCAATGGCAAGGCCAAAGAATCCGTCTATATCTTTTTTGACAAATAGTGGATAACTCATTTTTTAAACTTGCTTTATATTGTAAGTGTTTGTTATATTTTATCTTTTAAGATTTCAAGAGGACCAAATTGTGATTAAAAAGAAACAGCTTATAGAAAATCTATATAACGCTCTTGACAGTGAAGAGGAAGCAAACAACCAATTCTATGACTATACTATTAAGTCACTTAAATATTACAAGTGGCTAAGTGAAGACAAGAAGGAAAAGGTACAGAATATAGTATCAAAATTAAGGGATGATACTCAAAGGCACAAAAATGTAATAGAAAAATTAATACAAGATGTAAAAGAAAGTGAGAAAGATGTATTCTAGGGAAGCCCTTACTGAAATATTTCAAAGAATTCTGAAGTTTGAAGAAGATGCTAAAGCATTATATGACGATTGCATAGAGGAGCTTGATGATGAGAACATTATCAGTGCTCTACGATCAATCAGTAATGAAGAAAAAGGTCATATAGAACTTGCAAAACGTCTTGTGGAACTAATCCAGGAATAACTGCTTACTTGGATTTTTCAATATATCTCATTCTTAAATCATAGAGAGCTGTATCTAAAAGTTTCGTCTCATCTTCGTTAAGGTTTCCCTTTGTCTTCTCTCTGATTATCTCCAGTGTGTCAATTGTAAACTTTGCCTGGTCGAGATTCTGGTCGCTCTTTTTACTGAATGGATTCTCTACTTCTCCTAAACTGATTAATGCCTGCGTTACAAGGCTTGACATAAACAGGGAAAAGCTTGCTTCCGGAATCTTGGGTATGTCTTTTTGCGCAGATTCACTTCTCCCATCCACTTCTTTTTCCGAATCAGAGCCTGACTGCTTTAGTTTTTCGTTGTCATCCATTTTCAAAGCCTCCATTAAGAGATATCGGTTATTGCAGTAACACGTTAACTATTAACATCCAGTGTGGCCTTAATAAATCTTTTAAACAAAGGATGTGGATTAGTTGGTTTAGACTTAAACTCGGGATGAAATTGTACTGCTACAAACCATGGATGGTCTTTCAGTTCGATTATTTCCACCAACTCATTGTCCATTGTAAAACCACTGCAAATCATCCCTTTCGGTGCAAAAACATCTCTGTATTTATTATTGAATTCATACCTGTGCCTGTGTCGTTCGGAAATAATCTCCTGGTCATAACTTTCGTGGGCAGTGGTACTTGGCTTAAGCCTGCACTGTTGCGCTCCCAGTCTCATAGTCCCGCCCATTTTCTCGATATCCTTCTGTTCTTCTAGCAGGCATATAACCGGATCCGGTGTGTTAGAGTCGAACTCAGTACTGTTTGCTTCTGCCAGGTTGCATACGTTTCGTGCAAACTCTATAGCTGCACAATGCAAACCCAAGCACAGTCCAAGATATGGAATATTGTTTTCTCTGGCATATTTTACAGCCTCTATCTTCCCCTCGATTCCCCTTTCCCCGAATCCGCCCGGTATTAAGATTCCATTGCATCCCTCGAGAAGTTTTTCCGTACCCATCTTCTCTATATCCTCAGACTCAATCCTTCTCTCCTTTACCTTGGCTGCATTACCGATGCCTCCGTGTGTTAATGCCTCATAAATAGATTCGTAAGCAGATTGGTGTCCGATATACTTGCCGACAATAGCTATTTCGGTAACCTTCTGTGGATTCTTCAGGACTTCCATCATATTGAGCCATTTGTCAAGAGTGCCTCCTTCAGAATTTAATTGAAGTTTCTTTAAGATTATTTTGTCAAGCCCCTCTCTGACGAGTAGTAAAGGTATTTCATAGAGGTAGGGTTTTACGTCCACCTCTTCTATTATAGACTCCTTGTCCACGTTACAGAACAGAGAAAGTTTCTCCTTTATTTCATCAGAAAGTGTTTTTTCCGTTCTACATATCAATATGTCTGGTTCAATTCCCGCCTGGCGCAACATACCAACACTATGCTGCGTAGGTTTTGTCTTTATCTCATCTGCCGCTCTGAGATAAGGTATAAGTGTCAGGTGTATATACAGCACGTTTTCTCTGCCTATTTCCCTGCCAAATTGTCTAATGGCCTCTACAAACGGCTGGCTCTCAATATCTCCAACAATTCCACCTATTTCGGAGATCACTATATCTGTATCCGCAGTTGCCAGCTTACGGATGCAATCCTTTATCTCATTCGTTATGTGAGGTATTACCTGTATGGTTTTCCCCAGATATTCTCCCTTACGCTCTTTTGTTATTACGGAGTAATAAATTGAACCTGTAGTGCAATTACAATCCCTATTCGTAACTGTATTTGTAAACCTTTCATAATGTCCCAAGTCGAGATCTGTCTCGGCGCCATCTTCAGTAACATAAATTTCTCCATGTTCAAACGGGGCCATCGTGCCTGGATCAACATTCACGTAAGGGTCAAATTTCTGTAAGCTGATTTTGTGGCCATGACTCTCTAAAAGCATCCCAATCGATGCTGCATTCAAGCCTTTCCCCAGAGAAGAAACTACACCACCTGTAACAAATATATGCTTTGTCATATTCGATATTTATCTAAGAATCGTTCAAAATCTTCAGGTGTGTCTACTCCCTCACACATGAAATGAGTGACAATAACCTTGACTTTGTATCCATTTGAAAGAACTCTAAGTTGCTCCAGCTTTTCTAGCTCTTCTATATCTGGTATTGCAAGGCTGGAAAATTCCAGCAAAAAGTCCTTACGGTACATATATATACCAAGATGTTTTAAAAAAGGAAATGATGTATTGTTTCCGGTACTATATTCATCTGAGGTTTTTTCTGATATGGAAAGTTCAGGATTACTATTTTTATCCCTGATATACGGAATAGTTGCCCTGGAAAAATACATGGCATAGCCATCTTTATCTATAACCACCTTTACGGCGTTTGGATCAGTGAATTCCTCCATAGACCTTATTTTATTTGCAAATGTACAAACTACTGCTTCTTTCTCAGTATACATGGATTCAATCAGATCGTCTATCATCATTCCTTTAACGTCTGGCTCGTCTCCCTGAATATTCACAACGAAATCTGCATCCAGATTTGATGCTACTTCGGCGATCCTGTCCGTGCCTGATTTGTGATTCGTAGATGTCATTTTAACACATCCACCAAATTGCTCTACCACTTCGGCGATGCGTTCATCATCTGTAGCAACAACAACCTCATTGATGTTTTTCGCACTTATTGCATTTTCATATACATGCTCGATAAGATATTTTCCCGTATGTTCTCTCGCTTCATTTTTAATTAATTTACCGGGAAGCCTGGATGATGCATATCTTGCAGGGATAATGGCCACGGTCTTTGGCATATTTTTCTTTATCTCATCTAATCGTATTTTACAAAAGTCGTATTATAACCGTAAAGGGCACACAGTCAACTAAGTAAATACATTAGCCCTTACAAATAAAAGGCTTAGCTTGAGTTTGGGCAAGCTACAAAACCACTCTTTTGCTCGATTGTAGTCAAATTGTAGTCAGTTTCTAAAATTTCCACTCCGTCTCGTAGACTATCCGGACAATGGTGAGAGTATCGCTGGGTCATCTTGATATCCTTATGTCCTAACAATTTGGATATTTTGTACAAATCTACACCTGCTTGTGCTAATCGAGTGGCAAATGTGT